>JAJYXR010000041.1 GCA_021801795.1 Actinomycetes bacterium
TGTGTCTAACAACAAGAATCGGAGACGCAGGGCGCCTAGTGGTGGATGCCTATGGGCGGGTCACCGGTCCGGCACCGCCCCACGCCTGATCGCGAAGAGCCCGATAACGGCTCTCGTGATCAACGTGATCCAGATAGTGACCCTCGTGGGGATGACGATCATGTTCTTCATAGTATTCAGGGTCGGGCATCCTCACGCCGGATACGTGCAGCCAAACGCTGGGGCCGTTTTGCTGCCCCATAACTTCGTGAACCTGCTCTACCAGTCGACGATCGCGATACTGCTGCTGGTCGGCTTCGAGTCGATCACCGCTCTCGGAGCAGAGGCGAAGCGCCCCGATCGCGACATCCAGCGGGGGGTGATGATAAGCCTGCTCATCCAGGGTGGCTTCTGCTACCTATTCGAGTACTTCGGGGCTAACTTCGCCCTCGGAGCGGCCACTATCGCAGGGCAGAAGGGACCTAACCCTTACCTGGCCGCAGGGAACGACCCCGCGCCGATTGGCACGATGGTGCAGAACGCGGCCAACCGGATGTTCGGGGGAGGCGGTGAAGCGGTGGCCCTACTAGTGGCATTCACGGTGCTGCTTGCGCTAATCGGAACGACCCTGGCGTGTGTCAACACAGGGGTCCGTATCAGCTACGCCATGGCCAAGGACCGTGAGCTCCCCTCGGTGATCGGTTGGTTGCACGGACGCTTCGCTACTCCTCATGGCGGGATACTGGTGATGACCATCCTGTCGGCGCTCATAGGAATATATGGCGTCCACACCGTGGACAACCTCACGCAGGTGACCCTGGCTTCCAACATCGGCACCTTCCTTGTCTACGGCATGACCTGCCTGATATGCGTGGTCGCATTCGCGAGCCGCCACGACAAGAGCAAGGTCAAGCACATCGCCCTGCCAGGCCTCGGGCTGCTGATGAACGTGGCGGAGCTTCTCGGTGTCGTCTACCTAGCAGTTTCAGGTGGAGGATCTGGTGCCACCGATGCCATAAAGGCGATCATCGTGGTCGGCGTGTGGGCTGTGGCCGGAATCATCTGGTATACCGCCAACCCCCATCGCCACGTTGCCCGCGGTGTGTACGAGCAGCGTATGGCACAGCGCCAGATGACCCCTCAGGTGCCACCCGGCACACCGGCATGACAGGACCGGATACCAGGCACCGCTCCTGGTCCTAGCTATCCATGCAACGAAAGATCCCTCCCCATAACCAGCCTGACCCCCCCGGTTGCCCTGCCGGGGGGGTCGGCTGTCCCGGCACGGCCCAGTCCGGCACGGCCCAGTCCACGGTTTCCCTCACCACGTTCGGCCAACTTGCTGTGGAAGACGACGAGCTCGCAGCGAGTGGCGACTTCGAATGGGGTGAGTTCGCCTTCGTCTCCGTCAGGGGCTGCGTGCGGGAGAACAACGAGGATCGAGCTGGAGCCTGGGTACCGGACTCGGGCAATGCGGGGCAGGGTGAGACTGGATCACCCCTGTTCGTAGTGGCTGATGGCCTTGGCGGGCATGAAGGAGGGGAGATGGCCTCGCTCACTGCGGTCGATACGGCGGTGGCCAACTGGGCTATTGGCCCGCGTGATCGCCCGCGGCAACGTCTACGCGCGATCGCACGTGCCGCCAACGCAGAGGTCTACGGCGCGGCGGTGGTCACGGGCAACTACGGCATGGCTACGACATTCACCGCTCTTAGCTTCGATGCCGAGGAGGCACTTGTCGCCCATGTGGGAGACTCTCGCGCGTATCTCGTACGAGACGGCGAGGCACGCCAGATGACCACGGATCACTCTCAGGTGGCGGACATGATCCGGATTGGACTCATCACTCCAGAGCAGGCGGCATCCCATCCGGCGCGCTCGGTGCTGACTCGCTGCCTCGGCATGAACCCCGGCATAACGGTCGATCTGGCCAGAGAGAAGGTGCGTGATGGGGACGTGATAGCCCTCTGCACCGATGGCCTTTGGAGCGTTGTCGCGCGCCACGAGATTGCCGAGACCGCGGGCATGGCAATGCATTCCGGCCACCTCCGAGGGGGCGCTGGTCTTCCAGGTGGAGCCTCTCGGGAAGGGCTTGGCTCCACGGCATTGGAGCAGGCCTGCGAGGTGCTCGTGAGAAAGGCGATACAGAGAGGCGCTCCCGACAACGTCACCATCCTTCTCGTGGCTGTGGTGTCCAGGCCGGCCGGGCTGGGGACGTCTGTCACCTCCGGGTCGATTCCGAGGGGTTCCACAGCAGGAGATGGTGTGGATATGCAGGCCAGTCGCCGGGATCAGGAATGCGGATGGGGTGATCCAGGCCGTAAACCGCGGTGGCGTCGTAGCCTGCCGGGACGCTATCGCCGCAGCTGAACATGTCGCCTACGACGCCCCATCAAGGGCACTAACCGCGGCCAGTTGGCGGACCCGGAGCGCATCCAACCTAAATGAACCCCTGACCTGCGGTGGGCCGGGAGGGATTCGAACCCCCGTAGGCTGTGCCGGCAGATTTACAGTCTGCTCCCTTTGGCCGCTCGGGCACCGACCCGGCAATGACATTAGCGTCTCGACGGCTCCGGCCAGGCACGGTGCCTACCCTCCGAGTGGCCCGGCCGGCTCCAACGCACTCCGCTAGTTACCCGGGTATCGACCCGAGCAGGGCAGATCGCCTGCGACTTCGCCAGGAGAAGGCTACGATCTCGTCGTGCCAACCTTCGACATCGTCTCAGAGGTGGACCACCAGGAGGTCCGTAACGCAGTCGACCAGGCCAACCGCGAGGCATCCACCCGCTTCGACTTCCGGGGAACGGATTCCACCATCGAGCTCACCGAGACCGAGCTGGTGCTCGAGTCGGCCACGGAGGACCGCCTGAGAGCCCTCTACCAGGTTCTCGAGGAGAAGCTGGTGAGGAGGAAGGTCTCGCTGAAATCTCTGGCACCAGGCAAGGTGGAGGAAGCATCGAAGGGCCGTGCACGCCAGCACATAGCCATCCAGGCAGGCATCACGGCAGACAACGCGAAGAAGATCAACCGGCTCATAAAGGAGACCGGCTTGAAGGGCGTGTCCTCCCAGACCCAGGGAGAGCAGGTCCGGGTCAGCGGAAAGAAGCGTGACGACCTCCAGGCCGTCATATCCGCTCTGAAGGACTCCGACGAGATATCCATTCCGCTGCAGTTCACGAACTTTCGCGACTAACCCAGAGCTCAGAACCCAGAGCTCAGAACCCAGGGCCCAGCCAGGCGGCTCAGGGAGCCTTCTTCGCAACCCCTGCTGAGTCGAAGGTAGCCATCTCGGCCAGCACCCTCGCCGCTGCCTGAACTACCGGCAGAGCCAGGCAGGCGCCAGTGCCCTCACCCAGCCGGAAGGACAGGTCGAGAAGCGGGTCCAGCCCCAGATGGTCGAGCGCTACGCTGGCTCCTGGTTCGCTGGAACGGTGGCCGGCTATGAGGTACCCCTTGCAATCCGGGGCCATGGCAGCGGCCGCCACCGCCGCAGCGAGAGCTATGACCCCGTCCACCACCACTGGGACACCGAGCGACGCGCCGCCCACGACGAAGCCGGCCAGAGCTGCTATCTCCAGGCCCCCCAGGGAGGCCAGCAGGCCGATCTGATCATCCAGACCCCACCCGCCATCCGTCGGTCGGCTCCCAGCACGATCTCCCCCGATGGTCTTCGCCGGCCCCGGAGCTCCGCCGCTCGCATACTCCGCTCCCCCGCCGGGTCCCCGCCCAAGGGCACGCCCGAGTGCACGCTCGACCACGGAGACCTTATTGGCGAGCATCGAGTCGTCGATGCCGGTGCCCCGCCCCGTCACCTCCCGGGCCTCCCTGTCGCAGAACGCGGCTATCAGCGCGGCAGACGGGGTGGTGTTCCCGATGCCCATGTCGCCCGTGGCGAGGCAACGAAAACCAGCCCGGACCAGATCCGCAGCTAGGCCCGCGCCCACATCCAGGCAACGGCGGGCCTCTGGCAGCGTCATGGCAGCCTCCACGGCTATGTTCCCGGTGCCTCGCCGGACCTTCGCATCGACATAGCCGCCCTGCGTTGGCGGGTCCGCTGCCACACCCACATCCACCACCACCACCTCGGCGCCGACCTGGCGAGCGAGAACGTTGATGGCAGCACCTCCGGAGACGAAGTTCGCGACCATCTGCGCGGTCACCTCCGAGGGCCATGGCGATACACCCTCTGCCAGAACTCCGTGGTCGCCAGCGAACACCGCCACCGCAGCCGGCAGGGGTAGGGGAGGTGGACACTGGCCGGAGATGGCACATAGCTGGATGCCGACCGTTTCCAGCAGGCCCAGAGCGCCAGGTGGCTTCGTGAGCGTGTCCTGACGGGAGCGACCTTCCTCAGCCGCCAGCGCCGAAACCGGCGAGATGCGGGATAGAGCTTCGGGAAACGCCCCGTCCAGGAGTGCGCCGGGGCCTGGCTCGTAGTCACCCATCAGAATGCCCCGAAGGAACTGGCTGCTTCGACGTCAGAGAAGTCACCTGCGCTCAGGCGTCCAGGAACTCGGGCTCTGCACCCGGATCTGGCGACTCACCCTCCGCCGGCACGGCTCTGGCCAGCGCTGAATCGATGCCTACCACGGGACCGGCATACCCGAATCCTGCTACCGAGCCTCGCGCTGCGCCTTCCACGGTCGCTTCAGCCGCCGCGCCTGGTGCAGCCGATCCCGCTGCCTCGGACATGGAGGGGGCAGTCAGGTGCGAGAGAGCTAGTTCCACTGGGTCTAGACCTAGGACGGTGGGCTCCACATGGAAGAGACGGTTGAAGATGAGGAACTTGATCACCCAGAGGATCGCGAAGGCCAGAAGGTTCGCGCCGTTCACGAAGATCGAGGTCACCATGTGACCGAAGTGCTCGCTCTGGCACCAGTGCGCTGCGACTCCGACGGTGACGATGGATAGGCCCATGCCCGCGAAGGAGAGCGCCCAGAAGGGCACTACCTCGCGCATGAGGTGAGAACGCCCCGACTTACCCCATGCCCAGTTCCGGTTCAGATAGTAGGAGGGCACCGTGGCCACCGCGTTCGCGAATATGTTGCTGGGAACAGCCGACCACAGCCTCAGGATCCCGAAGACGAGGAACAGGGTGCCCTGGGAGACGAGGGTGGAGATCACCGAGACCATGGTGTATCGGAACAGCTTCAGGCCGGCCGGGGTGTGGTAAAGCTCCCACAGGCGGCGCATAGCGCCTCTCATCCCCCCTACTCTAGCCGACGCCTGGCCTGATCTCCCACCAGGGCTTAGAGGCCAGTCACCTAGGTGCCGGGGTCGCCTGGGTGCCGAGGGCATTGGCACGGGCCACCGCTCCGAGCCAGGCAGCGGAGGGCTTAGGCCGGCGATCGAAGGAGCTGCGGTCGACGGCTACCAGACCGAACTTCGGTCCGTAGCCCAGAACCCACTCGAAGTTGTCCATGAGACTCCAGTAGACATATCCACGAACGTCGATGCCGTCTGCCAGACAGCGGCTGATCCCCCGGAGGGCGCTGGCGATGAACTCCACCCGCTCGGAATCGTCGTCGGTGGATATGCCGTTCTCGGTGACCAGGAGCGGAACTCCTCCGAGCACCTCGGCCGCACGTCGCAGGGTGCCTTCGAGTGCCTGGGGCCAGTACTCGTATCCCATCTGGGTCACCGCCACACCCTCCTCGGGACCCAGTGTGCCGAGAGGACCCACCCGGGCCCTCGAGTAGGTCTGTACGCCGAGGAAGTCGTCGCGTCGTGCCGCCGCCAGGAAGCCGTCCTCCATCCGGGCACGTATCTGCTCCAGCTTCTCCTCTCCGCCCGGCAGGGCCTGGTAGTCGGTCATGGAGAGGGTTAGGCCTACCCTGAGGTGGTCGCCGGCAGCCTTGATGGCATCACGTCCGGCGTGATGGGCCCTTATGAGGGCGCTCTGGACCAGGTCGCGTCGTGCTCCGTCCGACACGGCCGGAGGAAAGATCCCGAAGCGATATCCCATCACCGCGACGATGTTCGGCTCGTTCACGGTGCAGACCCAGCTCATCAGGTCCCCGAGGTGCGCGATGGTGCGCCGGCAGTAGCGAGCGAAGCGTTCGGGGGCCTGGTCCCATTCCCATCCGCCACGGCGGGCCAGCCATCTGGGTAACGTGAAGTGGTTCATGGTGACCATTGGCACCAGGCCCCTGTCGTGGCAACCCGCGAGGACACGACGGTAATGATCGAGGGCAGCCACCGAGTACTCGCCTTCCTCGGGCTCGATACGTGCCCACTCCATGGAGAACCTGTAAGCGCCCAGTCCGAGGCTGGCCACCAGATCGAGATCTTCGGGCCAACGGCTCCAGCTGTCGCAGGCGTCACCGCTCGGTTCGGCACATCCGGAGCCGGCCTGGTGCTCGAACTCCCACCAGTCACTGTTCCAGTTCGAACCCTCCACCTGGTGAGCGGCGGTGGCGGCTCCCCAGAGGAAGCCTTCGGGAAACGAGGTGGTGCTCATGGCCACATCCTGCCAGGATTATCGGGTGAGCGATGCGCTGGACTTCCTCGTGAAGCTGCTGGACCTCGAGTCGATAGAGGTGAACATCTTCCGCGGGCTCAGCCCCGACGAGGATCGCCAGAGGGTGTTCGGTGGGCAGGTGGCCGCACAGGCGCTCATGGCGGCCGGGCGGACGGTGGAAACGGGCAACGTCCACTCCCTGCACTCCTACTTCCTCAGGCCCGGCGATCCCTCGGTGCCCATCCTCTACGAGGTGGACCGAATCCGCGATGGGCGTTCGTTCACCACCCGGCGGGTGGTCGCGATCCAGCATGGCCAGGCAATCTTCAATCTCCATGCCTCCTTCCAGGTCCCCGAAGACGGTGCCCTGGAGCACCAGGTGAAGATGCCTGACGTCCCAGATCCGTCGAGCCTGCCGACCCTCTGGGAGCGCCTGGAGCCATACCGGGATGCTCTGGCAGAGTGGTTCGCGAGGCCGCACCCGATAGACCAGCGCCACATCGGAGAGCTCCCCTGGATGCACCACGAGGGGAAGGAGCCCCTGCAGCGGCTCTGGATACGCGCGGATGGCGAGCTTCCTGACAACCCGCTCCTGCACGCCTGCGTGGCTGCCTACGCGTCCGACATGTCACTCTTCGACACCATGCTGGCCCCACATGACGTGCGCTGGGACGATGCCGACTTCATGGGTGCGAGCCTCGACCACTGCATGTGGTTCCACAGGCCGTTCCGTGCCGACAGATGGCTGCTCTACGACATGGACAGCCCGAGCGCATACGGATCACGCGGGATCGCGCGAGGGTTCCTCTTCACAGACGACGGTCGCCTCGCGGTGTCGATGGTCCAAGAAGGGTTGATGCGCCTGGTCCCCCACCTGGAACGCTGAGGGCGCCGGATGGACCTGCTGGAAGCGCCCCACGAGGCAAGCGCCCCACGGAGCCTGGCGCCCCACGAGGAAAGCGCCCCACGGACCCTGGCGCCTGCTCAGCGGCCTCGCTGGTCCATGGCCACGTAGCTGCGCTGCTCCTTGCCGATGTAGAGCTGGCGCGGTCTGGCTATCTTCGCCTCCTCGTCGAGCAGCTCCTGCCAGTGGGCCAGCCAACCCGACACCCGCGGTATCGCGAACAGGACCGGGAACATCTCCAGCGGGAACCCCATCGCCTGGTAGATGAGACCCGAATAGAAGTCGACGTTCGGGTAGAGCTTCCGGGAGGTGAAGTACTCATCCGAGAGCGCTATCTCCTCCAGCTTCAGGGCGATGTCGAGCAGGGGGTTCTTCCCGGTGACGGTGAATACCTGATCGGCGGTGCGCTTTATGATCTTCGCCCTCGGGTCGTAGCTCTTGTAGACACGATGTCCGAACCCCTGGAGGCGGCCGTGCCCCTCCTTCACTGCCTTCACGAAAGCCGGCACCTCGTCAACAGAACCGATCTGGGTGAGCATGCGGATCACAGCCTCGTTCGCACCTCCGTGGCGCGGACCGTAGAGCGCCGCGCAGGCGGCTGCCGCCGCCGAATAGGGGTCGGCGTGGGACGACCCCACCACCCGCATGGCCGTCGTGGAGCAGTTCTGCTCATGGTCGGCATGGAGGATGAAGAGGATGTCGAGCGCCCTCGCGAGTACCGGGTTCGCGTCGAAGCGCGGCTCCGCTACCTTCCACATCATCGAGAGGAAGTTGTCGGTGAAACCGAGTGAGTTATCAGGGTATACGAATGGCATGCCGACGCTGAAACGGTGAGCGGCTGCAGCAAGCGTGGGCATCTTCGCGATGAGCCTGATGATCTGCTTATGGCGCGAAGCAGGGTCGAAGATGTCCTTGGCATCCGCGTAGAAGGTGGAGAGCGCCGCGACCGCTGATACGAACATCCCCATCGGGTGGGCGTCGTAGTGGAAACCTTCCAGGAACCGCTTGCGCACGTTCTCGTGTATGAAGGTGTGGTAGGTGATCTCCTTGCGCCAGGCCTCGTACTCGCTCTCCGTGGGCAGCTCCCCGTGCAGAAGCAGGTACGCGACCTCCAGGTACGTCGAGCGCTCAGCCAGCTCCTCGATGGGATATCCCCTGTAGCGGAGGATGCCCTTCTCACCATCCAGGTAGGTGATCGCGCTCTCGCACGCGGCGGTGGACACGAAACCCGGATCGTAGAACCAGATGCCCGGAAGGAGCTTCTGCCACTCGCTGGCAGCCACCCCTCCGTTGGTTATGGGGATCTCGAGCGAGCTCCCGGTGCGATTGTCGGTGATGGTAATGCTGTCGGTCACGTCCCTCGGACCCCCTTCGTTAGCCTCTTGCTGTGATACTAAGAGCTGGCGGCGTGCGAAGTCACCCCGCGGTTCGGCCTCGGCTCCTTTGCCCAGGCGAGCTGCTGGCCACGCCCTTGGCAGGCTTCGCCGGAACGGGCGTGGTCACCTCAGGAGGGGCGGCGTTGGCGATGGAGAAGGATACCTGGTCACTGGCCCCGGGTGAGCCTCCTTGGCTGCTGGCACTGATGCTGAGCACGTAGCTAGCCCCTGGAGAAACAGCGAAGGGATCCAGTACAACCGCCTGCGAGGCCCCTCCCCCCAGTGCCCCCCCTGGCCCGACCACCCGTGACTGGGAGCCGCCCTGTGGGGAGCTGCCGCCTGTCCCGCCTGCGTTCGAGGGGCTGAGCGACACATGGAGCCGGACCGAGGGATCGGTCACGTTCCCGGTGTCAGCGACCACCAGGCTCACCGATACGGATGTCGTAGGTGGCAGCAGAGCCGAGGTGCTCGACACCGACACCGCCTGGGGCGACAGGCTTACTGCTTCGATGGCGAGTCCGCTCTGTGGCGCCAAGGAGCTGGACGAGGCGATCGCGCCGGTAAGCGCATCGAGGCTGCCGGTGCTCCATACATCCGATGGCAATGTCCATTTCGAGCGCGCCAGGATCGGGGAACCCGGCGATCTGCGCAGCGACGCTGCACACCTGCGCCAGTCGCCGTTTGCCACGCTAAGCATCTCCCTGGCTCGTGAGAGGCCTTGGGCGGCCGCGCTGGCGCCCAGCGGATGGCTGCCGTCCTTGCCACCAACCAGGGAGTAGAGCGAGGACCGGATATCTACGAGTGCAGCCGCCCGCTCACCTATAGCCTCCGCGCACCCCGAGACGTCTGCCTGCGCTCCTGCGGTGCCGATGAGCCCCATCTGGCGTTCACTTCCCTCAGCGGAAGCTTCCAGCTCGGAGATGTCCGCCAGATAGGCCTCACGACCCAGGCCAGCAGCTCCTGAGAGGAACGCGTCTAGGGCAAGGCCGTTGCTGTTCGAGATCTGGGCGATCCCACTGGCGAGGGACGCATAGGTCCTGTCGGCCATCCGTCTGTAGGCTGCGCCCTTCTTGCCGGTCTCGGTGACCGCCGAGGTCGCCAGGAGCACTATCACCGCACCGACCGCCAGAAGCCCCACCAGCCGGGCACTCTGAATCCGCCTGGAGCTACGGCGCGCCGGTGGCCCACCGGGGGTCGCCGACCTCCAGGTCCGCTCGGGCAAACCCCGGCTTCTCCAGGCCGTCGGTCCCCGGGCAGGCAATCCCAGGGACCGACGCCGGCTACGGTGCTTGAACGCACGGGGGCCTGTGTCGGGCATCGGCCAGAAACGCTAGCCTCCCGCTCGCGCCAGGCCGCTAGCCGGGCGACTGGGGGCCGTTCCCCGAAGCCGCCGCTGGCCGGCCCCCGGCCTCCGGCCCCCGGCACCCGGGGGTCGGATTGGGGGATCAGACAAAGGGAAGCCTCATCTCTGCCCGGCCCCCGGCCTCCGGGGGTTGGATCCTGTGAGATCAGCTACACGTGGTCCACCTTCTCTTCCTGGCAAGCCTCTAAGCTCTGATCTCGTGCCAGAACGCCATCTGCCACCTGAGAGGCCCGGCGCGCGTGGCGCGTCGGGCGAGCCGGGCCAGGTGGCTGGCGACCGCTCAGCTGCCACCAGGTCAGCGCCACCGATATACACGAGGTCGGCGATCCGGCGGCGCAGGCGCCGCCTCATGCGCAGGCGGATCGTGGCAGCGCTCGTAGTGCTGGTAGCACTGGTCGTGATCGTGGCGGGTGCTGGTTTCGCCTACGTGAGCTACCGGAACCACCAGATAACGCGGGTGAAGATCGCCGGCATCACCGGCATCCCATCCAGCGGCGTCGAGAACATCCTGCTGGTAGGTAATAACTCGCGCTGTGTTCTCCACGGTGCAGGTGCCCAGAACTTCGGCACATGCGCCGAGGTGGGTGGTGCCAGGAGCGACGTCACCATGCTCCTGCATCTCGACCCAGCCACCCGCCAGGCCTCGATACTCTCCATACCGCGTGACCTGTTCCTACCGATCCCCGGAACCACCTCTGCCAACCGCGTCGACTCCGCACTGAACTTCGGGGCAGAACGTCTGGTAGCCACCGTGGAGGACGACCTCGGCGTTCCCATCAACCACTTCGTCGAGCTGAACTTCAACACCTTCCAGGGAGTGGTGAACGCCCTTGGCGGGCTCCACATGTACTTCCCGGACCCGGTACGGGACTACTACTCAGGTCTGGACATCACCACACCGGGATGCCACTTCCTGAACGGTGCCCAGGCACTGGCCCTCGTCCGTGCTCGTCACATGTACTACTGGGTTAACGGCGTCCGGTACTACGACCCCACTGGCGACCTCAGCAGGATCAAGCGAGACCATGAGTTCCTGAAGGTGCTGGGGGCACAGGTGGAGAAGCAGGCCCTCTCGAACCCGCTGACCGCGAACGCGGTAATAGGCTCCATCGCTCCCCAGCTCAAGGTCGACCAGGGATTCAGCGTGTCGTCGATGTTGAGCCTTGCCATGACCTTCCGCCACGTGAACCCCGGCAGCATCCCCACCGCGACCCTGCCTGTGTACATAGATCCGAACAGCTACTACTACGGCGGTGCGAACTACGGGGACGTGGTGCTCCCGGTAGAGCCCGTCGACCAGCAGTACGTGGATAGCTTCCTCGGACTCAACTCCCCACCCGGCTCGGGCATCTCCCCCTCCTCGGTAACCGTGTCGGTGCTGAACGGCACTGGGACTTATAACCAGGCCGGGGACACCGCTGGAGCCCTGCACGCCCTCGGCTTCGACGTCGTGGGCGTAGGCGATGCCACGCCAGTCGGTCCCGTGTCGGAAACCACCGTCTACTACGCGAAAGGAAACCTGGACCAGGCCGAACGCGTGGCCGAGTCGATGTCGGGATCGGTGGTGATAGGCCAGGGCCCCACGGCAGACGGAGCAGCCGTGACCGTGGTGACAGGCTCCGACTTCAGCGTCTCGGCGCCACAGAGCCAGTCCTCTACGAGCGCCACCTCTGGCACCTCAGGCTCTAGAACGGCTCCCTCGCAGGCACCTACGGCCACGCCATCGGGTGTCGCACCGAGTGGCTCCGGGGGCTACACGGAGACCGCCGCTGCGAGCAGCCTCTCGCTCTACCAGGCAGCCGCTACCCTTCCTCCCTACGATCCACGCTCGTGCAGCCCGTCGGGAGGTCCTGGTTCCTGAGGTTGGGATTACCCAGCCCACGGTTCTTCAGTTCGGGTTCCCCAGCCCAGGGTTCCTGAGGTTCGGGTTCTCTGTGGCCACGTTCTGAGATACGGGTCCGGCGTGTGGTACTGCTACTCCCGCTGACAGGTGGAGCAGGGCGCCAGGTGCTTCTCAGCCCTCCGCTGAACCGATCGTGGCTGAGGTCTCGACTCCGACACCGAAGGCCTCCGGCACTGCAGGCTCAGAACCAGCCGTGGCCAGCGTGGAGGCAGTGTGTCGCCACTGCACTGTCGGCTTGATCGCCACCGGATCGATCCGGTCGCGGTAGCGCTCCGCCACGTGGATAAGCCCTTCGATCGTCTGGCCCGAGAGCATGTGCGGGACAAGACCGAGATCGAGCAGCTTCGTGTGCGCTGCCCTGTAGTAATGCTCCTGTCTCTCCACGCGCGGGTTGTCTATGTGGCTTATCTCGACGGTCCCCGGGTAGACGTCAGACACCATCCCTGCCAGCTCGTTCAGCGAGAAGGACTCGGTGAACTGGTTGAAGACCCTGTACTCGCCCTTGTCGGCAGGGTGGGTGACGGCTAGCTCTATGCAGGCAAGCGTGTCGCGGATGTCGAGCATCCCTCGTATCTGGCTGCCCTGCCCGTAGACGGTCAGCGGGTGGCCGGCGACTGCCTGCACGCAGAAGCGGTTCAGAACGGTACCGAAAACCCCGTCGTAGTCGAACCTCGTAGCCAGCTCGGGATGCAGGGATGTCTCCTCGGTCTGCTGGCCGTAGACGATGCCCTGGTTAAGGTCGGTGGCCCGGAGCCCCCATATACGGCAGGCAAACATGATGTTGTGGCTGTCATGGACCTTCGACAGATGGTAGAAGGAGCCAGGCTGCTTCGGGTACGGGAGGATGTCCTTGCGTCCCTTGTGGGTGATCTCGATGAAGCCCTCTTCTATGTCGATGTTCGGGGTGCCGTACTCTCCCATGGTCCCCAGCTTGACCAGATGGATGGAAGGGTCCTGCTCGGCTATGGCGTATAGGAGGTTCAGGGTGCCCACCACGTTGTTCACCTGTGTGTAGACGGCGTGGGAACGATCGATCATGGAGTAGGGGGCCGAGCGCTGCTCGGCGAAGTGGACTATGGCCTCCGGCTCGAACGCCGCGAGGGTCCGCTCGACGAAGGTCGCGTCGGTGAGGTCACCTATGAATGGAGCTATATGCAGTCCGGACACCTTGCTCCAGGTGTGCACCCGACGCTGGAGGGTCGCGATCGGCACCAGACTGTCCACACCCATCTCGAAGTCGTACTGGCGGCGGGCGAAGCTGTCCACGACCCCCACCTCGTGGCCCCGACGCGATAGGTGCAGCGCCGTAGGCCAACCCAGATAGCCGTCACCGCCCAGGACGAGGACTCTCATGTCGTTGCCTCCTTCTGCCTTAGCGGCGCGCGCTGAGCCAAGACCTGGTAGCTCGCACCTGCGGCTCACTTGTCCGAACTGCGAGATCCAGCGTGGACCTCGATGACCATACTTACCCGTGAACCTGGGTAAACCCTGAGATATCTCGGAAAGAGGCCTGAGAAGCAGTTATGGCATTGTGAAGACCCTTTGACATCCTCTCCTGCCTTCCAGGTGGGCAAGCACCTAGACAGGAGCCGTTACTCCCCAGATGGGTCATGATCGGCCATTGCTGGCCAAAGCTGACCACCTGGATCATGCCTGTCTAGTTGCGTGCGCGAGACAGGTCGCGGCGGCAACGGCACCACCGCATGGGACTGCCTTGCCTTCGACATGAGGTATCCAGATGCCGCAGTAGGGGCAGGTTGCGAGCCAAGAACAGGGCCTCTCCCTGCTCTCGTGGCGACCATCACGCCATGAGGCCCAGGACCAGGCTGGCTGTCTGGCCCATGAGCCGAGTGCCATCTCAGGCACAGCCCGCTTGGTTCCCAGGTGGAGCGCCTCTTTGGCAGCGCCTTTGCCACGAGCTTCAGCCCCGGTTTACCCGAGGACGTGTGCCCAGCTACTCGCTCCTGGGAGAGAGCATGAGCCACGTATGGTCTGACACGTGTGCGAAGGCCCAGGGCGCGTCTTGCGATGACGCACGCAGCACCCTGGTCCACCGACACTCCGTAGACCCCTGCGTAGTTCGCCTGTCCTAGGACGGAGGTCCACGCGGGGTTCACGAAGACCAATGCCACCTTGTCGCGTCTAGCCCGCGATGCCAAGGTGGAAAAGAACTTGTTGTAGGCAAAGGACGAGAGCAGGCGCGCGATCCTGCGTGAGCATCCATAGCGGAGATTGGCCCTGGATCGGCTGAAGTCGAGTGCCTCGTGGGCAATCGCTGCACCGTGGGCTTTCGCGAGAGCGACGAGCTCTGCGACTGCTCGCCCAATCGAGTCAGCGTTCTGGCTCGTGCTTCCGGTGAGGTCTAGGGGGACCTTCCCCCATGAAAGGGGATTTCCGTCGCGATCGACGACGCAGAAGGCCACATGATCTGGGTTCAGGTCTATGCCCATTACCCGCTTGAAGCGCCTGCGTAGCGCCCGGCCTGGATGGAGGCGTACGAGTGGCTCCAGAGGCTCGACCGAGGCCACGACATAGAACGCCTTCTTCTTCTCCCGCCAACAGACCCGCACGGCCACCGGTCGTGAGGCGAGCTTGGCCTTATAAGGGTTAGATGGTGGTGGCTTCGGGAGTCTTCGTGCAAAAGAGGGGCGCTTGCCAGTGAAGTACTCGAGCGCCTCGGCGAGCACCCGGGCCTCGTCCCGCCAGGGCTCGATGCCAGGCCAGAAGCTCCAGTCAGCCTCCCAGCGTGCCCTAGCTTCGGCTGCCGTCTCTGCGGGGACGAGGGCCGCCTCGAGTTCCTCGCGCCCGTAGGCCAAGCCCTGGAGCGGGATCTCCACCCATTCCTCGCCGCCCGAGAGGTCCCGCAGGCGCACACCAGCGGGCGTAGCGAGGTCTGGGATGCGAAGGCGCAACATGTCGCCCGAGCTGCCCTCGGTGTCCTCTGCGAGGACGACCTTCCCACACGAGTTGCCAAAGCTCGCCTCTTTGTCGCCCTTTAGGTAGATCACACCAGAGCGCGCCCTCTGCCAGCACCCCCGCCACTCGGCCCGGCTCACATAGCCGTGGGCGGCTGGGTCGTTTCCGGCTCGGGCGAGCTTCCTACCCCCGAAGCAGACCCGCACGTCGCCTGTTGCCAAACGGCGTTCTAGGTTCACAACCCTGGTTGCCAGGATGTCGCGCCTTCTTGCAAGGCCGTGGCGCTCCCGGCGACGCTTGGCCGAGTCCCCTGCCATCGCCCAGGCGAGCTTACCTTCGACTTCTTCGAGGGAGCGCTTCGCAGCATCGAGCGCCAGCTTGGTGGATTCGATAGCGGCCTTATGCGCAGCGAGGGCGGCGTCGATGATGGAGTCGGCCTCGTCTTCCTTCCAGCCTGCGCCGATCAGTGAGGAGCGGACCTGCTGGCGCTCTTCGTCCCGGACGACCAAGCGCTGGTAGGCAGAGCGAAGTGTGGCACCGTAGACCTCGCCGTAGGCGAAAAGGAGGGGGCCGAAGCGCTCCTGGTCTGTCACCTTCGCCTCGGAGGAGACGAATGAGCGCTCGGGCCTGGTCATGGCTTTCGCCTCGCGCACACCGAGCATGCGGTCCGCCATACGACTACCTTAGCACGTACACCTGTTCGCAGTCCAGGATCATCCAATGACATGAACAATCTGTCAATGCTTGGTTGACCGACGATGACCAATGAATGCGTCAACTGTTGGCAACCCGCAGGCGCTCGCTACCCGTAGCGATGTGAGACATTCAGGCGCCACCATATGGCGCAGGTGTCCCAGAGTATCCGCAGTACCGCTCTAAAGGACACCGTGCTGCCGAAACGCTGGTCGACCCGGACAGGCAGCTCCTCGATGCGCGAGTAACCGAGCCTGCTGGCCAGGACCAGCAGTTCGAGGTCGAAGGCGAAGCGCTTCTCCACCATGAGAGGAAGCACCTCATCGATCACTGGGCGGCTCAGCACCTTCAGCCCGGTCTGGGTGTCGGCCACCTGGAGGCCGAAGGCCAGCCGCGTGAGCTGCTGGTAGCTCCATGAGTAGAAGCGCCTGGTCAGTGGGTAATGGACCACCGAATCAGGGTGACGCTTCGACCCGACCACTATGTCTACGCTGCCCCGCCTTATCGCGTCGACGAAGGGCCCGATGAGGCTGGCCGGCAGGTCCCCATCGGCGTCTATGAAGCCGAGGTAGCGTCCCCTGGCCTCCCTCATGCCCACGCGTAGCGCCTGGCCCTTGCCCTGGTGGTGCGACAGCCCGATCCTCCGCAGTCTCTTCGGGGCCATACTGTCGATGGCCTCCTCGGAGCCGTCGGTAGAGCCATCGGAGACTGCCAGCACCTCGAAGTCGATGCCGGTGGACTCCAGCTCGGCGATGATGGCTGCGACGTGGGACCTGAAGGGGGCGCCAGGATTGAAGTAGGGGACGACGAGGCTCAGCTCCAGGGAGGTCAGCTCTTCCTCGTGGGCGACGGCCTCGTTCGTGTATGTCTTGGCCTCCATCAGGATCCCCCGAGTGGACCCGCGGCTCCAGCCGTGAGAGTAGCCGTGAGAGTAGTCACCAGACCAGTATGAGGGCTTGCCACGACGATGGGGGCGCGGGGCCGAGAACGACATCGAGTAGGCGACGTCGCACTGGAGACGATCCGGGCGCTAGCGATCCGGGAGCGGGCGCGGGCGCTAGCGGGACATGGAGTAGGCATTCTCGGCATGCTGGCTGAGGTCCAGCCCGCGAGACTCGTCCTCATCCGACACCCTCAGGCCGATCACCAGGTCGACGGCCTTGGCTATGAGCCAGGTAGCCCCGAATGCGTAGCCCGCTGCGACCACTGCGGCGAGGATCTCGACGCCGAAGAAGTGGAACCCTCCCCCGTTGAACAGCCCGTTGGCGCCTGCCGGATCGACAGCGGTGGTGGCGAAGCAGCCCAGGAGAACCATCCCCACCAGGCCGCCAACCCCGTGGACCCCGAGAACGTCCAGCGAGTCGTCGTAGCCGAGGCGGAACTTCACGCGTACGGCCATCGCGCAGAGGATCCCCGCTACGAGCCCTATGACCAGGGCCGGCATGGCCGAGACGAAGCCTGCACAGGGCGTTATGGCTACCATGCCGGCCACCGCGCCTGATGCTGCGCCAAGGGTAGTCGGGTAGTGCTCCTTCACACGCTCGAACGCGATCCAGCCCAGTAAGCCAGCAGCGGCTGCGAGCTGGGTGTTCACGAAGGCATGAACCGCGATGGAGTTAGCTGCCAAGGCTGAGCCCGCGTTGAAGCCGAACCAACCGAACCATAGTATCCCCGCTCCGAGCAGGCTGAGGGGCACCGAGTGCGGCGCCATCGCCTCGCCCGGCCATCCCTTACGCCTGCCCACCACTAGGACCACCGCGAGCGTGGAGAACCCCGAGTTGATCTCCACCACGGTGCCACCGGCGAAATCCAGGACCCCTCGGTGGGCCAGCCAACCCTCAGGGCTGAAAACCCAGTGGGCGAGTGGTGCGTACACGAGGGTCGCCCACAGGGCCACGAATACCACGAACCCGGCGAAGCGCATCCTGTCAGCGGTGCCGCCGGCGATCAGGGCAGCCGTGATGATGGCGAACATCATCTGGAAGGCCATTACTGCGAGCGGCGGCACATGAAGCCCATGGAACCCGGCCAGGGTGTGCTCGAGGCCTCCGAGCCCCGCGTAGCCGAATCCACCGATGACCCCGCCACCTGGACCCTTTCCGAAGGCCAGGCTGAAGTCCACCACCGCCCAGAGCACCGCCACTATCGCGATGCAGGCGAAGCACTGCATGATCATGCCGAGCACGTTCTTCGCCCGGACCATGCCGCCGTAGAACAGAGCGAGGCCGGGAGTCATGAAGAGCACCAGAGCAGCGCTCACCAGCACCCAAGCCGTATCTCCCGCACTCATCCGATCCCCTCCTCCTAGTCGTGCCGGCGGGGCCGTTTACCCTGCACCTGGCCCCCCGGGCAGTAGATAGCGCCCGACGTTACAACCTCCTCGTAGCATGCGTAACGATGACCGGATCGACAGCCCCCGACGAGCGTGGCTCGGCTATTCCTGACACCTCCTACGCAGCCGATCCGGTAGTAGCCGAGCTGGCGGGACGCATAGCTGGCCTGAAGAGGTTGGATCCTCTGGCACCAGTGAGCGTGGTGGTCCCATCTCATACAGCGGGCATATGCCTCGCACACGAACTGGCACGCCTACACCGGGTTCCCGCTCCGCCAGAGTCCGCTGTGTGCGCCACTGGGAGGGAACCCGTCGGGGAAGCTGGGACCCCATCGCCAGCGGCTGGCCTGGCGAACGTGAGGTTCGTGGTCGTCGCAGATATCGTGCGCATGCTCGGGCGCGAGGCACTCGCCGACGAGGGCCTCGGCCTGGCAGACACCATGGCGGTGACCGAAGCCACTCGCCTCGCGGCCGAGGAGAGGACTGGACCGCTCGGCATCCTGGCCAGCACCGACCGTGGACTGGCTCTCCTGTGCAGCGCGCTCGACGAGTTGCGTGACTGTGACCGCTCCTACATAGAGGGACTTAGTGCGGCTACTTCTGGTGAACCCGTTGGGGCGGACCTTGCCGGCATTCTCGATTCGACGCGTCAGCGGCTGCACGAGGCCGGGATGGCCGACCGTCGAGACCTCGAGGAAGCCGCCCTGAGGGCACTCGAAGCATTCGCCGATACCGATCGGGAAGCAGCTGGGGCACGCCCTGATCCTCCCGACCGCGGCGACCGCACCATAGGTCAGCTAGGCCACTTGATCGTCCATGGCACTGGAGAGCTGAACCGGCGCCAGACACAGATACTCGAACGGCTGCTAGGGAGCCACACGGCTCACCGCGTCCCTGAACCCCCGAGGAGACTGGCCGTGGATCATCTGGTCTCATGCAGCGACCCCGACGAGGAGGTGCGCGCGGCAGTGAGGATCATCCTCGCGAGCCTGGAGACCGGCGTGCCATTGTGGCGCCAAGCCCTCCTGCATCCCGGTGGCGAACGTTACGCACGAATAGCCCACCAGCAGCTCGACGCCGCAGGAATACCCTGGTCTGGCCCTTCTCTGGTGACATTGGGGAGAACGCCAGCCGCACGTGTGCTCCTCGGTGCCCTCGATCTGGCGGCGGGTAACTGGGCCCGCGCCGACGTGATCCGCTGGTTCGCATCGGGACCCATATACTTGAAGAAGCCTGGTGGAAGCTTGGTCCCGGTCGCAGAGTGGACTGCGCTCTCTGCACGCGCTGGAATCGTCGGGGGCGCTGAGGAGTGGACGAGACGCCTGGCAGACCCCCTGCCCGGTAATGGCCGAGGCGCTCAACACTCCGGAACCTCCCCGAATGCCCTGAGCGCCTTCATGTCGGAGCTCTTCGAGCTGGCGCGACCCCCGTGCAGCGAGGTGAGCGACGAGAGCGTCGCCTGGGAGAAGTGGTGCGACTGGGCCAGGACTCTCCTGGAGCGCTACGTTCCCGAGGTATCCGAGGAGACGGAGGGCTCCTCAGGTGACTCAGTCTTGGAGGAGATCCACGACCTGCTCGACGAGCTTGCGATGCTCGAACGGATATCGCGTGGCTGCAGCCTAGCTACGTTTACCTCCCGTCTCCGAGACGGGTTGGCCTCCGGCACGGCAACGTCACCCAGACACGCTTATGGCACCGGCGTGTTCGTGGCCCCCTTCTATGCCGCCGACTCGATGCGGTTTGACGTCGTAGTGGTAGCCGGAATGTCCGATTCGAACGTTCCGGGAGCCATGCCCGAGAACCCGCTCCTCGGCGAACAACTGCGTAAGGACCCGCGATGCGACCTTCTTACCCGCGAGGAGCGACTCGAGCGCCGTCAGGCCGCTCTGCAGCGCGCCCTGGGGTCATGCACAGGCAAGTGCTGGGCGACCTGGCCGAGGTCGGACCCCGCCAGGGGGGCTCCCATGGTGCCTTCACGGTGGCTCGACATGGGAGGCGACTACCCTACGCGTCGTTGGGTGATCCCGTCCTTCCAGGCATCGGTGATCTGCTCTCCATGGGAGCCAGCCGAACTCGAGCAGGGCGCATCATCCCAATACGCCGATGGCGAGGAGAACAGCGACCAGAAGGCAGGCGGGCAGATCGCAGCTCTGGCTCACCCTGAATCGGACGCCATGGCGGGCCTGCGGGAGTTGGCTGTCGCTGCCCTCTCGGGCTCAGATATGAAGCGCACTCGCCTGGTGAAAACGAACACCACTCTGACGAGCAGCCTGGAGGCTCTCACGAGTCGTAACGACCAGAAGTTCACCTCCTTCGACGGCCTGGTAGGAGGGGACGCCGGTTCGTGCATCGGTAGTGACATACCCATATCGCCTACCCGGCTCGAGACCTACGCTGCCTGCCCGAGGAGGTTCCTCTTCGAGCGAGTGCTCATGGTGGAGGACCTTGCCCAGCCCGAGGCCGTGTGGGAGATGGACCCGATGGAGCGGGGCTCCATGGTACACGCGATACTCGCCGAGTACGTGGGAGAGCTGATCGGCGGCAGCCCACGCTCGATCGAGCGCCTCACCGAGATAGCGCTGGAGCACTTCAGCGATGCTGAGTCCAGTGGGATGGTAGGCGCCACGAAGCTCTGGGAACTCGAGCGCTACAGGATCTCGCGAGACCTGAAGCGGTTCTTCGCCGAGGACGTACTGGATCCGCTTGCCGTTGAGATGGACTTCGGACGGCCACCGGGCCAGGCGAGCGAGTCCGATCCCACGGCGGAGGCCTCTCTCGCAGGAGGCTGTCCAGCCGTCGAGATAGAACTCGGAACCGGTAAGACGGTGAAGTTCAGTGGCACCATCGACCGTGTAGACCGCGCCCGGGACGGGACCATCGTCGTGAGCGATTACAAGACTGGCCGCCAGAGTGACCTCGCGAATCTACTCCAGGACCCGGTGGACCGTGGCAGGCGCCTTCAGCTTCCGTTGTATGCGAAGGCTGCCGCTGACCGCTTCGGGCAAGACTCTCCCGTTCGGGCCAGGTACTGGCTCCTGTCGAGCCAGCGATCCGCGCCATGCTACGAGCTGCCTCTAACCGAGGTGGTGGAAGAGCGCTTCACCGAAGCGGTGAGGGTGATCGTCGACGCCATAGGAAGCGGTCTCTTCCCGGGGATACCTGGCGAGGAGCGAAACGAGGGCTTCGCGAACTGCTCATACTGCGCATTCAACCGCATCTGCCCGAGCGACAGGCTCGAAGCCTGGGAACGGCTCGGATCCGATGAGGTACTCGACAGCCTGAGAAGCCTGATCGAAGATCCCCCTCCTCCAGATCTGGCTCAGGTCGTCACCAAGGGTTCTATCGTCCCAGAGGAGGAACCATGAGCAGGCCGGATTCGGCGGACCAGCAGGCCAGGGAGACGATCTGCACGAGGCTCGACGGACCTCTTTTCGTCGAGGCAGGAGCCGGGACCGGGAAGACAACTGCCTTGGTGGACCGCGTGGTGGCGACGGTGACCAGTGGAGCCGCGACCCTGGACCGCATAGTTGCCATTACCTTCACCGAGGCTGCTGCAGAAGAGCTACGCCAGAGGCTGAGGCTGGCCTTCGAGTCGGTTGCCGAGCGCTACGAGGACGCCTACGTGCCGTCACCGACCGGTATGTCCCGCCAGGCCAACCAGGATGCCCGACGCCCACCGGTGGACCACCCAGCCAGCATGGACGACGCTGCCATAAGCACCATCCATAGCTTTGCCAGGCGAATCCTGAACGAGCGATGCCTGGAGGCGGGCGTGCCTCCTGGCTTCGAGGTCCTGGACGACGCAGCCGATCAGGCAGATTTCGATCTGCGCTACAGACGCTTCCTGAAGAGCCTCCTCGATGACCCTACGGCAGACTGGATGCTCGAACGTGGTTTCCTGACCGGACTCGGGCTCCACCACATCCAGACTCTCGCCTGGGCCCTGCACCAGAACTGGGACCGGGTCTCGCCCGGCGAGTACGCACCGCCGGGAAATCCCGCGGCAGGTACCGATGGTGGTCAGCCCGACGGTGGCCAGCCCGACGGTGGCCAGCCCGACGGTGGCCAGCCCGACGGTGGCCAGCCCGACGGTGGCACAGGGGCTCACCCGCGCCCGAGCTGCCTCGCCAGCACGCCCATAGACGTCGCTCCCCTCGTAGATGCGCTGGAGAAGGCCTGCTCTTATGTGGGGTCATGCACCGACGAAGATGACAGGCTCCACGCCCGCCTCGCCCTGTCGGAGCAGGCACTGGCCAGAGTAGTGAATGTGACCTCGCTGGATCACGGCATGAGTGATCGTGAGTTACTCCAGACGCTGATGGAGCTACCGGACTTGTCAGCCGGCAGGATCGGTAACAAGAAGAACTGGACGTGCGACATAGACGAGGTGCGATCGGCATGCACCGCTGCCGAGAATCAGTGTCGGGCAATCCTGGATGCAGTTCGCCAGGAGGTTCTGGCCGACCTGATCGCCAGGTGCTCTGCCTTCGTGTCGGAGCTAGCTCGCGCTCGTCAGGACGAAGGCCGGCTCAGCTTTCACGACCTCCTCGTGCTGGCACATCGGCTGCTCAGCGACCACGCCAGCGTGCGCACCTCGCTTCGCGAGCGCTACAGGCGCATATTCGTGGACGAGTTCCAGGACACCGACGCGCTTCAGGTAGCCATCGTGCGGCTGCTCGATCCCGAGAGCGAGAGCCGCCTCTTCGCAGTCGGCGACCCGCGCCAGTCGATCTATCGCTTCCGAAGTGCTGATCTCGCCATGTACACGGAGGTCCGCGACACTTTCCCGGCCGATGCCAGGCTGAGCCTCAGCGAGAACCACAGGAGCGTACCTGGGATACTCGCCTGGATAAACGCTGTGTTCGCCGAGATGTTCCAAGCGCGCGGCCCTGGTCAGGTCGACCACCTAGACCTCCTCGGGACTCGCGAGCCCATCGTGAGCAAGCCCCCGGTAGTCGTCTTCGGCGGTCCCCACGATGGCTTACGCGCGGCCGAGGTGCGCGGGCATGCTGCCCGGGACATTGCCTACGCTGCACGTTCCATAGTGAACCAGCACTGGCAGGTATCTGACGGCAGCGCCACCCGTGATGCCAGGCTGGCAGATATCGCCGTGCTGATGCCCACCCGTAGATCGCTTCGAGCGCTCGTGTCGGCATTCGACGAGGCCGACATCCCCTACCGGCTCGAGGGGGCGACCCTGATATGGGCATCTCAGGAAGTGCGCGACCTGATGCTGGTGCTGAGGGCCGTTGACGATCGCTCCGACCACGTCGCCCTGCTCGGGGCGCTGCGGAGCCCCATGCTGGCCTGCTCCGACCATGACCTCTTCGCCTGGCACATAGGGGGTGGAACCCTGGATCTGCAGCCAGGCCAGGCCGAGGCTGGTGCATCCGACCCGGTAGGCAGGGCGCTGTCCATGCTCTACGAGCTTCACCAACAGCGGGTGCTCCTGGAGCCTTCGGCTCTGGTCGAGCTGGCTGTCAGGCGCCTTCGCTGCTTCGAGATCGCTGCCTTTTCCAGACGGCCCCGCGACCGGTGGAACGGAATCAGGTGGGTACTCGATGCAGCACGCCGGTTCGACGAGGGTGGTGGTACCCTCGGGGACTTCCTCGAGTGGGCGGATCTGCAGGCATCGAGCACTGGTAATGCCGGAGGGGTCGGACCCCCAGACCCGGATGACGATGCAGTACGGCTGATGACCGTCCACGGGGCCAAGGGACTCGAGTTCCCGGTCGTGATCCTCGCCGGGCTCGACAGCACCGGGTCGAACAGCTCTCCGGCAGTTATCTGGGACGCCGAGGGTAAGCTCCAGGTGAATCTCAAGCCCTTTGAGTCCGAAGGATTCGAAGCGGCCCGAGCGTTAGAGGCCCAAGAGCAGGACCTCGAAGCCGATCGGCTTCTCTACGTAGCCGCCACCCGAGCACGTGACTACCTCCTCGTTTCCCTCCACCATCGGGCCAGCTCGAGCAGCGGGTCCGCCAAGTCGCCTGCTGCGAAGCTCCATGCGGCTCGCGAAAAGCTGACTGCCGACCAGCCCAGCTTCGCTGCTCTCGAAGAGGACTGGGGATCACCGTCCTGTGACCAGGAATGCGACAGCCTTGTCGATACCCCATCCGCTAGCTCGAACGGCGAGGAGGGGCTCTCTGGAACCGACGAGAGCCTCTCAGATCAGGGTGCCGAAACAGAAACAGCAGAGTGGAGGCTGCGGCGGGCTCAGCTCCTGCGCTCGTCAGCTCGGGAGCCGGTGATGAGCGCTACTGCAGTGGCGGCATCGGTTCGTTCGGAGCACGCCACCAGCTCCGGTGACGCCCCTCGCCGTCGCGATCGGCTGCGCTCGGCGACGATCCCCGCCGGGATGGGAGGTGCGAGCCGCGATCAGAGCCTCGGCATCGGCCGGGCGGTGCACCAGGTGCTGGCAGGGCTCGACCTGGGTATCGCATGCGCGGACCCGGACGGTCGCCTTGTGAGCGAGCTCGCTAGTCGCGTGGCGGCATCGCATGGCGTGGATGCGGAGGTCGTGATGGCGATGGTGTCGGGTGCTCTGCGCAGTCCTACCGTGATGCTTGCCGCGGGCCACAGGCACTTCCAGGAGATGCCTGTCACTGCCGCGCTGCCCACCATGGGGAGCCTGCTGCTCGAAGGTGTGGTGGATCTGCTGGTGGACCTCGGCGAGGGTCCCAATGAAGCGGGCCATGCGGCTACCGAGCGGCGTCCCGGACGGCTGGTCATAGCAGACTTCAAGACCGCGGAGGCCCTGGCCACCCAGTCGCCCACCAGCCCCGCCGACCCCGCTGGACGGAAGCCCGCCGACCCCGCTGGACGGAAGCCCGCCAGCCCGTCGGCTCAGATGTCCGCAGAGCACCGGCTGCAGCTCGCTTCGTACGCGCTGGCCATCGAGAGTGTCACCGGCATGGCAGTTACCAGGGCGGTGATCATCCTGCTCGGTGGAGATGCCTGCGAGGAGCTCGAGGTCGAGGATCTGGACCAGGCCATGGGCGAGGCTGCCGGTGCGCTGGCGTCGGGGCTCTCCGCCACGATTCCCACTGGCTAAAGACAGGAGACGCAGATGCCGATCATTATGGTGATGGCCACTGCCAGCAGGTCCACCATGCCCTCGCTCGGGGACGTGATCGGATGACTCTCGGCGCGATGCTCCCGGCGGCATCGGGGATAGACGCGATGCAGACCTGGATGGACACCTCGGCGGGGAACATCGCGAACTCCAACGACGCGGCCGCCAGCCCCGCTGGGGTCTACCGTAACGAGACACCGGTTCTCACCCAGGTGCCGATCTCGAATGCACCGGGCGCGGCCGCTGCGAACACAGCTCGGCTGGCCCCCGGCCAGGGGGTGCAGGTGAGCGCCATCTCCCTGGGCCCCACGAACGGACCCGTGGAGTACGCGCCGGGAAACCCTGCAGCGGGACCTGGGGGGCTTCTCTACTTCCCGGCAGGCGGCCTCGGTAACCAGCTGGTCGAGCTTCTGATGGCGCAAATCGGTGCGCAGGCTAATACCACGACGATCCGCCACGCAGTATCGGCTTACCAGTCGATCATCGACCTCTGAGCCGGGCTGGCTGCCCCGGGCGGATGGCTGCCAGACCCTAGCTGCCCGGCTCGTCGGCTCCTAGCAGCCGGGATCTAGCCGTCGGGCTCGTCGGATCCGTCGAGCTGTGCTTCCACGGAGGGTGCCGTCAGCTCAGGTGCCTGCAATATCCTCGCGGTGGCGTCCAGCTCGTCCAGCTCGGGTAGCGGCTTGTCTGCCGTGGTGACCACTCCGAGCTCTCCGAAGCGGCGTGCTTCGGGCAGCACACTTCGCTCGAGCGATCCGACGGCCTGGTTGTAGTGGCCCACGGCCTGGCCGAGGCTCTTGCCGGTACGGGCCATGTGGTCAGCGAAGGTGCTGAGACGGCGGTAGAGCTCCTGGGCATGGCTCTGGACCTCGCGTGCGTGCTCGGCAAGCGCCTCCTGCTGCCATCCGTAGGCGACGGCACGGAGGACCGCTATGAGCGTGGTAGGAGTAGCGAGAAGAACGTGGTTCGAGACGGCGTGCTCGAAGATGTTGGGATCCTCTTCGAAGGCTGCAGCCAGCAGGGGATCACCGGGGATGAAGGCTACGACGAAATCGGGGGAGTCCTCGAACTGCTGCCAGTAGGCCTTCTTGGCCAGGGAGTCGACGTGGCTGCGGAGCTGGCGTGCGTGGGCAGCCATCCGCTCCTTTCGCTCGGCCTCGTCGGTCGACTCGGTGGCGTCTATGAAGGCCTCCATGGGGACCTTGGCGTCGACCACCACCTGCTTCGCGCCGGGCAGGTGGACGATCATGTCTGGGCGGAGCAGGCCGTCCTCTCCCCTGGTGCTGACCTGCTCGTCGAAGTCGCAGTGCTCGATCATGCCGGCCATCTCGACCACCCGTCGCAGCTGCTGCTCCCCCCAGCGCCCCCGCGTCGCGGGCGCCCTGAGGGCTGTCACCAGCTTCCTGGTCTCGGACTGGAGCTGCTCCTGGGAACCGGCCAGCTGCCCCACCTGCTCGGTGAGAGCGGTGTAGGCCTTGGTGCGTTCGTTCTCCATCTCCCGGAGGCTCGCTGCGTACTTGTCGAGCTGCTCGCGAAGTGGGGCTACCAGCTCCCCGATGGCCTGCTGGCGCTTCTCGAGGTCGCCGACAGAAGCCTGCTGGGCCTCCTTGAAGCTGGTGTGGGCGAGCTGGAGGAAGGTCTCGTTGCTCTCGCTCAGGGCCCTTTTCGAGAGGGTGGCGAACTCCCCCACCAGGTGACGACGCGCCTCCTCCCAGGCGGCCTCTCGTTGGTCGGCCAGTGACTTCTGGTGCTCGAGCTCGGCCCTCAGGGTGGTGACCAGGTTGCTCTTCTCCAGGATCTCCTGGGCGTGGGCGCTCTGGGCCGCGGCCATCTCCTGGGAGTGGTGGAGCTGGGCCGCGGCCATCTCCTGGGAGTGGTGTAGCTGGGCCGCGGCCATCTCCTGGGCACGCGCGCTCTGGGCCGCTGCCATGGCCGCGGCCATCTCCTGGGAGTGTTCGGCGCGCGCTCTCTCCGCGTCACGGCCGCGCCTGGCGAGGCCGACGGCCAGCCCCGCGACCAGACCGAGGGCCAGTCCTAGGAACAGCGCTGCCAGCGCTCCGGCTGTCACTCTGGTAGGGCGTCGGGAGCAGTCGAGCTGCTGGTGGCCAGCCTGGCCTGGTAGCGCGACTGGCCCGAGGCTCCGGCGCGCTCGGCCAGGGGCATCATCGCGGCCGCGGCACCCGGCCAGAGCCCTGAGGCCTTCGCGAGGACAGCACGGCCGAATGGTATGGAGGCCAGCAGGCGCCTGCCGTCGAGCAGCCGGAGGGCCACCCTGGCTACCTCCTCGGGCTCGAGCAGGCGGCGCGCGCTGAAGGGCATGGCGGCTGCGGCGTCGTCTACGGCTCCCTTCAGCATGGGGGTCCATATCCCGTCGGGGCAGAGGCAGGAGACCCGTACTCCGGTGCGCCGTAGCTCGGTTGCCACGGCTGTCGACCACCCACGGACGCCGTGCTTGGAGGCGGAGTAGATGGCGAGTCCAGGGGTGGCGTTGAAGGAGGCGAGGGATGCGATGTTCAGGATGCGGCCGGTGCCCCTGGGTACCATGACCTCCGCTGCTGCCCGTGTTCCGTGGACGACCCCCATGAGGTTGACCGCGACGACACGCTCGATGAGGTCGTCGGGCTGGGAGATGGCTTTCCCGGGTCCGAGGATGCCCGCGTTGTTCACCCAGACGTCAGGGCGTAGCTCACGCGCGAGGTCACGGCAGGCGGCGGGATCCGTGACGTCCAGGGTGCGGTCGGTGCCGGAGATGTCCACTGGCACGACGGACAGACCCCGGTCGGCCAGGCGTCTGGATATGGCGGTTCCGAGACCGCCTGCGCCGCCGGTTACCACCGCGACCATCCCTGGCCTCAGTGGGTCGGAGAACAATCCCATCCCTGCCTCCCCTCTGCTGTCGACCTAGCCGACGCACGAACGGCGTCTGGATACCCATGGATGCCTACGGGGCATGCCCGACCGGGGATCCCGGTAGGCATCACGGTAGACCCCTTGCCTGCAGTCAAGCCTTGTCGATGGAGCGGTCAGCGGGCAAGGCCACGGGTCACCAGCTCCCGCAGCTTCGCGAGGTCACGCCTGGCGACCTTCGCGAAGGCGATGCCGAACTCGCAGTCGCGGCCCACGAGCCGGTGCCAGGCGACCTTTCCCGACACGGCCAGGTCGCCGCCGTCGAGACGGAGTGCAGCGGAGAGGGCTGCGCCGGTGCCGGCCTTGGCGGGCTCGGAGGTGCGACACCTGCAACCTCCTTCGCAGATGTCGACGAGGATCATGTCGTGGGCCTCACCCGATGCGAAGGTGACCTCTGCCGTGGAGGACGCCGGAACCCTCTGATGGCGCCTTCTGTCGACCACGGCTACATGGCTGGCAGGTTCGACGGCCCACACCCCGGCCTTCGGGTGGACATCCACCAGCCTGGTGCGCAACGCGTGGAGCCCCTGGCGGGTGGTCCAGGTGACGGTCACCAGATCGGCCCGGTCTGCGCGTATGCGCTCGCCTGCCACGCGTGGCTCGGCCAGCTCGATGAGCCCGCGGTCGAGATCGTGGCCGAGGGCCTCTGAACGATGACCTGACTGGCGCCTACCGAGGACGAGCATGAGAGGGGTGCCGGTAGGTGGCCACTCGCGAGGTCGTGCCGTCTGTAGGGAACCAGGCGCCGGGAGGACTGGATCGGCCACCAGAGCATGATATGGCCTGGATGGCTTCCAGCCCAAGTCCAGCCCAAGTCCAGCCCAAGTCCAGCCCAAGTCCAGCCCAAGCCCCCGGCAACGGAATCCCGACTCCGTTCCCGAGCTGCCAGCGTGCATGCCGGTCAGGTCGGTCCGACGCGTCGGGGCCCCTTCCCCTGCGGTAGCCTGCCGGGGAATGTCGCCTGTAGGGGCCGGTGCCTGAGTAGCGTTGGGTCCGGTGACGAAGAGCAGGGGGAGGTCGGTGGTGAGGGCACTCCGGACCGGACGCGATGCGAGCCAGTCCGGCCCGCCGGACCCGGCCAGCCGCAGCTCCGCCCAGGGCGCTCGGCTGGGCGGGCAGGTCCCGGCGGAGCAGCACCGCGGGCATGGCCCTGGAGGCCATTCGCCTCCCGGCCGGGGAGCCGGGGGCCCGGATCTGGGCAGCTTCGATCGCGAGGAGCTGGTCGCGGACTTCCGGACTGCCTGCCTGTCACGGGCGCTCGACGACCGGGAGATCACGCTGCAGAAGCAGAGCAGGGTGTTCTTCCAGATCTCGGGAGCTGGCCACGAGATCCTGCTCACGGCTCTGGCCAGGTCGCTGAGGCCGGGCTATGACTGGTTCTTCCCCTACTACCGCGACCGGGCGCTCGCGCTCGCGCTGGGGGTGAGCGCGGATGCCATGATGGCCCAGGCGGTCGGCGCAGCAGCCGATCCGGCCTCGGGCGGCAGGCAGATGCCCTGCCACTTCGGGGATGCCGGGCTGCACATCGTGACCCAGTCGAGCCCGACGGGAAGCCAGTGCCTGCCGGCCGTGGGCTGCGCGGAGGCAGCGCGCTACATCGTGCGGCGGGCGCACCTGGAGGGTTGCTCTGGATTCGGAGACGAGGTCACCTACGTGTCCCTGGGGGAGGGGGCGACCTCGGAGGGGGAGTTCTGGGAGAGCCTGAACACCGCCTGCCGGCTCCACCTGCCGGTCCTCTACCTGGTGGCGGACAACGGGTACGCGATCTCGGTGAGGGCGGCCGACCAGGCCCCGGCACCGGTGAGCGAGCTGGTGAGGGGATTCCGGGGGCTGGCACTTACACGGGTGGACGGCTGGGACTACGCGGGGTGCAGGACGAGGGCTGGGAGGGCGGTGGCACGGGTGAGGGCCGGGGAGGGACCGGGGCTCATCCATGCCCGGGTGACCCGTCCCTACTCGCACTCCTCTGCTGACGCGCAGTCGAAGTACCGCTCCCCGGAGGATCTGGCCGCGGAGGCGGCCCACGACCCCATAGGGGTGCTGGAGCAGGAGATGGTGGCCGCAGGTGTGGTCACGGCCGAGGAGGCAGCCGCCATCCGGGCAGGTGCGGCCGAGGAGGCAGCCAGGGCAGCCCGGGAGGCACTCGAGCTGGCCAGGCCGGACCCCGCGAGGGTGAGGGAGCACCTGTTCGCCGAGGAGCCCCACACCGGCGGCTACAGGACCAGCGGGTACGGGCCCTCAGCCCAGCCGTCACAGCGGGAGCTGGTCCATGCTGCTCCCGCAGCGTCACCCGGCGGGAGCGGCGGGAGCGGCGGGGACGGGGACGGGGACGGGGACGGGGACGGGGGCCAGAGCAGTGGCGGGGAGCCGGTGGTCATGGCGGAGGCCATCCGGATGGCCTTGGAGGAGCTGATGGGAGATGACGAGCGGATAAGGGTGTTCGGGGAGGACGTGGCCGACGCCGCGGAGGCGCTGCTGGGTCAGGTGGAGGGCAAGGGTGGGGTGTTCGGGGTGACCCGTGGGCTCCAGCGCAGGTTCGGTTCGGCCCGCTGCTACAACACCCCGCTGGCAGAGTCGAACATAGTGGGCAGGGCAGTCGGTCAGGCCCTGAGGGGACTGAGGCCCTGCCCGGAGATCCAGTTCTTCGACTACATCTGGCCCGCGATGCAGCAGATCCGCTCGGAGGCTGCGACCATACGGTGGCGGTCGAACGGGGCCTTCTCGTGCCCGATGGTGCTGAGGGTCGCCATCGGCGGCTACCTGACCGGCGGGGCCATTTGGCACTCCCAGTGCGGGGAGTCGATCTTCACCCACGTGCCGGGCCTCCACATAGCCTTCGCGTCGCGGTCGGCCGACGCGGTGGGTCTGCTTCGGTCGGCCTTCGCCTCGGGGGACCCGGTGCTGATGCTCGAGCACAAGCACCTCTACCGCCAGCACTACGCCGCGGACCCTTACCCGGCGCCGGAATGGAGGGTTCCCTTCGGGAGCGGGCGGACGGTTCGCCCCGGCAGGGACCTGACGGTGGTCACATGGGGGGCGACTGTCCAGATGAGCCTGGAGGCCGCCACGGCGCTGGCCCTGGAGGGAATCGAGGTGGAGGTGGTGGACCTGCGGAGCCTCGCGCCCTGGGACCAGGGGCTGGTGGCGAGTTCCCTGGAGCGCACCAGCCGGCTGCTGGTGGTGCACGAGGACACGCTCACCTCGGGCTTCGGCGCCGAGGTGGCCGCCTGGGCTGGCGAGCACTGCTTCTGGTCGCTGGACGCGCCCGTAGCCCGGCTGGCAGCTCTGGACACCCCGGTCCCCTATGCTCCCGAGCTCGAGCGGGCCGTCCTTCCCCAGGCAGCCGGCATCATCGAGGCGGCACGCAGCCTTGCTCGCTGCTGAGCTGGCTGGTGCCGCTGGTGTCGTAGAGAGGTCGCCTGGAACCGGCGAGCTCCATGTCGAGCGCAAGGGTGAGGCAGCGGACACCGCCGCCTGCCTTCTGGAACTCCCCTACAGGGCACGGCACCACCTCGAGACCCGCCCTCTCTAGCAGCCGCCCGAGGCGGGGGCTGCAGGATGGTATGAGGACCGTGGTGCCCACCACCACTGCGTTCGCGCTGAAGGAGGCGGCCTCGTCGTCCTCGAGCCAGATGGGCTCGGGAACCAGCTCCTCTATGACCCTGCAGCCGTAGCGGTCGAGACCCTGGGGTGCGACGATGGCCCGGCGACCGTCGAGGGGGCAGAAGACGAGGTCCAGGTGGTAGTAGCGGTCGTCGACCAGCTCCAAAGAACGTACCGGCAGGCCGAGGAGGTCCGATAGGGCGCGGTGGGCGGTGATGGAGGAGCGAGTCCGGTACCCACAGAGGAGCACTGGTGAGCTGGCCCCCTCGGGTTCGAAGGGCAGGGCGTCGCCGGCCCCCTCGAATGGCTCCTCTGGGGGCAGGTGGTCGATGTCGAACCCGCGTGCGGAGAACCAGGCGATGTCGTAGGGGGTCTCGGCCTGCCTTTCGGGATGGCGGAAACGGCTCGGTATGAACCGGCTGGCACCGCCGGCTCGATCGACGAGACCGGCGTTGGCGGTGAAGACCAGATCGGGGAGGCCGTCGACCGGCTCCAGCCGCTCTACGCTGGCTCCTGCCCTTCTGAGGAGGGAGACCATCGTCTGGTGCTCCTCCATGGCCAGCTCGTGGTCGGGGATGACCTGGAGGTGCATGTAGGGGTTTATCTCGTAGGCCACGGTGAAGTAGTCCGGGGGTGATACCAGGTAGCTGCGCCCCCAGCCGGGCCCGTTGGCGGTCGGTCGGCCAGGAGCCATCAGTGGCCCCGGCGGCCCAGCGCAACGGCCAGCTCGCGGACGAAGAGACCGACGTCGGTGACTATCCCGAAGGCCTGGTGGCTTCCCCGGTCGGCCAGCTTGGTGACCACCGCCTGGTTTATGTCCACGCAGTAGGTCTCTACACCGGCAGGCAGGAGGTTGCCGGTGGCGATCGCGTGGAGGGTGGACGCGAGCATGAGGGCCACGCTCACGCCCGCCACCTGCTCACGCATGGCATCGGCGGCACGGACGGTATCGGTGATGACGTCCGGGAGGGGGCCGTCGTCACGCACGGAGCCGCCTAGCACGACCGGGACGCCAGCCCTGATGCACTCGTAGAGAACCCCGGAGGTCAGCCATCCTGCCTCGACTGCGGCCCGTATCGACCCGAGGCGCCTGAGGGAGTTGATGACCCGCAGGTGGTTGGCGTGCCCATGCTCCTGGGGCGCCCCGGCGTCGACCGAGACGCCGAGCGAGGTGCCGAGCACCGCGGCCTCGATGTCGTGGGTCGCGAAGCCGTTACCGGCGAAGAGCACGCTGACGAAGCCCTCACGGACCAGCCAGGCGAGGTCTGCTGCCGCGCCGGTATGCACCACGGCGGGCCCGGCTACCACCAGCACTCTGGAGCCGAGCCCGGCCCCGCCGGCACCGGTTTGATCGCGTCGGGACCTGGCGGCCTCCAGGCTGGCCGCCACTCGTGCCACCACCAGGGCCTTGGGCTTCTCCGAGGAGACGTCCGAGGTCATGAAGCCAAAGGATTCATGACCTCCGCCATCGGCTGAGCTCTCGGTGTCTGGCCGGGCACGGGGCCGCTCGGGCGGTTCCACCCTCACGCCGTTCCAGCCGACCACCACCATGTCCCCCCGGCGGACCCTGTGCATGGGGACGGTCCGGGCCGAGACCGGGTCGGTGGTGGTGTCTACGACGATGGCGCAGTCCATCTCGGGGTTCGCGGCCCGCAGCCAATGCCCCCCGAGGCGCACCGCGGTGACGAAGTTGGTGGTCGCGTAGAAGCCGTCTGGCAGCACCCCGTCGGCATCGGCTGGCTCCAGCGCTGCGTCGGCAGAGTCCTCGCGGTTCAGGCCATGGACATGGAGGGATTCGAGGAGCCTTTCGAGCGCCACCTCGCCGGCAGCCTCCACCTCCAGGCGGACGTGGCTCTGGTCGAGGTTGGTAGTGCCGAGATCCAGCTCGAGGATGCGGTAGGAGGCTCCTGCGGCGACTATCGCATCGAGGACCTTGGCCAGCAGGAGCGAGTCCACCAGGTGGCCGTCCATGCGGAGGACCTCGCGGGCGCTCATCGGGGCTCTAATCCGTCCGTGGGGGCGAAGCCCTGGCGGACGGTGTTCTCGGAGACCACCTGGGGATCGCAGAACTGGAGCAGGTAGTCGGGACCGCCGGCCTTGGAGCCGACACCGGACATCCCGTTGCCACCGAAGGGCTGCCGACCTACCACGGCTCCGGTGATGGCCCTGTTCACGTAGACGTTCCCCGCTCTCAAATGCTCGGTGGCCCAGCTTATGTGGGACTCGGAGCGGGAGAAGACACCGGCTGTGAGTGCGTAGTCGGTGCTGTTAGCCATGTCCAGGGCGGCCTCCAGGTCAGGTGCCCTGAAGGCTGCCAGTACGGGACCGAAGAGCTCGTCGTTGGCCAGCCAGGAACCGGGGTCCACCTCGGAGACGACGGTCGGCCCCACGAAGAAGCCACGAGCGGGCAGGTCATCGCGCCTTGCCAGCACCTCCCCTGCCTCTGGTGCGCGCGCTATCGCCTGGAGGAGCCGGGATCTCGATGGGGCATCTATGACCGGCCCGACCTGGCTGCCTGGCCTACGGGGCGCGTCGATTACCAGGGAACGGGTGGCCGCTACTATCCGGTCCAGGCAGGCGTCGTATATGGGACCGACGCATATCACCCTGCTCGCCGCAGAGCATTTCTGTCCCGCGAATCCGAAGGCGGAGCTGATGACCGCGGGGACCACCTCGTCGAGGTCCGCGTCTGCATCGACGACGACTGCGTTCTTGCCACCGAGCTCTGCCACCACCCGTGGGATGGACCGGCGTCTCGTGTCGGGGCGTGCTGCGGCCTGGAGGATGGACAGCCCCACCTCGCGCGATCCGGTGAAGGCGATCAGGTCCACCCCTGGATCCGAGGCCAGCGCGGCACCGACCTCACCCAGACCGGGCAGGAACTGCAGTGCCCCACCGGGCAGGCCCGAGGAGGCGAAGGCCCTGTAGATCTCGTAGCCCGCCGCCGGCGTCTGCTCGGCAGGCTTCAGGATCACCGAGTTACCGGTCACGAGCGAGGCCGCGGTCATGCCCATGGGGATCGCCAGCGGGAAGTTCCAGGGGGCGATCACCGCGCAGACCCCGCGAGGCCGGTAGAGAAGGCGGTTGGCCTCACCGGGAGGCGACTGGACTTGGCCACCGGCCGAGAGGCGGATCATGGACCTCGCGTAGTACTCGCAGTAGTCGATCGCCTCGCATACGTCCGCGTCGGCGTCCGCCCAGCCCTTGCCGGCCTCCCGGACCTCGAGCGCTGCGAGCTCGAAGCGGCGGCGGCGAAGGTGCTCGGCGACCCTGAAGAGCAGGGCGGCCCGCTCCCCGGCCGGGGTTCTGGCCCACTGATCAGCCCCGGCGCGCGCGGCTTGGACAGCCTGGCGCGCCTCGCGCTCGCCGCAGGCAACCGACTCTGCCACTCTCGAAGCGGGATCGGCAGGATCCACCGATTCGAGGAGGTGCCCAGTGCGAACGGCCTCCCCGGCGATCACGGCAGGCACCATCCTGGGAGCCTCGCCGAGCTCCCGTTCTACTGCTGCGCCGAAGGCGGCCATCACCGGTGCCCGGTGCCACTCGGCGGGGGGCTCCGGCCGGTAGGCCCCGGGGGAACGCACTGTGCTCTGGGGACGGATCGCCAGGGGGGCAGGGCCGGCGAGGTCTGCCGCAGGCGGAGGGGCGAGTAGCGCTTCGAGATCCTCTCGCTCTGCGAAGTGGTGGCGCACGAAGCTGTCGTTCGAGGTGTTCTCCAGCAGCCGGCGCACCAGGTAGGCCATTCCCGGCACCAGCTCCCCCATGGGTGCGTAGAGCCGTACGCGCAAGCCGAGGCTGGTCAGTGCCTTGTGCACCGGCTCGGCCATCCCGTAGAGGAGCTGCAGCTCGAAGGAGCTGTCGGGCAGGGAGCGGCTGCGCGCGGCGGCAACGGCGACCGCGAGCGACCTGATGTTATGGCTGGCGAAGGCCGGGCGGATGGCGCCGTGGGCGTCGACCATCCTCGCAGCCAGCCGCTCGTAGTTCGCGTCGGTGTGGGCCTTCAGTGAATAGAGCGGGCTGGCCCAGCCCCGGGCGGCCGCCTCGATGGTCTCGGAGTCGTAGTAGGCGCCCTTCACGAGGCGTATCCCGAGCGGCAGCTCCCTGGTGCGGGAGAACTCGATCAGGTCCTCCAGGTCGTTGGCTGCATCGCGGAGGTAGGCCTGGACCACTATGCCGGCTTCCAGACCGGCCAGAGCGGGGGCAGACAGGAGCTTCTCGAAGATGCGCTGGGTGAGTGCCTTCGTCTCGTAGCGCTCGACGTCGAACCACACGGACACCCCCAGCTCGCCAGCACGCTCGAGTATCGGGAGCAGCCGGCGCTCTGCTGCCGCCAGGGCCTCTGAGTAGCTGAGTGGGCTGAACGCAGGGCTGAGCGCGCTCAGCTTCACGCTCACGCTGGCCCTGGCGAGGGGACCCAGGTCGTCGCGGGCCAGACGCGGGTCGTCCTGCCATCCCCTGGCTGCATGGCCGAGGCTCTCGACCATGCCCGCCATCCTGGCCGCGTAGGCGTCGGCCTCGCGATCGGAGTGGGTGTGTTCACCCAGCAGGTCGACGGTGGTCGCCAGGCCACCTGCCCAGAGCGCTCCTGCCTTCGCCGCGACCTCTTCCGGGCTGGTCCCGATGATGAACTGCCTGGCCATGCGCGCGATCGTCCGCCGGGCCACGGAGACCGGGATCCTCCTCCCGCCGGGGAGCTTCCCGCTCAGACCGAGACCCGCCGAGAGCCAGCCGGGAAGCTCGATCCCCGCGAACTCCGCGCGCATGTGCTCGTCTATGTCTGCGCTGGAGGACATGGCCGGAAAGGCGTCGACGAAGCGGAAGAGCCTCACCCGGAACAACGGGTCGGACATTGCCTGGGCAAGCAGCCGGTCGCTCCACCAGGAGAGGTGGAACACCTTCGCCCGCTCCGTCACCTCCAGAGCGGCCACCTGCCTGGCCAGTGCGACTACCTCTTCCTCCGAAGGAGCTGCTCGTGGAGCATGGGTCACGCCCGACTCGGCCTCCAGGTCCCCAGACCCACGCGCACGGATCGATCTCACCACTAACGACGGTAGTGCCGGCCAGGACCCAACGCGCGGCTGGTGGAGTCCCCGACGGGGCAGTTCGCCGTTAGCAGTCGCCGCCGCGAGCAGGCTAGGAGGACGCCAGCCTGCTGGTCAGGGCTACCAGGTTCGATGGCTGGCGCGCGCTGGCCGGGAGCAGGGGGGTGACGAGGCGCGAGCAGAGCGCAGCGAGGGCCACCATGGCGCCTGCAGCAGGGTCCAGGCGACCGGGCAGCCCGTACGCGCGGCACAGCTCCGGGGGGCCGAGATCCACCGTTATCGCCCTGGCCAGGGCTCCTGAAGCCGACCCGACTGCCGGTGCCAAGGGGCCGAGGGAGGAGGGCGCGACAGGGTGGAGTATGCCGTCCGCGACCTTCATGGCCCACGGGGAGACCATCGGGTCAGGCGACGCGCCGAGCAGATCTGCGAGGGTGGCCGCTACGTAGGACTCGAAGGCACCCAGATCGGCTGGGACCATCGCGGCTGGGATGCCGAGAGGTTCGGCCATGGCGCAGGTCTCGGTGTAGAGCTGCTCGCGCCGGCCCTCGTCGAGTGCACCTATATAACGCCTCTCCACCGCGAAGACGGTGTCCACCAGGGTGGCGTGAACCCACAGCCCGAGCGCGGGGTCACCGGCCGCGTAGGGCGCCCCGGCAGGAGAGCGGCCCCTCACCCGGCGGTGCACCTCCCTAAGGCCCCGGGCCGCCTCGGCAGATCGTTCCGGGGAGGCGAAGGAGATGTCGTGCATGACGGAAAAGGTCCTGGCTAGACGCCCGTATGGATCCTTCTCGAAAGACGAGTGGTCCACCACCCCCGCAGCCACCAGGGGATGCGCCAGCTGCATCAGGAGGGCTCTGGTGCCACCGAGGAGAACCGCCGGATGGCCGAGTATCCTGGCAGCCAGCGTCTCGGGACCGAGCAGGGCCCGGGGATGGACTGTCGTGCTCTGGGCGCCACGGATCACCCGATCAACGCTACCGTGGCTGTGTGGCAGATGACACTCGACCGGAGCATCCCGAGGAACCCCTCCTCCAGGGCCCTGGCGCTCCGGCTCAGCAGCCCGCCCCTGGGGGTCTGGCGATCCTCGACGAGGGCGGCATGGCGCGCATCTACCACGACATCATCCAGCTGTTCGCCATGGTGGGCGAAGCCCTGGCCGGAGCCACCGACTCCCTGCTGGCCGGGAACAGGGAGGCGGCACGCCGGCTGGCAGATCGCGACGAGGCCATAGACGCCCTCTACCGGGACGTGGAGAACCTCACCCAGCACGAGCTGGCCTCCGGGGCTCACGGAGCGGAGGACCTGGCCTACTTCATAGGCATACTGCGGATGCTCCCCGAGATGGAGCGAAGCGGCGACCTCGCGGAGCATGTGGCCAGGCGGGCCGTCCGGGGCCTCGGGATGGAGCTCTCCCCGCGGGCCAGAGGTCTGATCGAGCGCATGGGGGAGGTGGCGGTCGCCATGTGGAGGGCGACTGCCGATGCATATGCCGACCGCACCCCCCGGGCCGCCGAGGAGGTGGACGAGCGAGACGACGAGCTCGACGAGCTGCATGTGACCCTCACGGCAGAGATAGCCAGCGGATCGATGGCCCTGCCGGTCGCGATCGAGGCGGCTCTGGTGGCCCGGTTCTACGAGCGCTTCGGGGACCACGCGGTGAACCTCGCCCGGCGCATCGACACCATGCTGTCGCTCCCTGGCTGAGCCGAACCCACAGCGGAGGAGCCTGAGCAAGCGACCCAGCCTCCCGGCGATTCAGCCTCCCAGGTCTCTCAGGACCTCCAGTATCTGGACCGCGTTCAGCGCGGCGCCCTTGCGGAGGTTGTCCCCGGAGACGAACATGGCCAGGCCGTGATCGACCGTCGGGTCGCGCCTCAGGCGCCCCACGAGGCTCGGGTCGCGCCCGGTGGCCTTCAGCGGGGTAGGCAGATCCGCGAGCTCTACCCCTGGTGCCTCACGCAGTATCTCCGTCGCCTCCTCCGGGGTGAGGTCGGTGTCGAACTCCGCGTTTATCGACAGGCTGTGACCGGTGAACACCGGCACCCTCACGCAGGTGGCGCTGACCGCCAGATCGGGGATCCGGAGTATCTTCCGGCTCTCCTCGCGCAGCTTGCGCTCCTCGTCGGTGTCGCCCGAGGAGTCATCGAGCAGCCGGCCGGCTAGCGGTATGACGTTGTGGGCTATGGGAGCCGGGAACTTCGGGGCCCCTCCCGGGCGGCCCTGGGGGGGATCGGCCACCCCAGAGGAATCGAACGCGAGGCCCGCTGCGGTGTCGATGCTGGCGCGCAGCTCGGAATCCAGTGTGGCCACACCCGCGCGGCCCGCGCCGGAAACAGCCTGGTAGGTGGAGACCACCATCCTGCGCAGGCCTGCAGCTCGATGCAGGGGGTAGAGCACCGGCATGGCTGCCATGGTGGTGCAGTTCGGGTTCGCGACGATCCCCTTCGGGATACTGGCAAGGGTCGACGCGTTCACCTCGGGAACCACCAGGGGGACATCGGGATCCATGCGCCATGCAGAGGAGTTGTCCACCACGACCGCCCCGAAGCCGGCGATCACCGGCCCCAGTGAGCGGGAGCTGTCCGCTCCGGCGGACATGAGGACCACGTCGATGCCGCTGTAGTCGGCTGACGAGGCCTCCTCGACCTTCACCGGATGTCCCTGCCAGTCGACCAGCGAGCCTGCCGAGCGCTCCGAGGCGAAGCACCTCAGCTGGTCGACCGGGAAGTCCCTCTCGGCCAGGACCGAGAGCATCACCCCGCCGACCTGACCTGTTGCCCCCACGACACCGATCCTCATGACCTGATCCTAGGTGCCAGCAGCCCTGGCACCTGCCGCTTGTCAGCCCGCGAGGTCGAAGGCCCGGTGGAGGGCCCCTACGGCCACCTCCACCAGGTCGGCACGCACGACGCAGGAGATGCGGATGGAGGAGGTGGAGATCATCTCGATGTTCACCCCGTTGGCCGCAAGCGTCTCGAACATGGTGGCAGACACCCCTGGGTTCGACCGCATCCCGGCACCGATCAGGGACACCTTCGCGATCCCCTCGTCCGCGGTCACCTCGCGGGCGCCGAGCTCTTCCATCAGGCCCCTGGCCGTATCCAGGCTTCCTTCCAGGTCGTCACGGGGCACGGTGAAGGATATGTCGGTCGTCCCCTCCACGGAGGTGTTCTGGACGATCGTGTCGACGTTCACATGGCGGTCCGCCAGGGCCCTGAAGAGCCTGGCTGCCACCCCCGGCCGGTCCGGCACTCCGGATACCGTCACCTTGGCCTCGGACACGTCGTGGGTGACTGCTGTCACTACTGCCTGCTCCATGGAAGGATCCTCCTCCTCGACCCAGGTACCCGGCTCCCAGGTAAAGCTCGATCGGACGTGCAGCGGGACGTGGTGGTTACGGGCGAACTCGACCGACCGCAGGGAGAGCACCCGGCCCCCCGAGGCCGCGATGTCGAGCATCTCCTCGAAGCTGAGCCTCGCGAGCTTCCTCGCCTCTGGCACCAGCCTCGGATCTGCGCTGAACACTCCTGGTACGTCGGTGTATATCTCGCAGGCGCCAGCACCGAGGGCAGCGGCGAGTGCCACCGCGGTGGTGTCGGAGCCTCCCCTGCCGAGGGTCGTCACGTCGCGCTCGGTGGACACCCCCTGGAAGCCCGCGACCACCGGGACCTTGCCAGCAGCCAGGGCATCACGCAGCCGATCCGCTCGGATCTCCAGGATCTTGGCCTTGGTGTGGGTGGTGTCCGTGATGATCCCTGCCTGGCTCCCGGTGAAGGACACGGCCTCCACGCCTACGTCGGCCAGGGCCATGCACATGAGGGCCATCGAGATCCTCTCGCCGGCAGTGAGGAGCATGTCCAGCTCGCGCGGCGGCTGGGAGGAGCTCACCTCCGAGGCCAGCCGTAGCAGCTCGTCGGTCGAGCGGCCCATCGCGCTCACCACCACGACCACCTCGGTGCCGCCCCTGGCGCTGCGGGCGACGTGGTCGGCCACAGCACGTATCCGGTCCGGGTCACCCACCGAGGTGCCCCCGTACTTCTGCACGAGGAGAGACATCGGCGACGAGGCTAACCGGCCCGACTGGCTGCTGCCGAGCCCGCCTCGGCTACGGGGCCGGGCCTGGGCTCCAGCCGGTGGCACCCACCTGGGACGGGGCCACCGGAGTTCGCGGACCGGCTATGGTTTGGCCGTGGCAACCGAGAAGCGCCAGAGGCAACGAGCAGGGCGCGAGATGCGCCAGGCAGAGCAGCAACGGGTCGAGCGTCGCCAGAAGATGGTCCGGCGTGGCATAACGGTGGTGGTGCTGGCCGCTCTGGCCGTGGGCATCTACTTCGCCACCTCCAGCAGCTCGAAGCCGAAGACCACCCTGGCGAAGTCCTCCACCACGACGAGCACCAGCTCGCCGGCCACGACGAGCACCAGCTCGCCCGCCTCCTCCGCGGACGCGAAGGCCCAGGCAGCGGCAAACGCCGCTGCGGTGAAGGCCGGTTGCCCCTCCAACCCATACACGAGGGTGAACAACCAGAGCTACTCCGCGCCTCCTCCCATGACCATCGACCCGTCGAAGACCTACACGGCAACCGTGGTGACCGACATCGGCACCTTCACCATTGCCCTCGACGCACAGGCCGACCCGAAGACCGTCAATAACTTCGTCTTCCTCGCCGACCACGGCTTCTATAACTGCGTAATCTTCCACCGCGTGATACCCGGCTTCATGGACCAGACCGGCGACCCGACCGGAACCGGCACCGGAGGACCCGGGTACTCCTACACGGGAAGCACGCCGAAGCCCGCCAGCCCCCAGTACCCGATCGGGTCGGTCGCCATGGCCAACTCGGGCAGTACCAGCTCCAACGGCAGCCAGTTCTTCATAGTGACCGGCCCGGAGGGCGAATCGCTGCCCCCTAACTACACGCTCTTCGGCCACGTGGCCTCCGGCATGAACGTGGTGGACGCCATAAACGCCCAGGGGAACTCCAGCCCCAGCGCGAACGGCGTGCCCCCACTGGTCATCCACCGGATGCTGAAGGTGACCATCTCGGTATCATGAAGCGCTCCAACCCACACATGGGACCCTACGAAGCCGAGCCCGAGCTCACCATCGACACCGGCGCCCGCTACAGCGCCCAGGTGGTGACCTCGAAGGGCTCCATGACCATCGCTCTGGATCCCCTCGGGGCTCCCCGGACGGTGAACAGCTTCGTCTTCCTCGCACGCGAGGGCTACTTCGACGGCGTCGGCTTCCACCGGATAATCCCCGGGTTCGTCGTCCAGGGCGGTGACCCCACCGAGACCGGAACCGGGGGGCCTGGATATCGCTTCTCCGACGAGCTGCCGCCGCCGGGGCGCTACGAGATCGGCTCCGTGGCCATGGCGAACTCCGGCCCCGACACGAACGGCAGCCAGTTCTTCATCGTGAGCGGGCCAGATGGTGCCAGCCTGCCTCCCAGCTACTCGCTGTTCGGCAAGGTGGTGAAGGGCCTCGACACCCTGGCGGCCATCGACGCGGTTGGCACCCGCTCCGGCAGCCCCTCCGAGCGCGTCGTCATCGAGTCGGTGACGATAACCGAGCAGCGCTGAGGGCCTCGAAGCCGGACGGCTTCCCGCCGACGAACACCTGGACCTCACCCTGGCCAGCTCCGCGCCATGACCCGTCGGGCTCTCTCACGAGAGCGGTCCGCTCGGGTATCCCCACGACAGCCAGGCCCGGCGCAGCCAGCGCGACCGACCGGTGAACCTTCTCGGCGCTCTCCTGCCCGATGTGGGGTATGACTGCCAGGTTCTCCACCATGCCCAGCCCGACGGTGAGCGCACCGCCCCGAGGGTCGACCATGGGGTCGGTGAGCACCATGGCTCCGGCCCCCGAACCTGCCACCACAGCCCCACCGTGCCAGGCCCGCATCAGCGCATCCCAGAGCACGGAGCCCTTCAGGACCGAGCGCAGGTGCAACGGGGATCCCCCGCTCAGGTAGACGAACCTCGCCTCCGCCACCACTGCGGCAGCCTCGGCGTCCGAGGCGCCCCGGCGGTCGACCACCATCAGGCCACCCACCTCCGCACCGAGGCCAGCGAACCACTCCCGGGCCCGCGAGAGGACCCGTTCGGGGTGCTCGTAGGCCGCGGCGGTCGGGAGGACCACCACCTCTGCTGCTCCCGAGCGCGCGAGCAGCTCCGTGTCGAAGTCACAGCCTGGCGTCCACTCCTCGCCGCCCACCAGGGCTAGCAGCCCCACCGTGCCGCCAGAAGAACCGTTACGAGTCATCTCCGACAGCCTAGAGGCTCTACGTGCCAGGGCCTGCAAGCCTCGATCGCCGAACGGACCAGCCGGGCACCCACGAGTTCCTGCAGACCCACCCACCTGCCGGGTGTCTAGGCAGCACCAGCCCGCCGCAGGTCCACACGGTAGACCCGGTCCGACTGCTGAGGCTGCCACTGGGCAGGGGAATAGCCGAGGTGGCCATATCCTGCGGCGAAGTGAAGCCATTTGACCACCCCCGGCTCTACCCAGGTGGCGTCCTTCCAGCCGGCGAACAGGTACTGCTCCCAGGAGGCATAGAGGACTAGCTGTCCAGGTCGTACAGCCGGGCTCACCTTCGCAGCTACCCGGAGGGACCCCATGTCGTTGAACAACTCCACCTCGTCGTCGTCCGACACTCCCCTGGCCCGCGCGTCGGCGGGATTCAGGTGTACGACCGGGTGGCCGCGCGTGGTCTCCAGCATCAGCCTGTTCGTGGTGTTCGTCGCGTGTATCGACCACCTGGGGTGACCGCCGGTCAGGCGCAATGGGTAGTCGCCGCCCATAGCAGGCGGCTCCTTATGACGGGGCAGCTCCTCGTCAGCCTCGAGGAACCAGGGATGGTCGATGTAGAACTGCGCCCGGCCGGTGAGCGTTTCGAAGGGAACGCCGTCCTCGACATGGTTCCGGTAGGCGACGAACGGGCCGTCGTCGGGTAGGTCGGAGCCACAGACGCTCGCCATGGCCCTCGGAAGGTGCTCGGGGCGCACCCAGCCTGTTTCGCGGATGCTCTCGAGCGAGCTGCCTGCAGGTAGGTTCCCGAGTAGAGCCCCGTCACGCAGGACCTCGTCGAGTGCAGCCTCGTCCGAGGGAAACGTCGTCCTGGAGGTGAGAGCGGTGGCCAGATCCGAGTAAGGGTGGGCGGTGCCACCTGGCCCAGGGAGCGACGTGATTCCCCGGGCTTCTGCTCGTTCGGCTATAGCGCGCCCGAGAGCCCTGAACAGCTCCCACTCCGGCATCGTGTCGCTGGCCGGCTCGAATGCCTTGTCCGAGAGCATGCGCTCGAAGCTATGAGAGTTAGCCGCGTGGAGCTCGACACGCTCTCCTTCGCATGCGACAGGAAGGATGATGTCGGAGTAGAGCCCTGCGGTGTTCATCCGCCAGTCGACGGTCACGACCAGTTCCATATGCGGCCATAGGTTCGCAAGCAGCATCCGCTGGCCACCCCTGGTGCGCCGCAACACGTTGGTGCCTGCCTGGATCATCACGCGAGGCGGCTTGCCAATGGCTGGTCTGACCAGGCCAGCCCACCAACCCTCCTCCTCTGCCTCGGAGACGTGCTCGGCCAGCGGGCGAGGGTTATCGCCGTAACCAGGGAGGTCCCAGACGTCAGCGAAACCACAGTGGTGGTAGAAGAAGTGTGCAGGTGGAACCATGCCCGTCAGGGCAGCACCAGCACGCATGAGCGCGAGGAATGCCTTTCCTTCGGACATTGCCGGGTCCGATGCACGCAGCATCCCCACGAACGAGTCGAGCGATGCCATAGCCTCCTCGCTTGCCTCCGCGCCGAAACGCTGCTTGAACATCGCGAGGACCTCGCCTTCCATGAGGGCAATGATGTAGGTGTCGAAGCCAGTCCCCGGCTTCCCCCAGCTCCCGCTGAGCGCCAGCACCAGATCCATAGACCGTTCCATGAGGTCGCCGTGGTAATGCTTACAGCTCCCGAGGCCGTTGTAGAGCTTGGTGCGCCCGGAGGTCACCATGCGGGCCAGGAGGCGTATCGTCTCTGGTGCTACGCCGCAGATCTCGGAGGCTGCCTCTGGGGCATATGCCTCGAGCCGTTTTCTCATGATCGAGAGCACGGTCGTAACCTCTACCGAGCTGCCATCGGAAAGCTCCACCGACCAAGCACCCTCGGCGACCGGCGAGATACCGCCGAGTAGCAGCGTCTCGCGTGGAGCACCCTTGAGCCCTTCGCTGGCATCCCAGACATAGAAGCCGTCCTCGCGTCCCGAAGGAACCACATCGCTCTCCCGGAGGAACCTGCGGGTGTCGAGCCGCACCAGCAACGGTAGGTCGGTCTGGGATACTACGAACTCCATGTCCGCGAGACCCTCGGAGAGGATGACGTGGCATACCGACAGGGCGAGCGCCGCGTCGGTGCCGGGTCTGACGGGCACGAACATGTCCGCGTGCATGGCAGACGGGCTGTAGTCGGGAGCAATGATGACCACCTTCGCGCCGTGGTAACGAGCTTCGGGGAGGTAGTGGAAATAGGGAATCCTCGTGAATGCGGGATTTCCGTTCCAGATGATGACCACGTCCGAGCGGAAGGTGTCGTCGGCCCCTGATCCTCCCAACAGGTTCCCGAACGTCATCCAGTGTCCGAGGTGGACATCGCTCACCGTGGCGTTCCCGTCCAGGTTCACGGCGCCGAGGGCACGGCTGAGGCGTGTCCGGGCCATCGAGGCCAGGAGACCGCCCTCTGCCCCACCCTCGAACAGGACAGCATCCGGACCATCTGCATCCACGGCATCGATGATCGCGTCTGCCACGAGATCGAAGGCTTCTTTCCAGGTCACTGGCTCGAAGCTTCCGGACCCTCTCTCCCCGACTCGCTTCATGGGTCGCAGCACCCGGTCGCCCTCGGAAAGCTGGACCTGCCAGGCAGCGCCCTTCTGACAACCCAGCGGGTTCATGTCCGGCACTCCGTCGAACGCGGGCAGGCCACCGGACTGCTCCTCGGTTACCGCAGAACCATCTTTCGTGTAGAGCCGGTAGGCGCAGTTGGCGATGCAGTTCCCGCAATGCGACGACCAAGTCGCCTTCTCCCATGTCCAGCGCATCCGATAACGGGATGTACTTCCCTCCGGGTTCGTGGCGTAGCACTCTCGGCGCCCGGTGACCACTTCGCTCGTATCTACCATGACGGTTTCTCCTTCGAATAGGTTGAGCGCGGGACCTTCAGAACGTACGCCGCCACGAGCAACGGACGAAGCGGGCGCCTCAGCCGCACGCGGAGTCTGCGTCGCAGCACCAACCGGGCCGGTGAGCACCTTCCACTGCAGACCCTTGCCATATCCATCCATGAACCTGCCAATACAGGTGCATCGCCCAACGAGCTGCCCACCACGCTCACCCGCTCTCGATGGAAGGACACGGTCACCGAGAGACCCCGGTCATCGGCGCTGAGCACAACGTTGCCCTGCGTGCCGGACACGGCACGGGCGCGCCGGGGCGATCCGGCCATGTTCGCCTCTATCAGATCTGCGACCATCGCGGCCATACCAGCCGCCTCCCCCCCCTCCTCGGCCACCACGGCCGGAGGGGCGCTCAGACGTCGTACCACCACTTCTCCAGGCCGAGGTCCTCGGCTATCACGCTCAGTGCGTTGTACGCCGGGGCGAAGGTGACGAACCCGTGAGGGTGCTGCGTAGAACCAGCCATGTAGAGTCCTTCCACCGGTGTCCGGTACTGGGAGAGCTCGGGTAACGGCCGCCTGTCGAGCATGTTCTCCAGCGACACCTCCCCCATCATCCAGTCACCCTGCACCATGTTCCGCAGCTTTCGTGGTATGTCGGCAGGGGTATACGGCACCCAGTCGATCACGGAGCCAGAGACATTCGGGGCGAACCTGGCCCAGGCGTCTATACAATGCCTGCCATACCAGCGAGCGAGGCCGTCCCACCCCCCTGGACCGCTGCCAACAAGCGAGAACGGAGCTATCTGGCGCAGCAGGCCCGTGGCACAGCCTTCGGGGGCGTCGGTTGGATCGTAGAGCGAGTTAACCGCTGCGTTCGGGTGCGCCATCTTCGGAACCCTTCCGGCCCGCGCTGCCGACCAGTCGTCATCGAGCTGCTCGGTGGATGCATAGCCGAGGTTCACCACCCAAGCACGGTCTACATCCGGGTCGAACTGTGCTGCCTCGTATCTGGGGACCTCCGAGAGGGCAAGATGGACCGAGAAAAGCGACCACGGTTGGTGTGCTATAGCGCCCCCTGCTATACGCTCCCTGAGCTCCGAGGGGAAGGCATCGGGGGCAAGCAGCTCGAGGAACGTCTGCTCCACGTCCACTGTCGACGCGACCAGGCGCCTGGCGGTGATCTGCGTACCGTCGGCGAGCACGACCCCTACCGCTCGGCCGTCCTCTACCATGATCGACCGCACATCTGCGTCGGATATCATCACCCCACCGTGTTGTGCCATATCCCTCCAGAGTGCATGGGCTAGACGGTGCGATCCACCTATGCAGAGATTCCAGTTGTCGATCTTCCCGACTAGCAGGGGAAAGCTCATGGCGAGGCCGGGAAGGTCGTTCGCATAGCCGCACACAGCGGCGTGAAAAGCAAGGTGGGCCTTCACCTTGGGATTGCTGAAGTGACGATCCAGGAAAGCGTTTATGCTTTCCCTGCGCAGCTTGACAGAGAGGAACTCCGAGCGTCCTTCCACCCCGAAGGATGCCAACGCCTTCGTCAGCTCTTTCACAGACATTGGTGGCTGGTACATGAGAGTACCGAGAAGCAGGCCCACGAAGCCATGAGCCTCGGTATAAAGTCGTCGGAAAGTCTCGGCATCCGCCTCATCGAAACGAGCTATCGAGGCACATGTGCGCTCCAGGTCGGTATGCACGCATAGTGCCGTGCCATCGTCGAACACCGATGCCATCTGAACATCCGGACGCACGTAGGTCACGCCATGGGACTCCACCTCCAGGTCCGCGAGCGGAGGAGCCATGTCTACGAACGTGTGGTAGTTGGCATGGACGTTGTGGAGAAACCCTGGACGCGTCAACTCTTCGGTGCAGAGCCCGCCACCCTCCTCGTGCCGGCGTTCGAGCACGAGAACGTCGAGCCCCGAACGGGCCAGGTAGGCACCGAGGGTGAGACCGTTGTGACCCGCCCCGATGACGACGGCGTCGAAGGAATCACGCACTTGCTGACTCTCCCTTCGCCCCGGGGAGAACTCCCTGGGATCCACCAGGCGATCCGTCGTAGGGCGGGCGACCTCTCGGCCACGTCGTGGCCACACGGGTCGTGTAGGCATCGAGGAGGGCTTTCACGTGGTCGGCGTGGCGAAGGAGGAACCTCACATCTCCGCGAACATTGATGATGCCCCGCAGGGCGGCATCGATGGGATCCCCGATCCCGGCTGCGAGCTCGTCGAACACTGTCGCTGGGCCGGTGAACCGATAATCCACCGGTCCGCCTGCCTCCCGGCGCTCCTCAGCGCGATCTAGGGTCTCGCGCCACCACGAGCACCTCCCGGCATCTATACGGACAAGGAACCTCCGGCCTTCGGTACCCACATAAGGGGAGATCCCGTCACCCACGATCTCGATGGCCACGACGAATGACCCGTCCGGCAGATCCGGCAGGTCAGCCGCGCTCGCGTTCATGGCATCTCGCACCGCCTCGTACCACTCGGTCGTGTATACGTCGGGCACCTGAGCTCCTCCTTCGAAGCAGATCCGTCAGTCTCAGTAGCCGCGCTCGGAACGGACGGGGGATCCCATCCCGAGGTCCTCTGCTATGGCCTTGAACGCGTTGTACCCGCACGCAGCATGAACCCCTCCACCGGGATACGCGGACGGACCGCACAGATAGAGTCCCTCCACCTCGGTCCGGTAGTTAGAGGCCTCGGGGAACGGCCTGTTGGCGCCAAGCTGGTCGAGCGCGAACTCCCCGTTCGAGAAGTCGCCTTCGCGCATGAGGTTCTTCGCCTCCATCTGGTCCGGGGTGTAGAGCCGATGCGCCAGTACGTTGTCGTGCGTCATGTTCGGTGCCGAAGCGCGCCAACGAGCGAGGAAGGCCTCGTTGTAAGAGGACCCGACCTCTTCCCACTCTGCTCGTGACAGGGCGCTGGCCGGTGGAAAGAAGTACCAGCCGGTGGCCGCATGGAAACCCTGGGGAGCCTGGGACGGATCCCACAGGCTGTTCACCCAGGTCCCCGCCCCCGGTTCAGGGATCCGTCCTGAGTAGGCATCACGTATGTACCGGAGCGCTTCCTCGTCGCTCTCGATGCCGACCACCGTGTAAAAGCATCGATCGATGTCGGGATCGAACCTGGCCGAACGATATGCAGGTGCCTCGCGCAGGCAGAAGGTCGGGGTGCCGAGCACGTGGCTGGGTCCGTAGCGATAAGCCTTCGCCCTTCGGACCCACAGCTCACTCAGATGCTCTGGTCCAACCAGGTCGAGCAGGGTCTGCCGCAGGTCTGCATTCGAGGCGACCAACCGGTTGGCCAGTATTTCCCTGCCTCCTCTTATCCGCACGCCCGCCGCGCGCCCGCTGTCGACCAGGATTTGCTCTACCATCGAGTTCTCGAGGAGATCGACCCCCTCCCTGTAGCAGGCCTGGGTCATGGCCTTGGCAAGGGTGTGGGTGCCTCCGAGGCTGAGCTTCCAGTTCCCGAACGTCCACATCCCGTAGGTCAGGAACATCCCCGCAAGTCCGGACTCCTCGAGTGGGATACCCCACTCGACGGCAGCCCTGTATAAAAGCGCGCGCAGCTCCGGCGTCTCGAACAGCTCGTCTATGAGAGCACGGGTCGTCTTCGACGCGAAATAGCCCGATATGCCGAACTCGCCGAATACCGCCTCGATCATGGCCTGCTGGGTTTCGACCGTCGCGGCCACCGGCAGGCTGTAGAGGGTCGCGGCAACGATCCCTTCCATGGCCTGCGCGCGTTGCTTCAACGCTGTGTAGAGCTCGGCATCGGACCGCGAGTAACGGGCGATGCTCGCCTCTGTGCGATCCAGGAGGTCGGGACGGTGAAGCACGATGGGTGGCCTGCCGTCGGCAAATGCGATCCCCGCCTGTGCCTCGGGCATGACCCAGCGCAACCCGAGATCTTCGAGACCGAAGTCCGTGATCATCGGCATCACGTCGTAGAACTCCATGTACTGGGCGTGCATGTTGTGGCGAAAGCCAGGTATGAGAGGCTCTTCGGTGTTCACACCACCGCCTTCTTCGTGCCGGCGCTCCACCACGAGAGTCGACAAGCCCGCGCGCTGTAGATAAGCAGCCAGGCAGAGCCCGTTATGGCCGGCCCCTATCACGATCGCGTCGTAGGTCTTCCGCTGCTCGATGCTCATGAGAGGTAGCGCTCCTCGTAGCGGCGCACGAACCTCGGTGCTTCCCACCACTTCCTGGCACCCATGTCCTCGACAACGGAGCCAGCCGCTATATAACCCGGACCACCTATGACGAGCCCACCCGGATACGACGAGGCACCACAGAGGTAAAGCCCTTGGATGGGGGAGCGACCTGCCACACAGGAGTCATGCGGCCGAAAAGCTCCCATCTGCAGCGGGTTATAGTCCCCGTGCTTGATCGAGCCTCGTACCATCGAGGCCAGGCGCCGCTCGATGTCGACCGGAGTTTCGAGTGATCGCATCACGATGTTGGCTTCGTCAAGGTTCTTGCAGCGCTCCCGCCATAAGGCGAGAAGCTGGGCCGTGATCTCCTCTTCCCTGGAGTCCCACCCTCCCTCGATGTCATATGGGGCATGAAGCTGCAGGAAGCTGACATGATGCCCCGGCACTCTCGAGAGCGTAGGGTCGTAACGGGTTTCCACGGTGGCGTGCCCCACGAGACGATCACCCATCGCTCCGGCAGCCACCTCCCGGAAATGGCTCAGCACGTCCTCGGTGTCGTCGAGGCCCACCAGCACCATCAGCGCATCGTCGACCCAGGGATCATCGCAACGATAGTGAGGGGCTTCATCCGTCACGACCGACAGCGTGGCGAAGGACCACTTGTCCCATTCCCAATACGCGGCTGCCTCCTGCATCTCGGCGGGTACCTCGTCGGGAGCGACCAACCTGCCGAAGGTAAGCGGTGGCGCAAGGCTTGACAGCACCACAGAAGACTCGATCACCCTACCGTCGAAGCACGCCACACCGCGTACCTGACCATTGTCCACCAGGATCTGCGTCACCTCGGCGTTATCGAGGACAATGCCACCGCTCCGATGGATCTCCCTCGATAGAGCACCGGCCAGCTTGTGGGAGCCGCCGTAGCACTGGGCCTTGCTCATGGCACGATCGATCATCAGCGGCACCATGAACCCCAGGCCGCTCTCGGTGGGATCCAGGCCCCACATGCAGGCCAGGTAGAGCATCGTCGCTCTGACCCGGTCGTCGGTGAACACCTCGCTCACGATCTCGAGAGGGGACATCTCTGTGAGTCGGAGCACCTCACGGCCAAGTGGCGTCCGCTCCAGTGCCTCTACCATGTCAATGGGTGGTAGCGAGGGAAGGTAGGTGCCAGGAGCGATGATCTCCTCCACGACCTTCCTCCAGGTTCGCATCACGCGTCCTAGAGCTCGGGCATCGGCCTCGGATATCTTCGCGATCGCGTCCTTGGAATCTTCGATGTGGTTGCACAGCACCAGGCTCGTAGAGTCGGAGAAGACGGCGGCGGCCTGCGCGTTCGGACGGACGAAGTAAAGTCCGTGGGCAGCCAGGTCGAAGTCAGAAAGAATCGGGAGATACTCGGTCATCATGTGGTAGAAGGCATGCGGGTTCGTGTAGTGACCTGGGAAAAGCGTTTCCTCGGTCGAGAGCCCACCGCCTATCTCCTGGCGACGTTCGACAACCGCTACCGAGAGACCCGCCCGGGCGAGGTACGCCCCTGAGATGAGGCCGTTCGGCCCGCCGCCGATCACCACCACATCGAACCTCGTCCGCTCCGGGAACTCGTCGAGGATGTGCTCTGTCGGATGTGCCCCGTACTCGGTTCTCATCACTCGCCGGCTCTGATCGGAGAACCGCCCGGAGGAACGTAGTATGGCGCCGGGTACCACCATCCTCCGGGCTCGGCTACACCGTCCTCTATGAGGACGTGCATGAGGTTATAAGGGACTGCCATAAGACATAGACCCCCTGGATGCGACGTCTGGTTGCATAGGTAGAGGCCGTCTACGGGCGTCCGGTACCGCCCGAGCTCGGGAATCGGTCGGTTCCCGAACCACTGGTCATCGGACTGGCGAATCCCGTACCAGTTCCCCCCGACCATCCCCGTGTTCCGGAACTCCGAGTCCTCGGGGGTGTTGACGAACACCTCGACGATGTTCCCATCCGTCATGTTCGGCGCGAGCTGGCGCAGCAAGGCCAGCGCTGCAGAGGTGATCTCTTCTTTCTGCTGGTTGACCTGGTGCTCGCCTGAGGCGTCGTATATAGGAGGAGGCATCTCCAGGTAGATCGGTGACAGTACGTGATAGCCGTCTGGGCATCGAGTCGAGTCGTATGGGTCGTGGGTGCAGATCATCATGGTCAAATGCTCTGGTCTCAGCTCCGGCGCGCGCCGATAGCTGTAGGCGTCACGCGTCTGGCGCTTCACCCACTCGAGGGAATCAGCGGGAGCTACCACGCACGATGGGTAGACCTCCTCGGGGAAGGCTTCGTCGCGCCCGTGATAGCGCGGTAGCTCACGGCACACTACGGACATCACGAAAAGGCTCCCGCCCTTCAGCGAGATATCGGATATCCTCTGGATGAACGAGGGATCGAGATGCCCGCGCCCTATCAGGCCGAGCATGGTGTGCTGGACGTCTATCGCCGATATAACGGCTTTGTCGGCCCATACCGTCTTACCCGGGAAAGCAGCATCCTCGGCCAGACGGACCCCTACGGCCCTGCCGTCGCGGACGATGATCTCGTCGACTGGCGCGTTGGTGACCATGCGTGCGCCGTGGGCAAGTGCGCACCTGATGATCGCATGTGCATAGGTGTGCATCCCGCCTCGAGGAGCCCCGGACGCATAGGTGAAGAGCAGTATCCCGCCGAGTGACTGCAACAGCATTCCGTCCCACGCAGGGTGTGCCCCGCAGTACCAGGCAGCCATCGCATTCAGCGCCTTCAGCGGCTCCCAGTGGACGAAGGTGTCCAGGAAGTCCAGATAGCTCATGTCGACGAGCTCGTCGAACCACAGATTCGGCATGTGCTTCCTGAAAACCTGCCACCAGGGGAGATCCCGGGGCTCCACCTCCGTTCCGGCCGGGTGGGGAGGTGTCCAGAACAGGGCGCGCAGCAGTTCTTTCGTGCCGGCCTCACCCAGCTGGTCGAAGATCCGGTTCGGCCCCTCCAGATCCTGCGGCGAGTTCTTCCGCATGCTCTCCTCGCCAATGTCCGGTCGCCACCGGGAACCCATGTTCGCTACCTGACCATCCAGGGTGGCTATGCCCGCCATCGACTGGTAGTAGACCATCCGCATCCCGTACTTCCACAGCTCCAGCTGCTCGAATCCCGGTGCCGCGCCGCCATAGAGATAGGTGGCGTGGGGATCGATCCGGAAACCGGGGCTGACCTCGGTGTTCTCCTGGCCGCCTCCGCATTCCGGGCGTGCCTCCAGCACGCAGGTGCTCAGACCACACTTGGCCAGATAGGCAGCAATCGTCGTGCCGTTATGGCCACCCCCTATCACCACCACGTCGAACCGCGGATCGCTCACCACACCCCATCTCCATAGCCAGGTACGGCACCAGCCCCTGGCGACTCAAGCGGCCTCGGCATGAGCGGCGCCCGCATCGCAGTCCTGCACGAGCCGGCAGCCAGACACTTGCACTAGAGCAAGCGCTGGCATACCGGCTGTTTGGCTGGCAATTCTGAAGCTAGGCGAGGGACCCTGCCCTTACCAGGGGCGAAAGTCCCAACCTTTACCCGGGCGCCCTGCCATCGGGCACTCGCCTCAGGCCACCGTTATGGTTCCCCGCATCCAGCCGGGGGTCATCATGGGGCCACCCATGCCAGAGGCCCCGGTGCCGCACGGAGCCATGCAGAGCCACGTAAAGCTGCCCGACTTGGTGGGCACGAAGGTGAATACCACCTGGACGCTTGTCTGGCCTGCCTGTACCGCAGGGATGGGTACGTTCACCCCGAGC
>JAJYXR010000026.1 GCA_021801795.1 Actinomycetes bacterium
ACCTGCTGCCGGAGGACGCGAGCTTCGTGTTCCTGGCAGGTCCGGTGGTGGCTTTCGGCTGCTACCTGGTCGTGCCGATGCTCATCCCGGTGCTCACCACCTTCGGCCTCCCGCTCGGCTACATGGGCGACATACTCGGTGGGGGCCTGATCCTCGCCCTGGGCGGGTTCGCTCTGGCTGTCGCTGCTGTGGAGTCGGGGGGCCAGTACGCGCAGCTCGGCTCCAGCCGAGCCATGACCTTCGGCGCCCTCATCGAGCCCACCGTGCTCTTCGTGGTGTTCGCGGTGGCAGTGATCACCTCCACCGACCTTCCCTACGCGATGGCCGCCACGATCCGGTCGTCTGCCGGAGAGCTGCTGAGCCCTGCCCATGTGCTGGCCGGCGTCGCATTCTTCATGGTGGTTCTGGCAGACACGGGCAGGATCCCGGTGGAGACCCATACGGGCACGCTGGAGCTCGGGATGATCGACGAGGCGCGCGCCCTGGAGCACTCGGGACCTGCCCTGGCACTCATCACCTGGGGATCGGCGATGAAGCAGATGATCCTCTACACCATCCTGATCGACGTCTTCGTAGCTCCATGGGGGCTGGCGTCCGCTGCTTCGCTGGCGTCGGTTCTGCTCGCGATACCTGCCCTGGTGGCGAAGGCACTCTGCGTAGGCGTGGTCTTCGCGGTCATAGACAACTCCTTCTCGAAGCTGCGCCTGTTCCGGATCACCGAGTACGTGGCGGGTGCCTTCTCCATGGCAGTGCTGGCGGTCTTCATCCTCTACGTGAAGGGGCCATGATGCCTGCGAGCCCGACGCCATTTGCCGGAGTGGCAGACGTAGCCGCCGTCCTGGTGCTGCTGACCGAGATGGCCATGCTCCGTGCGCCGATGCTCCGGTCTCAGGTCCGTCTCTACGCGTTCCAGTCACTGGTGGTGACGGTGCTCGCGGTGGTGGTGGGAGCCACCCACCACCTCGACACCCTCTACGTGCTGGCCGCCATCTCCTTCCTCCTGAAGGTGGTGCTGGTGCCCCTGATAATCCTGAGGATGCTCGGATCCATAGACGCCGACATGGCCGGCAGCCACTCCGTGGGCGTGGCGACGATGCTCCTCATCGCGGTGGCTACCTCTGTATTCGGCTTCTTCACCCTCGGATCGCTGCCCGTGCACGAATCGGTGCTGCCGGGCGCGGCCCTCGGGGTGGCGGGTGCTGCCATCCTGGTGGCCTTCGTGCTGGTGGTGCTGCGCACCGACGTCGTCTCCCAGGCAATCGGCTTCTTCGCCATGGAGAACGGGGTCTCGCTGGCCAGCATGGTCGTGGCCCCGAAGCTGCCGGTCATACTCGACGCGGCCTTCCTGTTCGACCTCCTGGTGGCCGTGGTGGCCTTCGCGGTCCTCATGAGGGTTCACCACGGGAGGAACCGCACGCTCTCGACCAGCGTTATCGACAGGCTGAAGGGCTAGGTCCCGCGCCGTGGAGGAGGTCGTCGTAGCCATAGCGTTGCCAGGGCTTCTGGCGGGCCTGGTCTCCTGGTGGGTACCGGCCAGGGCAGCAAAGGCCGTCACCGTCGTGGCAGGGGTATCCAGCTTCGTCCTCTCGCTGGCACTGGTGTCTCCTGTGGCACGCCAGGGTTACATAGCCGCCGGCGGCCTCTTCCGTGTCGACTCTCTGGGGCTCGTGTTCCTCATCGCGTCGACATTCGTCTACGCCCTGACCGCGGTGTTCTCGGCCGGCTACCTGAGCAGCCCGGCTGGAGAGGGAGGCGGGGCATTCAAGGGAGGCGGGGCAGGTTCCCGCTACGGGCCACGCTTCCTCGCGGGACTGAACCTGTTCGGCTGGGCCATGATCGTGGCCACGATGGTGAATAACCTGGCGATCCTCTGGATAGCCATCGAGGTCACCACCATCGTCTCCGCGCTCCTCGTTTCCATGGACGACACCGACGGCTCCGCGGAGGCTGCCTGGAAGTACGTATTGATAGCCTCATTGGGCCTCGGCATAGCGCTCTTCGCCACCATCCTCCTATACGACGCGGGCACCGGGGTGTTCGGACCGGTCTACTCCCTCACGTTCATGAAGCTGCTCTCGGGCGCTCACCGTTTCGCTCCCGAGACCGTCCGCCTGGCCTACGTGCTGGCAGTCCTCGGGTTCGGGACGAAGATGGGGCTGTTCCCCGTGCACACATGGCTTCCCGATGCGCACTCCGAGGCACCCACCCCTGTCTCCGCGATGCTCTCGGGAGCCTTGCTGGCGGTGAGCTTCTACGCGATCCTCCGATACTTCCAGATCGCGGAGCGCACCCTCGGGGCGGGATTTCCTAGAGAGGTGCTTCTAGGCTTCGGGGTCGCATCGCTCGCGTTCGCCGCGCTCTCGGTTCTGGCACAGCGTGACCTGAAGCGGCTGCTGGCCTACTCGAGCATCGAGCACATGGGGATACTGGCCATCGGCGCGAGCTTCGCAGCTCCGGTGGCCATAGTGGGGGTGCTGCTCCAGGTGCTAGCCCATGCGGCAGCGAAGAGCACGGCCTTCTTCGGTGCTGGTTCGATCTGGAAGCGGCTGGGCACGAAGGAGCTGGGGCAGCTGAGGGGCGTGGTGGGGGCCCTCCCCTGGACGGGACCGATGCTGGTGCTGGCGATACTGGGCCTGAGCGGCCTGCCACCATTCGGGATATTCAGGAGCGAGTTCCTCATCGTCGACGGCGGGCTGAGCTCCGGAGGGGACTGGCCGGCGGCGATCCTGGTGGTGCTCGTGGTCGTCGCCTTCCTCGGCCTCACCTGGTCGTCGACCAAGGCGATGCTCACCCCGGCGCCCGAGGGCACACCGGTGGTGAGGGCCGAGCCGAGCGGGCTGATGGCGGCGTCGATGCTGGTGGCCCTGGTGGTGCTCGCCGTGCTAGGCGTCCACGTCCCGGGGGACCTGAGCCATCTGCTCGCCCGGGCAGCGGCCGAGCTGAGGGCACCGTGAGGTCGCCGTCCCCCACGGTGCTGGGTGTCGAGGAGCTACCAGGCAGGCTCGCGGAACTACTGGGTAGCGGCGGGCGCCTGGCCGGGGTTTTCGTCGACGAGGCGCCTGACGAGCGGCTCCGGCTGGTCGTCGTCGGTGCCGACGCGGGCGGTCTGTCGATCTCCGCGGGCTACATGGCACGAGACGACAGGCACTACCCCTCCCTCTCCGCCGTCACGCCTGCTGCCGCGTGGTACGAGCGCGAGATCCAGGACCTCTACGGCCTCTCGGCAGAGGGGGGTGCCCCGCAGGAACCCCTCCTGCTCCACCTGGCCCCTGGCTCGCCACGGCCGCGCCCTGGCCTGGGAAGCCATCTGGAGGCAGCTCCGGCGCCCGGTGAGAGCGCGCCCGGGGCAAGCCGGCCTGGCGCAGCGGAGATCCGATCCGACGACGGCCAGGTGCCGGCAGAGGTGACGGGACCAGGTGTGTTCACCCTGTCCTACGGCCCGGTCCGCTCCGGGGTGTTCGAGTCGGTGGGCTACCTGCTGGAGACCCCTGGAGAGGACCTGCCCAGCGTCAGGGCCCGCGTCCACTATAAGCACAGGGGGATCGAGGCTGGCTTCACCGGGCTCGACGTCGGCCACGGAGTCCTGCTGGCCGAGCGGGTGGAGGGCGTGGCGTCCGTAGCCCATGCGATCGCCTTCTGCCAGGCGGTCGAGACCATCGCAGGCGTCTCACCACCGTCTGCAGCCGAGCTGTCGCGCCTCTGGCACGCGGAGATCGAGCGTGTGGCCAACCACCTGGACTCGATGCTCCGCCATACCGAGGCTGCCGGACAGGCCGTCGCCTACGCACGGCTGAGCTTCCACCGGGAGGCTCTCATGAGGATTCGCGCCATGGCGTCTGGACACCGGTTCTCCAGGGGAGTGGTGGTGCCCGGCGGGGTGAGCGGCCCCCCGATGTGCGACCCGGGCGAGCTGCTCCGCTCCTTGGAGAAGCTCCGGGAGGCCCTGGAGGCGGATCTCGAGCTGCTGATGAGCACCCCATCGTTCCTCGATCGCCTCCGCCGCACCGGGGTCATCCCCTGCGAGCTGGCTGCGCTCTACGGAGCGCTGGGCCCGCTGGGTCGCGGGTCGGGACATGGGGTCGACGTGCGCGCCTCGCGGCCCTACTCTGCATACGAGCGCCTCGGCATACGGGTTTCCGGGGCGCGCGACGAGGGCGACGCCCTGGCCCGCCAGCATGTCCGGGTGGAGGAGATCGCGGAGTCGATGAGGCTGGCGGTGGTGGCAGCGGAGAAGCTGCGGGAGCTGGCCACCGGTAGCACGCCGGACTGGTGCCTGCCGATCGATCCTGGAATCACCGGTGAGGCCCTCGGCTCCGTGGAAGCGCCTCAGGGGGAGCTCATCACATGGGTGAGGGCCACCGGGGGGAGGCTCCGGCGGGTGAAGCCCCGATCCGCATCGTTCCATAACTTCGCCTTGTTCTCCTCGGCCTTTCCGAAGGACATCTTCACCGACTTCGCGTTCGTGGAGGGAAGCTTCGGCATATCCATCGCAGGGGTGGCCGGCTGATGCCCTGGGTGACGCGTGGCCTGAGAAGTGGCGTCGTGACCACCCGCTACCCGAGGCGGCCCGACGGCTACCCGGGTCCCTGGGTCGGCTCGGTGAGACCACGTACATCTCCCCCGGGCGAGGTCGACTCGGGACTCGACCTCGAGTCTCTCTGCCCCACCGGCGCAATCCGCTGGGAGGACCCGGTCGTGACCGTCGACAGGGGTCGCTGCATACTCTGCATGCGCTGCGTGCGGGAACGCCCCGACATCTTCGTGGCCGACGGCGAGGTCGAGGTGGCAGTGCTCCACCCCTCCGCTCTGGTGTCTCCGGGCCCGGGGTCCGACGACGAGAGGGCTCTCGCGACCCTCCGCACCGATCTCCTCCGCCGCACCAGGGCTCTTCGCCGCTCCGTGCACATACGTCACGTCGATGCCGGCTCGGACGGCACGGAGGAGTGGGAGATAGCGGCCCTCACGAATCCCGTGTACGACGTCCAGAGGCTCGGGATCTTCTTCACGGCATCTCCGAGGCACGCCGACATCCTGCTGGTCACCGGTGCCGGGTCGGGAGCGATGACCGGACCCCTGGTGGAGACCTACGAGGCGATGCCGTCTCCGAAGGTGGTGGTGGCCGCGGGAACCGACGCCCTGAGCGGGGGAATGCACGCGGGTAGCTACGCGACCACCGGGGGGGTTACGGCCAGCCTCCCAGTAGATGTGCTGGTGCCTGGCTCACCCCCGAGCCCGTTCAGCCTGCTTCACGGCATCCTGCTGGCAGTCGGCATCGTCGCCGACCGATCTGGTGGTGGGAAACAGCATGAGGGCTGATCTGCTCATAGCGGCGCTCTGCTCATTCGCCTTCGGTGGCATCTCGGACCTGGTGTTCGGAGCCGCGAGGCGCTCTACGGCCACGGTGCCCTATGTCGCGTCCATGGCCGGCAGCGCCTGCCTGCTCGCTCTGGGCATCGACGCCTTCAGGTCGAGGCCGACGACCTTCGACCTCGGCAGCCTTCTCGGGGTGGGAACCACCTCGATGAGGGTGGGCCACCTGGCCGCTATATTCCTCACCCTGCTCTTCGCTATAGGGGTGGCGACATCGGCCTGCAATGTCTCCTGGTCCCGCAGGACGGCTCGGGTCGCGTCACGGGGCCTCGGAGCCGGGTACTGCCTCCTTCTCGCATCGGTCGCTACGGTGATCGTCGCAGGCGACGCCTTCAGCTTCCTCTTCGCCTGGGAGTCACTCGCGCTCAGCTTCTTCGTGCTGAGCTCCTCGGGAAGGCGGAGCGAGTCCCAGGCGACCGCGAGTTGGATGACCCTCGGCTTCGCCAAGCTCGGCGGTGCCTCCCTGCTCATTGGTTTCCTCCTCCTCGCGGGCGCCAGTGGCCACTTCACCATCGCCCAGTGGCACTACGTGCGCTCGGCTGACATCCGCGACGTGGCCTGGGTGCTGGTGGTGATCGGCTTCGGGACGAAGCTGGGGCTTGCCCCCTTCCAGGGATGGATGCCGCGTGGATACACCGCTGCGCCTCCCGCCGCGCGCGCGGCCATGGCCGGCATCGGGGCGAACGTCGGCGTGTACGGGTTGTGGCGTTTCCTCTCGGTCCTCGGATCTCCTCCGGTGTGGCTGGCGGTGTCCGTGATGCTTGCCGGTGGGATCACCGCCCTGGTGGGTATCGCCTTCGCAGGCGTGCAGCCTCGGCTGTCCGGCGTCATCGCCTACTCGAGCGTGGAGAACGGGGGGATCATCATCGCGGCCTACGGGATAGCTCTCGGAGGTGCCGCGGCTCACTCGCCGGAGCTGGAGGCCGTGGGGTTGCTGGCGGCCAGCCTCCATGTGGTCGCCCATGCGCTCGCGAAGTCCACCCTGTTCAGCTCCGCGCAGGGCATAGAGGAAGCGGCCGGCAGCGACGAGCTGGACGAGCTCTCGGGAGCGGGCAGGGCGTTGCCGCTCACCGGCGCCGCCTTCAGCGCCGGTGCGCTCGCGCTGGCAGGGCTGCCGCCGACGGTGGGCTTCGTGTCCGAATGGTTCATCTTCGAGGCCCTGATGCAGCAGTTCAGGCTCCAGGGCCTCGCACTGCGCCTCGGCATGGCCGGGGCCGGTGCCCTGATAGCCCTTACCTCGGGTCTGGCTGCACTCACCTTCGTGCGCCTCCTCGGGCTGACCATCCTCTCGAAGCGATCACCGAAGCTCGCCGGGGCGAGCGTCCGGCGTTCAGGCCTGGCCGGAAGGGCCGGCCTCAGCGCTCTCGGCCTATCCTGCCTGGCGGTGGCCGCCGTCACGCCCTTGGAGATTCGCCTGCTGGCAGACGGGCTGTCCGGGCTCGTTCCCGCCTCGATCACACGCCGGGCGCTTGCTTCTGCCTGGGTCCTCCAGCCCGTCTACTCCCACTTCTCCATCCTCTCGCCCTCCTGGCTCTGGGTCGCCATGCCGCTGGCCTTCTCAGTGGTCCTCGTCATGGCCACCCTGGCCTCCAGTGGTCGCTACCTGAGACCGAGACGTGTGCGAGCCTGGCGCTCTGCAGGACCAGGTGTGTCCGGACCGACTGCCTATGATCCCGACACCTTCGCGAACCCGCTGCGCCACGTCCTCGCGAACGTGCTCGGGGCTCGCTACGAGGTGGTCATGATCGAACGATCCGACGCCGCCGAGCCGGCTCGGCATCTGGGGGAGCCTGACGGTCTGGAGCGGTCCACGCTCCGGGAGGAGCCAGACGACCCAGCCCGTCTCGATGAGCGGCCGGGTGGCGGGAGCGCCCGCATCGAGTACCGGTCCTCGGTGGTGGAGCCGGTGGAGACCTACGTCTACAGGCCGGGGGTCCGAATCGGCCTGCTCGCCTCACGGGCGGTACGACGGCTCCAGTCTGGGCGTCTCGACGCCTACGTGGCCTACATGTTCGTCACCCTGCTCCTGCTGCTCGTGGTGGTGGCTACCGTGCACTGAGCGGTGCCGTCGGGTCTCAGCGCTGCTCGGCGGAACAGGTGGCCTTCACCCGGCCGCCCGCGGGGTACATGCGGAGCAGGTGATTCCAGGCGCACCCGGGGCAGACCTCGACCACGTAGCAGGCCACTTCCTCGGTGCGCCTGCAGAGCCGTTCGAGCTCTCTCCGGGTAGCAGGGCAGCGCCCCTGGGCCGGTAGCCGCCGGCCGAAGACGTAGGTGACGTGTACGAGCTGTGCCTCCTCGCATATGGGGCAGCTCTCCCCGAGAGGCGTGCCTATGTTCCGGGCTGCCCGGAGTAGCTCGGGGTGGGCATCGCAGACGTCCAGGCGCGACAGGCGGCCCTTACGGTACTGGCTGACCACGGCGTTACGCGCGAGGCGGTACTCGACCCTGCCTTCCGTCCCCCTCGCTGGAAGCGCCTGGAGCGTCCGGGAATCCCCCTTCACATGCCCGACGCTAGTCGCTGGCAGGGGGCACGGCACGGCGATGTCAGTTCTCGGGCCAGGTGGGCCCCGGCTCTCCTGCCGCGAACTGCTCCACCAGCACCCGAGCCTCGTCGTCGTGGTACTGGACGGGGGGAGATTTCATGAAGTACGCGCAGGGCCCCACGAGAGGGCCGCCTATCCCCCGGTCGAGCGCGAGCTTCGCGCAGCGAACAGCGTCGATGATGACCCCGGCAGAGTTAGGCGAGTCCCACACCTGGAGCTTCAGCTCCACCTCCATGGGCACGTCACCGAAGTTCCGACCCTCCATGCGTATGTGGGCCCACTTCCGGTCCGCCAGCCATGGCACGTGATCGGACGGGCCGATGTGCACGTCATCCGCTGGCAGGATGGTGTTCTCGATCTGACTGGTGACCGCCTGGGTCTTCGAGATCTTCTTCGACTCCAGCCTCTGGCGCTCCAGCATGTTCATGAAGTCCATGTTCCCGCCGAAGTTCAGCTGGTAGGTGTGATCGAGGGCGACCCCCCTGTCCTCGAAGAGCCTGGTCAGGACTCTGTGCACGATGGTTGATCCGACCTGGCTCTTTATGTCGTCACCCACTATGGGAATCCCCGCATCCCTGAAGCGGCGCGCCCAGGTGGGGTCCGATGCGATGAAGACCGGTATGGCATTCACGAAGGCCACCTCTGCCTCCAGGCAGGCCTCGGCGTAGTGGCGCTGGGCCTCCTCCGAGCCGACCGGGAGGTAGCTCACGAGAACGTCCGCCTTCGCCTCCACCAGGGCTCTGGCTATGTCAACCGGCTCCGCCGGCGACTCCTCGATCATCGTGCGGTAGTACTGCCCCAGACCGTCGAGGGTGGGGCCGCGCTGGACGGTGACGTCCAGGTGACCTACCGGTGAGAACCGGATGGTGTTGTTCTGGCCGGCGAACACGGCCTTGGATAGGTCGACACCGACCTTCGTGGCGTCGACGTCGAAAGCAGCTACCGGCTCCACGTCGCCCACGTGGTAGCCGCCGAGGCTCACGTGCATTAGGCCTGGCACCTGGTCGGCTGGGTCCGCGTTCCGGTAGTACTCGATCCCCTGGACGAGGGAGCTGGCGCAGTTGCCCACTCCGGCTATCGCCACGCGTACCTTCCTGCCTAGGTCTCTGCTCATGGGGTTTCTCCCTCCGTGATTGTTCTCGGTCGTTCAGCTCTCATCGGGTGTCTGCGTCCTAACTGCTCCGCGCCTAACTGCTCCGCGCCTCACTGCTCTGGCGGGGATGGGGCTGCTGGGACGGCTGGTCGGCCGGTCCCGAGGAAGCCGCCGAGCGTTCGGCGTCGATCAGGTGGTCGAGCCAGGAGATGTCCTTCTCGGCCACCTCGGCAGTGTGCTCCACCAGGCTGAGCGCGTAGGAGTCGAGCAGATCGGCGGAGGCCGCGGAGCGCGCCTTGCTCAGCAGCTCTGCCATGTGGGCCCTACGGCGCTCGAGCAGGCGGATGCGCGACTGGGGTGGCAGGTGGCGGGCGAAGGCCAGCCGGAGACCGAAGAGCCTCGCGTCGTCCCCGGAGCCTCTGGCTTCTTCGTCGAGGAGCTTCACGAAGAGCCTCCGACCGTAGTCGGTGATCCTGTAGACCTTACGGGCGCGACGCTGCTTCGTGGTGGCGGAGATCCTGGAGCGCAGAGCAGCTCTCTCTCCGGAGAGCGAGCCGGTCATGGGAACGGGAATATGAGCTGGCGAGCCGGACGAGCCAGGGTCGGGCATCACCTCGAGCGCCCCGCTCTTCTCCAGGCGGTTCAGCGCCGGGTAGAGCGAGCCGTAGGAGACGTTCGAGAGTATGCCCAGCTCGTCGCGCAGCCGGCGGCGGATCTCGTAACCGTGCATGTCCCGCTCGGAGAGCAGGCCGAGTATGGCCAGCTCAAGCACAGCGGTATGCCTCAGGGGCATCGCCGGGCTCCCCCGGGCAGAGGCGGCTTCGGGTAAGGGTCGTGCCCATGCCGGTGCCGGTGCCGGTGCCGGTGCCGCCCATGCCTGTGCAGACTGTAGTCATTACCGATGTATCGTAGCGATATATCTAGCCGTAGTCAAGTCGAGCGGGAGGCCCACCAGGCGTCGAGGCGCCGGTAGGCCTCCTGCTCGCCGAGAGGTCCTTCGTCGAGCCTGAGATCGAGCAGGAACTCGAGCGCCTCGCCGACGGCACGCCCGGGCCTGATCCCCAGGTGCTCCATGACCTGGTTGCCGTCGAGGTCGGGGCGGATGGCATCGAGCTCCTCCAGGCTCCTCAGCTCGGTGATACGCGATTCGAGCTCGTCCATCCGCTCGGCGAGCTCACGGGCCTTCGCGGCGTTACGGGTGGTGCAGTCGCACCTGGTGAGCTCGTTCAGCCTCTCCAGGAGCGGACCAGCATCACGCACGTAGCGCCTCACCGCGCGGTCGCTCCAGCCGAGCCGGTAGGTGTGGAACCTCAGGTGGAGCTCGACGAGGGTGCTCACCACCTCGATGTCCTCCCCGGAATAGTGCAGTGCCTTCATGCGGTCACGAGCCATCCGGCTGCCGACCACGTCGTGGTGATGGAAGCTCACGCCCTCTGGACCATAGGAGCGAGTTCTGGGCTTTCCTATGTCATGGAGCAGGGCGGCGAGGCGCAGCAGCCTGTCGGGGCTGGCTTTGTCGACCACCGCAAGGGTGTGGGCGAGCACGTCCTTGTGCCGCTGGATGGGGTCCTGCTCCAGCTCGAGCGCGGGCAGCTCGGGCAGGAACTCGTCCGCGAGACCGGTTCTCACCAGGAACCACAGACCCGGTGAGGGCTTGGGCACGACGAGCAGGCGATCGAGCTCGTCGCGTATGCGCTCGGGGGAGACTATTGCGAGCCTCTCGTGGAGGCTCTCCGCGGCCGCCACCAGCTCCGGCACCGGCTCGAAGCCGAAGCCCGCGATGAAGCGGGCGGCCCTCATCATCCTGAGGGGGTCGTCCGAGAAGGACTCCTCTGGGGTGAGCGGGGTCCGCAGGCGACCCGCGGCGAGGTCCTCCAGCCCTCCCCAGGGATCGATCAGCTCCATGCCGGGCATCCGGAGAGCCATCGCGTTCACCGTGAAGTCGCGCCTGGAGAGGTCCACCTCGATGGAGTCCCCGAAGAGAACCTCCGGCTTGCGGCTGTCTGACCTGTATGTCTCCACCCGGTGGGTGGTGATCTCGTAGCGCCTGGAGCGTCGCATGCAGCCGATGGTTCCGTAGAGCTTGCCCTGGAGCCAGACGGCGTCGGCCCATGGGGTCACTATCTCCTCGATGGCCTCCGGACGGGCATCGGTGGTCAGGTCGATGTCGGTCTGGTAGAGCTCCTGGCCGGCCTGAGCGGCACTCCTCGGCGGAGACGACGGACTCGACGAAGGCGAGGAAGGCGCGCCGGGGCTCTTAGCGAGTATGGCATCGCGAACCGAGCCACCGACGATGTAGAGGCTGTAGCCGGCCGCGGCGAAACGCCGCGCCAGCTCCTCGGTGGCCTCGGCTAGAGGCTTCACGCGCTCTGGGATCATCGGATCGAGGGTAGTGCGCTGGCGCGCGCCGCTGGCGACGACTCCGAGCGGGGCACCGGCCTCGGATGCCAGGCACTACAATTCGGCGCCGCGTGTATACGTTCCCGCAGGGCGCTCTGCGCCGGGTTCGCGCCTGGATGTCATGCGTGGGCGCCGTCGCCATATTCATGCTGCTGGCTGCCACGGGGCCTGCGGGCGCCTCCGGCGCGCCCGCCCGGAGCGCCGCGAGCCTGACTCTGCTCGGCCAGTCCACATGGGTGGCGCCTGGCCAGTCCTTCGATATGCACATCGGCGTAGTCGGTCCCGACCCGAGCAAGGTCTCGGTGGAGCTGACCCTCTACAGGCGCCTCAGGACCCAGTCGGCCTTTCGCGAGTCGCTTGGCACGGCGTCTGGCGAGGGGCCCGTCCTGGATCGTCTGGCCCCGGTGCCCCTGGCGTCGGTGCCTGCAGATCCACATGGTGGCTATGACCTCTTCGTGCCCATAGGCACCGGCGGTTCGCCGCCGGTGCCTCCCACCCCCTTCGGTGTGGTGCTGGCCTGCCAGATCTCGACCTGCGCCGGCGTCTACCCGGTGCGCGTCGCCCTCGTATCGGACAGCTCAGGGCTGCAGCTCGCGTCTATCGTCACGCAACTGGTCTTCGTCGAACCGCCTCCGGGTACCAGGCGCCTTCGCTTCGCCATCGTGGTCCCCATGTCACTGCCCTCCGGGGTAACCGATGCTGCCTCTGGGGCCTCGGTTCCTGCCGGGAGCTTCTCCTCGTTCAGCCGGGAGGCCACCAGCCTCTCGACTACCTCGCTCCCAGTCACCCTCCAGATCGAGCCTGCAGCCGTCGCGGCGCTGGAGGAGTCGAGCAGCCTGCCCGGTCGGCTGTCCTCGGCACGCTCCACGCTGTCGGCGCTGGCTGCAGCAGCGGGTGCTCCGTCGCACGAGAGCATCGCCTCTACCTACGTGCCGGTGGACGCTGATGCCCTGGTGTCCGCAGGATTGGGTAGCTACCTGTCCACCCAGCTCTCACGCGCTGGCCACATCATGACCGGGGCCGGCATCCACACCCTGGGCGGGACATGGGTATCGGCTGGCACCCCCAGCGCGGCGTCCGTTTCCGAGCTGACCTCGCTGGGCATCCATCAGATGGTGCTGCCCGAGGACGCGCTGAGCGGCTCGGTGGGAACCCTCACCCCCACCCAGCCCTTCACGCTCAGCTCCGGCGGCGGCTCGGTCGTCCAGGCGGTAGTCAGCGACCCGGGGCTGGACACGGAGCTGGGCGACGCTGTCGGAACCAACGGCGTGCTGGCAGCCCACTGGCTGCTGGCCGACCTCGCGCTCATCTACTTCGAGCAGCCGAACCTCGACACCTTGAGAGGCGTGGTAGCAGTCGCTCCGACGAGCTGGGATCCCGGCAGAGGTTTCTTCTCTGCGTTTTTCTCGGGGCTGGCCACCAGTCCGGTGGTGGACCCCGTGACCGTGTCCAGCCTTCTCCAGAGCGTTCCCGCCGGTGTGGACGGCGAGGCCGCCGTGCGTCACCTGGCCCCGGTTCCTGGGTCAGCGTCGGCCCAGCTGCCCGCCGCGAGCATCCGAGCTGCCGGCGCTCGCCTCGACGCGTTCGAGAGCGCGGTGACGAACCCTGGGGTGATCGGGAACCTGACCGACTTCCTGCTGGCGACCCAATCGAGCCTGCTGAGCCCTCCCGAGCGCCCCAGGGCAGTGGGGACCTTCTACCGGGAGCTGGACATCCAGCTCCACCAGCTGGCACTCACCTCGGATAGGACGATTACCCTCACATCTACGACCGGCCGGGTGCCGGTGACCATACTGAGTGCCGCTCCCTACCCACTAAAGGTGATCCTCACGCTGAAGAGCGACGGCCTGGCGTTTCCTGACGGCTCCACGCGCACGCTGACCCTCGGCCGCAGCACCAACGCCGCATACCTGAACGTCCGGACGAAGACCCCCGGCGACTTCCCGGTCGAGATAAGCATCACCTCGCCCTCTGGAGGGCTCGTGTTCCTAGAAGGCCGGCTGACCATCCGGTCGCGCGCGGTGTCGCTGATGGGGATAGTGCTCTCGGTGGGTGCGATCCTGATCCTCCTCGCCTGGTGGTTCCGGACTGCCCGCTCTGGACACAGCAGGCTTCCCGCGCACGCCAGGCACCGGCAGGCCCGAGCAGGTACCCGATGAGCAGCCGATGAAGGGCGGGGACCCGCCCGGAGAGGAGACCGGATACGAGACCGGTTCCCCCAGGCAGATCCGCCGGGCGACAGCCGCGATGGTGGCCGGCACGGCCCTCTCGCGCATCACAGGGGTGGCCCGCATGTTCGCGCTGGCCTACGCGCTCGGCTTCACGTCGCTCGCGGACGCCTACAACCTCGCGAACACGATGCCCAACATCGTCCACGACCTCGTCATAGGGGGGGTCCTGGCCGCGACGTTCGTACCGGTGTTCGTCGACAGGCTGGTGAGACGACCTCGAGAAGAGGCCTGGGAGGCCATCTCTGCGGTGACCAGCGTGGCCCTACTGGTCCTCGCGGCTGCGTCCCTCGTCTTCCTGGCCGCCGCCCCCTGGGTGGTGGACGCGGTGACGGTCCTCATTCACGGCGAGCACGCCCGGCTCCAGCGCGCGGTGGCTACCGAGCTCCTGCGCCTCTTCGTGCCCCAGCTCGCCGCGTATGGTTTCATCAGCATCGCCACTGCCCTGCTGAACACCACGCGCCGGTTCGCTGCACCGACCTTCGTGCCCGTGGTGAACAACCTGGTGCTGATAGCCATGCTGGTCTCCTTCGGGACGGTGGTCCATGGCCCCACGCTCGCGAGCATCCAGGCCCACCGGACCGAGCTGGTAGTGCTGGGCCTGGGCACCACTCTCGGCGTGGTGCTCCAGGGACTCCTGCTCATCCCCAGCCTGAGACGAGCCGGTCTGGAGCTGCGCTGGCTGCCGTCCTTCCGCCACGAGGCGGTGAGGACCGTGGTGCGCCTCTCGGGCTGGACACTCGGTTTCGTCCTGGCGAACCAGGTCGCGCTCATGGTGGTGCTGGCCCTGGCCGAGCGAGTCGGACCGGGCGCACTCTCCTCCTATACCTACGCCTATACGGTGTTCCTGCTGCCTTACGGGGTGATGGCCGTTTCGGTGATGAGTGCCGTCACCCCAGAGCTCGCGGCTCACTGGGCACGTGACGACGTGAGGCTGTTCAGGAGGCGGCTGGCGACAGGCCTGCGGTCGATACTCGCGATAATCCTTCCTGCGGCAGCCGGAGAGATCGTGCTGGCACGCCCGCTGGTGGCCTTCATCTTCGGCCACGGAGCAGGGAGCATCGCCAGCACGCTGCCTACCGCCCACGCCCTGGCGATGCTCGCCCTGGGCTTGCCCGGGTTCTGCGCCTTCCTCTACGCCGTGCGCGTCTTGCAGGCCATCCAGGACACCCGGTCTGCCTTCTGGCTGTACCTGTTGGAGAACCTCCTGAACATCGTGGGCGCGGTCATCCTAGCCGGGCTGCTCGGGCTGGAGGGGATCACGCTATCCATCAGCATCGCCTATACCATCGCCGCCATAGTGGCTTTCGCGCACCTGCGCTCGAAGGGCCACGGCCTGGACCTGTCCTACGTCGCGCGCCCTGCCCTGCGGGTAGTGGTGGCCACCGCTGCCCTGGTCGTCGTCGCAGCCGTCACCTCGAACCTGAGCGGATCGCAGAGCGCCCTGGGCCTTCTGGGCAGGGTGCTTCTCGGCGTCGCCGGTGGGGCAGCTGCATACGCGCTGGTGGCCACAGCCGGCGCCCTGATCAGCTCCCGCAGGCGTGCGGGCCTGCACCTGATGCGCAGGAACTAGCCTACCGGTGCGACAGCTACACGGTAGGCTGGGCAGATCACCCTCCTACCTGGGGGATGATGTGTGTTCGCGCCTGGAGAAGATCTACCGAGGGAGGGGCCGATGCCTGGCATCCATGTGGTGACCGACAGCGCGTCTGACATGACACGTTCGATGGCCGAGGACCGCGGCGTTCGGGTCGTCCCCCTCACCATCCGCTTCGGCGACGAGGAGCTGGTCGACCGCACGGAGCTTTCCACTGCCGACTTCTGGAAGCGCCTGGGGGAGGGCACCGTGATGCCCTCGACGGCAGCCCCGGCACCCGGGGCGTTCCAGGAGACCTTCACCCAGGCAGCAGACGCCGGAGCTGAGGCCGTGGTGTGCATCTGCCTGTCCTCGGAGCTATCCGCTACCTACCAGTCGGCCTGCACGGCCGCTTCGGCACTCTCCGACCGGATCGAGGTCAGGGTGATCGACTCGCTGTCGGTGACCGCCGCCCAGGGCATGCTCGTCCAAGCGGCTGTCGACGCTGCCGAGGCAGGCAGGTCCCTCGACGAGATAGAAGCCGAGGTGCTCTCCAGGCGCGACCGTACGCGCATATTCGCGGTCATAGACAGCCTGGAGTTCCTTCGACGCGGTGGACGCATCGGAGGGGCGGCCGCACTGCTCGGCTCCATGCTCTCGATAAAGCCGGTGATCGAGGTACGAGAGGGACGCGTGGACACCGAGTCCAAGCAGCGAACCAGGTCTCGCGCCCTGGCCTACCTGGCCACTAAGGCAGTCGAGGCTGGACCCGGCGGTCGGGTGACCGTAGTCGACGGTGACGCCGACGATGTCCAGGACCTGCTCGACCTGCTGGCGAAGAGCGACCCGCCGGTCAGCCCCGAGGTGGTCCCCCTGGGGCCTGTGATTGGCAGCCACACCGGGCCTGGCACCATCGGCATGTGCTACCAGGCTGCTGCTGGCCAGGCACCACCGGGCACCTGAGCCGCGCCGACCCTACGGGCGTCCTTAGCCGACTAACCTCGCTGGCATGGACGAACGAGGTATGACTGGAGCGGGCGAGGCCCCATACCCCCACGAGGCCGATTGGCCTGCCCGAGCTGCAGACATGGTGGAGGACGTGGTGGGCACCGTACGCGATCGGGTGGTGCGACCCCTCGTCATCGCTGCCAGAGGAGCGGTGTTCGGGCTCCTGATAGCGACCATGGCGGTGCTGGCGGGGGTGCTGGTGGCCATCGCCGTGATCCGCCTGCTCGACGTCTATGCGTTCGCGAACAGGGTGTGGGCATCGGATGCGCTGGTCGGCTTCCTGTGGTGCATGGCAGGCGCCTATGCCTGGTCTCACCGCAGCCCACGTAATACCGGACGGGCTGGTGGATCCGAGGGGAGGGTCTGATGGGCACGACCGATGCAGGGCGCCATGCTCAGGTAGTCGTCGTCGGGTCCGGTCCCGCAGGTCTCACTGCTGCCATATACAGCGCCCGGGCGAATCTACGTCCCTTGGTGCTTGCCGGGGAGCCCTCCTCCACGAGTGACCAGCCTGGCGGCCAGCTCATGCTCACCACCGAGGTCGAGAACTTCCCGGGCTTCGTGGACGGCATATTGGGCCCCGAGCTGATGCAGCGCTTCGAGGAACAGGCAGCCCGCTTCGGTGCCGATATCGTCCGACGGCGTGTCACCAGGGTCGACCTGAGTGAGAGGCCGTTTCGCCTCTGGACCAGCGATTCGGCCGGCCAGGAGGAGTCGGTCCCAGACGTGAGCGCGGATTGCTTGATCGTGGCCACCGGGGCCAGGTCTCTCATGCTCGGGGTCCCGGGCGAAGACAGGCTTCTCGGACACGGGGTGTCCACCTGTGCCACCTGCGACGGGTTCTTCTTCCGTGGCCAGGAGATCGCGGTCGTGGGCGGCGGGGACTCCGCTATCGAGGAGGCTGTGTTCCTCACCCGCTTTGCCAGCAAGGTCACGATCATCCACCGGCGCAAGGAGCTGCGGGCCTCGAAGATCATGCAGGATCGTGCCTTTGCGAACGAGCGTATCGACTTCCGCTGGAACACCGTGGTGGTCGAGGTGCTCGGCGCTTCGAAGCTCGAGGCCCTGCGTGTGCGTGACACCACCAGCGGAGAGGAGAGCCTCATGGAGCTGGCCGGGCTGTTCGTCGCGATCGGCCACGAGCCGAACACCGCCCTCTTCCAGGGTCAGCTCGAGTTGGCCGCCAACGGATACCTGGTTACCCATGGGGGATCTTCTACCAGCGTGGACGGCGTCTTTGCCTGCGGCGACGTCCAGGACCACGTATACCGCCAAGCGATCACGGCCGCTGGATCTGGGTGCATGGCCGCCATCGACGCCGAAAGATGGCTCGAGTCAAGCAAACACCGGCGGCCATGAGCCGGTACTCTGGAGCCGCCGGCATGGAGTGGACCCGGTAGCGTCCCTGACAGGTTAAGGATATATCTATGAGCGATAGTGTCATCACTTTGAGCGATAGCGATTTCGACCTCCACGTGAAGTCCTCAGAGGTGCCAATCCTCGTGGACTTCTGGGCGGAGTGGTGCGGTCCTTGCAAGATGGTCGCGCCGATACTCGACGAGATAGCAGCAGAGCACCCGGGGAAGCTGACTATCGGGAAACTGGACATAGACCATAATCTCGACACCACCCGGCGTTTCGAGGTAATGAGCATTCCCACTCTCATCCTCTTCGTCGACGGCGAGCCGAAGGTACGGGTGGTGGGTGCCCGGGGCAAGGCTCAACTCCTGCAGGAGATACAGGCGTACCTCTGAGCATCGAACCACTCTCGACGCTCCCTCTCGCCATAGGCAGCGATGGGGATGCTGTCGCCGACCTCCAGAGGCGGCTCTCCGCGCTCGGGTTCTCCACTGCACCTGATCCGGCTGCTACCTTCGGTCCTGGAACCCGGGCCGGGGTCGAGGCCTTCCAGCACGCCAGGGGGCTGCGTATAGACGGGGTCTGTGGTCCCCAGACCTGGTCGGCGCTTGTCGAGGCGGGGTTGCGCCTGGGTGACCGGCTCTTGTACCGGCGCCAGCCGATGCTGAGGGGGGACGACGTAGCCGACCTCCAGAGGCGGCTCTCCGCGCTCGGGTTCGACACCGGTCGGGTGGACGGCATATTCGGTCCGCTGACTGCTACCGCTCTGGCCGAGCTCCAGAGGAACCTTGGCCTGCCTCCTGACGGAATATGCGGCAGGAGCACCCTCTCGGAACTGTTCAGGGTGATGCCCCGCCATGGAGACCCGGAGCTGGTGACCACCGTGCGAGACCGGGAACTCTTGCGCCAGTCTCCCCGCACGATAGCTAATCGCAGAGTCGCTGTCGGAGAGGAGGGGGGCCTCGATGTGATGGTGGCTTCTATCACGCGACATCTGAGTGGATCCGGCGCCGAGGTTATCCCTGTCTGGCACCCCGACGGGTCGGCTCAGGCCTCTATTGCGAACCTGGCCAGAGCAGACGTCTACATAGGATTGAGGCTCGACCACCAGTCACGCTGCTGCAAGGTCGCGTACTACGCCGGATACCGTTACGAGTCTCCTGGAGGGAAGCGGCTGGCAGAGTCGGTGATGCATCATGTGTCAGAGGCTCTGGATATAACCGGGTCCGTGAGAGGCATGTCGGTGCCGGTGTTGAGAGAGACCCAGATGCCCGCTGTCATCTGCGAGGTGGGCTCTGCCTCCGACGTGGTCAGAAGAGGCCCGGAGCTGTCCGCTGCGGTGTCGACCGCTGTAGCCGCCTGGGCAGAGTCCCCTCTGTGAGGCCATACTGACTCCACCAGGTTGGTTCCAGGTGCGGGATACACCGGCTCTCACCAGGAACGACCTCGTGTATCCACAACCTCATGCACAGGTTGTGGATCAACCTGCAGATACCGTGGAAGGTTGAGTCATCGCGCTGAGCGCGAAACCCCTGGTCAGAAAACGTGCTTGCCACCTGTGGGCACTGTCGGTGGTACATACACCATTAGATGAGGAACAGGCTGATCAGGCCCCTACCATCAGCTTGTATATACGCTCCAGGTCCTCGAGCGTCGCAAACTCTACTATCACCTTCCCACGCTTGCCGCCCATCTCCACCTTCACGCGTGTGTTCAGATGACCAGACAATAGCTCTTCGAGCTCCAGAACCCCAGGTGCAGGCAGCCTCCTCCTGTCATCGACTGCTGCCGATGGACCTCTAGCAGCAGATTCCGGCCCTTGCCTGCTGGGCTGGTCGACATGGGCTGCGGTGCCGGAGTCTATTGAAGCGGTGCCGGCGTCCTCACCCACGCCGTCCATGGCTGGAGGTCTCGTCCTCCGCCGTACTTCCTCCTCGACTGCGCGCACGGTCAAGTTCTCCACCACGATCCTGCGTGCGAGCTCCTCCTGAAGAGATCTATCAGGGGTGCCGAGGAGCGCCCGGGCATGCCCTGCTGTCAGCTCCCCATCGGCCAGCGCTCTCTGCACACCGGCGGGGAGCTGCAGGAGCCTGAGCATGTTGGTGACGGCAGTCCTGCTCTTTCCCACCCGCGATGACACCTGGTCGTGGGTGTAGGAGAACTCGTCGATTAGCTGCTGGTATGCCGTAGCCTCCTCTATCGGGTTCAGATCCTCCCGGTGGAGGTTCTCCACCAGTGCCTGTTCCAGGCTGTGAAGGTCGGTGGTCGTCTGAACCAGAGCCGGGATCGTCTGGAGGCCCGCACGTCTGGCGGCACGCCATCTTCTCTCCCCAGCGACCAGCTCGTACTCGTCTTCCTCTATCTCGCGTACCAATACCGGCTGCAGTATGCCGAGCTCTCGTATCGAGGCGGCCAACGACGACATCGAGTCCTCGTCGAAGTGGGTGCGTGGCTGTAGTGGATTCGGTCTGATGCTGGTTATGGGTAGCTCCCTCAGGCTGGACGAACGGTCACCGACTGCCTCCGTCGGGATGAGTGCCCCCAGGCCTTTGCCAAGCCCGCTCCTTCTAGCCACCACTTACCTCCTTTGCCAGCTCCCGGTAGGCAATCGCCCCCCGGGAAGTCGGATCGAAAACCGTAATTGGCTGCCCGAATGAAGGCGCCTCTGAGATTCTCACCGTCCGCGGCACTACGTTACGGCACACGCGGGCTCCGAAGTGCTCCCTCACCTCGGAGGCCACCTGATCGGCAAGCTTCGTCCGGGCGTCGTACATGGTTAGCACTATGGTGGTTACCTCTAGGCCCGAGTTCAGGTTCGTCTGCACCAGGTGAACGTTCCTCAATAGCTGACCCAATCCCTCCAGTGCGTAGTACTCGCACTGGATCGGCACAAGCACCTCCCGCGCGGCAGCCAGGCCGTTCACGGTTATGAGGCCCAGGGAAGGCGGGCAGTCGATCAGTACGAAGTCGAAATCCTCGAGCACTGGTTCGATGGCGCGTCGTAGCCTCAGCTCCCTGCTGAACATCGGAACCAGCTCGATCTCTGCACCAGCGAGGTCTATGGTCGCCGGCGCTACGAAGAGGTTCTTCATGCTGGTCGGCTCGATGCAGTCTTCCAGCGGGGTCTCACGCATCATGACGTCGTACATCGACTGCTCGAAGTTGCGAGCGTCTACTCCGAGCCCGGTGGTCGCGTTGCCCTGGGGATCCAGGTCTATCACGAGAACCCGGTATCCCATCTCCGCTAGACTGGCCCCAAGGTTCACGGCGGTGGTGGTCTTTCCAACCCCGCCCTTCTGGTTGGCAACAGCTATGACCCGAGGCAGATCTGGCCTCTTGTGCTGGACCGACCCCTCTTCATCGCCGCTGCCCGCCTTCTTACCAGCCTTATCTGCCTTGGCATTGGTCACGGTGCACCATACTTCACTCTTGGAGCCGCCAGGTCAAGTACGCCGACGTGGTTTCACGTGAAACATCAGGAACCCTCTTGCCGGGCAGGTGCTTGCTAGGCTCGTGGCCTGAATATGGGCCTCTTCGCCGGTATACCCACCGCCCTCGGGTACTTGTCCGGACACGGAGAGGCCTGCCTGAGAACCTGGTAGTGAAACGGGCTGCTACTAGCGACAAGCGGCTGCATCCCCAGAATGGCAAGACCATCTGGTGGCCAGCGGCCGCTTGACCCCGGGTCGCCTGGGGGATCTGGAGGTTCTGATACCACCAGCAGGCCCCCGGTCATCAAGAAGCCCGCTGCACACTCTGCAGTGACTGCTGGGGGACCGAATGATCTTGCTACAGCCAGATCGAACGCAGCCCTCATGTTCGGGTCTCGAGCTGCTGCCTCGGCTCTTTCCTCCACCACATCCACACGGGTACCTAGGGCCAGTCTATCTACGGACTCGCGTAGGAACGTTGCACGCCGGCGGTTCGACTCCATGAGAACGAATCTGGTAGTAGTCCACCGTGTGGCAAGCACCAACCCAGGTAGGCCGCCACCGGAGCCAAGATCCACTACTCTGGCCGGAATCCAGGATCCGTCAGTAGGGGTGTTCATGGCGGCAGCAGGGCCGGGAGATGCTCGATGCTGGTCGACACGGCTGACAGGCAGGTTCGACGGCTCGATCTCCTCTAGCGCAGTAGCGAACCCGAGAGCATGAGCAGCCTGGTAATCCAGCTCCGAGGAACCGAGAAATCCCATGGACCTGGCTCTCGACAGCACCAACGCGAGCTCTGGATCCAGGTTCACGCTACGCAGCTCCGGCGAACCTGTGGATCAAAGATGCGGGAGACTGTCTCCAGGAGCCTCGTCGGTGGGGAATATCACGACATAGCGACGCGGGTCTTCGCCCTCGGACCTGGTACCCACCCCAGCGATCTCCGTAACGGCGTCGTGCACCACCTTGCGATCAGGAGAAGCCATGGGCTCCAGCCTGCGCTCGGTACCGCTGGTGATGACCTCCTGTGCTACCTGCTGGGCGAACTTCTGCAATGCTTCAGCCCTCTTGGCACGATATCCTGCCACGTCGATGAGGATCCGATCTACTCGCCCACCAGTGGCGCGCTGCACCGCGGCACGGCTCAGCTCCTGAACGGCGGCAATGGTGGTTCCGCCACGACCGACGAGGAGACCGAGCCCGTCGCCTTCCACCTTTATCTCGGCAGTGGACTCGTCCAGTACCTGGCTCGAGACCGTGCCCGCGAGGCCCATCTCCCTGACTAGACCTTCCACGAACGACTTGGCCTCGCTCGCCTGAACCTCTATCGGTGCTGATTCCTGCATGGTGTCTGCTCCCTCTCTTCTCCTACCTGACCCACCTGGACGGTTCGTGTTTCCTTCCGCTCTATCGACACCGTCACTGTTCGCAGAACGCGACCTGCGTCCATTGGACGATTCCTTCGAGGTCTCTTCCGTAGATTCGTCAGACTTGGCCCGGTTCTTCGACCCTGCCTTGGGGGAGCTCCTCTCACCCGACTGACGTTTCGCCTTTCCTGAGCCCCTCTGCGGTTCGTCTCCATCGGGAGCACGGTTCTTCGCCGATCTGCTCTTAGTCCGATCCGAGTATCCGTCGGCCTTTTCTTTCGACGCACCCTTTGATTTTGATTCGGCGCGCGGATTCTTGGCACCCCTGCCACGCTTGGGCCGCGGCGCCTTCGGAACCACTCGGGCCCTGACCCGCGCCTCACCTCGCAGCAGGCCGAAAAGACCAGACCTGGGCTCGGTGACCACCACGAACTCCGCGTCCGCTTCTGCCACACCCAGCTGGTCAAGAGCCGCTTCCTTGGCAATGTCGACTGTCTTACCAGTCGTTTCCACCCATTCCATCTACCTCAACGAGCCCTTCTCTCGCGCTTGTCCTTCGACCGCGGGTGTGCAGTGGCCTTCGGTGGTCCATCCCCGTTCGCACTGCGCGTGCCGTTCGAATCCCCGACCCGGCCACCGGCCTTACCCGACGAGGTGCTTTCCTTCCCACCAGAGCTCCCACCGGCGGCCTTCTGGCCCGATCGATTTCCAGAGCTCTTCGGCTTCTGCGGGTTAGATCCCCGGTTCGATCCGGAGCTGCCCCCCCCTCGAGTCGTTCCCCCGGCCGCCCCCCCCTGGCTGGAAGGCTCCCTCCGGGGTGGCGGCAGGGGCGCCGGTGGGGGTGCCGGTGCGTACTTCTTCTGGAGGTCGGCGAACCTGTCCAGGAGCGTGGGGCGCCGAGGAGCCGAGGAGCCTGCGGAGGACTTCGCGCCAGCCAGGTCGTCTGAGCCCGACGGCGCTCCTGTGGGTATCATCCCGAAGCGGAATAGGCCTTCCTGTATGGCGATCCTGCTCAGGCTGGAGACGATGAAGTAGACCACCACGCCTGCCGGGAAGTACAGGTAGAACACCGCGAACATGATCGGCATGTACTTCTGCATCATCTGCGCCTGCGGGTTGGTCTGCGCTAGCTGCGGGTTTCTCCTGTTTATCTGGTTGATCTGAAGATACTGGAGAACGATAGCCGCGACGAACATCACCCAATACGGTGCCGCTGATCCCAATGAGTGGTGGTGCGCTATGACACTCTTGGCCAGATCCACACCGAAAGAGACCATCTTTCCAGCACTGTGGTATAGATTCTTGTAAAGGAGAGTTTGATGCCCTATATAGCGTGGTGCCGGAACTATGTGGTGGTGGACTGTTATCGTGTTAGTAAGTCCACGAATAACGTCATAGAGGATTATAAAGACTGGCATCTGAATTAACATTGGTAGACAGCCGCCAGCAGGGCTTACGTTATTCTCACGATAGAGCTTCATCATCTCTTCGTTGAGCTGCTGCCTGTCGCCCTTGTACTTCTGTTGAATCTTCTTCAGCTCGGGTGCCAGCCGCTGCATGGCGACCATTGATTTCGTGCTCTTAATAGTTAGCGGGGCCGTAACAACCATCACAGCTAGCGTAAGTAAGGCTATCGCTATTGCGTAATTCGGGGTGAGCGCATAGAAGACTGCCAGGAGCTCCGCTATGAGCTTGAAGAGTGGTTCAAAGATCTGGCCGATGGTGCTCGCGATTATCATGTATCTTCGCGCTCCTGCTACCCGGGAGATCCGGATCTAGAGGCGTGCGCGCCCCGACGCACCGGCTGTGGCGCTACCGTGCTGCTGGACAGCGCGTCCGACACGCGGGCGCGCCCGGGGACGGGGTCGAAACCCGATCCACCCCATGGGGCGCAACGGGCCAGCCTCGCTGTAGCCATGCGAAGCCCCCGGGACAGGCCGTGTATCTCTATGGCCTCCAGCGCGTAGCTGGAACAGGTCGGCAGGTACCTGCACGGCGATGGCCTGCCAGACCTGGCCCCCTGATAGGCGCGGATGAGCCAGATCGCCAGCCTGGCGGGCCAGGATGCCGGCCTGGTCGACTCGGGGCGGGTCGACTCGGGGCGGGTCGCGGTGCTGCCATCCGTGGAGGGAAGTCCCGAGGTGTGCTGCATCGCTATCGCTTCTCCGCGCTGGCTAGGTGCATTGCTCGGTGCAGGGCTCGGCCGAGCTCCTCGAAGCCCAGTTCTCTGGCCTCGGGAAATGCGCTCACCAGGTAGGCTCCCGGGCGCAGATCGGGCTCGGCCAGGCTCGCCGCCGCCCGCAGGCGCCGGCGCAGGCGGTTGCGCTCTGCAGCGCATCCGACGCGCTTGGTTATCGCATATGCCACCTGGGGATGCACTTCTACTGGCTCCCGGGTGCGCGCCGTAGAGGCCGGGTTCACCGGGGGCACCTGGTGGGCGGTGTTGTCCACGTAGCTAACCCTTAGCGGTCCGGCGCTGGCCCTTCTCCTGCTCTGCCGCAGGGCGTCGAAGGTGGAGCGCCCACGCACTCGCCAGATCACGGGTGTTTCCCTACGCTGCCAGGCGCCGGCGACCCCTGAGGCGCCTGGAGCGTACGATCGCCCTTCCGGCACGCGTCGCCATGCGATGCCTGAAGCCGTGCTTCCTGGCACGCCTGCGCGTGTTGGGTTGGAATGTGCGCTTCATCTCGATCTTCCCGTCCTTGAAAAAAGGCACCGGCGGTGCCACGAAGGCGGACCTCTCCAGACCAAGGAGCTCACTGACTCGTCGGTCCGAGCGGACTGGACCCCACCATGCTATGCGCGCTGGGCCACCGCCACCACTTCAGACCTTCTGCCAGGCTTTTCGAGCCCGCGAGCAAGCGCCCTGCCGGGGGTGTACCTTTCTGTCCATCTACCAGTCGGTCCCGTACTCGCCATTGGCGCCATTCGAGCGGCGCCTCGAACCTCGGCTGGTACTGGTCCGGAATCCACACCTGTGGATTACCCTGTGGACGCAACCGAGGACCGGGGGATGAAATCCGAGGTGAACGCAGCTAAGGACTTGTGGAAGCGTTGCTCTGAGGCCCTGAGGGACCAGGTGTCGGAGGCTACCTGGCACGCGTGGCTGTCCGGCCTCGAGCCGCGCTCGGTCACCGAGGACTCGGTGCTGATCGACGTGCCAAATGCTCTCGTCAGAGATCGTGTCCAGGAGCGTTTCATCGGCCTCATCGCCGCCGCGTTCACCGAGCTGACTGGCAAGGAAATGAGCGTCAGCCTCGCAGTGGCACCGATGGCACCCTCACCCCACGAAGGAGCCGGCGGTGCTCTTGGCCTGGGCCTTTGCCGAGCCGACACCGAGGCTCCGGACACCGTTGCCTTGCTGGGTCCCGAGCGCGCCGGTATCCCTGCGGACCATTCGGCGGGGGGTTTCGGGGCCGAGCTGGAGCTGGTCCAGGACGGGTACGTCCGGGCTACCGGTTACCCGGGACGGGAGAGAAGCTCTCCTTCTGGCCGTCCCACCAGGCATCACGACGACAGCCTGGACTCGCGCTACAGCTTCGAGGCGTTCGTCATAGGTTCCTCGAACCGCTTCGCCCACGCGGCGGCCCTCTCGGTGGCCGAGGCCCCTGCCAAGTCGTACAACCCTCTCTTCATCCACGGCGGGGCGGGACTCGGCAAGACCCACCTGCTCCACGCCATAGGAAACTACGTCAGGGACAACTTCGCGGGGCGCTACGTCCGCTACGTCTCTACGGAGACATTCATGAACGAGTTCGTGGACGCGATCCGCTCGAACACCACGACGGCGTTCAAGCGGCGCTACAGGGAGTGCGACGTGCTGCTCATCGACGACGTCCAGTTCATGGAAGGAAAGGAGCAGCTCCAGGAGGAGTTCTTCCACACCTTCAACCACCTCTACGGTGCATCTCGCCAGATCGTCCTCACCTCGGATCGTCCCCCCAAGTCGATTGCCACCCTGGAGAACCGGCTGAGAAGTCGTTTCCTGTCAGGTCTCATAACCGATGTCCAGCCTCCGGAACTGGAGACCAGGCTGGCCATCCTCAGGAAGAAGGCTGATTCAGAGCTACTGGATGTCCCCGCCGAGGTGCTCGAGTTCATCGCCACCCATGTGAAGGACAACATCCGGGAGCTCGAGGGGGCCCTGATCAGGGTCGCGGCCTACGGCAGCCTGAACCGCCAGCGGGTGGACCGGGAGCTCGCTGAGCACGTCTTGTCCGATCTCGTGGCTGCCGACCAGCCACGCCGGATCACACCCCAGATGATCCTCGCTGCTACCGCCTCTACGTTCGGGTTCAGCGTGGACGAGCTCTGCGGACCGAGCCGTCGCCGTCCGCTGGTTACCGCGCGCCAGATCAGCATGTACGTATTCCGTGAGCTCACCGACTTCTCCTACCCGGCCATAGCCCGCGAGTTCGGCGGCAGGGATCACACCACTGTGATGCATGCCGTGGAGAAGATATCCGCCCTCATGAAGGAACGCCGCCAGATATACGACCAGGTCACAGAACTAATAGTGCGTATCAAGGCAGAGAGATGACCTGTGGGTCCGGCTGTGGAGAGGTTGTGGGATATCGTCTCTACCGGTGGAACGGCTCCGGGGTATTACCATGCTTCATTCCCGTCGATGGCGGAACCGGGCGGCTCCTGTGGAATCCACCGCACCGCCTGTGTGGAGAAATACTGGCACCCAGCAGGCAGTTTGCCTTGTAACCCACAATCCACAGCCACTACTACCATTACCTGTTTTTAAATACCATCTAGGAAAGGACCCTGTGTGAAGTTCCGCTGCGAGCGAGACACCTTGGTCGAAGCCCTCACCACGGCCGGCCGGGCTACCGCCGGTCGTGCCACCACCCCGGCGGCGTCAGGCGGGGTGCGCATGGCCGTGGACGGTAACGATCTGCGGGTGACCGGTACGGACCTGGACCTCACCATCCGCGTCGAGACAGAGGTGATCGGCCTGGACAACGGCATCTGTGTGGTACCAGCGCGCCTGGCAGCCGACATCGTGAGATCACTCGAACCCGGTGCGGTGACTATCGAGGACTCCGATGGGGAGGTGGAGATATCGGCGGCCAGATCGCGCTTCGTGGTCAGAACCCTGCCAGTGGAGGACTTCCCAGTCCTCGTTGAGCCGGCGGGCAACCATGTGGAGCTGGACACGGATAAATTCGCGGAGGCGCTCCGCCAGGTGGTCAGGGCTGCATCGACCGACGATGCACGACCCCTGCTGACCGGCGTTCTCATTACACGCTTCGGTGACGGGATTCGCCTCGTGGCCACGGACTCCTACCGGCTGGCTCTCAGGGACATGACGGGAGCAGAGGCTGTTCCCGATGGGGTGGACGAGCTCCTGGTCCCTGCCAGGGGACTCGGAGAGCTCCAGCGTCTCATTGGATCCTCCTCGAAGGAGGACCGTCCGCTTGGCCTGTCCCTGGCCGACACCGATGCCACCTTCAGGGTGGGCAACACGAGGCTCACCACCCGCCTGTTGAGTGGAAAGTTCCCCGACTACCAGCAGCTGATCCCACCGGGGTACCCGAGCAAGCTGCTAGTGGGCAGAGACGCGATACTCGAGGCCCTACGGCGCGCACGCCTGCTGGTGCGCGACAACACGACCCCGGTCAGGCTGTCCATGCGGCCGGGAACTCTCGAGATCAGCGTGTCCTCCCAGGAGGTCGGCCACGAGAGCGAGGAGATAGACGCCGAGCTCGACGGTGAGGAGACGACGGTGGCCTTCAACCCTGCATATCTAGCCGACGGGATCGAGGCGGTACAGGGAGACGACGTCCTCATCGAGACCACCGACTCCTCCAAGCCGTCCACGGTACGTGCGCCGGCCCAGGAGGACTACCGATATCTACTGATGCCGGTACGGGTTTCCTGACCACCGCGGCTGGAGATGGCCCTGTCGAGGATCTCCCTGACGGATTTCCGGTGTTTTTCCCAGGTGGAGGTCGACATCGCCATCGAGGGGACCACAGCCCTCACGGGACCGAACGGGGCCGGGAAGAGCTCGGTGGTCGAAGGGGTCTCCTGGCTCGCGGACCAGAGATCTTTTCGTGGCTCCCAACGCGATTTGCTGGTGCGGACCGGGGCCGACCAGGCCATGGTGATCGCTGACCTCGTGGTGGGGGGGAGAAAGATCGGGATCAGGGCCCTGCTGCCCAGGACCCGCAACGCGACTCTGGAGATTAACTCGAACCGGGTGAGGAATACGTCGTCGGTGTCCGAGGTGCTCCGGGCTGTCACCTTCTCGCCGGATGACCTGCGGCTGGTACAGGGAGGGCCGGCCGACAGGCGCTCCTGGCTGGACGGGATCCTTTCGGCGAGGAGCCTACGTGCAGCGGAGCGGATACGGACGGTTGAAAGAGCGCTCCGTCAGCGCGCTGCCCTGCTGAAGCAGATTGCCCGTAGGGGGGGAGGGATCTCACCAGAGGTGGGATCGACCCTGGACGTATGGGACGAACGGTTGGCGGGCTGCGGCAGCTTGCTCGCCGAGGATCGTGAGGATCTGGTCGGGCGGCTCTCTCCACTGGTAGACGCCTCCTACCGTGATCTGTCGGGGTCGTCCAGTGAGGTGAGCCTTCTCTACAGGCGCTCCTGGGAGGGTGACCTCCAGGAGGCCCTTGTGCGCGGACGGCAGGACGATGTAGTCAGACAGGCTACGGGGGTGGGACCTCATCGAGACGAGCTGGTCGTGCTGCTCGACGGCAGGACGGCGCGCTCCCAGGCTTCCCAGGGGGAGCAGCGTTGCATAGCCCTGGGCCTGAAGGTGGCCAGCCACGCCGTTCTGAGCGAGCCCGGTCGCGAACCACCGGTGCTGCTGCTCGACGACGTCTTTTCCGAGCTGGACCACTATCGCGCGACGGCTCTCGTCGCCCAGTTGCCGAGGAACCAGACCATCCTCACGACCGCGGGCGACCTCCCGGCGGGGATGGAGATAGGGAAGGTCGTCGAGCTCACAGCCGATCACAGCCTCGCGGCCCCAGGAATTCTCTAGGCCATTCGATGGACCGCCCGAGGAAGAGGCGCCCCGGACGCCCTGGCCAGGAGCCCGTGACCATCGGCGAGGCCCTGGATTCACTGATCGGAAGGATTAGCGGTCAGGACGTCACAGGGATGAGCGGGACCTTCGCCCGGTGGGAGGAGGTGGTGGGAACCACCATGGCGGCTCACGTCAAACCGGTCGGCCTGGAAGGAGCCGACCTGGTACTGGAGGTGGACCACCCTGCGTGGGCCACCCAGGTCCGAAGGATGGCACCCGAGATCCTCACGGGCCTCCGAGATGCACGCGCGTTGCCCGAGGGAACTCGGTCCGTGAGGGTGAGGGTCAGGTAGTGGCCGCTTTTACGAGGCTGCACCGATGATTACGGACGCTCTGGCCGGGCGCTGGTACACTCGTCAGATCAGCACCCCATGGACGGGAGCACCCCCGAGGTGACCCAACAGGGGGCGCTTCTCGTATACATGGCACTCGAAAGGGCGCGCTCGTGGCGCTGAACGTGGAGGAGAAGGCAGACCGGCAGCCGGTCGCGTCTTCGTACGAAGCCAGTGACATAACGGTGCTCGAGGGGCTCGAGCCCGTTCGTACCCGGCCGGGCATGTACATAGGCTCGACCGGACCCAGTGGCCTGCACCACCTGGTCTGGGAAGTCGTGGACAACGCAGTGGACGAGGCCATGGCCGGATTCTGCACCCGTATCGACGTGACCCTGCTCGCGGACGGTGGATGCCGGGTGGTGGACAACGGCCGGGGGATACCGGTGGATCCACACCCCCAGTACCCAGACCGGTCGGCCGCTGAGCTGGTGCTCACCACGCTCCACGCGGGCGGGAAGTTCGGCGGCTCGGGGTACAAGGTGTCGGGAGGCCTTCATGGAGTGGGGGTGTCCGTGGTGAACGCGCTCTCCTCACGCCTGGTTCTCGAGGTCGACAGGGAGTCGAAGCACTACGTGGTGGAGTTCACCGACGGCGGTAACCAGAAGGGGCCCATCCGCCAGACCGGCCCCGCCCCGAGGGACCGTACAGGCACCACGGTTACCTTCTGGCCAGACCCCACCGTGTTCGAGGAGGTGGACTTCCGTGCCCAGACCGTGATGGAGCGTCTGCAGGTGATGGCATTCCTGAACCGCGGTCTCGAGATCCGCTTCGCGGACATGCGTGAAGGTCGCGAGCAGAAGGTCGAGTTCCGCTACTCCGGCGGCGTGGTGGACTACGTGAAGCATCTGAACGCGGCGAAGGAGTCCCTGTTCCGTAAGGTCTGCTCCTTCTCCCAGTCCGAGGCCGACGGCGAGGTGGAGGTGGCCATGCAGTGGAACACCGGGTTCCACGAATCCATCCACTCCTTCGCGAACGGCATCTCGACCATCGAGGGCGGGATGCACGAAGAGGGCTTCAAGAAGTCCCTGACGAACGTCGTGAACCGCTACGCGCGCGCGAAGGGTCAGCTGAAGGAGAAGGACGAGAACCTGCTGGGAGAAGACATCCGCGAGGGTCTCACGGCGATCATCTCGGTGCGGCTGCGGGACCCTCAGTTCGAGGGCCAGACGAAGGCCAAGCTCGGTAACGTCTCGATCCGCTCCCTGGTGGAGCGCTCCACCAACGACAAGCTGGCGGAGTGGCTGGAGGAGAACCCCCGGGAGGCCAACCAGATCGTCCAGAAGGCCACACTCGCGGCACGTGCCCGTGTGGCAGCTCGCCAGGCGCGCGACCTGACCAGGCGGAAGTCGGCTCTGGACGGCGCGGGGCTGCCCGGCAAGCTGGTGGACTGCTCCTCGCGCGAGCCACGCGAATGCGAGCTGTTCATCGTGGAGGGGAACTCAGCAGGGGGATCCGCGAAAGACGCCAGGAACCCGCGCAGCCAGGCGATCCTTCCCATCCGGGGAAAGATCCTGAACGTGGAGCGGGCCCGCATCGACAAGATGCTGAAGAACGCCGAGATCCAAGCCCTCATCTCGGCAATCGGGGCAGGGCTGGCCGAGGATTTCGACGTGACCAAGGCGCGCTATCACAAGGTGATCGTGCTGGCCGACGCGGACGTGGACGGCTCGCATATCCGCACGCTGCTGCTCACCTTCTTCTTCCGGCAGATGAAGCCGTTGGTGGAGGGGGGGTTCGTCTATGTCGCCCAGCCCCCCCTGTACTCGACCCTGGTGGGAAAGGAGAAGACCTACCTGAAGGACGACTCGGAAAGGGCCCGTTTCCTCGCCGAGCACCCGAACCACCGGGCGGAGTTCCAGCGCCTGAAGGGATTGGGGGAGATGGACTTCGCCGAGCTCAGGGACACCACCATGGACCCAGCCAAGCGTTCGTTGCTCCAGGTCACCCTGGAGCAGGCGGCACTCGCGGACGAGGTGTGCTCGGTCCTCATGGGTGACGACGTCGAGCTGAGGCGCCAGTTCATCCAGAACAACGCGAAGGACGTCCGCTTCCTCGACATCTGAGAGCGGACCGGCCAGCAGACGAAAGACTAGGAGCGACATGGCTAAGTCCGGGAACGGAAGCGCCGGCGGAGGGGCGGCAGGTGACGGTGGGGGGGGCACCGCCACGCTGGACCCGGTGTCGGGGTCCATCGAACCCATAGAGATACAGGAGGAGATGGAGCGCTCCTTCCTCGAGTACTCCATGTCGGTAATAGTCTCCCGGGCCCTGCCCGACGTGCGCGACGGGCTCAAACCCGTGCACCGCCGGATCCTCTACTCCATGCAGGAGCAGAACCTCCGGCCCGACCGCCCCCATACGAAGTGTGCCCGGGTCGTGGGTGACGTGATGGGTGTCTACCACCCCCACGGAGACAGCGCGATCTACGAGGCTCTGGCCCGGATGGTCCAGGACTTCAGCCTCAGGCATCCGCTCATAGACGGCCACGGGAACTTCGGGGGCACCGGACCCGACGAGGGTCCAGCGGCGATGCGCTACACCGAATGCCGGCTCGCGCCCCTCGCTCTGGAGCTGATGGCCGGCATAGACGAGGAAACGGTCGACTTCGTCCAGAACTACGACGGCACCCAGTCCGAGCCGACGGTGCTCCCCGCCAGGTTCCCGAACCTGCTGGTGAACGGATCACAGGGCATCGCGGTGGGCATGGCCACGAACATCCCGCCCCATAACCTCGGCGAGGTGATAGACGCGACCATCCACCTGATGGAGCACCCAGAAGCCACCCCTGACGATCTCATGGGGTTCGTGAAGGGGCCAGACTTCCCGACCGGTGCTCTCATCCTGGGTCGCCAGGGGATCATGGATGCCTACCGGACGGGGAAGGGATCCATACGCCTGAGAGCGCTGGCCGAGGCCGAGGAGGTCCGCGGCACCACCCGCATCGTGGTCACCGAGGTCCCCTATCAGACCTCGGTGGAGGTGATCGAGAAGAAGATCGCCGAGCTGGTGCGCGCAGGCGAGCTCGACGGCATCTCGGGCACCCAGAACGACTCGGCAGGACGTAAGACCCGCCTGGTCATCACCTTGAAGCGCGACGCGAACACGAACGTGGTGCTGAACAACCTCTATAAGCAGACCCCCATGCAGACGAGCTTCGCGATAAACACCGTCGCTCTCGTCGACGGGGTGCCCCGCACCTTGAACCTGGTCCAGGCACTCCAGCACTACATAGACCACCAGGTGGAGGTCCTCACCCGGCGCTCGGAGTACCGCCTGGCGAAGGCCCGGGAGAGGGCCCACATAGTAGAAGGCCTCCTGCGGGCAATCGACATGCTCGACGCGGTCATAGCTGCCATCAGGGGTTCGGATGACCGACCGGCGGCCCGGGCAGCTCTGATGGCAGAGCCGTTCAGCTTCTCGGAGATCCAGGCCAACCACATCCTCGACATGACCCTCGGCAGGCTCACACGCCTCGGTCGCTCGGAGCTCGAGGAGGAGATGGAGAAGCTGCGGGCGACCATCACGGAGCTCGAGGCCATCCTCGCGGACCCCGCGAAGCTGCGTGGCGTCATCGCCGATGAGCTTGCCGACATAAGGGCGCGTTTCGCGACCCCCAGGCGCACAGTGTTGACCCACGACCCCGGTGAGCTCGGCGTCGAGGATCTGATCGACGACGAGGAGCTGGTCGTGACCCTCACGCGTGCCGGCTACGTGAAGGCGGTGGCAGCAGCAGCGTTCCGAACCCAGGGCAGGGGAGGTCGCGGGGTCCAGGGCGCGCGGCTGAAAGAAGAGGACCTGGTGGACGTGGTGGTGCATACCACGGCCCATGCCCACCTCCTCATGTTCTCGAACCGCGGTCGTGTGTATCGCATCAGGGCGCACGAGATCCCCGCGAAGGAACGCACCGCGAAGGGGACCGCGGTGGTGAACCTGCTTCCGCTGGCCCCGGGGGAGACCATCCAGGCGATAGTCGGCACGAGGAGCTTCGACCCCGACCGCTACCTGCTGTTCGCCACGAAGTCCGGTCAGGTGAAGAAGACCGCCTTCAGCGAGTACGACAAGTCCCGTCGGGAGGGCTTCATAGCCATATCGCTTCGCGAGGGCGACGAGCTGGTTCGCGTACTGCCGACCTCGGGTGAGGACGACGTCCTGCTCATAAGCCGTAACGGGGCTGGTATCCGCTTCAGCGAGACCGAGGTCCGTCCCATGGGTCGCGACGCGTCGGGGGTCAGGGGGATGCGCCTTCGCGAGGGCGACGAGCTGGTCTCCTGCGACGTGGTCCGGGAGGGAGCCGACGTCCTCATCGTCACCGATGCCGGATATGGCAAGCGCACGAAGACCGACCATTTCAACCGCCAGGGTCGCGGTGGTCAGGGTGTGCGGGCGATCAGGCTGACCGCGAAGCGCGGCCGCGTGGTGGGCGCGTTCATGGCCGCCCTGGACGACGAGATACTCGCGGTCTCCTCCGGCGGGGTGGTGATCCGCACCGCGGTACGGGAGATCACGGCCCAGGGACGCGACGCTACAGGTGTTCGCATCATGAACCTCGACGAGGGACACAGCCTCGCCGCCGTAGCAGCCATGGAGTCAGACTCTGTCGAGGAGAGTCCCTAGCCACCAGACGGTAGACTCTGTGACGCTCGGCGCCCGAACCCCGGTCGCTCGGCGCCGTGATTGGGGCTATAGCTCAGTCGGTTAGAGCGCAGCACTGATAATGCTGAGGTCGCAAGTTCGATTCTTGCTAGCCCCACCGTCCACCGAACTACACCACGGGCGCCTTCCGGCCTCAGCCGTGGCCGAGCTCGGTGACCTAGTACAGTATGAAGTGTGATTCCGAGCCGCTCGGCGACAAGCGAAGCGCCCCAATGGGTGGTCACATCGCTGACGTGGATGTGGCTTCTGGTGGTGCTAGCGGGTGTTGGTCTGGTCATCGCCGACAAGCTGCCGCATGGGTGGCCGGGTGGCTGCACCACAGGCATTGACGGTGATCCCATTGCAGCATTGTTCGGTGCGCCGATGTTCTTTGCGGCCGCCAGCACGAGCGCCGCGGTCATCTGCAGACCCACGTGATGGTAACTCGCCGCGATCGGGGGGCATGTCGTCACCAAACGTTTTGTCGATGCGTAACTCCCAGCAGTGTGCCATTGAGGGCTCCGATGCGTTCGACAAGCGCTCTGGATAATCTCGTCGGCCAGCCAGCCGGGTTCGCCTGCGTTAACGCAATGTGGTGGCCCGCCCTGCCAGTCCGCTGCTCGCCAGGGCATCGAGGATCTGCTCAGGGGTCGGGGGGCAGCCGGGAATCCTGACGTCGACCGGCAGCAGGTGCTCCAGCGGGCCGGCGAGATCCCGATGGTCGCCGAGCACCCCTAGCCCCATGGCGCAGTCGCCCAATGCGGCGACCAGGCGTGGTTCGGGCATTGCCTGGTACGCACTGAGGAGGGGGATGACCATCCGGCTAGTGATGGCCCCCGTTATCAACAGGACGTCAGCGTGCCTGGGTGAGGCCGTAATGGTGATGCCGTGACGCGAGAGATCGTAGAAGAGATTGGCAGTGGCGCCGAGCTCGTGCTCGCAGGCATTGCACGAGCCTGCGTCCACATGCCGCACGGCCAGTGAGAGCCGTCTGGCGGGGCGGGCTATCCCGGCAGTCTTACGGTCGCTGTGGAGCTGGCGCAGTAGGACGAACATGGTAGGGCCTCCTGGCTCTAGCGATCCGAGCAGGCGTAGCAGAGCTCGAAGCTCTTGTTCACGAGCGGGAAGTCCGGCAGGAGGTTCCCGGCCGTGGCATGAGCTACTGCCGGCCAGTTGGCGTATGAGGCGGTGCGGAGGTGGAGCCGCTGGATGGTGGTTCCGTCGGACTCGACGATGCAGGTGGTCGCGCCGCGCGGGCCTTCCACGACGCCGACGCCGACGGGTGATCCCTCCGCGACAGCACCGGCCGTGGCATCGTGGAGGTCGCACCTCAGGAGGGTGTCGAGAAGCGCCAGCGTCGTCTCGAGCTCGGCTGCCCGTAGAGCCATGCGGGCAGCGACGTCACCCGTGGGGTCCACCGGGCTCGGCGGCTGGAGCTCCCTGTAGTCGAGCCGTGGGCTCTCGGAGCGGGTATCGGCAGGTATGCCCGAGGCGCGTGCCGCCGGGCCTACGGTGCCGAAGCGTGCAGCGCTGGAGGCATCGAGGACTCCGACTGCCGTGACCCGGTTCTGCACCGAGGTATTGAACAACACCTCTCGCCAGGAACGCATCGAATCCTCCCCGATCGAGCGGAGCTCCTGGCGCGCCTCGCGTCTCTCCCCACCTGCCAGGCAGAAGGCGCCCTTGGCGATCTGTATGGTGCCGAACATGAAACGGTGACCGGTGAGGCGACCGATGAGGCGCTGGGCTCTCTCCTTCAGGGCGGCGAACGCCATGGTGCCCGGTGCGAACCCGATACCGGCGCATATCGCGCCGATGTCGTTCAGATGGTTGTACAGGCGCTCCAGCTCTACTAGAACCGTGCGCTGGGTCTTCAGGGCGGCATCGGGCCAGAGCCCGAGCACCTCCTCGCAGGCCTGCGCGAAGGCCAGGGTGTTCGAGACGGCGCAGGCCCCGCAGGCACGCTGGACGATGGCAAGCCCCGTGTCGAGCGGGGCACCCACGGCAGCTCGCTCGAGACCCCGGTGGTTGTAGAACAGTCGCAGATCCAAATGCAGCACGCGCTCGCCGACCACGTGGAACCGGAAGTGCCCGGATTCGATCACCCCGGCGTGTATGGGTCCGACGGCCACTTGATGGGTGCCGGCTCCCACCACGGGCACGGTCCAGGACTTGAGGCAATCCGAGTGGCTGATGAGGGGGCGCATCGGCACGTGGCCTGCGAAGTCCACCCCGTAGAGATCGTGTGCCTCGCGCTCATCCCACGCTGCGGCCGGAAGGATGTCGACGATGCTGGGGAACGTCCAGCCGGATCCAGAGGCGCCGGTTACAGAGGCGCCGGCTGGAGCTGCAGACGCGCCCGCTAGGGAGGCCCCGGCACCTCGCAGCTCGCCCGACCGGCCTGGAACTGCCCGTGCCGAGAGCACCTTTACCTGGTCTCCGAAGCTGAAGACGCTCCTGATCGTGGTACCGGTCTCGTCGCGGCCAGCGCGGTCGCTGCATCTGGCTTCATCAGGTCCGACGGCATAGAGGCCCCTGAAGCGCCCACCACTGTGTATGGCTGAGTCATGTGCCTCGCGCCACGAGGAGGGCGTGGTCTGCACCAGGGTGGTGCCAGGGTTCTGCGGGGCGCTCTTGGTCACGAGGCCCACCTCACGATTGCCTCCACCAGGAAGGAGCCAGGCAGGACGAACGCGAGGGACACGAGTGCCGACAGGGTGGCAGCACCGAACCCTGCCAGAACTCCGGCGGCATGACGGGAGCGGGTCCCAACACGATGCCTCCGCCCCCCGAGGAGGCCTTCGAGCAGGGCGTGGAGCAGCCCGAGGAACCCCAGTGCCAATAGCAGGGCCGCCAGGCTTGCCGCGAGCACCTGGCCCGCGAGGAATCCACCCAGGAGGATGAAGAGCTCGCTGAAGAACAGCGGTGAAGGGGGCACCCCGCCCAGGGTTCCCAAGCTGAGGGCGAAGGAACTGGCCAGCGCAGGGCTCGACATCGCGAGGCCACGTACCGGCAGCTTCGCCGCGCTCGGGCGGCTGGCCAGCAGTGGAGTCGCTGTGTAGAACCCGAGTGCCTTCGCGCCAGCGTGGGCAGCCACATGCAGCACGACACCGGCAATCGCCAGTGGAGTCCCGAAGCCTATCCCCAGGGCGATGATGCCCATGTGCTCCAGGCTCGAGTATGCGAGCAGGCGCTTCAAAGGCATGGGTCGCCAGAGGAACGGAACGGCCACGGCCAGCGACAGGAGGCCGAAGCCGATGAACAGGTAGGAAGCGGTGTTCCCTCCCAGGGCAGGCCCGAGGGCTATCTTCACCCGCCAGGCCACGAGCATGACGGTCGGTAGCAGCGCAGCGGAAAGCAAGGCACTCACCGGCGGTGGCGACTCGCTGTGCGCGTCCGGTAGCCAGTTGTGAACCGGGGCCCAACCTATCTTGGCAGCGAACCCAGCCATCATCATGAAGAAGGAGACCAGTACGACATCGCGCGGGATGTGCCTGGCGAGCCGCGACAGAGCAGTCCAACCGAGGGCTCCGAGACCGGGGTCGTGAGCGGATGCGTAGACCACGAGGATCCCCAGCAGCGCCACCGTGAGGCCTGCGGTGGTCAATATGAGGTACTTCCATCCCGCCTCGAGAGCGCTGCGTTTCCCGCTGAAGGCCACCAGGGGCGCGGACGCGGCAGTGGTCGCCTCCACGAGGAGCCAGGCCAGCCCAAGGTTCCCTGCCAGCGGTACGGCGAGCAGGGCAGCCCAGAAGCAGTAGAAGCCCAGGTAGTACCAGCGCCTCGAACGCTGGGGCGAGAAGAAGCTCCTCGTGGTGCCGTCAAGGAATCTCGGTGACAGCAAGGCGCTTGCCATGCCTACGAGCGAGGTGACGCAGAGGAAGACCACGGCCACCGGGTCGATGGTGAGCAGCCCCGTAGTGGCGGCTGGACGCAGCCACAGGTCCATGCCCCCGAGGCTGAGACCGGCGCCAGCGGTGGTCAGCGCGAAGACCCGGTTCAGGTGGTCACCGACGTGGTCGTCCGCGAAGAGCTGGATGATCAGTCCACCGGCCAGGGGCAGGAGCACCACCAGCATGGCGAGATCGGTAAGATGGTCAATCACGCAGGCCCCGCAGGACGGTCGCGTCACCGCTCCCGAACTCGCGGAAGATGCGATCGTGGAAGGCGGTTGCGACACTCAGGACGATGACGACGTCGAATATCACGCCCAGGTCGATGACTATGGGCATCCCCCCGGCCACCACGGTGGCGGCGAAGGCGATTCCGTTCTCGGCTACCAGGAGGCCGAGCACCTGGAACAGTGTCGCCTTGCGGACTATGGCGGTAGTTATGCCGATCACCACGAGGGCGACCGTGGCGTGCTCCTGCGAGAGGCTCGGCAGCCCGAACCTCGGCACGAGTGCAGCGGCCGTGATGGCTACTGCCGCTGCGACCGCGAGTCGGACCGGCGCAGCGAGAGCCTCGGTGATGGGGCGGTCCTGACGGGTCCTGTGGACGCTCCACCCGAGGATGGCGGCTATGAAGACAGCCTTTGCGAGCAGCGCCAGGGCTGACGACATGAACTCAGTGGAGCGATGAGATGCTTCCAGCAGGGCCAGGAGTGCGATTAGGAGCGACTGGGTGGCGACGAGGGCGATCGCAGTCGAGCGGCGTCGGACCACTGTCACTGCGAGGGCCAGGGCGATCACCATCCAGCCGACCGCGCCCGTCATGGTCGGGCTCCTATGAACCAGGTGACGAACCCGGCCAGCGCTATGGCGGTGCCTGCCCCGAGAAGGCGCGGTACGGCCAGAAGGCGCATCTTGGCCTGCCATGTCTCTATGACGGCCAGCAGCACGCACCAGAGGGGCAGCCCGACGAGCTCCGAGAGCAGCTGTGGGATCATCCCGTGTGCATGTGGTAGGAAGATCTCGACAGTCAGGACGAACATGATCCAGTGACGTGCCGCGGCCGACCACTGGAGCATCGCCAGGTCCCGCCCCGCGTACTCCAGCAGCGGTCCTTCGTGGATCATCGTCAGTTCCAGATGCGTGTCGGGGTTGTCGATGGGCTGGCGCCCCGTCTCGGCGAGCACCACCAGGCCGAATGCCCCAAGAGCGCACCAGCGCAAAGCACCGCCCCATCCCGCGAGCCCGCTGGTCGTGGCCATCAGGGTTCCGAGATCGGTCGAGTGGGAAGGGAGAGCCACCAGCACCAGGACGGCGAGCAGCATGCCTTCGACGAGCGCTGCGAAGGTGAGGTCCCGGCTCGCGCCCATGAGAGCGAAGCCGCTGCCCGTGTCCCATGCAGCCAGAGCCAGCGAGAAGCGTGCCAGGGCGAGCAGGCCGACGAGAACGAGCACGTCATGGCCCAAGGGGGACACCTCTTCGAAGGAAGTGGCGGGCACGACCACCACAGCAGCGAGCAGGGACACCGTGACTATAGGAGGGGCCAGCCGGTACACGACCCCGGACCCATCCGGGTCGACGGTCGACTTGTGCCAGAGCCGGTTGAGCTCGCGGTATGGCTGCAGAGGCGATGGACCGGGGCGACCCTGGAGGCGAGCTTTAACCGCCTGGATGATGCCGGGGAGGAGAGGGGCAGCGACCGTGCCCGCCGCCAACTCTACGAGAGTGGAGACCCACGCGTCCGGCATCATCGCATCAGTCCGAGACGGGCGATGGCGAGAAGAGCTATGACCAGCCCGAGAAGTGTGGCGATGTAGGCGCGGAGGCTGCCGGATTGGATGCGACGCAGGAGCGCAGCCCATGCGAGCGCTGCCCGTACGACAGGTCGGTAGAGCAGGGTGTCGAACAGATGCGGCGTATGAGACTCGTAGGCCACGCTCTCGACCAGGACGCCGTTGCGCTCTACGTCCACACTTCTCTCCGGCTTCAGGACTGGCTCCATGAGGAGCCGTAGTGGCTTGGTGAAGGCGGCGGATGTCCAGCGCAGTGGAACCTCGACGGGTTGGCCGCAGGTCCAGACAGGCGCCGGTGCTGCCGACCGCCGTGAGCGGAGCAGGACCAGGAGCGCTCCCCCGGTGAGGAGGAATGCCAGGAGCGCTGCGGCCGGAAATGAACCGGTACCGACTATGTCCATCCCAGCCCTCATCGGCAGCCGGACAGGGCCGCCAGGGGCCAGTGACACCAGGCGTGCCACGAGAATCCCGGGAATGCATCCGAGCAGCACGCAGAGGGTTCCGAGGGCGACCAGCCCGGCGAGCACCGGGCGAGCCGACTCCTGGGCGGTGGCGCACGCTTCGCGGCGGGGTGGGCCGAGCAGCACCAGGCCTACGACCTTCGTGAAGCAGAGCACGGCCAAGGCTGCAGTGCCGGCCAGCCCCGCGAGTGCGATCAGGGTGGGCAGTGCCGTCCTTAGAGGGGTACTGGTGGCGCCGTGGAGGAGTGCTTCCAAGGTGAGCCATTCCGAGGCGAACCCGTTGAATGGCGGGAGCCCGGCGATGGCCATGGATCCGATCAGGAACGCTCCACCTGTCCAGGGCATCCGCTTCAGCAGCCCACCCAGGTGGTCCAGATCCAGCTTGCCCACGGCGCTGTGAAAGCTGCCGGCACCGAGGAACAGGAGCCCCTTGAACACGGCGTGGTTCATGGTGTGGAGCAGCGCCGCAGCGAGCGCGAGGGCCGCCCAGAGGTGATCCCCGTTCGCGTTCAGGATGAACGCTGCCCCCAGGCCGAGGGCGATTATCCCGACGTTTTCCACCGAATGGAAGGCGAGGAGGCGTTTCAGCTCGTGTTGGACGAGGGCGTAGAGGACACCGCCGAGGCATGACAGGAGGCCTAGGGCCAGCAGCGCCACACCGAGGAGCGCCGCCGATCTCGCCGGCCACCCCAGGGTGAAACGGACTAGCCCGTATATAGCGACCTTGATCATCATGCCTGACATGAGCGCCGAGAAGTGGCTTGGTGCCAGGGGGTGGGCTCTCGGAAGCCAGGAGTGAAGGGGCATGAGGCCGGCTTTCGTCCCGAACCCGATGAGTGCGGCCAGGCCAATGCCGATCTGCAGTGTTTCAGCCCTGCCCGCCAGAGCGCCCGGGTCGCCCAGCGCGTGGAAGCGAACCAGGGCCAGCAGCGCCACCCAGACCCCCACCCCTCCGAGATGTGTCGTTGCCAGGTAGACGTAGACGTCGTGGCGCGCAGAGCGTCCGTGGTGGCTGACCAGTATGGCGGTGGCCGGTAGGACGGTCATGAGCTCCCAGAAGGCGAGGAAGGTGGTGACGTCGCGGGCGACGAGCACTCCGGTCATGGCGAGAATGAAAGCTCCCGTCAGCGCTGAGAGTGACCGTGCGCCCCGTGACCCGGGCAGGGTTCCGAGAGCGAAGCCGAGTGCCGGCACCGTGACGACGGCCAGGGTGAGGAGGAAGAACCCGCTCAAGGGATCCACCCCCAGGGCCGGGTCGAAGCTGTCCCTGAAGGGCACCCCGAGCGTGCCGGCCCCTGCGAAGACTGCCGTGCCCCAGGCACCCATGACGGTGGTCCCGAGGATCTGGGCCCACAGGGCTGGCCTTACGTAGCGGTCGCTCCTCGCCAGGTACGGGAGCCCTGAGCCGAGTGCCACCAGGGCGGCACCGGCTGCCATCGCTGCCAGGCCGATCATTGCTGATGTGCGGAGGTTTCCTCGGCCGCCAACTCGTCTAGCAGGGCACGGCTGTCCTCGAGTGTGGCCGTGAGGATCTGCCTGGCCAGGGCCAGCAGGTCACTGGTACGGGGATCCCGGATGCGGTAGTAGACGCAGGTGCCTTCCTTGCGGCCCTCGACCAGGCCCTGCCTGCGCAGGGCGGCGAGATGCTGTGAGGTGCCGCTCGAGTCGAGTGGCAGGGCCGCCTGCAGTTCTCCCACGCTCAGCTCGGACTTCGACAGCAGCTCGAGTATCCGGATCCGTGCGGGGTGACCGAGGACCCGGAACAGCTCCGCCTTCAGCATCGGGATCTCTGGCACGGCTCTGAACCATATATACAGAGACTCTAAGAGGCAAATCTTAGAGACTTATAAGATTCATGAGTATTGGATCGGATGCGTGGGTCCACCTGATGGAGGGGGCGCTCTGTCGTCCCGAGACGGCAGAGCCGGTTACTTCTCGGAGACGAACTTCGCGTCGAAGGGCACCTGGGTCGGAGCGAGGAACCAGCTACCCACCGGCTTTCCGGCGATCTGGATAGTGACGATCACGTGCGAGGCACCCAGCTCTATCTCGAGTGGCTGACCTGCCGAGGCCTCGAAGGTGCGGTGGCTGCCAGCCGCCAGGACCCCGGTGAACGACGGGGCGCTCTGGGCCGAGGTGGTGACCTGGACCCAGCAGCTCTCGAACGCCGCCACCACCACACCATAAGACGCCGCGCGAACCCTAACGGTGGCCGAGGCCGATCCTGTGGAGCTAGTCGACACCAGTGGCACCGACGATGGCCGAGGCGCAGAGGGCGTGCCACCGGTCTCCTTCGGCGCCGGTGAGGACGAGCCCGATGACACGACGCTCACCACGTCCTTTCTCACGTTCGACACGAACGAGGAGATTCGCTGGGCGTGCAGCGCATCGAGGTACCTAGGACGCCAGTGCTCGATGACGAGTCCCGCGACAGCTACTGCCAGCACCACCACCGTCACCCACACGGCACGCCGTAGGCCGGAGCGGGTTCGTGTGCGTGGCGCGGGAGTGCTGTCGGGGGATCTCGGGCTGATGGCGGGCACCTCGGCTGTCTCGGTGAAGGAGCCGAGGTGGCCGTCGGGGCCAGCCGGCCCGAAGAATCCCGCTGACCTGCCCAGGCTCACGGTGCTCGCCAGGCGCGTCCGGGTACCGGCCAGGCTGAAGGTGTCACCCGGAACCCCTGTGGCAGTCCCCGCGGCGGCACTTCCCCTGGCCGTGTTGGTCTCTGCGCCGGTGAGAGCCAGCACGCCAGCAGCCGTGTCGAACGCGCCGGGCTCGTCCCAGGTCCCTGCGGGCAGGTCTGTGCTCACGGCTGACCCCTCGGGCTCCGCACCGATTAGAACATTGGTGGCGGTACCGACGCCGACCAGCGCCTGGGTAGGAGTGGTGGAAGGCTGGACCGGCGAGGTGGCACCGGTGAGCATGCGTACGAAGGGCGCCGCGTCGAGGCCGACCAGCTCCGCGAACCTCCGGAGGGCATCCGCGGCTTCGGCAGCGCTCACGAAGCAGGAGAGGTCGCCGGACTCGACGGCGTGAAGCTTTCCCGCAGGTACCCCGGTGCGGTCCTGGACAGCCGTGAGATCCACCCCGAGAGCCAGCCGTGTGGCGCGGAGCGCCGCGCCTATCCGGGCGGCACCCAGAGACAGGGCCTCGTTGCCCGCCAGAGCCGCCTCGCCCTCGGGCCGACCCGCGCCGGAACCCGACCAGAGCCGAGACGTTCTTCTTCGCGATCGGCTTGCCATGGGTACTCCTCGGTCGGCTTCATACTACTCGCGACCTGGTGCTAACCCGCCGGGCTGTCCGGATTTCACGGCGCTGCGCAACCCGGCATGGGCTGCCGCGCCATCTCAGGAGAGCGACGCCCTCAGAGCCTCGACGAGCGATGCGGTCCGTTCGTCCCCACCCAGGCCGAGCCTCATCTGGTTCATCACGTAGGCGAATGCGACTCCTGAGTCCGGGTCGGCGAAGCCGAGCGAACCGCCTGCGCCCGAGTGGCCGAAGGAGCCGGGTCCGAGCAGCGGGGAGAAGGCCGAGTGGCACATGAAGCCGAGCCCGAAGCTGGTCGGAGCCACGAGCACCCGGTCGGGGCCGCCCACCACCTCTCTGCGGGCCTCGTCGAGCACCTCGGGGGCGAGCAGGCGGACTCCGTCGACGGTGCCGATGGTCGCGGCATACATCCTTGCCAGCGATCTGGCGTCGGTGATGCAGTTCGCGGCCGGCACCTCTGCTGCGTGGACCTCACGGCTGTTGAAGGGACCACCGCGTTTTCCGAATATCCCGAATGCTCCGTTCAAGGTGAGCGCCCGCAAGGCCAGCCCGTCGCTGCCGAGCATGGTGGTGAGAGCCTGGAGGGTATCGGGATCGAGGTCGTCGAAGGAGGGTAGAGGCCCTGTCCGCAGCGGGGCCACCCTCGGTTCGTGCTCCTCTGGCAGCCCGATCCACAGGTCCAGGCTTAGAGGCCCGGCGATCCTCTCGGCGACCATTGCGCCGACGCTGCTGCCGGTCACCCGGCGTATGACCTCGCCCACCAGCCAGCCGAAGGTGAGGGCGTGGTAGCCGTGAGCGCTGCCGGGCTCCCAGAAGGGCGCCTGGGCGGCGAGCGCCTGGACTACCGGATCCCAGCGGAGAACCTCGTCGAGTGCGAGCTCGCCGTCGATGGTGGGAAGGCCGGCCTGGTGGGACATCAGCCACCGCATGGAGACATGCTGCTTTCCGGCTGCGGCGAACTCGGGCCAGTAGTAGCTGACGGGGGCATCCAGATCCAACATGCCGTCCTGGACCAGCATGTGGGCACACAGCGCGGTGACGCCCTTGGTGGTGGAGAAGACGAGCTGCAGGGTATCGGCCCCATAGGCCCTGGCCGTCTTCGGATCGGCCACCCCTCCCCAGAGGTCGACCACCCTTTCACCATCCCGGTAGATGCAGACCGCTGCACCGAGGTCTCCGAGCTCGTCGAAGTTCCGCTGGAATGCCGCCGCCACCGGCTCGAATCCCGAGGAGACATAGCCATCCATACCCCCACCCCTTTCATGCACGCGTCGGAGCTTCCCGACGCCGTCGAGCGTCTCACGGAGCGGGGCACCGAATCCAGTCCGGGGCCGGCAGATCGCGACACTGACGTCACAGTCGGATTCAGGCTGACGGCGACGTCATACAATGTTATGATCGGTTACGGAATCTGTACCCATCCGTCCCTTGGAAGGGGGAACATCGCGATGTACGGGGAGCAGGAGGGATCCGAGGGCATGGACCTCTCGAACCTGGATGTGGCACGGGTCGAGGACCCCAGAGCCCTGTTCGAGCAGCTGCGCGCCGAGCCCGTACTCCAGGTCGGTCCTGGTTTCGCTGCCCTGACCCGGCGCAGCGACATCGAGGCCGCCCTGCGGAACCCGGGGTTGTTCTCCTCTGGTGCCGAAGCCGTGGCCCTCGGCAACGTGCGGCCACTCATACCTTTGCAGATCGATCCCCCGAAGCACGTGAAGTACCGGCGCATCCTCGACCCACTATTCGGTCCGAAGCAGGTGGCCCCGATGGAGTCCGAGGTGGTCGCCAGGGTGAAGGAGCTGATGGACGCCTTCATCGACCGCTCCTCGTGCGACTTCCACGAGGAGCTGGCCGTCCCGCTGCCCTGCAGCGTCTTCCTGGAGCTGATGGGACTGCCGCTCGGTGACCTGGAGCTGTTCCTCGCCATGAAGGAAGGGATAATCCGCCCGCCGGGTGCCACCCTGGAGGAGCAGGACCCCGAACGGCGCCGTACTGCCGACGCGATATACACCTACTTCTCCGATCTCGTCTGCCAGCGCCGGAAGGCCCCGGGTGAGGATCTGCTGACCCGCATCATCGACTCGGAGGTGGACGGCGAGCGACTGACCGACGAGGAGGTGGTGGACATCTGCTTCCTCTTCCTCATCGCCGGCCTGGACACCGTCACCGACTCGCTGGACTGCTTCTTCGCCTACCTGGCCCAGAACCCCGAGCACAGGCGCCAGATCGTGGAGGATCCCTCGGTGATCCCCTCGGCCGTGGAGGAACTGCTCCGCTGGGAGAGCCCCGTTCCGGGGATCGCGAGGGTGGCTACGTCGGACACGGAGGTCGGGGGCTGCCCGGTGAAGGCCGGTGATCACGTCTTCCTCCTCATCGGCTCCGCGAACACCGACACCGTGGCGACCCCTGGTGTCGACCATGTGGACCTCACCCGTAACCCGAATGCGCACCTGGCATTCGGCGGCGGTGTGCACAGGTGCCTGGGCTCCCATCTGGCGCGTCTCGAGCTGCGCGTGGTGCTACGCGAGTTCCACCGCCGCATACCCGACTACTCGCTCGCTCCGGGGACGACCCTTCAGTACACCTCCGGCCTGCGTTCCCTCCATCACCTGCCCCTCGTCTTCTCCGCGGTGGCGGAGCCCGCAGGTGTGTGAGCCTGGACGGATGGCACGATGCGCCTAGAGCTGGACCAAGACGCCTGCCAGGGCCACGGCCGCTGCTATGCGCTGGCACCGGAGCTCTTCGAGGCCGACGAGCGCGGCCACTGCCGGCTGCTCATAGACCTGGTCCCCGACGGACTCGAGTCTTCAGCGCGCGACGGGGTGGATAACTGCCCGGAACGGGCTCTTACACTGAGCGACTAGGCACCGAGCGACTAGGCACCGAGCGGCTGGACACCGAGCGACTGGGCACCGAGCGACTGGGCACCGAGCGGCTGGCACCCCGGGACTGGGTTCAGCGGCCAGGGCAGTGCTCAGCGGCCGCGCGAGCCAAGCGAGCCGAGGTCGGTGGCCTTCGTGCGATGCTCGGCCGACCTGCCGGAAGCGCTCGACGGCCTCGGGGTGACGTCGACGTCCGTGGCCTCGGCCCTGAGGGCCCGAACGGTGCACTGTTCCCGGGGTCGCTTCGAGAAGGGGTCGTAGGAGAAGATCCGCATCGCGTTCAGGTGGGTGATGCGGTCGATCTCGTCGTCGTCGAGCGCGGCGAGGTACTTCATGGCTGCCTCCGGTGAGGTGGGCCAGGTGGAGTCGGAGTGCGGGTAGTCGCATTCCCAGCAGACCTGATCGAGGTTCAGGTGGGACCGACTCTCGATGCCGAAGGAGTCGTCGATGAAGCATGTGACGATCCGGTCGAGGAAGACCTGGCTCGGCAGCATCCCTCCGAAGCTCTGACCGGTCCAGGCGTGATGGTGCTGGTAGACATAGTCGATTCGCTCCAGGAAGTAGGGGATCCAGCCGATGCCGCCCTCCGAGAGAGCGATCTTCAGGCTCGGGTACTTGCGCAGGACCGGTGACCATATGAGGTCGGTGGCGGCCTGGACGATGTTCAGGGGCTGGAGAGATATGAGCACGTCTATCGGGGCGTCAGGTGCCGTTATCACCAGCTGGGAGGACGAGCCTATGTGCATGCAGACCACCGTTCCCTCGTCGGCGCAGGCTGTCCAGAAGGGATCCCAGTGCTCCGCGTGAAGGCTCGGGTAGCCGAGTTTGGAGGGGTTCTCGGAGAAGGTGACGGCGTGGCAGCCCTTCGCGGCCATGCGTCGCACCTCGGCTGCCATCAGGTCGGGGTCCCACAGGGGGGGCAGGGCCAGGGGGATGAACCGGCCAGGCTCCGCGCCGCACCAGCTCTCCACGTGCCAGTCGTTATAGGCCTGGAGCATGGCTAGCCCGAGCTCCTTGTCCTCGGTCCGGGCGAACAGCTGGCCGCAGAACTGGGGAAAGGAGGGAAAGCACATGGATCCGAGGACGCCGTTCGCGTTCATGTCCCTGATCCGCTCGCGGATGTCGTAGCAGCCCCTGCGCATCTCCTCGAAGGAGGTCGGCTCGATCCCGTAGTCCTCGGGCGACCGGCCGGCTACGGCGTTCAGCCCTATGTTCGGTATCTCCGATCCCTCATAGCTCCAGACGTCCGTACCATCGTCCTTACGGACCACCTTCGGCTCTCGGCCGCTGAAACGCTTGGGAACCCGGCCCTCGAAGAGGTCTGGTGGTTCGACGACGTGGTCATCGACGCTTACGAGGACAAGGTCTTCTGCCTGCATGGCCATACCTCCTGGCGGGCCGGCGCTCGTCGTGTCCCGGCTGAGCCAATCATAACGCTGACATCTACGTCAGGCAGGCGGCCGCTGTTCGGCATAAGCTCCGAGGGTGGTCACGAACGGCTCTTGGCAAGCGACACGCTTTCCAGTCTGTTCAGGAGGTCTCCGGTGGTGAGCGCAGATGCCCGGCCGAGAGGTATCGCGGCGATAGCCGAGGCCGAGCCCGAGCGGGTGGCGCTCGTGGCCGCAGGCAGGCATGTCAGCTTCTCGGATCTAAACCGGTTCGCGAACGGGGTCGCGGCAGGCCTCATGGAGGCCGGTGTAGGCCCGGCAGCCAGGGTGGCGGTGATGCTCGGGAACGAACCGGCTCTCTTCTACGCACACCTCGGGGTGGCCCGGCTGGGGGCTCTCGTGGTGCCGCTCTCCTGGCGCCTGAAGGCAGCGGAGATCGCCTACATCCTGGAGGACTCCGGCGCGTCCTTCTTCATCCACGACGGATCGCCAGGAGCACTCGAAGCCGTCTCGCTCACCGGCGTGAGGTCCTGTTCGGCGTCAGACCCGGAGGTCTTCGGTGCTGCCGATCGGCCGCCGCGCGAGGACTATCTGGGGGCACCGGTGACGACGATGGGCTACACCTCTGGAACGACTGGACGTCCCAAAGGCATCGTCCGGCCTGCGCCGGCCCCAGCGGCCAGCGCCCCAGCCCAGCCCTTTGCCCGCTTCTGGGGCTTCGGACCAGATGACGTCCACCTGCTGTGCGGTCCCGCCTACCACAGTGCCCCGGGAGCCTACGCGCACATGACCCTGGTGGAGGGTGGTCGCGTGGTGGTGATGGAGAGGTTCGAGGCCCTGGAGTGCCTGAGGCTCATAGAGGCCGAGGGAGTCACCACGACGCACATGGTTCCCGCGAACTTCGTGCGGATCGGGCAGGCACCCTGGGAGGAGTTCGATCGGTCCAGCATACGGAGGGTCCTACATGCAGCAGCCCCCTGTCCGGTCTCCCTGAAGCTCCAGATGATGAAGGTGTTCCCGCCCGGGAGCCTCTGGGAGTACTACGGGGCCAGCGAGGGCATGGTGTCGGTGGTCTCCCCCGAGGAGTGGCTGGAACGGCCTGGAACCCTGGGAAAGCCGTTCCCCGGTCTCAGCGTTCGCATCCTCGACGGCAGCGGCCATGACATGCCACCAGGGGAGGTGGGAGCCATATACGTCTCCTCGATGCCCGGCGCGCGCTTCGAGTACCACGGCGCCCCCGAGAAGACCGCGGAGGCATGGAAGGGCGACTTCTTCACCGTAGGTGACCTGGGGTGGCTGGACGAGGACGGGTACCTCTTCCTCGCGGACCGGCGCACCGACCTCATCATTACCGGCGGTGTGAACGTCTATCCTGCCGAGGTCGAGCAGGCTTTCATGGAGGAGGAGGACGTGGTGGACGTAGCAGTGATCGGCTTACCCGACGACAGGATGGGCCAGCGGGTTCATGCCATCATCGAGCTGGCTCCCGGTGCTGCTGAGGATGCCGATGACCTGGTCGGACGCGTGGCCAAGCGCCTCGCGGACTTCAAGCTCCCGCGATCGGTGGAGTTCGTGAAGCAGCTCGAGCGCGAGCCCAACGGGAAGGTCATGAAGGCGAACCTCCGAGACCAGCGCAGAGCAGGGCGATTCCAGGGCACCCTGCACCTGCTGGGTGACCTGGGGCGCTCCGGATCTACCGAGCCACTGCCATGAACGCCGCCATGAGCGCTGCCGGGGTCCTGCTATGAGCGCATCGGAAGCCACGGCGGAGGGCGCTGCCGGAGCCGGTCGGGACCCGGCGCCGACGGAGCATCCGGTTCTGGGTGAGCCGCGCCTCACCGTGGGCGGGTCGCTGGTCGAGTCACGCTCCGGTGCTCTGTTCGAGAACATGGACCCGGCTACGGAGCTGGTCCTCGGGCACTGCGCCGACGGCTCCACCGAGGACATGCAGGACGCGATCGAGGCTGCCAGGACGGCCTTCGACACCACCGGCTGGTCCACGGACCCGGCCTTCAGGAGCCGGTGCCTCTACCAGCTCTTCGAGGCCATGGAGGCCCACAAGGAGGAGCTGCGATCGGTGGTGGTGGCCGAGGCCGGCTCTCCGGTGGCGATGACCTACGCGGTCCAGGTGGAGGAACCTGTCGCGGACATGGCCTACTGGGCAGAGCTGGCCGGCAGCTACGAGTACGACCGGCCGCTTCCCGACCGCGAGGTCTTCGGTCAGATGCAGCGCCGGCTGGTGGCGCGGGAGGCGGTAGGGGTGGTGGGTGCCATCACCCCCTGGAACTTCCCGCTCTACCTGAACGTGGCGAAGCTGGCGCCCGCGCTGGCGGCCGGGAACACGGTGGTGCTGAAGCCGGCTCCCGACACGCCGTGGTCGGCCACCTGGCTAGGCAGGCTGGCCGTGGAGGAGACCGACATTCCACCGGGCGTGCTGAACGTGGTCGCCTCCTCGGACCATCTGGTGGGTGAGACGCTCACCAGCGATCCCAGGGTGGACATGATCACCTTCACCGGCTCGACGGCCACCGGACGGCGGATAATGGCCTCGGCCTCGCAGAGCCTGAAGAAGGTCTTCCTGGAGCTCGGTGGGAAATCCGCGAACATCGTGCTCGATGACGCCGACGTGGCATCAGCGGTTGCCTTCAGCGCCATCGGCGTCTGTGTCCACGCAGGGCAGGGCTGTGCCATAACCACGCGCCTCTTGCTGGCACGGTCTGTCTACGACGAAGGCATCGAGCTGGCAGCAGAGGCAATGCGAGGCATCGGCGTAGGCGACCCCTGGGACCCCGCGAACCTGCAGGGGCCACTCATAAACGCCCGCCAGCGGGAGAGGGTCTTTGGCTACGTCGAGGCAGGCAAGGCGAGCGGTGCCAGACTGGTGCTAGGTGGAGGGGTGCCCGAGGGCCTGGGCCGGGGGTTCTACGTGGAGCCGACCCTCTTCGCTGACGTGGACCCGGACGCGACTCTAGCCCAGGAGGAGATATTCGGCCCGGTGCTCGTGGTGATCCCCTTCGACGACGACGACGACGCGGTCCGGATAGCCAACCATTCGAGATACGGGCTCTCGGGGGCGGTGAACAGTGCATCGGAGGAGCGGGCCACCGCGGTCGCGAGGAGGCTGAGGACCGGAACGGTCTCGGTGAACGGGGGGATGTGGTTCTCCCCCGACGTCCCCTTCGGAGGGTATCGACAGAGCGGGATCGGCCGCGAGAACGGCATCGAGGGCTTCGAGGAGTACCTCGAGGTGAAGGCCCTCGCGTTCCCTAAGTCCTAAGTCCTAAGTCCTAAGTCCTAAGTCCTAAGTCCTGGCGGACCCAGGCACCATGGAGCCGGCGGCACGGTGGGGCTCCAGCCGGCGGCACGGTGGGGCTCGGGAATCATTCCAGCACCCCGTCGCGGGCCAGCCTGTCGATCTCGGAGCCCTCGAGGCCGAGCAGCTCGGAGAGGACGAGGTCGTTGTGCTCCCCGAGGCAGGGACTGGGTCGGCTGTACCCACCGGGGGTGCTGGCCAGGCGGAACCCATTGCGCTCGTAGCCGCAGTCGCCCATGCAGGGGTGGTGGAGAACCGCGAAGTGGTCGCGCGCGGCCAGCTGGGGATCTGCCCAGGCATCCGCGAAGTCCGACACAGGCACCGCCTCCACCCCGATGGCTTGGAGCTGCTCGGCGACTTGATCTGCGCCAAGCTCGGCCGTCCAGAGCGCTACCATGCTCTCTACCTCGGACACCCTGGCCATCCGGCCACCTAGAGCCGCGAGCCTCTCGTCCAGGGCATCGCCCCCCAGGACGCCAGCGAGCCTGGCCCAACTGGCGTCGTCGTTACAGGCGATCGCCACGAAGCGGTCGTCACCCCTGGTGGGGAAGATGCCGTGGGGCACGGCCCGTTCGGAGCGGTTGCCGATGCGCTCGGATACCCGGGAGTTCACCACGAAGTCGACCAGCCAGGGCGAGAGCGTGTAGGCCGCCGCCTCCACCTGGCTGACGTCTATGTGCAGGCCCCGGCCGGTGCGCCTCCTGTAGAGGAGCCCGGCGGCGAGCGCGGTGGCGACGAAGCGGGGAGCCAGGGAGTCGGTGATGGTCCCGTAGGGGCCAACCGGTTCCCGATCAGGCCATCCGGTCAGGAAGTTGTAGCCGGCCAGAGCGGAGCCCTGGCCGCCGAAGCCGGGGTAGTCGCGGTGGGGGCCAGTCTGTCCCTGGAGACAGGAGCTCACCATCACCAGGTCGGGCTTGTGCTCTAGGAGCGTGGTGTAGTCCAGCCCCAGACCCTCGAGTGCCCGTGGCGCGAAGTTCTCCACCAGCGCGTCGGCCCAGGACACCAGACGGAGCGCCAGGGCCTTTCCCTCGGGGTGCTTCAGGTTCACGGTTATGCCCAGCTTCCCCACGTTCAAGGAGTCGAACATCTCCGATCCGTCGAGGCCGCATGGGTTGTCCGGCCGCATCCCATAGGTGCGGAGGAAGTCCGGCCGTGAGCGCGATTCGATCCTCACCACCGTGGCACCGTGCTCCGCGAAGTAGCGGAGCGCGATCGGACCTGCGGCCCCGGTGCCGAGCTCGACCAGGCGGATTCCCTCCCAGGCCATCCGACCGGCGTCCGGAGGCTCGTCTTGGCGCCAGAGGTGACTGGCGCGGGAAGACCGACCGGTGTCCGGCACCGCTCCAGACGCCACCCCTCCTGGAGGTGTCTCGGCAGGATGTGACTGCGGTTGGCCGGCTGGGGACCTCGGTCGGGGTCGCTCGATGGAGCCGTCGGGGTGACGCAGCTGGAGGAAGGAGAGGGGAAAGTCATCCACGAAGGAAAAGGGCCCGAAGAAGCCCCGGTGCCTGAGCTGGGTGCTGGCCAACAGCTCGGCGGGGGAGTTGATGGGTGCGAGCATGAGGTTCGTGGCGCAGGCGATCTCGTAGAGCTCCCCCATGGTGCGGAGCGAGAAGTAGGTGGCGATTGGGGCCGATATGGCCTCCAGCTCGCCGGGAGCCAGGGCGGTGTGGTCGTAGCTCTCCCAGTCCCGGTCGGTCAGTGCGCTGGTGGCCAGGCCGGCTTCCTCGACCAGTCTGGTGATGGTGCGGAGGTTGGCCACCCTGGCCTTGCCACCTCTCAGGCCGAAGGAGACGAAACCGTCCGCACATGGCCAGATCTCGCGGCTCGCGCCGATGTTCGCGCCGGAACGCCTGCCTCGGTTCGAGGTGCGTGGGTAACGGCCGGGCCAGCCCATCGAGGCGATCATGACCGACTCCTGTATGGACACGTCCACCTGCTGGGGCACACCGGAGGCCAGAGCAGAGAGCGCTGCGAGCGCGGCCTCGGGACCGACATGGGCATAGGAGACCGGCTCCCTGCAGCGCACAGGGGGGCGGTCGGGGTCCCCGGTGCAGTAGAGGTTCCCCGTGGATGCCATGATCCCGATGTCGGTGGCCTGCCAGTCAGATCTCGGACCTCCCAGCCCGAAGGGGGTCACCGACACCCATACGGCATGCCCATAGTTGGTCGGGTCCAGGGCTAGTGTCCCAGGCCAGCCTGGCGTGTCGATGACTATGTGGCAGCCGGCCAGCAGCTCCTGAAGACGGGGATCGTCGGCGCCGCTCACGGGCAGGATCGACTTCCCTGCGTTCCAGGTCGTGTAGCGAAGGGAGATCCCGTCGGGACCGAGCGGTGGCAGTTGGCGGAGTGGGTCGTCGGGTAGCTCTGCCCGGACGACCTCGGCACCGAGGTCTCCGAGGATCCTTCCGGTCATCGCGGCAGGCTCGCCTGCCAGGTCGACTACCTTGACCGATTCTAGAAGGGACTCGTTCACATCTGTGCCTGGAGCTGGGTATCGCCCGGCATGCCCGCGGTCGCGCCCCGGGCATAGGTCGGGAATCGGGAAGTTACGAGGCTGCCTTTTCGAGTATGTGCACAGCGCAGGCCGACCCCAGGCCGATGACGTGGGTGAGGCCTACCCTGGCACCCTCGATCTGCCGGTCGCCGGCCTCTCCACGCAGGTGGGTGGCCACCTCGTAGACGTTCGCCACGCCGGTGGCTCCTATCGGGTGACCCTTTGACAGCAGGCCGCCCGAGACGTTCACCGGGGTGGAGCCGTCACGCCAGGGGCCACGCCGGTCTATGAACTCCCCGGCCCCGCCAGGCTCGCAGAGCTGGAGGTTGTCGTAGTGGACGAGCTCGGCAGTCGCGAAGCAGTCATGGAGCTCCACCAGGTCCAGATCCGCTGGAGCCACCCCCGCCTGCTCGTAGGCCAGCGCGGCGGCCTGCCTGGTGAGGGTCGAGACGTCGAAGTCGGCCATCTCCGAAGGGGTGTAGGGGTCGCTCGTGAGGACCGAGGCAGAGATCTTCACGGCCCGGTGCCTCACGTCGGGGTCGAGGGTCGCGAGCTTCGAGTCCGAGCAGAGGACCACTCCAGCCGCGCCGTCACCGGTCGGGCAGCACATGAGGAGGGTGTTCGGGTAGGCCACCATCTCTGCTGCCATCACCTCTTCCAGTGAGAAGGGCTTCTGGTATTGGGCCAGCGGGTTCAGCGCCGAGTGGGCGTGGTTCTTCTCGGCTACCTTCGCGAACTGCTCGAACCCCACGCCGTCGTGGTCGTTCGCGTACTCCATACCCACCTGTGCGAACACGCCGGGCATCAGCTGGGTGCCGATGATCCCCTCGACGGGCATCACCGACCCGTAGCGGCCCGACGGGGTGAAGCCGGCCGGCTTCGGGCGCGAACGCCCAGCGTTCCCGAGGAGACCCATCTTTCCCATCTGCTCAGCTCCGACCGCGAGGGCCATGTCGGCCTCGCCGGCCTTTATGGCCATCAGCGCGGTCCGCATGGCAGTGGCGCCAGTGGCACAGGCATTGGCGACGTTATAGATGGGAATCCCGGTCTGGCCTATCTGCTTGGCCAGTCGCTGGCCGAGCATGTTCGGTGCCTCCGAGAGGCATCCCACGGCCATCATCTGGATGTCCTGGATGCTGGCATCTGCGTCTGCCAGGGCACCCAGGGTCGCCTCCGCGGCCAGGTCGATTACATCCAGATCGGGGTAACGCCCGAAGCGGGTCATCGCCGCTCCGATTATCCAAGCCTCTGCGGGCATTCTGATCTCCTCCGTCCATACCTCTGTCGTTCGGGACCTCTGTCGTTCGGGACTCGCTGGGTAGCTCAGGCTGGGGTGAAGCCGAAGGCGACTGCCTCGGTCCCCTCCTCGTCGGTGCCCGCTACGAAGGTGGTCAGCTTCACCCGGCCTCCGAGCTGGATATTGGCCGGGTCGGCCTCGATCCCGACCAGGTTCGCCTTCACCATGCCGCCACCGTCGAGAGCCACGGTGGCCGAGACGTAGGGCACGGTTACACCCGGCGCGGCGCGCCTGACCACGGTGAACGATCTGATCACCCCGGTCCGGCCGAGGGGCTTGGGGGCGAAGTCCAGACCTCCACACCTGGCACAGGCATTACGGCGGTCGAAGAACATCGCCTGGCAGGAGCTGCACTCCTGTGCGACGAGGTAGGGATCGCCCTGGTCGATGACCAGGTAGCCGACTGCGGGTATCCTGCGGCCCCGAGTGGCCGCTTCGGTCATGGTCATAGGCATATCCTATCAATGTCTCTGACGGCCACGTCAGTCCGTGTCGCCGGAGAGCCCAGAGCGAGGAGGGTCGGATGTCCGAGGGGTCAGCCAGTACCGGGTCAGCCAGTACCGGGTCAGCAGAGCAGGAGATACTGCATCGCGTCGAGGAGAGGGTGTCATGGATAACGCTGAACCGGCCCGAGGTGTCGAACGCCATGACGCCGGCTCAGCGGGAGCTGGTCATCGCCCTTCTGGAGGAGGCCAGTGCCTCGCTGGCGATAGGGGCCGTGGTGATCACCGCTACAGGCAAGGGTTTCTGCACGGGCGCGGATCTCCGCCCGGGCAGCAGGGTCCCGGCCCCGAGGCCGGAGGGTGCTCCGGAGAGGGCCATGTGGGACGTGACGCGGATGATCCGTTCGGGGGCCCAGCGGCTGATCGAGGCCGTGCTGGACTGCGAGAAGCCGGTAGTCGCGGGGGTGAACGGAACTGCGGCCGGGCTCGGGGCGCACCTGGCGTTCGCGTGTGACCTGGTGGTGGCTGCCGATCAGGCGCGCTTCATCGAGGTCTTCGTCCGCCGTGGCATCGCCCCCGACGCCGGGGGTGCCTACCTGCTGCCGCGCCTGGTGGGCCTGCAGGCAGCGAAGGAGATGGTGTTCTTCGGCGACGACATCTCCGCCGAAAGGGCCGGGCGTCTTGGCCTGGTGAACAGGGTGGTGCCGGCCCATGAGCTCCCCTCCACGCTGGCCGAGATCGCCGGGAGGCTCGCGTCGGGCCCCACGAAGGCACTCGGTGCTGCGAAGTGGCTGCTGAACCGATCGCTCGACTCGGATCGCCGGACCGCTTTCGAGGAGGAAGCCATGGTCCAGGAGCTGGTCACCTCGACGGCCGATATGCGGGAGGGCATGGCTGCCTTCGCCGAGAGGCGTTCGGCGGATTTCCGGGGCTGGTGAGGGCTACCGGCCGGTTTCCGCTTGCCAGATCCCCAGGGGGAATTAGACTGACACGGGAGTCATAGAACTAGACGGGGCCCGCCTGGGCAGTGCCTTTGGGCGGCGATGAGGGAGCGATGGGGAAGATGGGACATAACTACCGGCTCATATCGGCCGACGGGCATGTGGTGGAGCCACCGGACATGTGGACGCGCTACCTGCCGCGGGAGTACCACGACAGGGCGCCACGTCTGGTGAAGGACCCGAAGGGTGGCGACGCATGGGAGCTGGCCCCCGGCGCGCCCCCCATGCCGATAGGTCTGGTGACCAACAGCGGCCCTTACGGCAAGCGTTACGAGGAGCTCGAATGGTACGGGTCTACATACGACTCGATCCGCAAGGGCGCCTTCTCGGGCAAGGAGCGTCTGGAGGAGCAGGAGTTCGACGGGGTGGACGCCGAGGTCCTCTTTCCCTCCCAACGCACCATGGCCGCCTTCATGGCCCAGGAGGACGACGGCTACCACCTGGCGGGGCTCCATGCCTATAACAGCTGGATGCGCGAGGAGTTCATGGCGGCGGACCCGGACCGGCTGATCGGCCTTGCCCAGATGCCCGGTGTCGACGTGGCTACCGCGATCAGCTGGCTGCGCGATGCGAAGGCCGAGGGCTTCAGGGGCGTGATCATCTCCGCGTATCCCTCTGGAGGCTCGAGGCTCTCCGCCGATGACGACCCCTTCTTCGAGGCCGCGGAGGCCGAGGGGATGCCCGTCCACATTCACAGCGGGCTGCGCCAGGCCGGTAAGAGGAAGAAGGCGGGGTCTGGCCAGCGGGCCGCCGCCGACGCGGGCAAGCCACCGGGCCTGGCGGAGATGGGCGGCGCTGTCGGGGACGCGTCGGGTTTCATGTCGTCCTTCATCTACTCCGGCCTCTTCGACCGCTTCCCCGATCTGCAGATGGTGGCAGTGGAATGCGGCGCGGGGTGGATTCCCCACTTTCTCGAGCACATGGACGACCACTACTGGAGGAACCGGACCTGGGTCGGCTCTACGCTGAAGCTGCTGCCGAGCGAGTACTTCCGGCGGAACTGGAAGGCGACCTTCGTGCGCGAGCCGTTCGCCATAGCAGTACGGCACTGGATCGGTGTGAATAACCTCATGTGGTCCACCGACTACCCCCACCATCGCCACGACTGGCCTTACAGCAGGCGTGTGCTGGAGGAGTCCATGGGGGGCGTGCCGGAGGCCGAGAGGGTTCAGATGGTCTGCGAGAACGCACGCGGGCTCTACAGGCTCCCCGGATAGCCCCGTCGCCTGTGGAACCCGAAGACCTCGTGAAGCCCCGAAGACCTCGTGAAGCCCCGAAGACCTCGTGAAGCAAGGATCCGAGCCGATATGAGCGCCAAGAGCCCTACAGGAGCCGGCGCGCCGGGAGACCTATGGGGGTATGACTCGAGGCGCGTCCTCGTAAGTGGCGGCGGAGGTGCTGGGATGGGAGCTGCCGCCGTGCGCGACCTGGTGGCGCTCGGAGCGGAAGTCCACGTCTTCGATCTGAAGGAGCCACCTCCCGGTGCTGCCAGCTTTACCCGCGTCGACCTGCGGGAGCCGGATGAGATAAGCGAGGCTGTCGAGGGTGTCGGTGGCCGGTTCGACGCCCTCTTCAACTGCGCGGGCCTGCCGGGTGCGCCCTTCAGTGGTCTCGAGGTGATGCTGGTGAACTTCGTGGCTGCCAGGCACCTGACGGGCCTGGTGGCAGAGCGGATGGATGCAGGTGGGGGCGTGGTCACGGTCTCCTCGGCCGGTGCATTCGGCTGGGAGAGCGCCGCGGCAGCTATCGAAGGGCTGCTGGCCACCGACAGCTACGGTTCGGCCAGAGCGTGGTGCGAGTCCCATCCCGAGCTCGTAGGCGAGGGCTACCTGCTGTCGAAGCAGGCGATCATCGCCTGGACGATGCACGCGGCCCTGGACCTGGCCCCGCGGGGAATCAGGGTGAACTGCACCAGTCCGGGACCGACCGACACCCCGATGATGCCTTCTTTCGAGGCCTACATGGGAAAGGACTTCATGGACCGGTTCCCCAAGCCCATAGGGCGGAACTCGACTCCCGATGAGCAGGCTCATGCCCTCGTCTTCCTGAACTCACCAGCCGCGTCCTACCTGACTGGTGTGAACCTGTACGTGGACGGTGGCTTCTCGGCCGGCATGACCACGGGTCGTCTCGACTTCTCGGTGCTCCAGGGCGAGATAGCCGAAGGGGACTGAGCCGATGGTCGCCCCACGCGCCGCCATGGAGCCGGCTCCGAAGCGGCTCGATCTCGAAAGGTTCTTCCATCCCGAAGCAGTGGCGCTGGTCGGTTCGGTGAACCGGAAGGCAGATCCCGCGAACCTGGCCCGCTACTACGACAGTCGCTGGGGCGAGGGGCGCTGGTACCTGGTGAACGTCCACGGCGGCTCCGTGGGCGACATCCCCATCTACGAGCACGTCACCTCGGTGCCGGTGCCCCTGACCCTCGCTGTGGTGAACGTGGGGACCAAGCTGGTGGCAGGGGTCATGGAGGAGTGCGGCGTCGGCGGGGTTCCCTTCGTGCTCGTCTTCAGCGCGGGCTTCAGCGAGGTGGGACCCGAAGGTGCGGCCCTGGAGCGTGAGGTCGGCCAGATCGCGAAGCGTTACGGGATAAGGGTTTTCGGACCGAACACGAACACGAACGCCTTCGAACGTCTTGCCCAGCCATCGCGGGTCCGCGGTGGCAGGATCGGGCTGGTGACCCAGAGCGGCCATCAGGGACGTCCGATCGTCCAGGGGACCGAGTTCGGCGTAGCCTTCAGCCGCTGGGTCCCTACCGGCAACGAGCTGGACCTGGAGGCCGCCGACTTCATCGAGTACTTTGCCGGCGACGACGAGACATCGGTGGTGGCTGCCTACCTGGAGGGGTTCCGGGACCCGGCGAAGCTCCGCCGTGCACTGGAGGCGGCGAACGCGGCCGCGAAGCCCATCGTGGTCCTGAAGATCGGTTCCACCGCGGCAGGCAGCCGGATGGCTGCCTCGCACACCGGGCACCTGGCTGGCTCCGACGCGGTGGTGGACGGTCTCTTTGCCCAGCACGCGGTGGTGCGCGTGCGGGATCTCGACGAGCTGCTGGAGACCTCCGCGCTCTTCGCGAAGCTCCCGCGTCCGACTGGTCCGAACTGCGCGCTCTACTCCATATCGGGAGGATCGGGTGCCCTGATGGCTGAGGTAGCAGAGTCCCATGGGGTGCCGGTCCCTGTCCTTTCGGAGAAGACCCGCAAGGCCCTCCACGACGTGGTCCCCGAGTACCTCACCGTCTCCAACCCGGTGGACAACGGTGCGGAGTTCCTGGTGCGGGCGCCAGTGGAGGCGCGCCGGAGGGTGTTCGAGCTCATCTGCGGCGACCCGACGGTGGATCTCGTGGTGGTGGGCCTCACCGGGGCGCTAGGACGCCTCACCGACCGGTTCGCCGAGGACATAGTCGCCTTTGCCGACGACCTGGCCAAGCCGGTGGTGGTCACCTGGAACTCCTTCAAGACCGACCAGGAGGGCTTCCGCCGGCTGGCCGACTCGGGGCTGCCGATGTTCCGCTCCTTCCGTAACTGCTTCGCAGCCATAGCTGCCTTCTCCCGCTACCAGGCAGCCTCGAAGAGCTTCAGGCACAGGAAGCCTTTCCCGGTCCGCGTCCCCTCCGAGGCCCGCATGGTGCTGGCCAGGCTCGATCCGAGAATGGCGGGCGACGACGGGCCGGTGCTCGCCGATCCGGGCAAGCTAGCCCTGCCGGGCCAGCCAGCCGATCCGGGCAAGCCAGCCCTGCCGGGCCAGCCAGCCGATCCGGGCAAGCCAGCCCTGCCGGGTGGGCCAGGCGGGCGGGTGGTGCTCGACGAGGCCTCCGCTGCTGGCCTGCTCGCGTCCTTTGGTATCCCGCTGGCCGACCAGGCTGTGGCGGCTACCGCTAGCGAGGCAGCGCGCGTGGCCGGTCAGATCGGCTTCCCTGTGGTCATGAAGATCGCGTCCGTGGACTTTCCCCACAAGTCCGATGCCGGGCTGGTGCGCCTCGGGGTCTCTTCTTCATCCGAGGCAAGGCGGGTGTTCGCGGAGATCATGGCCGGGGCGAAGCAGGCCAACCGGCATGCCAGGATCGACGGGGTCACCGTCCAGCGTGAGGTGAGGGACTCTACGGAGATGATCGTGGGGGTTACGAGGGATCCGGTCCTCGGTCCCGCGGTGATGGTCGGCACCGGGGGGGTCTTCGCGGAGGTGATGGCAGACGTGGCCGTGCGCCCGCTCCCCCTGGACCGGCTGGACGCAGAGGAGATGCTGGCCTCCCTACGAGGCGCGGCACTGCTCCATGGTGCCCGCGGGCGTCCGAAGGCCGACGTGAAGGCCCTGGTGGAGGTGGTCGTGTCGGTAGCCCGTATGGCCTCGGCCTGCTCGGCCAGCCTGCTGGAGCTCGACCTGAACCCCCTGGCGGTCCTGGCGAAGGGAAAGGGAGCGGTGGCTCTCGACGCGCTGGTGGTGATGTCCTCCACGACCTTGTCGAAGGAGCACCGATGGACCTGGAGCTGACTGACGAGCAGCATGACCTCCAGGCAGCAGTGGCGTCGGTGCTGGCCGCTCGCTGCCCGGTGTCCCTCGCTCGTCATGTGGTCGAGCAGGATCCCGAGTCACCCGCGGAGCTGGCGGGCTTCGCGCGCACGACCCGGGAGCTCGACTGGCAGCGGCTGAATATCCCGGTGGATCACGGTGGTCTGGGTCTGGGCCTGGTGGAGGTGGTGGTGCTGGCCGAGCAGATGGGCCGGGTGATCGCGCCAGGACCGCTACTCGCGACCGTCTCCCAGTTCGTGCCGATGCTGACCGAGCTGGGAAGCTATGAGCAATGCAAGCGGTTTCTGGCCCCGGTGGCTGCAGGTGATCTCTCGGGGACCCTCGCGCTGGCCGAGCGGCCGGGTGGCTTCGGCCTCCAGGCTCTGGGCGCTGGTGCGGTGGAGAGCGGGGGCGCCTGGACGCTCTCGGGCACGAAGAGTTTCGTGATGGAGGCAGGCCGGGCAGAGGAGATGGTGGTGGTGGCCCGGCTGGCCGGCAGCCGGGCAGGTGAAGGCCTTGCCGCGTTCGTCGTGCCTGTGGCGGCAGAGCGAGTCGTGCCGATGGCGGTCATCGACGAGTCGAGGCAGCTTGCCAGGGTGGATCTCGACGGAATGCGGGTGGAGCCCGATCGAGCGCTGGGTGTCCCTGGAGAATGCTCAGCGGGCCTGGTCCGTGCCCTGCAGCAGTCCACGGTGGCGCTCTGTGCCGAGGCCGTCGGGACCTGTCAGACGGTGCTCGATACCGTCATCGCCCATGTGAGCACCCGGGAGCAGTTCGGGGTGAAGATCGGGTCGTTCCAGGCCCTGAAGCACAAGGCGGCCGATATGTACCTGGCCCTGGAATCGGCCCGCGCCACCACCTACTTCGCGGCCGCGGCCATCGCAGAGGACGACCCCCGGCGCGAGATCGCCACCTCGGTCGCCAAGGCGTCTGTGGGCGACTGCGTGAGGCTGGTCGCCGAGGAGGGCATCCAATGCCTGGGGGGCATCGCGTACACCTGGGAGCACGACATGCATCTGCTGGTGAAGAGGGCGAAGACCGCGTCGATGCTGTTCGGCACCACAGCAGAGCACCACCGGCGCATAGCAGGCCTGATCGGCCTCGGAGGCGGCCAGCGGGAGCGCTAGCCGGTCCCTGGGTACCCCCCGCCACCGAAGCGCTCGTCGAGAGCGTCGTAGTCCAGAGCGAATCCCTGCCTGGGCAGCGAGTCGACCAGTTCCACGGACTTAGGCTTCTTGTAGGAGGCGATCCGCTGGCGGCAGTGCTCTATGAGCTCGGCTTCGTCGGCAGCCTCACCTGGCTTCAGGACGACTATGGCCTTCACGTTCTGTCCCCAGGTCCTGTCGGGCACGCCGATCACGGCTGCATCGGCTACGGCGGGATGGGTCTTCAGGCATGCCTCGACCTCCGCCGGGTAGATGTTCTCTGCCGCGGACTTCACGATCCGGGTAAGCGGGGCGATGAAGGTGAGCGACCCGTCGTCCTCGATCCGTCCTAGGTCGCCGGTGTGGTGCCATCCTCCGCGCCGGCGCTCTGCGTTCAGCTCGGGCCGGTCGTGGTATCCGTTCATCACGGTCGGCCCCTTTATGACTATCTCCCCGGTCTCCCCCGGGGGGACATCCTCGCCAGAAGGTCCGAGCACGGCCACCTGGATGAATGCAGGCGGCCGCCCATGCGTACCCTTGCACGGCCCCAGCGCGCCGAAGGTGGCGAGACCCATGACCTCGGTCTGACCGTAGCCACCGGGGTGGCGACCCCAGGGACTGTCGTCCACGGTGATCATGGCCGTCCAGGCCGGCTTTCCCGCGAAGGTCCTGAGGGAGCTGAGGTCGTAGCGACCGCCGGCGTTCGCCTCTACCATCTGGTCCATGGTCGGGCCCATGACGAAGGCCCCGGTGCAGCGTTCCTCCGACACCAGGCGGCAGAGCTCCTCGGCGTCCACACGGGGAGTGAAGACGTTCTTCCCGCCCATCACGAAGGTCGCGAGGGTGGTCATGAGGGTGGCCACGTGGAACAGCGGCCCGCAGTTCAGGTAGGCGTAGCCGGCATCGATTCCCTGGAGCTGGGCCACCAGCGCCCCCTGGGTCACCAGCGCACGGTGTGCCAGCAGGGCGCCGTTCGGCGTTCCGCTGAAGGCCGCGGTGTAGATCATGAGCACCGGCTCTGCGTCGGATACCTCGACGGGCACAGGGTCTCCGCCGGATCCTTCCAGGAGAGCCTCGTAGCCTTCGGCGCCTGGATCGTCGTGGCAGAGCCACCTGGTGTCGCGCACAGCTTCAGGAGCTTCCTTCTCTGCCAGGGATCTTGCTTCTCGGACCGTGGAGCCGATCTCGGAGAGCTGCCAGACGACGACCCCCGGGCTGGCGTCTCCGAGCACGAAGGCCAGCTCCTCTGCGCTCTGGCGCCAGTTCACCGGGCAGAGGACTGCCCCGAGACGCCCGCACGCGAGTAGGCATTCGAGCAGCCGGTGGCAGTTCTGGGCCAACCAGAGCACCCGGTCGCCCCTGGTGACGCCGAGGGACTCCAGCAGGACCGCGAGCCGATCCACACGGGCGGCCAGGGTCGCGTAGTCGATCCGATCCGATCCACATACTGCCGCCGGAGACCCCGGCCTGGTGCGCCGGTGGCCCGCCAGGAGGTCACCCATGGTGAGCTCTCTCGGGGTGCTCACTGGTCGACCACCCGGGAGGACTTGTAGCCGGACCTGGGGATGCTTCCCCGGTCGAGCAGCTCTATGGTCGTCGTGATGGAAAGAGCCTCCCTGATCGCAGCCGCGCAGCGCGAGGCGATGTCCTCGTCGTGCAGCCGGTCCGCGCCAGAGCCCTCGGAGCGCTCGACGCGCACGACGAGCGGTTCACCTGCCTGGTCTGGGCGGGGGCGTACCAGCTGCCATTCGAGGGTCGGCTCGCTCACCCCCCCCACCTGCCTCAGGGCAGTCTCCAGCTCAGATGGCTGGAACCTCTTCCCCTGGACCGCTACGAGGTCCTTGAAGCGGCCCCCCCAGAGCGCCCGGATGCTGGTCTCGCCGCATTCGCAGGGGCCGCGCAGCACCGCGCAGGCCTCCTCCAGGTCGTAGCGCAGGAGGCCGTTGTCCCGGTCGAGGGTGGTGACCACCAGGTTCCCCCACTCCCCCTCGGGGACCTCCCTCCCGGTCTCGGGGTCGACTGCCTGCACGATCGCCCAGTCCTCGCAGAGGTGGGCACCGGGCGACTGGCCGCAGGGGCCGCCTACGTAGGCATAGCACTCGGCGCCCGCGGTCATGAGAGGCATTCCCTTCCCCAGGCCGAAGCCGGGCAGCCCCTTGAACTCCAGGCCCGCGTCGAGAGGATCGATGCCGAGCTTCGCCGCGACCTCGAAGAAACGACCGGTGGAGAACCCCATGAAGGGGATGTCGGGCTTCACCTTGGTCCAGAAGCGCAGTCCCTGCTCCGCGAGCTCGTCGGTGTCGGGAGGGGGCACCCATATGTTCAGGAAACCGAAATACTCGTAGGCTCCCGAGAGCATCGCACCGCCCCCGTAGAGGTAGGCAGGGTGAGCGTGGGTGACGATCATGCCGGGACGGTGCCCGAAGCGCCACCAGGTCCGGGCCGCCGACTCGTACTCGATCCAGAGGTCCCGGCGGGTCCAGATGCTTATGGTGGGGTCCCCGGTGGTCCCGGTGGAGGTGCCGAGACGCACCGCCTGCCGGGGGCTCGTGAAGCGGTAGTCGCCCCATGGGGGGAGCTCCGCCTCGGAGTCCCGCAGGTCCTGCTTGACCGTGAGGGGAATCCTGTGGAGGTCGGCTATGCCTCCGAAGTCCTCAGGTGACTCGATCCCTGCACTTCGCAGCTTTCGCCCGAACAGCGGCACCGGGGTCCCCAGAGCTCGGGCCACCAGCTCCTTCAGGCGGCGATCCTGCAGCCCGTGGAGCTGCTCGGGGTCCATGGTCTGGACAGCGGGATCCCAGTATGCCTGGGAGTGGTCTCGGGGCGTGGGCCCCAGTACCTCGGGTCCGTCCAGTGGCATCTCTCACCTCCGTTGGTCGGTGTGGCTCGCGGTGGCTCAGCGCCTCGGAAGGCCGAGCACCCTTTCGGCGATTATGTTCCGCTGGATCTCCGAGGTTCCCCCTGCGATGGTGCCGGCGAAGGACTGCAGGTAGTGGACGATCCAGGCATCCTCCTCGCGGCTGCCGAACGAGGGTGCCAGGTGGAGGCTCACGTCTGTGCCCGCGGGTCCCAGTGCCTCGGCTACGTCGCGGGTGATCCTGCGGCGCAGCTCGGAGCCCATCAGCTTGAGCACGGAGTGCTCCGGTGCCTCCAGGCCCTTCACGGACTTCGAGAAACCTCGGTACCCGAGGAGCTTCAGCGCCTGGGCGCGTACGTAGGCATCTGCGATCATGTCGGCTACCAGGGGGTCCTTCCCGATCTCCGGCACCCCCTCGGGGGGGTGCGCGGCAACCGCTACGACCCTGTCCAGAAGTGTCTCGATCCCGGCCGCCTCCCGGATCCAGAGCATCCCCCGCTCGTGGGCAAGGGACCCGCCCGCGATCGACCAGCCCCGGTTCAGCTCCCCGAGAAGGTTCTCCGCGGGTACCTCCACGTCGGTGAAGAAGACCTCGTTGAAATCCGCGTGGAAGCGGTCTGTGAGCTCCGGAAGTGGCCTCGTCTCGATCCCCTCGGAGCGCATGTCGACTATCAGCACGCTTATGCCCTGGTGCTTCGGGGCTTCGGGGTCGGTGCGCACGAAGCAGAGGCACCAGTCCGCGTGGTGGGCGCCCGAGGTCCAGACCTTCTGCCCGTTCACCACGAACCTGTCGCCCTGCAGGTCGGCCCGGGTCCGCAGTCCGGCCAGGTCGCTCCCGGCCCCCGGCTCGCTCATACCGATGCACCAGGAGATCTCGGCCTTCAGGGTCGCGAGCGCGAACCTCTCCTTCTGAGCCGGGTTCCCCCAGTCGAGTATCGAGGGGGTGACGATGGAGAGGCCCTGGGGGTTAGTGGTCCTAGGCACCTCCAGGCGCGCCAGCTCCTCGAAGTAGACCATCTGCTGGAGGGCACTGGCGTTACGCCCGCCCAGCTCTGGTGGCCAGCCCGGTACCAGCCATCCGTTGTCGAAGAGCAGCCGCTGCCAGCTACGTGCCCATTCGGGGATGTAGGCAGACGAGAGCACCGGCTCGGAGCGATCCTCCATCGGGGGCAGGTTCGATCCGAGCCAGCCTCTGAGCTCGGATCTGAAGGCCTCTGTCTCCTCGTCGTAGTGCAGCTGCACGCCTAGATCGTAGCCTCTGGGCTGACGTGTGTGTCAGGTTCAGTAAGGTTCGCTGGTAAGCAGCAGGCAGCCTGCGATTGGGCCGCCCCCGTTGGCCACTGCTGCCACCGCAGGAGGCCTGCCGCTCGGCCCCACCCGTACCTGCCTGGCGCCCCCCCCGCCTCTCAGCTGCAGGCATGCCTCGTGCAGCAGACCGAACCCGTGCAGCCTGCCGCCGGAGAGCTGGCCGCCACCGGTGTTCAGTGGGAGCGATCCATCCAGGGCGATGCGCGACCCGCCCTCTACGAAGGAGCCGCTCTCGCCGCGCCCCGCGAAGCCGAGGGCCTCCAGCCAGACCATGGTGAGGATGCTGAATCCGTCGTAGAGCTCGGCCACCTCCACGTCCTCGGGACGCAGATCCGTGCGCTGCCAGAGGCTCGCGCCGGCGTCGCGTGCTGCCATGGTGGTCATGTCGTCGAACTGGTCCCAGCTGGGACGGCCCCTGAGGGCAGTGCCAATCGCGTTCACGTGGGCTACTGGGTGGCGAGCGTCCTTGGCGTAGGCCGATGACGACACCACCAGGGCCGTGGAACCGTCGCAGGGCGCATCGCAGTCGTATAGGCACAGGGGGGTGGAGATCATCCGGGCAGCCATGTAGTCCTCCAGGGACATCGGCTCGCGGTAGACCGCTGCGGGGTTGGCGCCGGCATTTCGCCGGGCATTGATGGCTATCTGGGCAAGCTGCTCTCGGCTGAGCCCGAACTCGTGGAACCGCCGCTGGGCCACCAGCGCGATCCAGTTCACGGCCGACACGGCCCCGAACGGGAGGCTCCACTGGAGGAAGCCCGAGAACCGCGGCACCCCGCGTGATCCCCCGGCGCCCTCAGCCGAGCCTCCCCCGCCGCCCTCAGCCGAGCCTCCCCCGCCACCCTCAGCCGAGCCTCCCCCGCCGCCGATGCCCCGCCGCCCCCCGGCGCCCTGGGCCGTCGACTCGGTCACCGTCCTGTAGACCAGCACGTGCCTGGCAAGCCCCGCTGCGACGGCCAGGCAGGCAGCGAAGAAGGCCCTCACCTGGCCGGCGCCCTCGGAGCCGCCGTCGTGCCAGCTCAGCTGCAGGCGGAGGGCATCCTGGACCTCCGGGGTGCCTGGGCCGGCGAACCCCGGTGTACCGATCCCTGCCCCCGGGTAGGTCGAGAGGCCGTCGATGTCGTCGCGGCTGAGACCGGCATCGGCGATGGCCGCCAGGCAGGCTTCCACGGTGAGGTCGATGTCGCTGCGCCCGAGGTGCCTGCCGATCTGCGACTGGCCCATGCCGCTCACCACGGCCCTCCGCTCGAGGATCTTCGCCTCCAGAGCGCTCACCGGGCACCGCCTCCGCTGCGCGGGCTCTCGCGGGGGTCACCGGGCACCGCCTCCGCTGCGCGGGCTCTCGCGGGGGTCACCGGGCACCGCCTCCGCTGCGCGGGCTCCCCAGAGGGGCCGGGGTGTCCTGGGGGGAGGTGGAGACCGGCCTGAAGAGCGGGAGCCACTCGTCCTCGACGTGCTCGAAGAGGACCTCCAGCTCCATGCCTATCCAGACGTCCGCGGGGTCGGTGCCGACGAGGTTCGTGGTGAGGCGGATGTCGGCCTGCTCAGCGATCTCCACCAGGGCGACTACGTAGGGCTCGGAGCCGGGTATCCACTGCTGGTGGTTCACGGTGAAGCTGTGCAGGGTTCCCCTGCCGCTCACCACCTCGGGTGCCAGGCCGTCCGCGAGGCAGTAGGGGCATCGGGGCACCGGTGGATGCACGAAGCGCCGGCAGGACGGGCAGCGCAGGAAGCGGAGGCGCCCGTCGGCGCCTCCCTGCCAGAAGAAACGGTTCTCCGGGTCGAGGCGCGCGAGGAGTCTGATGGGAGGACCGTCGGCCACGCGGGGGATGCTAACCGAGGACGGTGTCGTCTGGCAGGCTGTGGAGGTGGCACCCGAGCGTGGTCCCCTCGACGGCAGGCGGATCGTGGTCGTGGGGGCCTCCTCGGGCATAGGGCGCGAGGTGGCGCTGGAGGCCTGTGGACGTGGAGCGCGGGCTGTGGTGGCCGGCCGCCGTGGGGAGGTGCTGGAGGAGCTGGTCCGTGAGATCCCGGAGCGCTCCCGGGCCATAGTGTGCGACGTGACCGAGGAGGGCGGTTGCGATGAGCTCCTGGCCAGGGCGGAGGCCATCCTGGGGGGCGTCGACTCGGTGGTCTACGCAGCCGGGGCATCCCACCTGGTGAGGCTTGCCGACGCCCAGAGGTCGGACTGGCAGGGTGTGCTGGCGACGAACCTGCTCGGCGCGGCGGCGCTCGTCCGGGCTTCCCTGGGCGCGCTCAGGGAGTCGGGCGACCCGAGCGCGGTGTTCCTCTCTTCGCATTCCGTCGGAGATCCCTGGCCCGGTCTCGTGCTCTACGCTGCCAGCAAGGCAGCGCTCGACGAGATGGTCCGGGGGCTTCGGGCGGAGGAGCCGTGGCTGAGGGCTCTCAGGATTGTCGTAGGTCCTACCCTGACGGGCTTCGTGGATGCCTGGGATCCTGCAGCAGCAGCCGCGGCCCTGGAGGAATGGGCGAGTGCCGGCTACCTGCGTCACGAGATCCAGGAAGCCTCCGACGTGGCGAGGGTGGTCTGCGACGTTCTGGCCGATCCTTCCCGGCGAGGAGATCTCCGGGTGATATCGGGGTCGGTGGAGCTGCTCTAGGCGGGGCCCCGGTCCTCGTGTTCGCCGACCAGGGCGGCCAGGGCACGCCGGTCGGTCTTCTCCGCGGCGGTACGCGGGATCTCGGAGACCACCAGGAGGTCCTCGGGGAGCTTGAAGGAGGCCAGGCGGCTACGGGCGTAGGAGCGCAGCGAGTCGAGCGATGGTGGGCGGCTGGCGTCTCGCGGCACCACTACCGCTACCCCTATCTCTCCCATGACGGCATCGTCTCTGGGAGCGACGGCCACCTCTGCTACATCGGGGTGGGAGGCGAGCACTGCCTCGACCTCGACCGGGAAGACGTTGTATCCCCCCCGGACGTACATCTCCTTCGAGCGCCCTACCAGGTGGAGGCGGGAACGGTCGTCGAGGAAGCCGATGTCGCCTGTACGAACGGCGCCGTCGGCTCCGAAGGCACGCGCGCTGGCCTCGGGGTCGCGGTAGTAGCAGGTCATCGAAGCCGGGGACCTGAGGCAGACCTCACCGGTCTGGCCGGCGCCGAGGACGGTTCCGTCCTCGGCACGTATGGTGAGCTCCACCGATCCCCGGGCCCGCCCGACGGTGGTCTCCGCGTCCTCGGGAGGGTCATCGAAGCTGGTTCCGACGCCGGTGCCGGCCTCGGTGCAGCTGTAGCGCATCAGGACCGCGGCGTCGAAGCGTTCGCGCGCCTCGCGTACCAGCGCCGGGGTGGCCGGACCACCACCCATGACGATCGCGACCACGCTGGTGAGATCGCTCGCTCCGATGGCCTCGTGGCGGAGCATCAGGGCTATCTGGGTCGGTATGCCTCCGAGGGTCGTCAGGCGATGATCTGCCACCATCGCGAGGGCGCGGCCCGCGTCCCAGCGCTCCATGAGGAAGGTGGTGCCCCCGCTGCGGAGCACCTGGGGAAGCTTGGTCATGTAGCCGAGGTGCGCGTAGGAGGTGGCGCTGAGCGTCCTGCCCCCTGCCCCCCAGCGTCTAGCGGCGTCTATCTCCGAGATGGCGTCCAGCTGCCGGTTCGCGAACAGGGCGGCCTTGGGCACCCCGGTGGTGCCGGAGGTGAACACGATGGCGATCGGCCTGTCGGGGTCGTCGGGGATGGGGGCGAAGGTCTCCCCCTTTATCCTCAGCTCCCCGACCAGGTCTGCAGCCGGTGGCGAGAGATCCACCTCGACGACCTCCGAGTCCGGGATGCTGCAGTCAGCCGCGAGAGCCGGGTCCGTGATAACCAGCCGGGGTGCACAGGCGCTCAGGCACGCTGACCTCTCCTCGGGCGACAGCCGCTCGTTCACGCCTGCGGTGATGGCTCCGATCTTCGCAGCTGCGAGATATGCATACGTGTAGGCAGGACCGGAGGGGACCAATAGTGCCATCACGTCGCCTTCACCGAGGCCCCTGGCCTTCAGCCCGGCTGCCAGCTCGTCGGAGACCCGGTCGAGAAGCTGGTAGCTCACCTGGTCTCCCGTCGGGGTCACGTAGGCAGGCGAGCTTCCATAGCGGCGCGCTGCAGCCGAGATCACCTCTGCGAGCATGGCCCGATCATGCCAGACCGGGCCTCGAGCGCTGTCTGGGAGGTTCGCTGTCTGGGAGGTTCGCCGGCTGGGAGGTTCGCCGGCTGGGAGGTTCGCCGGCTGGCGGGCCGCCAGTCGACGCTGGGTGGCAGTGGGTGGCGGAACAGGCCTGCGGCGTTCCCCGATGCCATGGCCCGCACCTCGTCTGGTGGCAGAGCCCCGAGGCGCGACGCGAGCAGGGGCTGGGTGTCGGGCCAGCTCGAGTCGGCGTGGGGGTAGTCGCACTCGAGCATGATGTTCTCTACACCTATCCGGTACCTGAGGTCGATGACCGAGGGGTCGTCGATGCTGCAGAACCAGAAGTTCCTCTTCAGCACCTCGCTCGGGAGCATGTCCGAGGGCCAGGCCCGTGAGTCGGTTCCCGAGGCGGAGTGTTGGAGCACGTAGTCGACCCGGTCGAGGAGCATGGGCACCCAGCCGATGCCGCCCTCCGACAGGGCGACGCGGAGACCTTCGAAGCGCAGGGCCACCCCCGACCAGAGCCACTCGGCTGCGGCCACCAGGGCGTTCACGGGGAACAGCGTCGGCAGCAGCTCGAAGGGCGGGTCGGGCGACGGCAGGGGCGCCCACGCGGAGGCCCCGGTGTGGAGGCAGACGACCGTCTGGGTCTCGGCGCAGGCCGCGAAGAAGGGATCCCAGTAGCCGGTGAAGATGGAGGGCAGGTGGAGCTGGGCAGGGAACTCCGGGAAGCTGACGGCCCTGAAGCCGCGTTCGGCGTTGGAGATCACCTCGTCTGCGGCGAGGGCAGGATCGACCAGCCAGGGTAGCTGTAGGGGGATGATGCGTTCGGGGTGGGACCCTGCCCAGACCTCTATGTGCCAGTCGTTCCATGCCCTGACGCAGGCGAGGCCGAGATCGGGGTCATCGGAGCCGCTGAAGACCGCTCCGCAGAAGCCGGCGACCAGCGAGGGGAAGCACAGGGAGGCCCAGATGCCGCCCAGGTCCATGTCGGCCACACGCGCCTCTATCTCGTAGCAGCCCGGCCGCATCTCGTCGAAGCGCGCGGGGTCCATGCTCCAGGAGTCCCGAGGCCGTCCGGCTACCGCGTTCAGGCCTACGTTCGGGTAGGTCCGCCCCTCGTAGACCCAGGCCTGGCGGCCGTCGGCATCCTCCACCACCCTGGGTGCGCGCTCCGCGAGCCTGGAGGGCAGGCGACCCTCGAACAGGTCGGGGGGCTCTATCAGGTGGTCGTCGACGGATATCACCGGGGTGAAGATCGGCCGGGGTTCGGGATCGGCGAGCAGGGTCACCTCTCGGCCTTCCGCAGGGGGCAGCTCGCCCGACATCCAGCCGAGACCTCCGGCCACGGAGCGCCTAGGATCTCTGACATGGGAGTCATACTAGATGCCGGACCTGCCGACTGCGGATCCGGGCGTATCGGGCTCTTCGTAGACGGCGGGAGTCGCCCAGGGGCCGAGGCGTCCTACCCGGTGGTTAACCCAGCGCGCCCGGCCGAGGTCGTGCTGGAGGCACCCGCGGCCTCGCCGGACCAGCTCGACGAGGCGGTGGCGGCTGCCACCAGGGCGCAGGTGGCGTGGGGGCTCCTGGAGCCTGCGGAGCGCGCGGCGAAGCTGTGCGAGGCGACGGTCGCCGCAGAGCGGATGGTGGAGGGTCTGGGCCTGGCCCGACTTCTCACCCGGGAGAACGGAAAGGTGCTCTGGGAATCCGAGCTCGACCTGGGGGTCATGGCGGGCATGGCCGCGGCGATGGGACCCCTGGCCACCCAGGCCCTAGAGCCAGAGGTCATCGACCCCTCTCCGCAGCGCTCCTTAACAGTGGAGAGGATTCCCCAGGGGGTCCTGGCTGCCATCCTCCCCTTCAACTGGCCTGTATCGGTTCTCGGAGCCAAGGTCCTCCCCGCGCTGCTCGCCGGCAACGCGGTGGTGGTGAAGACGCCACCGACCTGCCCAGGTGCCGCCCTGGTGATGGGGGCTGCCCTCGCCGCATGCCTGCCGCGGGGGCTGCTCGGAATGCTGAACGGACCGGGCCCTGAGCTCGGGCGGGCACTGGTGTCACACCCGGGCATCGACATGGTGAGCTTCACCGGGGGGATCCTGGGCGGTAGGGCTGTCATGGCCGCTGCCGCTGCCTCGGCGAAGCCCCTGGTACTGGAGTTGGGCGGTAACGATCCCGCGATCGTGGCACCCGACATGGAAGTCGACGAGCTGCTGGCGGGCAGGCTCTTCGACGCGGCCTTCGTGACGAGCGGCCAGGTGTGCATGGCGATCAAGCGCATCTACGCGCCCGAGGAGAAGGTGGAGGCGCTCTGCGAGGCCCTCGCGTCGAGGCTCTCAGACGAGCTGGTCGGCGACGGCCTGGCGGAGGGCGTCACCATGGGACCCGTCCACAGACGGGAGGCTGCGGAGCGCGCGGAGGAGTCCGTGCGCGAAGCCATCGGTCGGGGCGCGCGCGTGCAGCGGACCGCGAGGCTGCGTAGAGAGGACGTCGAAGCCGGTGGCTACCTGGTCTCGCCTGCGATCGTGGTGGATCCACCCGAGGATGCATCGGTGGTGGCCGACGAGCTCTTCGCGCCGGTGTTGCCGGTGGTCGGCTACGTCGACACCGATGGCGCGCTGGATCAGGCGAACTCCACGGACTACGGGCTCTCTGGATCGGTCTGGAGCCACGACCTGGACCTGGCAGTCGGCCTTGCCCGGCGGTTACGGGTCGGGACGGTGTTCCTGAACTCGCACGGTATGGCCGCGATGGACCATCGCGCCCCCTTCGGTGGCCTGGGGGCCTCTGGCTTCGGAGTGGAGCTCGGCGAGGAGGGGATGAGGGCCTTCACCAGGCCACGGGTGCTACGCGAGGCACCGTTCTGAGACCAGCACCGCAGGCCGCGGAGAGAGGAGGGGTCACATGTACGACACGCTCATAAGGGGAGGAACCGTCGTCGACGGCACGGGGGCACCCGCCTACCGGGCGGACATAGCCATCGAGGGGGGCCGGATCGTGGAGATCGGCTCACCGGAGGCGGGGGCCAGGCGGGTGGTGGATGCCGGGGGCCTGGTGGTGACTCCGGGCTTCGTGGACCTCCACACCCATTACGACGCCCAGCTCGCCTGGGATGCGACGGCGAGCCCCTCGCCCCTCCATGGCGTCACCACGGTCATCGGGGGGAACTGCGGTTTCTCGCTCGCGCCCGCTGGCCCGCTGCACGCGGGCTACCTGTCGCGGATGATGTCGCGGGTGGAGGGCATGCCACTGGAAGCCCTCCAGGCAGGCCTCGACTGGCAGTGGGAGAGCTTCGGAGACTGGCTGGGGCGCCTGGAGGGTGCCATCGGGGTGAACGCCGGCTTCCTGGTGGGACACTCCACCATCAGGCGCGTGGCGATGGGCGATGATGCCATAGGCGGCCCGGCCGGCGAGGAGCAGTTGGCCACCATGCGGGAGCTTCTCCAGAAGGCTCTCGGGGAGGGAGCCCTCGGTCTGTCGACCTCCCAGGCACATACCCACCACGACGGCGAAGGCTCCCCGGTGCCTTCGCGCTACGCCAGCCGAGCGGAGCTGGAGGCACTGGCGGCGGCGGTGCGCGATTACCCGGGCACCACGCTGGAGCTGATAGTGCCGGGGTGCCTCAACGGCTTTAGTGCGGAGGAGGTGGAGCTGATGGGAACGCTGTCGGTACTGGCGGGTAGGCCTGCGAACTGGAACGTGCTGGGTGTCTCGGCGATGAACCCGGAGGGTGCCTGGAAGCAGCTGGCGGCCTCCGACGCGGTCGCGGAGCGTGGCGGGCGGCTGGTGGCTCTTACCCTCCCCCACACCATGAAGATCCGCCTGTCCTTCCTGAGCGGCACCATCCTCGACGGCCTGCCGGGATGGCGGGAGGTGCTCGCACTGCCACTGGAGGAGAGGATCAGGGCTCTCATGGACCCGGCTGTGCGGGCACGGCTGGACGAGGGTGCCCACTCGAAGGAGGCAGGGATAATAGGAGCGCTTGCTCACTGGAGGATGCTGGTCTTCGAGGAGGTCTTCGCGCCACAGAATGCCGGCTACGAGGGCTCCAGCGTGGGCGAGGTAGCCGAGCAGCGTGGCCAGTCGCCGTTCGACGCGATGCTGGACGTGGTGGTGGCGGACGGTCTGCGGACCGGGCTGCGCCCACCCATACCCGAGAGCGAGGCGGACTGGGAGCTGCGTGCAGAGGTATGGCGCGATCCGAGAACGGTCGTAGGTGGCTCCGATGCCGGGGCCCATCTCGACACCATGTGCGGGGCCATCTACTCCACCTCGCTCCTCGGCGAGGGGGTCCGCAAGCGGTCCCTTCTCACCATGGAGGAAGCCGTCGAGCAGCTCACCGACGTTCCCGCTCGCCTCTATGGCCTTCTGGACAGGGGAAGGCTGGCCGAGGGCTACTGGGCAGACGTGGTGCTCCTGGACCCAGAGAAGGTCGGCCACGGTCCCGAGCGCACCCGATACGACCTCCCCGGCGGTGCCAGCCGGCTATATGCAGAGGCAGAGGGGATCGAGCGGGTCCTCGTGAACGGCCTAGACGTGGCCGTCGAGGGTGACTTCACCGGTGCACTGGCCGGCCAGGTGCTCAGATCGGGCGTGGACACCGTCACGGTAAGCCCGTGAGCCCTGGTGGCCCGGTGGTGCGGGCTGCCGTCCTGCGTGCGCCGGGGACCAGGATGTCGGTGGAGGAGATCCAGCTGGCGCCCTGCGGACCCGGCCAGGTGCGAGTGAGGCTCCACGCGAGCGGTGTGTGCCATTCCGATCTCTCTGTGGCGGCGGGGGCCATACCCTTCATGTTCCCAACCGTCCTCGGCCACGAGGGCGCGGGGGTGGTGGAGGAGGTAGGTCCTGGCGTTACCCGCGTAGCTGCCGGCCAGCACGTGGTGCTCACCTGGATGCCCCCCTGCCGGTACTGCTTCTTCTGTCTGGCCGGCCAGCCCATGCTCTGCGAGAACGGCCTCGGGGAGTCGCTCGGGTCGCCCTACGCGAGCCTCGGTGGCGGGCAGCTCGTCCGTGGGCTGGGTACGGCGACCTTCGCCGAGCAGACGCTGGTGCCCGAGCGGAGCGTGGTGCCGGTGGACAGCTCGATCCCGATGGAGCTCCTAGCCCTCGTCGGCTGCGCGCTCGGAACCGGCACGGGGGCAGTCTGGAACACCGCCCGCGTAGAAGCAGGATCGAGCGTCGCGGTGGTCGGCTGTGGCGGCGTGGGTCTGGCCGTGGTGCAGGCAGCCCGGCTGGCCGGAGCCTCCGAGATAGTGGCCGTGGACAAGGTGGCCTCCAAGCTGGATGCAGCAAGGGCCTTCGGGGCCACCACGGTCATCGACGCCTCGGTACTGGAAGCTTCGGGCGGCGACACCGTAGCGGCGGTCAGGGAAGCCACCTCGGGACGTGGCGCGGACTACGCCTTCGAGGTGGTAGGTCGCTCGGAGACCATCAGGCAGTCCTTCTCGATGACCCGGCGCGGTGGGACGACGGTGATAGTGGGGGCAGGATCGCCCGACGACGAGGTGCGCTTCTCGGCAATGGACCTTTTCGTGGACGCGAAGACCATCCGCGGCTGCGTCTACGGCTCGACAGATCCCGACCGGGACTTCCCCAGGCTGGTGGAGATGATCGCCCGCGGAGGGATAGACGCTGCTTCGATGGTCACCCGCCGGATCGGCCTCGATGAGATAGACGATGCCTTCAGGGCGATGAGCGCCGGGGAGGTGCTGAGAAGCGTCGTGGTCATGGCCGGGGGCGGCTGAGAGCATGGCTCCCGGTCTGGTCCGCCGCTCTCAGTGCTCGAGCACCTCGGGGTTCACGATGTGCAGGGGCCTCTCGCCAGCCAGGAGCCTGCTCAGGTCCTCTGCGATCATGCGGGTGTGGTTGGCCTCTGTGTCGTAGCTGGCCCCGCCGATGTGAGGTGTGAGGACCACGTTGTCCATGCCACAGAGCGGGTGGCCGGCGTCCAGGAACTCCCCTTCGAAGTGGTCGAGCCCGGCCGCGGCGACCTTCCCGGACTCGAGGGCCGCGACCAGTGCGTCGGTGTCGTGGAGCTGGGCGCGGGCGGTGTTCAGGAATACCACCCCGTCGCGCATGGCCTCGAACTGCGCGGCGCCGATCATGCGCGAGGTCTCGGCAGTAACCGGCGCATGCATGGAGATCACGTCGGCGGTCGACAACAACTCGTCGAGCGTGGAGGTCGCGTCGGGAGCGTAGGGATCGTAGGAGATGACCGTCATGCCCAGTCCCTCGAGCCGCCACCGCAGCGCCCGGCCCACAGCGCCGAGCCCTATGAGCCCCGCGGTCCTGCCCGCTACCTGCCAACCTCGGAATCGCTGGTAGGGAATGGTCCCGTCGCTCATGGTCCTGCCGGCCCTCACGTCGCGGTCGGCAGGCAGGATCCATCGGGTGGCGGCTATCAGGAGCCCTACCGTCATCTCGGCCACGGCATCGGCATTGCGCCCGGGGGCATTCAGCACGGGGATCCCGGCGGCTGTGGCCGCGCCAAGGTCCACGTTGTTCGGGTCCCCCCGGCAGCTTCCGACGGCGAGGAGATCCAGCTCGAACACCGCTGCACCGCAGAGATCGGCCTCGACCACCAGGATGTCGGCCCCCTCGGCAGATGCCCTCTCGGCAAGCTGCTCCGCGTTCATGATGCGTATGGGGTTCTGATCGATCCAGGGATCCAGGACCACCTCGGCCATCTGGCGCAGCAGGTCCAGCCCGCTACCCCGTGCCGGAGCAGTTACCAGTGCGCGGTGTGGCTGTGGACTCATGGAGGCCTCCTCAGCTCGGCTCCTCGGCGTGGCGCGTGCTCGCAGGCATGCGCCGGCACATCCGGCGCGCGCCGGAGGCGAAGGTACAGCATAATGGCACTCTGTGACTGCTACGTCAGATCCGTTGACGGTGGGCATCGACATCGGCACCACGGCTGTGAAGGCCCTGCTGGTCGATGCCGACGGTAACGTCGTGGCCCGCAGCCGGGTCCCCCACAGGGTGATGACCCCTTCGCCGGATTTCCTGGAGCACGACGCCGACCAGGCCTGGAGGAGGGGGCCGCGCAAGGCCTTCTCGGCGGTGACCGGTACGAGGTCGGGGATCGCCGCCGCCGGCATCACCGCGATGGTGCCCTCGATGACCGCGGTGGACCGGCGCGGGATCCCGCGCTCGGCTGGGCTGCTCTACGGCGACCGGCGCGGGATGAGCCAGACGGGTGGTGCGGGGGTGCAGGCCGGCATGCCCGACGCCGAGGGCCAGCTGCGTTGGGCCGCGAGCACGGAGCCGGGTGCACACGGCTACTGGCCAGCCCAGGCCGTGGCCTCCCAGAGTCTCTGCGGGGTGGCTGCCATCGACACGGTGACGGCCGTGTCCTTCGGTCGCCTCCATACCTGGCAGGGCTGGGACGAGGAGGTCCTGTCGGGACTCGGGGTGGAGGCATCCCAGATGCCATCGGTGCTCGGGCTGGGCGCGCCTGCGGGCCGCATGGAGGGCAGTGGGATCCTGGTGGCTGCGGGCACCGTCGATGCGCTCGGAGACCAGATCGTCTCGGGGGCAGAGCACGTAGGTGACGTGCTGGTGGTCTTCGGTGCGACCCTGGTGATGTGGGTGGTGACGGACGAGTGGATAGAGGTGCCCGGCTACTGGACGGTTCCCCACACGGTGCCCGGAAGGGTCCTGGTCGGCGGTCCGAGCAACGCCGGCGCTCTGTTCCACGACTGGGCCTCGTCGCTGCTCCAGCGTTCCCGGCGCCAGGCAGGTCCCGCGGCACGGCTGGCTGCTTCGCGGGCGCCGGCGAGACCGGGTCCGAGACCGGGTCCGAGACCGGGTCCGAGACCGGGTCAGAGGAACGGTCCTCCCGGAGATGCCTCGCAGGGGGGGGTGCGGCGGTCACCCTCGTCACCGGCTGGAGCTCTCCATCCCGGGAGGGTTCCGGTCTGGCTGCCCTGGGTCCGCGGCGAGCGTGTTCCGTTCCACGACCCTGGCCTGTCTGCCTCTCTCCACGGGCTCGACATCTCCCAGGGACCCGAGGCCATCCAGAGGGCGGCGGACGAGGCTGCCGGATTCGTCATACGGAGGCTGGTGGAGCGCTCGGGTGTCAGCGCCCGGAGGATAGTCGCGAGCGGCGGTGGGACGCGGGACATCGCCTGGATGAAGGCAGTGGCAGATGCCAGCGGCCTGCCAGTCGATCTGGTGGCGGTTCCCGAGGGGGCCGCTCTCGGGGCAGCCTTCGTGGCACGGATCGCGGCGGGCCTCGAAGAGGGCATCGAGGGAGCAGGTCGGTGGGCGAGGGTGTCCTCCAGGGTCGAGCCTGATCCGGCCTACCTCGAGGGAGTCTCGGATCGCTACCGTGTCTTCAGATCCCATGAGCCGGACGAGTGAAGCTGGTGGAGGAACCGGTGCCGAGGCGCGGCAGGCCCCGGTGAGCTACCAAAGCCGCGGCGCAGTGCCCCGGCCTTCAGGCCGGGGAGGATGTCAAGGGCGGAGGATGGTAGGTGAGGACGTTCAGAAAGGAGGTCGCGTCGTGCAACTCATGCCTACTCAAAGTGCAACGGAGCAGCCATGGGTATAGCCCTGTCCGAGGAGCACCTGGAGCTGGAGCGCGCCGTCAGGCGGTTTGCCGAGGCGAACTTCCCCCGGGAGGTGATGCGTGAGGCCCTGGAGGCCCCGAGGGAGCGCCTGGGAGCCGCCTGGGGGCGACTGGCCGGTCAGGGGTGGCTGGGAATGGCTGTCCCCGTGGCTTCGGGTGGGGACGGATTCGGGCTGGTGGAGCTCGGCATCGTCGTGGAGGAACTGGGCCGGGCCATGGCCCCTGGGCCCTTCCTCCCGAGCGCGCTGGTGGCACTGGCGATGGCACACGGGGGCGCTGAAGACCTATGGAGCGAGCTGATGCCCGGTCTGCTCGACGGGAGCCTCCCAGCAGGCCTGGTCCCAGCGCAGCGTGGAGCCGGCGGTATGGCCACGACCCAGTCCCGCCTGGTCTGCGAGCGCTGGCCTGGAGGTGGCAGTCGAGGCTCCCGGCCACTGGTCGTGTCGGGGGTCCTCGAGGTGGTCTGGGGAGGCCCCCTGGCGCGCCTGATCCTGGTGCCGGTTGACCTCGCAGGAGCCCAGCCGACCGGGGAGCACGACTCACCGGGGACATGGGGACCCGGCGCGGGCCAGCCCGCTGGCCGTGAGCTGTGGTGCGTGATCGACGCCGAGGCCTGCTCGGTGGCGGAGGCAGAGAGCCTGGATCCCACCAGGCGGGTCGCTTCCATCGAGGTCAGCTCCGTCGAGGTGCCGGAGTCTCGCCAGCTCCGTGACCTGTCCAGCGAGCTGCTGGCAGACCTCTGCGGAGCCCTGGTGTCCGCCGAGGCAGTCGGCATAGCCCGATGGTGTGTGGACACCGCGGCGGCCCACGCCCGCGAGCGCGTCCAGTTCGGGAGGCCGATCGGTGCATTCCAGGGCGTGAAGCACCGTTGCGCGGACATGCTGGTGGCCCTGGAGTCTGCGGTCGCCACAGTCGCCGACGCGCTCGACGCGCTCGACGAGCACCTGATCGGCTCCACCCATGACCCCGGATCTCTCCACGATCCCGGGTCCAGGACGCGCGACCCGGCATCCCTGTCGGTTTCCCTCGGGGTCTCCTCTGCCCTCGGAGCAGCCGTGGAGGTAGCCAAGGGAGCGATACAGGTACTCGGGGGGATTGGTTTCACCTGGGAGCACGACGCACACGTGTACCTGCGGCGAGCGGTGGCATCCAGGCAGTTATTCGGACCCGAGGGTCCCTGGAGGCAGCGGGCCGCGAGCCTCGCTCTGGCCGGGACCCGGCGCAACCTGCACATGCGCCTTCCCGAGGAGGCGGAGGTTTTCCGGCCGGGCATCGCCGCCGAGCTAGAGGCCCTGGCGTGCCTTCACGGCCCCGAGAGGAGGCGTGCTCTAGCGCAGGGAGGCTGGATGGTGCCGAGCTGGCCTCGGCCCTGGGGTCGTGACGCGTCCGCGCTCGAGCAGCTGGTGATCGAGGAGGAGCTGGACCGCGCGAAGATCCGGCGCCCCACCCTCGGTGTGGGTGCCTGGGCTCTGCCCACCCTCATCGCACACGGTACTGAGTCTCAGCGCGAACGCTTCGTGGGTCCCACCCTCGCCGGGGAGATCACCTGGTGCCAGCTCTTCAGCGAGCCTTCCGCGGGATCGGACCTGGCCTCCCTCGCCACCCGTGCCGAGAGGGCAGAGGGTGGCTGGGAGCTGACCGGCCAGAAGGTGTGGACGTCGATGGCCGACAGGGCTGACCTAGGGATCTGCCTGGCCCGAACCGACCCGACGGCCCCGCGTCGTGAGGGGATCAGCTACTTCGTTCTGGACATGGGCAGCCCCGGTATCGACGTGCGGCCTCTACGGGAGCTGACCGGTGAGGCCATGTTCAACGAGGTGTTCCTCGATTCGGTGTTCGTGCCCGAGGACTGCCTGGTAGGGGAGCTGAACGACGGCTGGCAGATCGCGCGCACGACGCTCGCCAACGAGCGTGTCTCGCTGTCGAGCGGCTCCACCTTCGGAGCGGGGATCGAGTCCCTCATAGAGGTGCTGGGTGCCGGTGGGCAAGCCGGGATCGACGCGGCCCGCCTCGAGCGCCTGGGCGGCCTTCTCGCAGAAGCCCAGGCGCTGGCAGCGATGGCACATCGGTCTACTGCGCGGGCGCTGGCCCGCAGCGGACCAGGTGCCGAGGCGAGCGTGAGGAAGCTCCTGGGGGCTGAGCACGAGCAGCGAATCCACGAGCAGGCTCTCGAATGGCTGGGACCCTGCGGTGCGTCTGGACTGGGCGACGCGGCTCGCTTCGCCAGGGGCTTCCTGGTCACGCGCTGCCTCACCATTGCCGGCGGCACCTCGGAGGTGCAGCGGAACGTGATAGGCGAGCGCCTGCTCGGGCTGGCGCGCGACCTAGAGCCAGAGGAGCCTCGGTGACATGAGGCCCCCGCTCTGGGCAAGAATGGCAGTCATGAGCCCCCCGCCTGAAGAGCCACCCGGGTCACCGGAGGCAGACGACGACTGGATCTTTCCGTTCGAGGCCGAGTTCCACGCGGTTGCCCCCGGTCTCCACCAGGCTCAGAATGCCTGGCTGAGCCAGATCGACTCCCTGGCGGCCCCCGACAGGAAGACCCACGAGCTCATCCGGTTGGTCTGCACGGTGATCCTGGCGAACCGGCCTGGTGTGGAGCGTCACGCGATGCTGGCCGCCGAGGTAGGGGCCACATGGGAGGAGGTTGCCGGGAGCATCGTGCTCACCGAGCCCGCCTTCGGCCTGGTACGGGTGGTGCAGGCGCTCCCCTGGGCTCGCCGTGGCTGGGAGCGCGGGAGGTCGCTGGGCGACGGTGAGACCTAGGGCTTAGAGCGGCTTCACGCGAGGTCTCAGGAGCGCCGGGTCTTTCTCGGGGTCTTCCTCTGGGTATTCGCCTGCGTGCCTGGAGCACCGAAGAGACCTCGATGGATGAGGGTGGTGAGGGTGTCGAGGGCCTGCGCGTCCACGGGCTCTCCCGAGAACTGCCTCAGGTAGTGGAAGCGGTCCACCATGGCCACCACGGCCTCGGCTGCTGCCACCGGATCGATGCCTTCGGGGGGGCCGGCTTCGGCGATGCGCCGCACCAGGGTGGCGCTTACCCCGCTGGCCGCGGCGTGAGCCTGGTCGCTCAGCTCCGAGTCGTTCATCACCAGGTCTGTCCACGCTCGTATGACCGGTGCGTAGCGCTGCCAGGCCAGGGAGAACCGGTCGATCCAGGTCCTGAGCTCCTGCCAGCCCTCGGGTCCCGGACCTACGGGACCCAGCACGCTGTCGAGGCCGGCGACCTCCTCGGCGGCTTCGGATACCAGGGCTCTCAGAAGGTCTTCCTTGTTCGAGAAGTAGAGGTAGAAGGTGCCATGGGAGGTCCGGGCCACCTTCACTATGTCGTCGACCCTCGCCGCGTGGTAGCCACGGCGGGCGAAGACCACCATGGCTGCGTCGAGCAGCTTCCTCATGGTCTGGCGTCCCTGCTTCCTGAGGGCGCGCTTCGAGGCTGGCTCCCCGGTCCCGCCGAGAGCGAATGGTTCGACGGCCTGGCGCGTCCGAGCGCGTCCCGCCACACGCACCGAGGGGCTCACGGCCGGCTTACGTCCGGAAGAGCTCACGGCAGGCTTGCGCACCGAGGGGCTCACGGCAGGCTTGCGCACCGAGGAGCTCGCGGCAGGCTTGTGTCCGGTGGGGCCAGGAGCGGTCATGACTTCATGAATGGTACTCAGACGCAGGCGTCAGGTAAGGGTTGGGTCGAAGGCGACCTTGATCGCGCCGCCGGTCGCCTGGTCGGAGAGGGCAAGCATGGCAGGCCACCAGTCGCTCAGCGCGAAGCGGTGGGTGAGCAGTCCCGATAGATCGACCCTCCCCGCAGTCACCAGGTCCAGGTAGTGGTTCAGGGCGTGCTGGCGTACTCCTTCTACGGTCTCCATGCCGAAGGCGTTCGATCCCACGACTCGGAGCTCCTTGAAGTAGATAGGGGTCCACTCGTAGCGTCCTGGCGTGTGAACCCCGGTCACGACCAGGGTGCCCCGTGAAGCGAGCAGGCGGATCCCCACCTCGAGGGTGCCGGGCTTGGCGACGGTGTCGTAGACCACGTCGACTGCCCCGGGATGGGCCATGGGGAGCCCGGCGAAGGCCTGTCTCAGGGTGGAGCCGGACCAGGCAGCCAGCTGCTCGACCAGTGCGTCGGCGGGCTCGGGTTCGAACACTGTCTCTGCCCCGAGTCCCAGCGCCATGGCCTTCTGAGCCGCGAAGCGGGCTACCACCGCTACGCGTGTGGTCGGGTAGAGGGCCCGGAGGGCGGCGACGGTGGTGAGTCCCAGGGCCCCGGCACCGTAGACGATGACCGTGCCGGCATCGGGTGGCGGGTGGCGGGTGACTGCATGGAGAGAAACCGAGAAGGGGTCGGCCAGGACCGCGAGCTCGGCGGGGATCGAGTCGGGGACCGGTATAAGCATCGAGCAATGGGCCGCCATGAGCTCGGCGAACCCCCCCGGCGCGTCAGCGGTGACGCCGATGTGGACCCCAGGTCCGATATCTCCCGAGGCGAAGCTGTGGCAGAGGCTGAGGTCGCCGGAGCGGCATGCCGGGCAGAGGGGGCTCACACCCCTGGGCAGGCAGGACAGCCAGGGATTCAGGACCACCCGCTGGCCGGGTTCGACCCCACTGGCGCCCGGGGCGAGCTCGAGCACCTCGGCCACCACCTCGTGACCTGGCACGTAGGGCAGCGACGAAAAGGCAGCCATGGGGTTATCGATGTCTCCCTCGGAGAGATCGCCCAGCATCACCTTCGAGTCCGATCCGCATATCCCGGCCAGCAGCGGGCGGGTGAGGATCCAGCCATGCCTGAGGGTGGGCTCGGGGATGTCGTGGAGGCCGAATGGCTGGGAGGCCAGGTATTGCTCGTGTGGGTCCCGGGGCTCGGGTTCGATGCATCCCGCAGGTCGAGCCACCCCGTACACCAGAGCCCTCATAAGGGCTGCTGGCCTGGTCCGGCTTCTTCCCCGCGGGCGCCGGCGTCCTCGTCTCGGGTGGCTGGCGAAGGAACGATGTCTGGCGAACCCCCACCCGCAGATGAGGTGGCGTTCATCGACAGCATCCCCTCTATGAAGGCGTCGAAGTCGACGGTCTTCATCTGTACCACCGGGCGCATGTCGGGCAGGTAGTGCTCGAATGCGTCGGACTCGATCGCGCTGGCTATTCCTTCGGCCAGTTCCTCCGCGGGGATCTTCGGTCCCTCGTAGAGAGGGGGGTCGTTCCCGGGCTGCTCCCATATCTCGGTCTCCACCGCGCCGGGGAGCACCAGGCGAACCCGGATACCGGTGCCTGTAAGGTCCGCAGCCATCGCCTCGCTGAAGCCGGCCAGGGCGAACTTCGAGGCGCAGTAGGCAGCTTCTGTGGCTATGCCCAGCCGCCCGCCGAGACTGGAGACGTTCACGATGGTCCCCTGTCGACGCTCGAGCATGGCGGGCAGGATGGCGAGCGTCATCGCGACCGGCGAGTGGAAGTTCACGCGCATGACGCGCTCGATCTCGTCGGTGGTGAGCTTGGTCACGTGGCGCCGCATCGGGACGCCGGCGTTGTTCACCAGCACGTCGATCCCCCCTAAGCCGTCCCATGCGCCCAGTGCCAGCTCGGCAGCCCGAGCTGGGTCGGATAGGTCTGCGACCCACATCATGGAGTCCGGGGAGCTCTCCAGGCAGTCGTCGAGCACCTCCTGGAGCCGCTCCTGGCGCCTGGCCACCAGTCCGACCCTGGCGCCCCTCGACGCGAGCAGCCTGGCGGTCGCCGCGCCTATTCCCGAGGATGCCCCCGTCACGAGCACGGTGGTACCGGGCCCGAGAGCCACGGGTGAGACGTTCCCGTTCATACAACTCCTTTCGCCGCCAGGGAGCCGAGCTCGTCGGCACAGAGCCCGAGAAGGCCGCACCAGATCTCCTCGTTGTGCTCACCGAGCCTGGGTGCTCCCAAGGGTAGTGGAATGTCGAGTCCCGCCACGCGTGGGTAGGGCGCCTGCTGGGCCACCGGGCCGATCACCGGGTCGTCTACGTAGACGATGTCTCGCCTGGCCTGCATATGGGGGTCGGCCATGATGTCGGCGACGCTGTAGGCGGTCGCGACCGGTACGTCGAAGGCGATGCAGGCGTCCTCGACCTCCCTGGCAGTGCGCTCGGCGGTCCAGCCGGCCACGATCGAGTTGATCGTGTCGCCGTTGGCCGCACGTTCCTGGAGGCTCCCAAAGCGCGGGTCGTCTGGGATATCGGGCCGGCCCATCGCGTGGCACAGACGCCGGAAGTTGGCGTCGGATCCCGCGACTATGCAGACGTAGCGGCCGTCGGCCGTCGGGTAGTTGTCCAGGGGGGCCGAGTTCGCCAGGCGGTTCCCCTCGCGCTCGCGCACCGTTCCCAGGCGCTCGTAGGCCGGTATGGTCCATTCGAGGATGCGAAGCACCGATCCGTAGAGCGAGGCGTCCACCACGGCGCCCTGCCCGTAGGGCCGGCCATCCGCTCCCGGCACGTCGCGGCGGTACAGGCAGGCCATGGCTGCCTGCGCGGCGAACACCCCGGTCAGGTAGTCGGCCACCGTCACGCCCGGCCGGACCGGCGGGCGACCCGGCTCTCCGGTCAGGTGCATGAGGCCCCCGTAGGCGATCCCCAGCCGGTCGAGGCCAGGGCGGGCCGAGTATGGGCCGTCCTGACCGAACGCGCTTATCCGGACGTAGACCAGCTTGGGGTCCAGATCGCCTGGTCCGAGCCCCCAAGACTCCATGGTTCCGGGCCGGAAGTTCTCGCAGAGCACGTCTGCGCTGCTGGCCAGGCGCCTGAAGAGGTCCTGACCCTCGGCCGAGCGGAGGTCACATGTCACGCTCTTGCGGCCGCGTCCCTCCACTGCCCAGAAGAGGGAGTAGCTCCCGGCAGGCCCGGCACTGCCGCTCTCTGCTGGCCCGCTCCCGGCAGGCCCGGTCTCGGCCCCATGGCGGTGTAGTGCGTGGTCGACACCAGTGGTCACGAATGGGCCGATCTCGCGCATGAAGTCGCCCCTAGCCGGCTGCTCGACCTTTATGACCTCGGCGCCCCACTCTCCGAGCAGGCCGGCGCAGAAGGGGGCGCCTATCCGGGTTCCGGCATCGATGACGCGAATGCTTCCGAGCGGGAGGGGCTGGCCCGTGGTCCGACCGTCAGTCCTGCTGCCGGCCCCTGGGGTCATCGCCCGCCCCCGCGCCCGGCATCGCGCCCGGCATCGCCCCCGGCATCGCGCCCGGCATCGCCCCCGCGTCCGGCATCGCGCACGCCACCGGGTGCAGGTTCTTCGCCCCCGCCACCCGGTGCAGGGGTCTCGACCGGGGGTGTGGTCGGCCTGGCTGGGTCACCGCGATCGCGGGCTGCGAAGACCTCCTTCATCGAGCCCATCCTCTGTCGCTCTTCCAGTGCAGACAGAGCCGTGGCGGTGTTGTGGACGAAGTGGTGGGCCATGAAGTGGTACTGCCATGAGAGCCCCTTGCCCATGAGCTCTGCGGCGTGGTTTATGGAGCCCTTGACCACCTGGGCGGTGATCGGGGGGACCAGCGCGATCCTCTCGGCCAGCTCCTGGGCGCGCTCGGCGAGCTCGGCTCTGGGCACCACGCGGTTCACCAGCCCCAGCCTCTCGGCCTCACTGGCATCCAGCTCCTCGGCAGCCAGCATGAACTCCTTGGCCTTACGTATGCCGAGCTCCCAGGGTTCCACGAGGAGCTCAACGCCGGCCCCGCTCATCCTCAGCACCGGGTTCTGGAAGACGGCATCGTCGGCTGCGACGATGATGTCGCACATGCAGGCGAGCATCATCCCGGCTGCGATGCACTTACCCTGTACGGCGGCGATGGTCGGCTTGCGGAAGTCGTGGATCCTCCTGCAGCGGTCCACGTACATGACCTGCTCGTGACGCAGCTTTCCCTCCGGGGTCTCGCGCATCAGCCGCCAGCCGTCAGGCTCCGCCTCGCCCACGAGCGCCTTCAGGTCGTGGCCGGAGCTGAAGTGCCTGCCCGCGCCGGCGAGGATGACGACCCGCACGCCGTCGTCCGCGTCTGCGGCGTCGAAGGCTGCGTCGATGGCATCTATCATCTCGCTGTTCTGGGCGTTGGCGACACCTGGCCTGTTCATCGTCACCGTGGCCACCGGTCCGCGGACCTCGTAGAGGACAGGCGGTTGGGGCTCGGTAGCGGCAGGGCTCATCTCGGTCTCCCTTCGCGCGGCAGGCCGAGCATGCGCTCCGCCAGCACGTTCCTCTGGATCTCGTTCGTTCCGGCAAAGATGGAGGCAGCCTGGTAGTAGAGCCAGCTTCTCTGCCAGATGCCCTGCGACGGGTTCGCGTCTGCGCCAGCCCAGAGTGGTGCTGCAGGCCCGAGCGCGTCGAGCGCTAGCTGGTGGAGTCGCTGGCTCATCTCGCTCCAGAAGATCTTCGAGATGCTGCCCTCGGGTCCAGGATCACGGCCGCGTTCCATGGAGCTCAAGGCTCGCCAGTTCATCACCTCGAAGAGCCTGACCTCTGCGTAGGCCTGGGCCAGGCGCCGAGCCGTACGGCGATCATCGAAGGAGCCGTTCCGCTCGGCCAGAGCGAGCAGCTCTTCGGCGTGCTGGAGGTGGATGACGAGCTGCCTCGGGTTCAGGCCCCGTTCGTGGGAGAGGGTGGACCCGGCTACCTGCCAGCCTTCACCCTCGGCCCCTATGAGGTTCTCCACAGGAACCTCCACGCCATCTAACGTCACCTCGTTGAACTCGGACTCGCCAGTGGCCTGCACCAGCGGGCGAACCTCTACTCCGGCTGCACGCATGTCGACCACCAGCATCGAGAGGCCGCGGGGACCCGGTGTGGCGGGATCCGTCCGCGCCAGGCAGAGGCCGTAGTCGGCGAACTGAGCATAGGAGGTCCATACCTTCCTGCCCGTGAGCAGGTAGCAGCCACCCTGGTGGCTGGCGAGGGTGCGAACCGATCCGAGGTCCGATCCGGCATCGGGCTCGCTGAAGAGCTGGCACCACAGGGACCTGGCCGAAAGGATGCCCGGTAGCCAGCGCCGGCACTGCTGGGCGCTGGCGCGCGCTATGAGGGTGGGACCTACCAGGTTCAGGCCGATGCGGCCGACCAGCTCAGGTGCGCGGGCCCTAGCGAGCTCTTCCTGTACCACGAAATGCTCGGTCGGCCCGAGGCCCCGCCCTCCGTATTCTCGTGGCCAGGTGATGCCGACCCACCCCGCTCCGGCCAGACTGGCCTGGAAGCCGCGCCCGAATGCCACCTGGTCGCCTAGATCCTCGAAGCGCGGAGGCAGGCCGGTTCCGTACTCGAAGGGGAGGTTCGCCACGAGCCACTCACGGATCTCGGACCGGAGGTGTTCCTGGGCGGGGGAGAACCTCAGATCCATGCGCTGCGGGTCTTCTTCGGCAGCCGGCAGCCGGCCGACACGCCGCCACCGGCTACATGCCTGGTCTGCTCGCACATGGATAAAGCATGGCACAGGTGGCTGACGTGTGCGTCATAAATGCCGAGCCTGGGCTAAGGTTTTCTGCCGTGGACTTCGAGCTATCCGCCGACCAGGCTGCCCTGGGTGAGGCAGCCGGAGCCCTGCTGGAGGGTGTCAGCCCTTTGCCTGCGCTCAGGCGGCTGGTGGAATCCGAAGACGCATACGACGCCGACCTGTGGCACGCGATCGCCGAGCAGGGCTGGCTGGCGGTGGAGGTACCCGAAGAAGAGGGTGGTCTCGGGCTCGGCATGGTCGAGGTGGCGGTTCTCGCCGAGCAGATCGGTCGTCGGCTAGCCCCAGTCCCGGTGTGCTCTACCCTGCTCGTCTGTTCGGCACTCCGGGCATCGGTGGTGTCCGGTGAGATCTCTCCGTCGACCCCGATCGGGAGCAGGGACGCGGCTTCCTGGCTCGACCTGCTGGCCGGGGGAGGATGCATAGGCGCAGTGGCCTGGTCGCGGGACATGGCATCGGTGAGGGCCTCTGCGCTCACCCCCCAGCATGCCTCGTCCCTCACACGCGAGCATGCCCCCGAGGGAACCGATCAGCAGACCGCAGAGCACGGTCGGGACCGTCCCGGGCGATGGATGCTCTATGGCAGGTCGGACCTGGTGGTGAACGGTCCGATAGCCGACTTCGTAGTCGTGGCTGCCACCGAGGACGGCCAGGATGAGCCTTCACTGTTCGCGCTGGCTGTAGAACCCGATGAGCGCCCGAGGCGGGAGCCTGCCATGGACCGTACCCGCAGCGTTTCATGGCTCGATCTGGCAGGCCGCGAGGCGGTGCGCCTGGGCAGAGTGGAGAGCGTGGAGGCGCTCACGGCTCGCGCCAGCGTGGCCGTGTCGGCGGAGATGCTGGGTGCCGCCGAGCGGGTGCTGGAGATGACCGTGTCCTACGCGAAGGACAGGGTGCAGTTCGGCAGGCCGATAGGCAGCTTCCAGGCCGTGAAGCATCGGTGTGCCGACATGCTGGTGGACGTGGAAGGCATGCGCTCGGCGGTCTACTACGCAGCCTGGTGCGTGGGAGCCATGGATGCCGACGCGCAGGCTGCGGCGTCGGTGGCGAAGATGTGGTGCTCGGACGCCGCACGGCGGGTGATGGCGTCTGGGCTGCAGGTGCACGGCGGCATCGGGTTCACCTGGGAGCACGACCTGCATCTGTTCCTGAAGAGGTCCCAGCTCGATCAGTCCTCCTACGGCGACGCCACCTGGCACCGCGACCGCCTGGCTGGCCTGCTGAGAGAGCGCGTCGGAGCTGGAGCCTCCCTGTTCTGAGAGCGCAGCCACCACCAGCGAGGTGCGAATAGAGCCACCACCCGCTCGTCGGCAGCCGGTCATCGAGATATGGCGCTCATGCCTGTAGGCGCTGGAGCTCCTGGAGGTAAAGCTCGAGGAAGCATCTCGCGTCGGAGTCGCTGAAGGCAGACCGGCACCAGCGGGCGGAGAGGCTGAGCCGTCCGTTCGTGGTGACCGCGCCCAGGACTATTCCCTGCGGAGGACGGCAGGGCGGGCTGAACCAGAGCCTCTCCACCACGGGCGCGCCCGATGCCGGAGAGGGACCCTCCCCGGCAGGGCCGGATCCGATGTGTGGCCTCGGCTCCTGGACACCGAGGTTCGAGAGGCGGGCGCTCGCAGCGAAGAAGTCGTTCGTGATCCGGCCGACCAGCGGAGGCAGCAGCGACCTTATGCGGTAGGGGGCGAGCGCGAGGGCATGGAGGACACCGGTAGGGTCTCTCACTGCCCTGCCTTCCTTCGCGTAGTGGGTCTGGGCGGCTATCGCCTGGAGCAGGAGCCGCGGCTCGGAGCGCTCTGCGGGAGTGCTGAAGGTGGTGGTCTGCAGGGTGGCGTTAGCCACCGGCGGCTCTGGACCGTCCCGACCTCCCAGGTAAACCGGCACCACCACGCTCACGAGGCCGGAGTCGGCCAGCGCCAGGCTCAGGCGGCCACTTCGCTGCCTCCCGGATGCCCAGGAGGCGATGGCGAGGTGGAGCGCGGCCACCAGCACGTCGTTCACCGTTGGTCTGGCTACCGCTCCAGCTCGCGGGAGCGCCTCTGGAAGGCGTGGCGGGTCCGTCTCTATCACCATGATCCCGTAACCCGAGGCCCCGGGGTCGCCGTCGCCGGATATCTTCAGGCTCGGCCGCCAGGGGCGGCCCGGAGCACTCTTGGTGGCCCGACCGGCTGGGCGCGATCCGGCGCTGTCCGAGGTGCGAGGACCCCGTTGCTCCAGGTCGGCCAGGTCGGATGCCTCCGACCGCAGTCGAACCCCGGCATAGGCGCTCAGAGTAGCGTCGAGCATCCTGATGAGGCCTACACCGTCGAAGGCGGCGTGATTGCAGACGATGGCGATGGAAGTTCCTCCCGGTCCCGGTCCCGGTCCAGAGGATCCAGGGGCCGGGCCCGGATGGGGAGGTTCGGAGGAAGGTGCAGGCAGGCCCCACCCATCGGGGATGTCCTTCCAGAGGGCGACCCTGAGAGGCGGCGACGTGGATAGCTCTATCGGCGTGCTCAGCAGCTCTGCCGCCGACAGTCCGCTCACCACTGGGTTCAGGTCGAGCTCATCTGGTATCTCCCAGTAGGCGTGGCGTGACCAGGCCGGGCTGGGTGCCAGGCGGGCGTGGGCAAGCGGGTGGGCCATGACAGCCTCTGTCACCGCCTCGACGAGGCGTTTCTCGTCGAGCTCTCCGGTGAGCAGGGCACCGAGCGCGACGGTCATGGGCCAGCGGGCCACCTCGCTCATCACCACCCCCTCCTCGAGGAGGTTCAGCTCCACCCGTGGCGTCTCGGCGCCCCGTGGACTCTCCACGGGATCAGGCGTCCCGAGGTGCCGGGGCGCCCTCGGAGGCAGCCAACGCTCGGATGGCGGCGCGGTCGGGCTTACCGGCAGCCAGGGTGGGGATCTGTGGGAGCACGAGGATCAGCTCGGGGGTCTTGAACATGGTGATGCCCTGCGATCGGAACCATTCCCGGCAGGTGGCTAGGTCGAAGTGGCCTGAGGTGCTGACCGCCGCCGCGACCCTCTCGCCGGTGGCTGCGTCCGGGATGCCCACGGCTACTGCCTGGCGGACAGCCGGATGGGACTCCAGGACGGCCTCTACCTCCGAAGCGGAGATGTTCTCGCCGGAGCGGATGATTATGTCTGAGAGACGGCCCATCACGGTGAGCCAGCCGTCGTCGAGCGCACCGAGATCTCCGGTGCGGAACCAGCCGCCGGGCTCCACGATCACCTTCTCGGTGTAGGTCCGGTCGGCGTATCCGACGAAGAGCTCGGGGCCGCGTAGCCATATCTCTCCGGTGTCGCTGCCCGGATCGAGCTGAGCGCCGGTAGCCGGGTCACCTAGGACGAGCTCCACCTCTCCCAGAGCGTGCCCGTCGGTCTCGCGCGCTCGGTCGGGGGGATCGCCGGGGATCGAGGTGGTCACCGTCGGCGCCTCGGTGGAGCCGTAGGTTCGCTTCACCGTGCAGCCGAATCGCTCCGCGAGGCCGGCCACGAAGGCCGGGCTTATGGAAGCCCCCCCGGTGGAGACGAGGCGCATGGAGCGCACCTTCTCGGCCGAGAAGCTTCCCGCCTCGCCCATCTGCAGGAAGAAGACCGGTGGTGCACCCATGAAGGTGACCCTCTCCGCGGCGATGAGACCCAGTGCCTCGTCGGGATCCCAGCGGTCCATCAGCGTGACGGGCAGACCGGCCAGCGAGGGTATGAGCACCCCGTTCAGGAGCCCCGAGATGTGGGCCAGGGGCGCGGGCATCAGTAGTGCGTCGCTCGGCCCCAGCCCGTGGGCACGAGACATGAGCGTTGCCTTGTAGCCGAGGCCACGATGGGTGTGCAGCACGGCTTTGGGTACCCCGGTGGACCCGGAGGTGAACAGCGCTACCGCGATGTCGCCAGCCTCTGCCGGGGAGTCCGGGGCTCTCACGCTGGGGCCGTAGGGAAGTACCCGTAGGAGGGAGTCGGGGTCCCCCCCGTGCACCACCTCGAGCGCCCCCTCCACTCCGGCGGCAGGCATGGTGGGATCCGAGATGACCACCCTGGGGCCGACCTGGTCCAGGGCAGCCCTCACCTCGCGCTCTCCCAGCCGGTGGTGGAGGGGAGCTGCCACGGCGCCGATCCGCCAGCAGGCGCGGTAGAGGGCGACTGCCGGTATGCCGTTGGGCAGCTGCCAGGCGACCGTCGAGGCCCGGGTGGCACCTGCAGACCGTAGGTGTCCGGCCAGAGCTCCAACCAGTGCATCGAGCTCCATCCCGGTCATCGTGGCGTCCCTGGCTCTGAGGGCACGGCTCTCGGTGCGCGGCGTGCATGCCTCTATGGACCCACGGTCCCATGGACCACCGGGACGCAGGTAGTGGCGCTCCAGGGCCAGCTTCCTGGTGGGTTCGAGGATGATCCCTGGAGTCGAGGGGGGGCGCTGGTCGTTCATGGCGTGGTCCAGACTCTCGGAGCCTTTCGCGACGAGCATAGGTGTGCAAGCATCGTCGGAGTGGACCTGGCATTCAGCGACGAAGAGCTGAGGTTACGCGACGAGGTTCGTGCGTGGCTGGCTAGGAACGTGCCGGGTGCGGTGGACCGGCGGGAGAAGGGCCCAGTCGACCGCCCGGAGTCGGGCCCAGTGGACCGGCTGGAGGAGGGTCCAGTCGACCGGCTGGAGGAGGCTCGTGCATGGCAGGCGAAGCTGGCCTCAGCAGGCTGGGTGGGAATCGACTGGCCTGCCGAGTACGGCGGCAGGGGAGCGAGCCCGCTCCAGGTGGCGGTGCTGAACATGGAGTACGCGCGCTCGGGGGCTCCCCAGCTGGTGAACCGGGTGGGCATAAACCTCGCGGCACCGACGCTGCTGGCTCACGGCACGCCGGAGCAGTGCCGTCGGTACCTTCCCTCCATCGCAGACGCCTCGGAGATATGGTGCCAGCTCTTCAGCGAGCCCGGGGCCGGATCCGATCTCACCGGTCTGGCCACCCGGGCAGAGCCCGTCAGTGGCGGCTGGCTGGTGAGCGGCCAGAAGGTCTGGACTTCATATGCCCTGGTGGCGACCTTCGGGCTATGCCTGGCGAGGACCTCGCCCGGTGCGCGTCCCGCCGAGGGGCTGTCGCTCCTGGTCGTCGACATGGGCGACCCGGGGGTGACGGTCCGGCCGTTGGTCCAGATCACGGGGGATGCGGAGTTCAACGAGGTGTTCCTCGAGGAGGTGTTCGTGCCAGACGACCGGGTCATAGGCCAGGTGGGGCGAGGATGGCAGGTGGCCAGCACCACCCTCGCGCACGAGCGGGGGACGAACTTTCCCTTCAAGGAGGAGGTCGTCCACGAGGGACATCTCGCACGCCTGGTGGCCGGCGCGCTGGATAGCTCCAGCTTCGACGACCCGGCCATAGCAGACGCCATAGTCGACTCCTACGCGCTGCTGGTCATCCTGCGGACGCATAACTGGAGGACGATGTCGAAGCTCGCTCTCGGGGCCGAACCAGGTCCGGAGTCGAGCATCGTGAAGCTCACCTGGTCGCAGATGACCGAGCGCCTGTCGGAGGCAGCCCTGGACGCGCTCGGTCCGACCTCTCCCACTATGGGACCCGAGCAGCGCCAGTGGCTCTGGTCGAAGGCTGCGGGCATAGCCGGAGGGACCTCGGAGATCCAGAAGAACGTGATCGCGGAGAGGATCCTGGGGCTTCCACGGGAGCCGGCGTGAGCGACCGCTCGAGCCTCTCGGAGGCGGTGGAGCGTCATGTGAGACCCGGCGACACCATCCACGTGATGCTCGGCCACAGCCGATGGACTGCGGCCGCTAGGGAGGTGGCGCGCCAGTTCTGGGGACGCGATCCGGGATTCACCCTGGTGATGGTGAGCCTCGGGTCCCTCGGAGCCATGTTCTTCCGTGGCGGGCTGCTCAGGCGTGTGGTGACGGCATACTCGGGCGACAGCTTTCCTACCTATACGCCGAACCCGGTCTTCCAGGCGGCCTACTCCTCGGGTGAGGTGGAGGTGGAGCACTGGTCCATCCTCACCTTCGCCCAGCGTCTGGAGGCCGCGGCTAGGGGGCTGCCCGCGGTGGTCACATCCTCCGTCGGGGGTTCGTCGATGGAGCTGAACCCCGGCTACGCCCGCGTGGATTCGCCGTTCGGCATGCTCGGTCTGCTGGCTCCGCTCGTCCCGGACGTGACGTTGCTCCATGGAGCGCTCGCCGACAGGTCAGGAAACGTGGTCATCTCGGAGCCGATGCTCGAAGGTGCCTTCGGGGCCTGGGCGGCCCGCCGAGGTGTGATCGCCACGGTGGAGAAGGTGGTGGACTCCCTGGAGTACCTGGGACATCGCGCGCAGGTGCCTGCCCACCGGGTGCTCGCGGTCGTGGAGGCGCCTTTCGGGGCCCATCCGGGAGGCCTCTACGCACCGGGTCTCCCGGTCGAGTCCTACGGCGAGGACATACCGTTCTGGGTGGAGGCACGTGAGGCGTGCCGCGGCGATTTCGACGCATGGGCACGCACCTACGTCCTAGGCCCCTCGGACCACGCGGAGTACCTGGAGATCCTAGGCAGGGAGCGCCTGGAGGCTCTGAGGCGGAGGGCCGATCCGGGATCCTGGAGGGAGGACGCCGCCGCGCATCCCATGACAGCCTCGGAGCCGGCGAGCGCCTGGGAGAGGGCTGCGGGCCTGGCAGCCAGGGAGGTCTGCCGGACGGTGGAGGAGCTCGGCGCCGATGCGGTGCTCGCCGGGGCCGGGGTGGCGAACCTGGCTGCCTGGGTGGGCGTGGAGGCCGCCAGGTCCGCTGGATCGCGGGTCCTGCTCACCGCCGAGCTCGGTATGCTCGGCTACAGCCCCACGCCGGCGGACCCGTATATCTTCAACCACCGGGTGTTTCCCGGCACCCCCCTGCTGGCCGACGCTGGGGCGGTGCTCGGCATGATCGTGGGGGGTCCGGGTACCCGGACCATCGGCTGTCTCGGCGCGGCCGAGGTGGACTCGGAGGGGAACCTGAACTCCACCCTCGTTCCAGACGGTCCCTTCCTGGTCGGCTCCGGTGGTGCGAACGACGTGGCGAGCAGGGCGGACGGGTGCGTGGTCGTCACCCTGGCCAGGCCGGGGCGCCTGGTCGAGAGAGTCGGGTACGTGACCAGCCCGGGGCAGCGGGTGGTGTCGGTGGTGACGGACCTCGGCGTGCTGCGGCGCCAGGACGGGGTGCTGCGTATCGCCGCGGTCCCCGCGGGAGACGGCAGCCTCGAGGATCGGGTCCGGGAGATGGCCTCGGGATGCGGCTTTACGCCACTGGTTGCCAGGGAGGTGGAGGAGCTCGCTCCTCTGAGCAGCGAGGAGGTGCTCTCCCTCAGGCGCTACGACCCCGAACGCCTCTTCCTGGCCGGTGGCTGAGCGGCTCAGGTGGTTCGCAGCAGCCGGTAGACGTCCCCGAAGTTCTTGTTCATGTCCCCGGGCAGCTCCACGGCTCCACCCAGGGCGACGGCCCCGAGGATGATCTCGGCACTTCGCTCCACCAGGGCGGTGATGTGGAGGGCGTCGGCGGGGGACTTTCCCACGGCGACCATGCCGTGGTTCGCCAGCAGGGCAGCACCTCGTTCGGCCAGCACGGCTACGGCAGCCTGGCCGACTTCCGGCGTGCCGCTCGGGGCGTACTCGGTCACGGCCACCTCACCGCCGACGTAGACGGTGAACTCGTCGATGCATGCTGGAATCGGTCGGCGGGCGACTGCGAAGACGGTGGCGTGGACCGGATGGGAGTGGATCACCGACCCGACCTCCTCGAATGCCTGGTAGCAGGCCAGGTGTAGTGCCTTCTCCGAGGAAGCTGGCCTGGTGCCCGACACGGGTTCCCCTGCCTGGTCGATCACCACGAGGTCCTCGATCGCCATCTCCTCGTAGTCGACCGAGGAAGGGGTTATGCAGATGCTCCCGTCGGCCATCCGAGCAGAGACGTTTCCGGCGGTGCCCTCCACGAGCCCTTTCCTGAGTAGCTTCTTCGCGGTCGCGAGTACCTCGTCCGGAGCGTTCTGAACGAAACGTGTAGCCACAGGATCCTCCTCATACCCGATTCTGCCAGCACGCGGGCGCCCGACGCGCCTAGGCTCGCTTGAGCAGATGCACGACCGGGGCGGCCCGCACTACGGCTTGCCTGACACGCAGGCCAGGACGACCGGCCCTAGCCTATACAAAGGCTGACATGAGTGTCATAATCAGGGGGGTTCCCGGGGAGGAACCGGCGGTGCAGGTGCCGCATAGTCAGGAGGAGGCGACAGGTGGCAACACGGGGGCAGGGTGCAGGCCCGTCGAGGAATCCTCATAGGCATTTCGTAGCCAGATCGCTGGCGCTGGTGGCAGTGTCGGGCCTGGTGCTGGCAGCTTGCTCGAACGCGTCCACGAAGGCGAGCTCCGGCGGTTCGGGAGCCCCCGGGGTGAGCGCTCACAGCATCGTGGTGGGCAGTCTCGCATCTGCCACGGGCTCCCTGTCCTCGGGCTTCGGGGAGATCGTGGATGGGGTGCAGGCCTACTTCGACAAGGTGAACGCCGAAGGCGGGGTCTACGGGCGCAAGCTCGATCTGGCCTATCAGGCGAACGACACGGGGAACCCCACCACCGACGCAGACCTGGCCCGGACCCTGGTGGACCAGGACCACGTGTTCGCCGTGGTGGGGGTAGGCACCCCGTTCTTCACCGGCTCGCAGTTCCTGGCCCAGTCCGGTACCCCGACCTTCGGATACGTGGTGAGCTCTAACTGGGACAACGCCCCGACGCTGTTCGGGACCTACGGTTCGTACCTGAACTACTCCACTTCACAGTACGACGTGGTGTATGTCGCTAAGCAGCTCCACGCGACCTCCGTTGCCCTGGTTTCCTACGGGGTGCCTGCTTCGGCGGACGCCTGCGAGGGGTCGGCCCAGGGGCTGAAGAGGGCAGGGATAAACGTGGGCTTCGAGGACTTCAACTTCTCCATCGGGGGAAGCCCGGTGCCCGACGTGCTGCAGATGGTCGCGCATCATGTGGACCTGCTGGTCACCTGCATGGAGGGTTCGGACAACCTGTCTTTCGCGAGAACCATGCACCAGTACGGCCTGGGATCGGCCCACGCGATCTGGTTCAACGGCTACAGCCGCCAGATCGCAGCCGACTACCCCAGCCTGATGGACGGGGTGATCTTCCTGGACCAGCATGTCCCCTTCGAGGCCCCCGGGGCCTTTCCTGGCAAGTACCCGGCGATGGTCACCTACCTGGACACGATGGAGCGCTACGAGCCGCAGTGGACCTACGACGACGTGGCCTTCCAGGGTTATGTGAACGCCGCCCAGTTCGTGGCTGGGCTGAAGGCAGCGGGGCCGGACCTCACCCAGGCGAAGCTGGTGAAGGCCATTAACTCCGAGACAGCCTTCACCGCAGGTGGTCTGATGCCTCCGGTGAACTGGACCCTGGACCACACGCTCGCCGGCACGACGAGCGGTCCTTACTGCTCGGCGTTCGTGGAGGCAGAGGACGGCCACTACGTTCCAGTCTTCACCCAGCCGCACGGCCAGGTGTTCACCTGCGTGAACAAGGACTTCCAGGTGGTGGCGCCGCCAGCGGGCACGCCGGGCACCTGAGCCCGGCTGATCGCAGCGGTGAGCAGCTTCCTCGACTACGCGATACCAGGCATTCCCTACGGTTGCGGGTTTGCCCTGCTGGCCGTGGGGCTGGTCCTGACCTTTCGCGCGACTGGTGTTTTCAACCTGGCGTTCGGCGCCCAGGCGTTCCTGTCGGCCTTCGTGTTCGACCTGCTGAACCAGTACGCCCACTGGGACCAGCCCGCGTCGTTCGCTCTGGCCGTCCTGGTGGTGGCGCCCGGACTCGGTCTGGCGCTCGACCGGTTTCTCTTCAGGCACATCCCGACGGCCTCCTCCACTGCCAAGGTGGTCTCGTCACTGGGTCTGCTGGTGGCCATTCCCGAGATGATCCCGATCATCTTCGGCGGGCGCACCCGCCACCGCATCGGCTACCTGTGGCTGAGCCCGAACCTGGTCTACTTCCATCTGGGCTCGACGCCGGTGAACGGTGCGGACATTGCCACCACGGTCATCACGCTCGGTGTGGTCGCGGCTCTCCTGGCCATGTTCCGCTGGAGCGCGGCTGGCGTGACCATGCGCGCGGTGGTGGAGAGCCGCCGGCTGTCCCAGCTCGAGGGGGTGAACGCCTCGCGGGTGGCCGCGGGCGCCTGGGCGCTGTCGAGCACCCTGGCGGGACTGTCCGGCGTCCTGCTCCTCTCGCAGTCTAACTCCATAGATCCCACGAACCCTCTGGCCTTCACCACCCTGCTGGTAGCGGGGATCACCGCTGCAGCGCTGGCGAGCATGGAGAGCATCTCGGTGGCATTGCTCGGCGGCATCGGCCTCGGGGTGCTGGAGAACGTGCTCGTGAAGTACCTGCCCCCTGGCAGCGTGCTGGCCACGGGCTTCCTGCCGTCCCTGCCCTTCGCAGTGCTGGTGATCGTGCTGTTGGCTAACCCCCGCCTGAGGCACATCGAGCAGAGCTCCGATCCGATGGCCTCGGTGGATCCGCCCCCTCCCCCCCCGGCCGTCTCGACGCGCGACCCGCGTCTGGCGGCACCGATGAAGTGGGGGTTTCGCATCCTGATGGTGGCCTTCGTAGCCTCGGTGCTCACCTGGGTACCGGGCAACTGGGTGTTCGTGCTGGCCCAGGGGATCGTCTTCTCGGTCATCTTCCTGTCGGTGACCATGATCACCGGTATGAGTGGACAGCTCTCGCTGTGCCAGGCCACCTTCGCAGGTATAGGTGCCTTCACCGCGGGGCGCCTGGCCGAGCACCTGGGCTTGTCGGTGCTCGCGGGTGCTCTGGTCGGCGGGCTGCTGGCCGCCCTTGTCGGCATCGTGCTGGCAGTGGTGGTTAGTCGTGTGTCGGGGCTGCTGCTCACACTCGTGACCCTGGCGTTCGCGATCTTCGCGGACAACGTGCTGTTCCAGTTCTCCTGGTCCGGTGGGGGGATCACCGGGGTGGACGTGCCGAGACCCGCCATAGGCCCGCTCAGCTTCGCGAGCGACCGGTACTTCCTCGTCCTGGCCCTCGTGATCCTGGCGTTCTGCATGCTGCTGGTGGTGCTGGTCCAGCGCGGGACCGTCGGACGGTACCTGGCGGCCATGCGCGGGAGCCCTGGGGCGGCCGCCAGCCTCGGGATAAACCTCACCTCGACGAAGGTGGTGGTATTCGCCATGTCGGCAGGTCTGGCGGGGATCGGCGGTGCCCTCTACGGCTCCGCCGAGGGCCCTATTGCCAGTACCGACTTCAGCTACGTCCTGTCGCTGGTGTGGGTGGTGGTGGTGATCACCACCGGGGCGACGACTGTGGAGGGGGCCGTGCAGGCAGGTATGGCCTTCGCCGTACTGGCCCAGGTCCTCAGCTACCTGCCGAGCCGTCTGGATGGGCTCGAGTTCGTCATGTTCGCCTTCGGGGCCCTCACCTATGCGAAGCATCCCGAGGGGATAGTCGAGTACCAAAAGGCGCGCTGGCTGGCCAGGGTCAGCCGGCTGCTGGCAGCCTGGGATGCGCGCCATCCCGGCAGCGGTCAGCCGAGCCTCGCCGGCTCCGGCGAGACTGCTTCCGCTGCCCCGGCCGGATCGGTGGAGCTGAGCAATGGGTGACCACGCACCGCTGCTCGACGCGCGCTCGATATCCATCCATTTCGGCGGCCTGCGGGCACTGGCGGAGGTGTCTGTTCAGGTCTACGAAGGTGAGTCGCTGGGTATCGTAGGACCCAACGGTGCGGGCAAGACCACCCTCTTCAACTGCCTCTGCGGGCAGCTCCGCCCGGACAATGGCTCGGTCTCCTTCGCCGGGAGGCCCATAGACGGGCTTCCTTCCTATCGCAGGGCACGGCTCGGCATCGCGAGGACCTTCCAGCGCATCGAGGTATTCCCCGAGATGACGGTGTTCGAGCACCTCATGGTGGCCGAACGGGCTCGCCGTGGTGACGGCCGGCTCTGGAAGGACCTTTTGAACCTGGGCAGGCCCCGGCGCGACGAGCTCGAGAACGTAGAGGAGATGCTCAGCCTCGTGGGCCTGTCGGATGTGGCCATGACCCCCGTTGCGGCGCTCAGCCTGGGCCACTGCCGGCTGGTGGAGCTGGGAAGGGCGTTGATGCTCCAGCCGAGGCTCCTCATGGCCGACGAGCCGTCCTCGGGGCTCGACACCCGCGAGACCCAGGTGCTAGGCGACCTGCTGCGGTATGTGCAGAGGGAGCGGTCGGTCGCCATGATCCTGGTCGAGCACGACCTGGACATGGTGGCGCGGGTGGTGGACCGGGCGATGGTGCTCGACTTCGGCGAGATGGTCGCCGAGGGCACCCTGCGAGAGGTGATGGCGAACCCCGAGGTGAGGCGGGCCTACCTGGGTCGTGGCGCGTGAGCCCGGCGCTGCTCGAAGCCGACGGCCTATGTGCCTCCTACGGCTCCTACCGGGCCTTGTTCGGCGTGTCCCTGGAGGTTCCCGAGGGTTCCGCGGTGGCGCTCCTGGGGTCGAACGGAGCCGGGAAGTCGACCTTCGCCCGGGTGCTCACGGGTCTCGTTCCGGCTAGCTCGGGGTCCGTCCGCCTGGACGGTCACGATGTGACGGGTATGCCAGCCTGGCGCATAGCGCGCATGGGCGTGGCTCATGTGCCCGAGGGACGGGGGATCTTCTCCTCCCTGAGCGTCGAGGAGAACCTGAGTCTCTCCTTCCGGCGCAGGATGGGCCGCGGGGGGATCGGTGAGGCATTGGACAAGGCCTACGCGGGGTTCCCCATCCTGGCGGAACGCCGCCGCCAGCAGGCGGGCACGCTGTCGGGAGGCCAGCAGAGGATGCTCTCGCTCGCGAAGGTCCTCGCGGTGCCGCCGCGGCTGCTGGTGGCCGACGAGCTGTCCCTCGGCCTGGCTCCGGTGGTGGTCGACGCCGTCTACGACGGTCTCGCAGAGATACGCAGGGCCGGCACAGCGTTGCTGGTGGTGGAGCAGCACATCGATCGCGCGCTGGCTCTGGCGGAGCACGCGGTGCTGCTGGCGAAGGGCGAGGTGGCGTGGCAGGGGCCACCGTCGGGCGCCGCGGAGGCCATGGAGCGTATCCTCGGATCCGGTAGAGCCGAAAGGACTTGAGATGGGATTGCTGGACGGCAGGGTGGCAGTGGTCACGGGTGCCGGACGGGGCATCGGCCGGGAGATAGCACGCTGCCTCGCGGCCGAGGGCGCTGGCGTGGTGGTGAACGACCTGGGCACCGGTCTCGGGGGTGAGGGCGAGGGACAGGACCCGGCCGCCGAGACCTGCGAGCTGATCGCCTCAGCGGGCGGGAGAGCGGTGGCGAACTACGACTCGGTGGCTGACTTCGAGGCAGCAGGCCGGATGATTGCCACGGCGGTCGAGTCCTTCGGCAGGATCGACATCCTGGTGAACAACGCCGGCATCGTCCGCGACCGGACCCTTCTGAAGATGACCGAGGAGGACTACGACGCGGTAGTGGCCGTGCACCAGAAGGGCACCTTCAACTGCACCAGGCACGCGGCCGTCCATATGAAAGAGGCCGGGTACGGGCGTATCGTGAACATCACCTCCTCGGCGGGCTTGAGGGGGAACTTCGGCCAGACCAACTACGGTGCGGCAAAGGCAGCCATCATGGGCATGACCTTCGTATGGGCACTGGAGCTCGGTCGCTACGGGATCACCGTGAACGCTGTGGCCCCTGCCGGTCTGACGCGGATGACCGAGAACCTCTTCGGGGACAGGGAGGCTCCTCCCGACCAGGACCCTGCGCTCAATGCCCCCTTGGTGGCCTTCCTGGCATCCGAGCAGGCCTCTTACGTGAACGGGCAGGTCCTTGGACGCACCGGCTACGCGTTCACCATCTTCCAGACCCCCAGACAGGTGGCCGCCATGTGGAAGGAGGGAGGTTGGACGCCCGCACAGGTGGCGGAGCATTTCCATGAGGTGCTGGGCCAGCACCTCCAGCCGGTCGGCATGCCCGCGCATCCACTCCTCGGCCAGAAGGAGGCCAAGGAGGGGAGCTAGCGAAGGAGCCCGAGACCTATTTGGCCAGCGGGGTGTAGAAGACCAAGCCGTTTCCCTTGTTGTCGTAGACGACGGCCCGTCGCTCGTGCGCGTCGTTGTAGGGCTGCTTCACGATGCCGCCGCCGTTCTCATCGACCGCCTGGGCGGCCGCGTCGACGTCGGCGGTCTTTATTCCGACGGCCACCTGTCCCGGGAGGGGGTGGTCGACCGCGGTCGCCAGGGCAATCGTGACCGATCCCCCATCTATGGCGGCGAAGTGGGCACCATCGCGGAACTTGAGCGCCATGCCCAGGGTCTCGGTGTAGAAGCGGATCGATTCCTCGAGGTCGTCAGTAGAGAGCACGACCATGCGAACGTCGTAGTCGCTCAACGCTGCCTCCTTCCTGATAGCTCTTTCCTTTTCCATGCAGCTAGTTCCTTGCAGCTAGCTGCCCTTGGTTGGTTGCTCCAGGCTAGGCGCGCCTTAGGCCGAGCGCTCCTCGACCCAGGCGCCCACGGGGCCGAGCGCTCCTCGACCCAGGCACCCGCTTCGGGCGTGGATCAGCGGTTCCTGGTGAGGATGTTCACCACGGACACCCCTGAGCCGCGCCCGCCTACGTTGTGCTGGAGAGCGTTGCCGTTCCTGATCGCCACCTGGCGCTCGCCTCCCTCCTCGCGTAGCTGCCAGGTGCACTCGACCAGCTGGGCGACACCGGTGGCGCCGATGGGGTGACCCTTCGCGAGCAGCCCGCCGGAGGGATTCACCGGTATGCGTCCACCGAGCGAGGTGGTGCCATCCAGGGTGGCCGGACCGCCCTTGCCCTTGTCCACGAACCCGAGGTCCTCGATGTCGAGTATCTCGGTGATGGTGAAGCAGTCGTGGACCTCGGCCATGTCCATGTCTTCGGGTCCCAGCCCCGCCATCGCGTAGGCGCGCCTGGCAGCTTCTACGGTCGCGGGCAATGCGAGGAAGGTGGACTTCTCGTGCAGGTAGGGGTGGTCGGTGGCGACTCCGAAGCCTGCCACCAGCACCGGTTTGTCCGTATAGCGGCCGGCGTCCTCGGCCGAGGTGAGGATCACCGCTGCAGCGCCGTCGGTCTGGGGGCAGCAGTCGAGCAGGCGAAGCGGGTGGCACACCGGGGGAGAGGAGAGCACCTGATCCACGGTCACCTCGTAGCGGAAGTGGGCATAGGGATCCAGGCAGCCGTTATGGTGGTTCTTCACCGCGACGGCCGCGAGCATCTCGGGGGTGGTGCCGAAGTCGTGCATGTGGCGGGTGGCGAAGGGGGCGAAGAGCACCGGGGCGGTCTCACCGCGGTTATAGACGGGGTGGCCGGATGCGGCACGCGACAGCAGGCCTTCCTGGGAGGACTTGTCACGCATCTTCTCGACGCCGATTACCAGGACCACCTGGTGGACCCCGGAGGCCACCATCATCGCCCCCACCCTGAAAGCGTCGGAGCCCGAGGGGCAGGCATTCTCCACACGCGTGCAGGCGACCCCCGAGATGCCCAGCGCGCTCGGCACCGTGTTGCCCCCGATGCCCTCCTGGCCCCAGAGCGTGCCGCGCTGCGTGGCGACGACCACCGCGTCCACCTCGCGGGGATCGAACCCCTTGTCGACATGACCCGCGGCTGCCCTGAAGGCACCTGCAGCCATCTGCTCGTAGCTCTGGTCGAACAGCTCGCCGAACTTCACCAGCCCGGCGCCTACCACGGCGACGCGATTCCAGCTCATCGACTACCTCCCCGGTTCCTGGCCTGACGCAGCGAAGGGGCTACGCCCGCCTGGTGTGGCGGGCGGGCTGCATCAGTCTGGTGTGGCGAAGGGGCTACGCCCGCCTGGTGTGGCGGGCGGGCTGCATCAGTCTGGTGTGGCGAAGGGGCTACGCCCGCCTGGTGTGGCGGGCGGGCTGCCTTGTAGCCGTAGACCGGGATGCCCCGTTCGACTCCATAGCGGCGCAGCACCAGCTGGACCCGGTCGCCTATCGCCAGATCCGGCGCGTCCTCGCTGACTCCCTGGAGCATCACTCGGGCGCCGTCGTCGAGATCGATCACCGCGAGGGGGAGCGGAGCGGTGAATGGTGGCGGCATGGTCTCGTTCACCACGAAGGTCTCCACCGTTCCCGCGCGAGCGAGGTCCACGATGGTCATGCGGTCGCCCCCGCAGCCGGCACAGGAGGGGTGTATGGAGGGCGGGGTGGATATGTAGCCGCAGTCCTCGCAGCGCGCACCTCTGAGGCAGAGCATCTCCAGGTTCCCGCGTACGAACGCGGCGCTCCCGGGCGGGACGCCCATCGGCACCGGGTCTCCCGAGGAGACGAGCTGGGCCCGCGACCTGAGGAGCTGGGGGTAGCTCGCCGTGTGCGCCGGCGCGCCCAGCAGCGCGAGCGCGCCGCGAGCTCCGGGGACCTCGCGGGTGGATCCCGCCAGCACGGCGGTGGCCCGACCACCTCCGTAGGCGACCATGGCGAAGCTGCCTGGTGCTGTCATGGCAGTCATGGCGCCGAGGAAGGCAGCCGGCGCGCCGGTGTCACCCAGAGAGCCAGTCACCTCTGCCGAGATCAGGTTCGCTCCTATGCTCCGAGCCAGGGCAGGGGCGAGCCTGCCGTCGGGGTCGGCGATGGACCAGTCGTGAGGACCGGTACCTCCATCGGCGCCGGGTGCCCGACAGAGCTCAGCAGCCACCCGTGATACGAGCGGCATGAAGACCTTGTCGCGAAAGAGCCTGCCGTCGTAGGTGTCGCTGGTGGCGAACGCGCCGTCGCCCCTGTAGCGGTCCACCACCGGAAGGGAGTCGGTGGTCCTGTAGGCGAGCATGCCGGGCGCGCCCGCGACCGGTCCGAGGACGTAGGCTGCTGCACCCGCACCGGTGGTGGTCTCTACTGCGCTGCCTGGACCCGGCACGAGGGCGTCCGAGGCCACCACGAGGGCGGTCCTCACATGGCCTGCTCCGAGGGCGTCCCAGGCGCTGACGAGGGCGTCCATGCCGGAGTGGGTCGATCCCGAGGAGAGGTGGCCTCCGGCACGTCGGTCGATGCCGAGTGCGGTCGCGAGGAAGACGTGGCTCGGACCCTCGGCCAGGGGCGGCCTGGTGGTGCCCCAGAAGAGGCCGTCGAGCTGGTCGGGGCGGACGCCGGCTGCGTCGAGGGCCATGAGCGACGCTGCCCAGGCCAGGGTGAGGGTGTCCTCGTCAGCGTCGGGCACGGCCAGGCTTCCTCGGGCCGATGCCGACCAGGCTCGGGCTATCTCGGCGGCATCGATCCTGAGCGAGGGGACTGCCACCCCCACCCCGAGGATACCGACGGGTAGGGTCACCCTTGGTTCTGTTTCCACGGCGATCCCTCCGGGCTGCGGCCAGCCATCAGCGCGGTGCCTATGAAGTTCCGCTGGATCTCCACCGTCCCGGCCCCGATGCAGAGTCCTCGAACGTCACGGTAGGCCCTCTCCAAAGGGTACTCCCGCGAGTAGCCGTAGCCGCCCAGGAGCTGGATGGCCTCGTCGCACACGCGCCTGGCTGCCTGGTTACAGGCCAGCTTCGCCATGGCCGATTCGAGGGGAGGCGGGGTGCCATGCCTGCCCGCGAGCGCGAGGGCGCGGTCCAGCAGCAGGCGGCTGGCTTCGAGCTCGGTCGCCATGTCGGCCACCTTCCACTGGAGTCCCTGGAGGTCGGCCAGCCGGACCCGGCCGACCGAACGGTTGCGCATGTAGTCGATGGCGTACTCGAGGGCCCCCTGGGCGGCACCGAGGCACATGGCGGCGTTCCCGCATCGCTCGTGGTTTATGTGACCCAGGAGCGTCTTCAGCCCCGAGTTATCCCCGGCCTTGCCCTCCACCAGGATGTCCTCTGGCTCGATCCTCACCCCGTCGAAGGCGAGCTCGGCCTCGGTGCACCCGCGCAGCCCCATCTTCCTGTGGGTGCCCGCCACGCTCACTCCCTCGCTGGCGAGGTCGACCACCACCGCTCCTATGCCCCTGCCGGTGCCGGGCTCCGATCCCGGGAACCGGCACCAGACCAGGCAGGCAACCGCGCGATGACCGCCGGTCACGTAGTTCTTGTAACCGTCGAGCCGGTAACCGTTTCCGTCGGCTACGAGGCGTGCCCTCATGGAGGTGGCCGCAGATCCGGCGTCGGGCTCGGTGATCCCGATGCAGAAGAGCTCGCCTGCAGCAGCTCGTGGGAGCCAGCGGCGCGCCAAGGTCTCGCTGCCCAGGTGCTCGATAGCCCGTGGGGGGCCGTTATAGACGAGCTGGCAGAGGATCGCGCTCGACACGTCTGCCCTGGCGATCTCCTCCAGGACTATCGCCGCCTCCACGTCGCCCATGCCCATGCCGCCGTAGGCCTCGCCCACCGTGACACCGAAGAGCTCGGCCCGGCGCAGGGCCTCCAGGGACCCCTCGGCGAAGGCCTCCTGCTCGTCGAAGGCCGGTGCCAGGGGGGAGATGTCCCGCTCGGCTACCTCACGGGCCAGCTTCCTAAGGGCCTCCCGGTCGGCCGCGAGATCGGGATCAGGGACATGGCCTGACATCATCGTCAGAGAACTTACTACACTGGTGGAGGCTGCCCGGCGGGTGCCGGGTGCCGACGGCGCCTGCGAATGCGGGCTGTGCAGCGGAGGAGGGATCAGAGATGACGAGCGACAGCCGCCAGTTCCGCGACATCAGACGTGACCCTGCGGGGGGTGATGCCCCAGAGGCGAAGCCCGTAGAGGAGTTCATGGCCGAGCTGGAGTCGATACAGCGCGAGGTGGCTACGACGAAGAACCTTCTCTGGGAGGCAGTCGCCGACGGTTCGCTCGCCGAGGAGCTGCTGAAGCGTCTGTGCCTGGAGTACTACTTCTTAGGGCGCTACTTCACCACCGAGTTCGGTTCGCTGGTGGCTAACGCCCCCGACGCCGACTCGCTGTCGCTCGGCGCGAGCGAGCACTTCGCGCACTGGCTCCAGAACCTCTGTGACGAGACCGGGTACACCGGTGACGCGAACCATGTGGACATGAAGATCGAGTGGGCCCACCAGCTGGGCATCTCCGATGCCGAGCTCGAGAGCTACGTGGCCATGCCCGAGACGATCGGTGCGGTGTTCACCTCGCTCTACTACATGAGGCGTTCCTACGAGGAAGGGCTTGCAGCGTTCGGCTGGGCCGGGGAGCGCTTCGCGGCATCGACCGGGTACGCGCTGAAGATGTACGAGGGCATGCGGGACCACTACGGGATCGAGGTGGCCAACTTCGCCGTCCACGCCTATGCCGAGGAGGACCACGGCGACAAGGCAGACTACCTCCTGAGGCAGGTGGCCGTGACCGCCGACCAGCAACGCCGGATCAGGCGTGCGATCCTGCACACCTTCACGGTGAGGAATGCCCGTACAGCCGCCCTGAACAGGTGGCTCGACGAGCCCGGCGCTCTCCGCCGGCCGAGGGTCTAGCCAGGGCTTCGCTCGGAGAGCCGAGGAAGAGCAGAAGGAGAGGGAGCCGTGGCACCAGCACGTGAGGCAGTGATAGTCGACACTCTGAGGACGTCCTTCGGGCGCCGTGGCGGGGCCATCTCGAACTGGCACCCCGCAGACCTTCTGGGCCTGGCACTGGCGGGGCTGGTGGAGCGCACAGGGGTGGATCCCGAGCGGGTGGACGACGTGGTGGGCGGATGCGTCACCCAGGTAGGCGAGCAGAGCACGAACGTCGCTCGTAATGCCTGGGTCGCAGCGGGCCTGCCCCAGAGCGTGCCTGCCACGACGCTCGACCGCCAGTGCGGTTCCTCCCAGCAGGCAGTCCACTTCGCCGCGGCCAGCGTGCTGGCCGGTCACTACGACCTCGCCATCGCGTGCGGGGTGGAGGTGATGAGCAGGGTCCCACTGGCCTCGAATGCCCGCGGTGGGACAGGCCCCTTCCCGCCGTCCTTCCTCGCGGCCATCGACGGGAGGCTCTGGATGCAGTTCCGGGTAGCCCAGATCCTCGCCGACCAGTGGAAGATAACCCGCGAGGACATGGACGCGTTCGCCTTGGAGAGCCACCGGAGGGCTGCCGAGGCCACGGACTCCGGGCACTTCTCCCGTGAGATCCTGCCGGTCCCCATAAAGGACGACGAGGGGAGACCCACGGGTGAGGTCCTCTCGGTCGACGAGGGGATACGGAGGGACAGCTCCATGGAGAAGCTCGCCTCCCTGCCTCCGGCACAGAGCTTCGATCCCGACACCGCACCGGACATCACCGCGGGTAACTCGTCCCAGGTGACCGATGGGGCGGCAGCCATGCTGATCGCGGAACGATCCGTGGCAGAGCGCCTCGGCCTGCCGGTGCGCGCCCGCCTGGCCCACTTCGCCGTCGCTGCCGAGGACGCGGCCATCATGCTCTCCGCTCCCATACCCGCCACTCGTAAGCTCCTGGAGCGCTCGGGGATGTCGGTGGACGACTTCGACGCGGTGGAGTGCAACGAGGCCTTCGCGTCGATCGTCCTCATGTGGCAGAGGGCCTTCGCATTCGATGCCGACCGGCTGAACCCCCGGGGTGGCGCCATCGCGGTAGGTCACCCGCTGGGTGCCAGCGGAGTCCGCCTCATGACCACCCTGCTGAACCACCTCGAGGCCACAGGAGGCCGCTACGGGTTCCAGACCATGTGCGAGGGGGGTGGCCAGGCCAACGCCACCGTGATCGAGCGTCTCGGCTGAGCCGGGCCCGCTAGCGTGCTGGCCGTTCTGAGGGCACGGTGGGCGTGTTCGGCGGGGAAAGCTGGCTGCTAGGACCTAGCCGCCTGCTTAGCGGGACTCGGGCCGGGTAGGCGAATCGAGGGTCACCCTCCGGCGGACGAATCGCCATCCCTCGGGGGTCCGGACGAGCTCGTCGTCGTATATGCCGCTGCGTTGGAGGGAGGGGTGCCTGCGCGGCTCATCGCCCGGGCGTCCGGCGCCCGGGCGCCCGACCACGAGGATGGTGCACCGCTGGGTAGCGCGGTCCCCGTCCAGGGTGACCTCGGCGTCGGTGGTGACATGCATGGTGCCGTAGGGCGTCTGCGTGCACATGGCCACGAGGGCGTCGTGACCGCTGATGGTAGGCCCACCCTCTATGACCACCTCGCCCTCGTGAAGGAAGGTGGAGGCGAAGCCGGTGGCGTCGCCCGAGTCGAAGCAGTGGTTGTACCGGGCGGTCAGCTCCCGTATGAGAGCGCGGTCGACTGCCCACCGCATCTCCTCGGGGCTCGGATCCTGTGGCACTGAGGCACCATAGCGCGGGCTGCCGACGAGCGTAGGGGGAGACGAGCAGGTATCCTCGTCCGTGTGACTCCTTCGAATTCGGCCGCGAAGTCAGCCCGGAACAACCAGGCAGCCGCCAGTTCCTCCCGGCGCGGAGGTAGGGAGCGAGCTCCGTCCGCTCCCCAGGCCAGACCTGGTCGTTTCTCCACCACGACCATGGCGATCGTGGCCGTGGCCGTGGTGGTGGTGGTGGTGGCGGTGATGGTGATCGTGAAGATCTCCGGTGGCTCTTCTCCAGCTCCGGGGCCGAACGGTCCCTCCAGCTTCGCCGCCCCCGCGTCGATGGTGCGTGCGGCCAGCTCGGTGCCTGCATCTACTGCAGATGCCGTGGGGCTGCCCTCTGCGGTGAGCCCCCCCCAGCTCCTGAGCGGGCAGCCACCCCTCACGGATAATGGGAAGCCTGCCGTGGTCTACGTGGGTGCGGAGTACTGCCCCTACTGTGCAGCGGAGCGCTGGGCCATGGTGGTCGCGCTCAGCCGCTTCGGCACCTTCTCGAACCTGCGCGAGACACACTCGTCGCTCACCGACGTGTACTCCGACACCATCACCTTCAGCTTCTACGGGTCCACCTACACGAGCCGGTACCTCACCTTCGATCCGACCGAGATGTACACGAACCAGCCTGCCTCGAACGGAAATGGCTACCAGACCCTCCAGCCACTGGTGGGCTTGGCGAAGACTGTCTTCGCGAAGTACGACGCGCCGCCGTTCGTACCAAGTGGGGGCCAGGGGGCATTCCCCTTCGTCGACTTCGGGAACCGGGTCCTGGTGTCCGGGGCCAGCTACTCACCCCAGGTGCTCTCTGGACTGACCGCGAACCAGATCGCCTCTGACCTCTCCGATCCCTCGAGCCCCGTGGCCCAGTCCATCGTGGGCACCGCGAGCTACCTCACCGCCGCGCTCTGTGCAGTCACCAGCGGCGCCCCCTCGTCGGTGTGCCAGGAGCCCTACGTCATAAAGGCCGCTAACGCCATGAAGCTGAAGATAAAGTGAGCCCTTCTCCTTCCACCAAGCGAGGCAGGGCTGGCGGGGTGGGCGTGAAGGAGACTCCGCCATCACGCGCGAAGGTGTCCCGTGGGTCAGGACCGAAAGAGGCCCCGGGGTCGCGCGCGAGGGGGGTCCCGGAGGCAGGCGTGGCTGCTCCCGGTGGCACAGGCAGGTATCCAGGGTCCTGGCGACCGTGGACCGCGCTTACACTCACGCTGCTCGGCCTGGCCGATGCCACCTACCTGACGCTCACCCATTACACCACCGTGGTGCCGCTCTACTGCCACTCGAACGGGCTGATCGACTGCGCGAAGGTGACCACCAGCCCGGAGTCCTACGTCTTCGGCATACCGGTGGCCGTGCTCGGGTTGGCCTTCTTCGTAGCGATGGTCCCGATGAACCTGCCTGCTGCATGGCGCCATCCCTCGCTGCTGCTCGCCCGGGCGCGCCTCGGGATGCTAGTCATAGGGATGCTGTTCGTCCTCTACCTCGTCTACTCCGAGCTGTTCCGGATCGGCTCCATATGCCTCTACTGCACCGGCGTCCACCTAGTCACCTTCGCCCTCTTCGTGGTCGTGGTGACCGGATGGGACGCGACCAGGACCGCCGGCCAGGCCTGAGCCGGCTCGGCTGTCTGGCGATGATCTTCCCAGCCCGAGGTGAGATGGCTCCCCGGCTGGACACCAGGCCCGTGCTCCTATCCCTGGGGAGGAGATCCGGGTGGGCATAACCGGTTTCGTGAACCTGGCCATGAAGGTCCGAGATGTGGAGACTGCTGCCGAGGCCTACCGCAGGCTCGGGGCCACGGTGGGCATCCCCGAGGACTGGGAGGGGTCCCGCCGCGTGGACCTCTGGATGGGTCCGGTGCAGATCACCCTCTTCACCAGGGCACTCTACGAGGACCGTATCGAGCTGCCCGAGGAATGCTTCCTGCACGCGGTCTATGCGGTGGACGATCTGGACACGGCCCTGGAAGGTCTGGATGTCCTCTGGGGGCCAACCGTGGTGAGCGGGAGCTTCGGTGTCCGGCGGATCGCTTTCCTAGAGGCACCCGGAGCGGTCAGGATAGAGCTGATGGAGCAGTTGGAGGAGCCGCCCGCCCCCGGGGTGGCCCGAGGAAGCGTGGGAACCGTTTAGGAGAGCAGCCGCCCGCCCCCGGGGTGGCCCGAGGAAGCGTGGGAACCGTTTAGGAGAGCAGCCGCCCGCCCCCGGGGTGGCCCGAGGAAGCGTGAGGAGAGAGACGTGAAGGCGAGCCGGATACTGCATGCCAGCGTGAACGTGACGGGGAACCTCGAGGAGGCCCGGCAGTTCTACGAGGAGGTGCTGGGCATGTCCACCACTCCCCGACCCGAGGTGCCCGGAGTCCCCGGTCACTGGTTCGCGGTCGGCGACGCCCAGGTGCACCTGGTGGCGGCCCCGCCGCTCGGGACCGATATCGACCCCACCGCGAACCACTTCTGCATCGCGGTGGATGACATCGAGGCGACGGTGGCGGAGCTCGAAGCCAGGGGGGTGCCCTACCTGAGGGCCACCCAGGGCGACGAGGAGGTAGTCCAGGTATGGGTGGTGGACCCAGCGGGCAACACGGTGGAGCTCCAGCAGGACCGGGTGCTGTCGTGAGCCCCAGTCGGGGTCCCTCGGCAGATGCCCGCTACGGGCTCTCAGGCGAGTTCGTCGATCTGGGTGCCGCGACGCTAGGGGAATGCGGCGCGCTGCCCATGTCTCCGCGGCTGAAGGCTGCCTGGCCTGGCGCTGTCCTGGCGGGTCCGGCGGTGACGGTCCGGTGCGCACCTGGGGATAACCTCGCCATCCACGTAGCCCTCCTCGAGGCACCGGAGGATTCGGTGTTGGTGGTGGACTGCTCCGAGGTCCCCGAGCGTGGCTACTGGGGAGAGGTCCTGGCGACAGCCGCGATGGCACGGGGAGTCGCGGGCCTGGTGATCGACGGAGGAGTGCGCGACACCGGGGCGCTCAGGTCGCTCGGGTTCCCTGCCTTCTCCAGCGTGCTCGCACTGAGGGGCGCGACGAAGCTGGCTGGTGGGGAGATCGGTGGGCCGGTGGAGGTGGGAGACGTCACCGTCTCACCGGGAGACTGGGTGGTAGGTGACGTCGACGGGGTGGTGGTGGTCCCCGGGGGCCGCCTGGCAGAGGTGGCCGAGGCAGCTCACCGGCGGGCGAAGAAGGAGGGCGAGATGTTCGCTGCCCTGCGTGAAGGCTCGAGCACGGTAGAGCTCCTCGGCTTGGATCCCTCGGCCGTGAAGCGCGTGTCGTGATTGACACAGGCGTCAGCTTTATTTAGCTTTGCCCAGGATGCCCGGCCGCCAGTAGCCGGACGCGGTCGGGAGATAACGTGGAACGTGTACGGATTGCCATAGTCGGTGCGGGGAACATCGCTCCGCTGAACGTAGCCGGCTACCTGGACCACCCGCGTTGCGAGGTGGTGAGCGTGTGCGACCCGCGCCGCTCGCTCGCCGAAGCCAGGGCTCGCGACTGGGGTGTCGAGCGAGTCGCGACGGACCTAGCCGAGGTCCTGGCCGACGACGAGGTGGACGCAGTGGAGATACTCACGCCCACCTACCTCCATCCCGAGCATGTGATCGCGGCTGTCCAGGCAGGCAAGCACGTCTCCTGCCAGAAGCCGATCGCCAACTCCGTGGACGAAGCCGGCGAGATGCTGGCCGCCGCCGAGAAGGCTGGGGTCAGTTTCCGGATCAGCGAGTGCGCCCTCCACTACCCGCCGCTCATGAAGGCCAAGCAGCTGGTCTCCGAGGGTGCGATCGGCACACCCACGATGCTGAGGGTGAAGACGGTCGTCGGGCGCACGGACGCTGCGTTCCAGATGGGCCTGGATCCCCAGGGTTACATATGGCGCTTCAACGACCGGAGCCCCGCGGGCCATCTGTTCGACGACGTCGTCCACAAGTACGCGGTCGCACTCTGGATGTTCGAGGAGCGGATCCGCTCGGTGCAGGCGGTGGTTCGCCAGGGACCGCTCTTCTTCGAGGCTCCCACGGCCGCACTCTGGGAGTACGAGCGCGACGACCTGCTGGGTCTCATGGAGGTGACATATGCCCCCGAGATGTTCATACGCAGCGACTACTACGGAGCAGACGAGTTCTTCGAGATACAGGGTACGGCGGGCTTCATATGGGTCACCCGGTTCACCGGCAGGCTGCTCGACCTTCCAGCGGTGGTCCTCTACTCCTCAGACGGCACCACTACGACGTTCGCAGACCTCGATGCGGACTGGCAGGCAGGCTTCAGGGGCGCGTCCAGGCACTTCGTCGACTCCCTGCTGGAGGGTGTCCCGCCGGACATGACAGGGGAGCTGGCCGTGGACGTGCTGAAGCTCTGCTTCGCGGTCTACCAGGCCTCCAACACCCGCCAGGCCGTGGACCCCTCGACGATAACCGGCTCTGTGTCGCCTCCCTGGTGGCCTCCCTTCCGGAGCGCCTGAGACCCGAGACCATGTACCAGCCTGCCCGGCGCCGAGGCCAGAGATGCCCCTGACCGACCAGCTCCGCCTCATGGCCGGCGCCCACCCCGACGAGGTGGCCTATGGCGTGCTGGCGGGCGGGGAGCTGACCTTCGGGGACTGGGAAGCCGAGGCGAGCAGCCTGGCTCGCGGCCTGGGTGCTCTCGGGGTGTCGAGGTCCGAGCGCGTGGCCATTGGCCTGGCGACCACCGAGGCCCTGCGCTGGCTGGTCGCGTACGCGGGCATCCATAAGGCCGGTGCCGTGGTGGTGCCGCTGAATCCCCGGCTGTCGGATCGTGAGATCACCACGATGCTGCACCACGCGGGAGCCAGCTGCGCGATCGTCTCGGGGGAGCTGCTCGAGCGCATGTGGACCATGGCTCCCCAGCTCCTCGACCTTCGCCTCGTGGTCGACGCAGGGGGTGCAGAGCCAGCCAGCCGCCCGGCGCCGACCACCCCGGGGCCACAGGTCGTGGCCTGGGCAGATCTGCTCGACGCGGACAGGACTCCCTACCAGGTGGAGGTCTCCGAGGACGACCTTGCCGACATCCTCTACACCTCGGGGACGACCGGTGCCCCGAAGGGGGTGGCTGTACGCCATCGGAGCGCATCGCTGCTCCCGGTAAACCTTCCCCGCTGGACGGGTGAGCGATGGCTGCATGCGAGCCCCCTGTTCACCTTCGCGGGGATCTCGTTCATCTATAACCCGATGAAGCTGGGGATGTCAGGTCTCTACCAGCCCCGCTTCGAGGTGGATCCCTGGCTCGACGCGGTAGAGCACTACAGGCCTACCGCGGTGTTCCTGGTGCCCTCCATGGCTCAGCTCCTGGTGACCCACGAGCGATTCGAGAAGGCCGACCTATCCTCGGTGAAGCTCTGTGCCATCGGCAGCGCTCCACTGGCACCGGGGACCCTGAGGAGACTCCAGGACCGGATGCCCGAGGCGGCGGTGTCCAACAGCTACGGGATGACCGAGGCCGGCGCGGCCTACTGCGCGATGCCCAAGGGCGAGGCGGTGAAGCGGGTGGGATCGGTGGGAAAGCCCATGGCGCCCATGGAGGTCCGCTGCGTCGACGAGGCCGGTCGTGAGGTGGCCGCCGGGGAGGTCGGCGAGGTGCTGATCAGGATGCCCGGCCGCGAGCGGGAGTACTTCAGGGATCCCGAGGCCACCTCCCGCACCTGGGCTGGAGGGTGGCTACACACGGGAGACCTGGGTCGCCTGGACGACGACGGGTACCTCTACATCGTCGGCCGCCGGAAGGAGGTGATCATACGGGGGGGCAACAACGTCCATGCCGCGGATGTGGAGTCGGTGATCCTCGAACATCCGATGGTGGCCGAGGCTGCTGTGATAGGGGTTCCACACGAGGTTCTCGGAGAGGATCTGGTGGCCTTCGTCGTCCCCGTGCCCTCCGGGCAGATCAGCGAGGTCGAGCTGCGAGACCACTGCCTGGAGCACCTGGCCGACTACAAGTCCCCGCGTCGCTTCATCCTGGTCGGCGAGCTTCCTCGTAATGCCACCGGGAAGGTGATGAAGCATCTGCTGGTGGTGCCCCCGGCCGGGTGAAGGCCCCCGGGGGGCGCTACCATGGACTATGACGATCCTGTCATAGAGGATCCTGCCGAAAGGGATCCTGCCGAAAGGGATCCTGCCAGTAGGGATCCTGCCAGTAGGGATCCTGTCAGGAGGTGATACATGGAAGTCGACCTGCGATCTCTGGCTGGACACCGGGGCCGCCTGGTGGAGCGCGCAGACCCGGATCCGGTGACCGCAGAGGTGGTCCGGGGATTCATGGAGACGGTCTGCTTCGAGATGGCCACCTATGTGTCGCGTACGGCCACCACCCCGATCCTGAACCAGTCGAACGAGCGGAACGCCACCGTGCTCGACGCGAAGGGTCGCCTGGCAGCGTTGAGCGTCGGCATACCGCAGTTCATGCTCACCTCCACGCTCCCGGTGCGCTTCGCCCTGGAGCTCTTCGGTGCCGAGGAGTTCCACGCGGGTGACGTCTTCATAGCGAACGATCCCTACCACGGGGGCGGCCATCTCCCGGACTACAACGTGTTCGCTCCCGTGGTGGTCGACGGTCGGCTGGTGATGATCCCGAGCATCCAGTGCCACCACGGCGACACCGGTGGCGCCGTGCCAGGTGGCTATAACGTCACGGCTGCCGATATCTGGGGAGAGGGGGTCCGCTGGCCGGCGCTGAAGGTAGTGGACCGCGGCGTGGAGCGTCGTGACGTGATGTACGCCCTACAGGTGAACAACCGCCTCGCGGGCTTCCTCGGTGACCTGCGCGCGCAGATCGGTGCGGCTCAGATGGCGGCTGAGCGCCTGGGGGAGCTGGTGGAGCGCTACGGGGTGGAGATGGTGGAGGCGTCGGTCGACTACATGATCGACTACGCAGCCCGGAGGTTCTCCGAGGAGGTGGAGGCCTGGCCGGACGGGGTCTTCGAGGCAGACGCCTACGTCGACCACGACCCGCTCGGGAACCCCGATGTCCACATACATGTGAAGGTGACCATCGACGGTAGCCGGCTCGCCATCGACTTCACCGGGTCCGATACCCGCCAGGAGCTACAGGCCTGGTCTACCTTCGGTAATACCAGGGGATGCACGGTGGCGCAGATAGCGTCGATGATGGACCCGGAGATCCCGAAGAACGAGGGTTTCTTCGATTCGATAGAGCTGGTGGTTCCGGAGGGATGCGTGCTGAACCCCTACCCGGGCCGGCCCGTGAGTGCTGGCACCCACCATCCAGGGATCGACATCGGGGAGGTCATAGCCCTGGCCTTCGCCCAGGTAATGCCCGATCGGGCGGTGCCCCAGACCTATAAGACCGGGATACCGACGACCATCACGGGGACCGACCCGAGAACCGGCAGACCCTTCATCGACCCCTCCACCGAGGTATACGCGGGCTGGTGCAACGCAGCCAAGGGGATGGATGCCTGGGGCGCCCAGGCGGCTTCCTTCGGGAACCTCTGGAAGGCCACCGCGGAGATAAACGAGAGCCTCTTCCCCCATGTCCAGTGGTCTCGGGACTACCGCACCGACTCGGGAGGCCCCGGACGCTGGCGCGGGCTGTGCGGCAGCCACTACCGCAAGGAGGTTCGCGTGCCGGCGAAGGTCTACACCTATGTGGTCGGGATGAAGTACCCGATGCCTGGCATAGCCGGCGGAAAGCCCGGTGCCCCGAACAGGCTGACCCTGAAGGTCGGCTCGGACAGCCCGGTGGTGGTGTCCCACACCGCCGAATGGGTGCCCCTAGAGGCAGGGGAGTCCATCGTCTACGACTACGGCGGCGGGGGCGGCTGGGGCGACCCACTCGAGCGCGACCCCCAGGCGGTGCTGGACGACGTGCTCGACGAGTACGTGAGCGTCGAGGGTGCGCGGCGGGACTACGGCGTGGTCCTGACCGGCTCCCTGGAGGATCTCAGCCTGCGGGTGGACGAGCAGGAGACCGATACCCTCAGGGCATCGCTCAGGGGCGCTCCAGCACCTCCGGGTTGACCGGGTGGGCCGGTCGCCTGCCGGCCAGCACGTCTGCGACGCACTGGGTGGCCATGCGTGCCATGGCGGTCCTGGTCCTCACCGAGGCACTGCCGATGTGTGGCAGCAGGACCACGTTGGGAGCGCTCAGCAGGCGGGGATGCACGGCGGGCTCCTTTTCGTAGACGTCGATGCCTGCGCCGAAGATCGCCCCCGAGTGCAGCGCCTCTGCCAAGGCTTCCTCGTCCACGACAGGACCCCTCGCGGTGTTCACCAGCACCGCAGTCGGCTTCATGAGGGCCAGCCGGCGGGCGTCGATGAGGTGATGGGTGTCGGGGCCCAGGGGCACGTGGAGGCTTATCGCGTCTGCACGCGCCAGAAGCTCGTCGAGGTCGGCTACGTAACCGGGCAGGCCGGTGTCCCTGCGTGCGTGGTGTATGACCTCCATGGAGAACCCCGACGCGCGACGGGCCAGGGCCTGGCCGATGCGGCCGAAGCCGACGATCCCGAGGGTCGCCCCGTGGACGTCCTGGCCGAGGTAACCGGACAGCTCCCATCCCTGCCAGTTCCCCTGGCGCAGGTCGGATTCAGCAGCGCTCATCCGGCGGCACGCGGCCAGCACCAGCGCGAATGCGAGATCGGCGGTGGTCTCGTCCAGGATCCCCGGGGTGTTGCAGACGACTATGGAGCGCTCGGTCGCGGCGGCCACGTCTATGTTGTCGAAGCCGACAGCCACGTTCGCGATCACCCGCAGCGCCGGTGCTGCCTCCATGGCTCCGCCGTCGACGCGGTCGGTGAGCAGGCAGACCAGCGCATCTGCATCTGCCAGGGCAGCAGCCAGCTCGCCGGCGCTGTAGCGGTCGTCGTGGTCCCGGATCACGATCTCGTGGTGGGCGATGGGGTCCAGGCCTCCATCGGGTAGGTGGCGCGAGACTACGACCCGGGCCATCAGGGTGCCTGGGGATGGGAGGCGGCGGCGGCAGGGCTCACGAGCACGAGTGTACGCGGCTGGTATATGTTGGAAGGTGACATGGGCGTCAGTGAACCACCCGAGGGGCTCGCAGGGGATCGGGCCCGCGTGTCCCCTGGGCGCTACAGGGTGGGCGTAGACGTAGGGGGTACCTTCACCGACCTGGCCTGCGTGACGCCCTCGGGAGACCTGGTGGTCGAGAAATCCCCTACCACCCCCGAGGACCAGTCCCTGGGGGTCATGGGGGGCCTGGAGCGCCTGGGGGAGACCCTTGGCATCTCGACTGGTGAGCTCTGCGGGTCGATGGAGGTGCTCGTGCATGGCACTACCACCGCCGACAACACCATGATCGAGATGAGCGGTGCCGCGACCGGGCTGCTCGTCACCGAGGGACACCGTGACGAGATCGAGATGCGCCGGGTTCACAAGGAGCAGATCTGGGACCCTGCGTACCCTGCCCCACCGCCGATAGCGCGCAGGCGAGCGAGGATGCCGATTCCCGAGCGCCTCGACTTCGAGGGGAACATCCTGCTCCCCCTCGACGAGGAGGCAGTTCGCGCGGGAGTCCGGAGGCTGAGGCTTCTCGGCGTGCGCTCCATAGCGGTGGTGTTCCTGTTCAGCTTCGTGAACCCAGAGCACGAGCTGAGGGCGCGGGAGCTCATCTACGAGGAGTTCCCGGAGGTGGAGCACGTATCACTCTCCCACGAGGTCCTTCCTAGAGCACCAGAGTTCGAGAGGACCTCCACGACCCTCGTGAACGCCTACGTGGCACCCCGTATCAGCGCCTACGTGGAGCGGATGGTGAAGCGCCTGGCCGGGGCGGGCTTCGGTGGTCAGGTGGTCCTGATGCAGGCGACCGGAGGGGTGATGCCCCCCGAGTACGTGGCACGGCACGCGGTGTCGCTGCTGGCCTCGGGACCCACCGCCGGTGCGCTCGGTGCTGCGATAGCGGCCCGCCGCAGCGGGGTAGAGGATCTGGTCTCGGTCGACATGGGTGGCACCTCCTACGACGTCTGCCTCGTGAGGGGCGGCGCCCCGGAGGTCACCGTCGACTGGAACTGGCGGTACCGCTACTACATAGGCCTGCCCATGGTGGACGTGCAGAGTGTCGGTGCCGGCGGTGGGTCGATCGCTCGGGTGCGCCAGGGGGCGCTGCTGGTGGGTCCCGAGAGCGCGGGGTCCGTTCCAGGGCCGGCCTGCTACGGGCGCGGTGGCACCAGGGCCACGGTGACCGACGCGGACTGCGTGCTCGGCTACCTCTCCAGGGACCGCTTCGCTAAGGGCCGGATGCACCTCGTGGCCCAGGCGGCGGAGGCGGCCATAGAGCGTGACGTCGGGGCTCCCCTCGGGTTGGATCTTCTGGCGGCAGCCTGGGCAATCGAGCGAATAGTGAACTCGAACATGGCAAATGCCGTCCGGAAGGTCCTGGCAGGACACGGCGCGGATCCGCGCCGGCTGGCCATGATGGCCTTCGGGGGCAACGGGCCTGTCCACGCCTGGGCTCAGGCACGGGAGCTCGGGATAGATCGTGTCCTGGTTCCGAAGGCCTCCCCGGCCTTCTCTGCTCTCGGCCTACTGGTGGCCGACTACGTGGTGGACCAGCTCCGGGCCTACGTAGCTCCCCTTTCAGAGGTCCAGGTGGAGCGGATCAGGGCCCTGCTGGAGGAGCTGAGGCAGCAGGCTGCCGGCGCGCTGGCACCCGCGGGCCTGGCCGAGGCCCAGGTGGGCGAGGAGTACTTCGTCCAGATGTGCTACCCGGGTCAGAACTTCGACATGAGCGTGGCACTCCCCGAGGGACTCGAGGTCGGCGAGACGACCCTGCTGGACCTGGCGGGCCGCTTCCACTCCGAGCACGAGGCGACCCGGGGCTTCGCCTTTCGTAACCAGCAGCCCCTCGTGAGAGGCCTGCGGGTGGTCACGCGCGGCTTCACGCCGAAGCCCCGCATCCTGGCGCATCTGGGTACCGAGACCGAGGCCACCAAGGCCATGATCGGGACGCGCCAGGCGTACTTCGGTGAGGGTTTCGTCGAGGCCGCTGTCTACGACGGGGAGATGCTGGGGCCCGGTGCGCACGTCGAGGGGCCAGCCCTCGTGGAGGAGCCCTTCACCGTCGTGGTCCTGGCGCCCGGGGACTCGGCAGTGCTGGACCAGGCTGGGAACTACGACATCCACGTCGGGAGCTGAGGACATGTGCTGAGCAGCCACCACGGCGGGCTACTACGGCGGGCCAGGCGCGGCGGGCCAGGCGCGGCGGGCCGGGCGCGGGGCCGGGAGCGGGGGCCGGGCGCACACCCTGAGGGGGTGATGCCTGGGAACGAATCGTTAGGAAGAAGCTGGAGATGAAGGAGAGGAAAGATGGGGATACTCGATGGCAAGGTAGCCATAGTCACCGGGGCCGGCCACGGCATCGGTCGAGGTGAGGCACTGGAGCTGGCTGCCGAGGGCGCGAAGGTGGTGGTGAACGACCTCGGCGGGTCCGTGAGCGGCGAGGGCGCTGACAAGCGGACGGCAGAGGAGGTGGCGGAGCTACTCCGCTCACGCGGGGCCGAGGCCGTGGCCGACTACGAGGATGTCGCGGACTGGGGAGGTGCAGAGCGGCTCGTCGCCCATGCGGTCGAGGCCTTCGGGCAGCTCGACATCCTGGTGAACAACGCGGGGATCATGCGCGACCGGATGCTCTTCAGCATGACCGAGGACGATTTCGACTCGGTGGTGCGGGTCCACCTGAAGGGGACCTTCGCCATGACCCACCACGCGAGCGTCTACTGGCGGGAGCGCTCGAAGTCAGGCGACCAGCCGAGGGCCGCGGTGGTGAACACGGTCTCCTCGGCCGGCCTCCAGGGCAACGTGGGCCAGGCCAACTACGGTGCCGCGAAAGCAGGCATAGCCGCCCTCACGGTCATAACTGCTCTGGAGATGAGTCGCTACGGCGTCCGGGCGAACGCCATCGCCCCCGGCGGGGTAACCCGCATGTCGGGTGCGATCCTGAAGGACATGGAGGTGAAGGAGCCGGAGCTCTACAGCGAGTTCGACCGCCTGAACCCGGCTAACTCGGCACCGATGGTGGCCTGGCTCGCATCCGACGAGTCGCTCCATGTGACCGGGCAGGTGTTCAGGGCTGTCGGATCCACCATCACCCACTACGAGCCATGGCGCCTCGGGGCTTCGGTGGAGACGCCCAACGGACCCGCGAAGTGGTCCCCAGCCGATATCGGGCCTGCCGTGAATGCCCTAGTGTTCCATTCGCGTGCCGTAGGCCTTCAGCTCGGCGGTTGAGGCGGTTGGGTGGGCGGCACCGGTCGGGAATAGGGCAGAGAGGATCTCTGGAGGGATTGGCTATGGAGGATTTCGAGACGCTCGGCTACAGGCAGTCCGAGGGCGTCGCGTACGTGACCCTGAACAGACCCGACGTGCACAACGCCTTCAACGCGCTCATGCAGCGCGAGCTGCGCGACCTCTGGAGGTCCCTGCGCGACGAGGACGAGGTGCGCTGCGTGGTCCTGCGCGGGGCCGGTGACAAGGCCTTCTGCACCGGCATCGACCGGAGGGAGATCCTCGAGGGAAGCCCGGCTGCTTCCGAGCGCACCGTGGGCACTGGGGCCACGCCGTTCATGTTCGACGACCCGGGACACTTCATCGGTCCCAAGAGCTGCGATCTGTGGAAGCCGGTGGTGGCAGCGGTGAACGGGATGGCTTGCGGAGGCGCCTTCTACATCCTCGGTGAGGTGGACGTGATCATCGCCTCCCAGAACGCGACCTTCTTCGACCCGCACGTCACCTATGGCATGACCGCTGCATTCGAGCCGATCCACATGATGCAGAAGATGCCCTTCGGGGAGATCGTGAGGCTCAGCCTCATGGGGAATGCCGAGCGGATGTCTGCCGGCAGAGCACATGAGATCGGCCTCGTGTCCGAGGTGGTCGAACCCGGTGAGCTCGACGCTGCCGCGGAGCGGGTGGCAGCGGTGATCGCCTCCCATCCCCCCCTGGCCGTGCAGGGGACCCTGAGGGCACTCTGGGCAGGGCTGGAGATGTCACGCTCCCAGGCACTCGCGCTCGGGTATGCATTCGTGGGTCTCGGCAGCGACCCGGACACCCTCGCGGCCGGGCAGGACCGCTTCTCGTCGAAGCAGATGAGAGAATGGAGGATTCGATGAGCTCCAGCGGCGCTCGCCGCAGCGAAGGGACCAGCCCCACTGACTCAGTTCCCCGGGGCGCGCGACGGGTGGCCATAGTGGGCGCGGCCCTCTCGGACTGCGGAAGGGTCGATCACGCGAGCGCCTTCGAGCTCCACGCGCAGGCGACCTCCAGGGCGCTCGCGGACGCCGGCATATCACGCGAGGAGGTAGACGGTTTCATGTCGACGGGCCTCGGCACCCTGGCACCGGTGGAGGTGGCCGAATACCTGGGTCTCAGGCCCTCCTGGGCAGACTCCACCGGTGTGGGCGGTTCCACCTGGGAGTTCATGGCAGAGCACGCGTATGCAGCCATAGCCATGGGGCTGGTCGAGGTCGTGGTGCTGGTATACGGCTCCACCGCGAGGGCCGACCTGAAGAAGAAGCTCCGCACAGCGAACCTCTCTTTCGGCACGAGGGGACCGGTGCAGTTCGACGCACCCTTCGGCCATACCCTCATCTCGAAGTACGCGATGGCTGCCCGCCGTCACATGGTCGAGTTCGGGACCACCATCGAGCAGCTTGCCGAGATAGCCGTCTCCGCCCGCCACAACGCCTCGCTGAACCCCGAGGCCATGTACCGCGAGCCACTCACCCTCGAAGAGGTTCTCGGCGAGGCCCCCATCGCGGATCCCCTAACCAAGCACCACTGCTGCGTGCGCTCCGACGGCGGTGGCGCCATCGTCATGGTCGCCGAGGACCGTGCACGGGACTGTGCGAAACCGCCGGTATGGGTGCTCGGCACCGGGGAGGCCATATCGCATACGACGATGAGCGAGTGGGAGGACTTCACCGAGTCCCCCTGCGTCCGCTCCGGTGCCCAGGCCTTCGGCCGTGCCGGGGTGACCCCCGAGGACATAGACCTATGCACCATCTACGACGCCTTCACCCCCATGGTCCTGCTGACACTGGAAGGTCTGGGCTTCTGCTCCAAGGGTGAAGGCGGTCCGTTCGTGGCCGATGGAAAGCTGAGGGTCGGCGGCGCACTGCCCACGAACCCAGACGGGGGAGGGCTCTCTGCGTGCCACCCGGGTATGCGGGGGATGTTCCTGCTGGTCGAGGCCACCAGGCAGCTCCGTGGCGAGTGTGGTGACCGGCAGGTCCCCGACGCCGAGCTGGCCTGCGTGAACGGGACCGGCGGCTGGTTCTGCTCGGCCGGAACGATGATCCTCGGCAGGGACTGAGAGGCTGACGAGGATGCCGGTGATCTGTTGAACACTCACCACCAGGAGGAGATACGCGGTGCCAATCCATTACGAGGAGCCGGAGGACCATCTGGTCGTCATACGGATCGACAGGCCCGAGAAGCGTAACGCCCTGGATCTCTACCACTTCCGGGATCTCGCAGCAGCCTGGCGCCGCTTCGGCGGGGACCCTGAGGCCTGGGTGGCGATAGTCACGGGAACGGACGGGTCGTTCTTCGCGGGGGCCGACCTGAAGACCTACATACCCCAGGTGACCGAGCTCCAGCAGAGGATCGCCTCGGGTGAGGTCACCGAGATCGACGGTTGCCGGCTCTCGGACGGCACCTACGCGGTGCTGAGGAACGTGAAGCTCTTCAAGCCCGTGATAGCAGCCGTCGACGGTCCCTGCGTGGCCGGGGGGATGGAGCTCCTCGGAGGGGTCGACATCCGGCTGGCCACTCCCCGGTCGACCTTCGGGGTGCTCGAACCGCGCCGGGGCCTCTTCGCGGGTGGTGGGACGACGGTACGCCTCGTGCGCCAGATAGCCTTTCCGGCTGCCATGGAGCTGTTGCTCACCGCCGAGGCGGTGTCAGCCGAGCGCGCGCTGTCCATGGGTCTTCTGAACGAGCTGGTCGGAGAGGACGAGCTCATGGAGCGGGCCTTGGACTGGGCGCACCGGATCCTTGCCAACGGCCCCCTGGCTGTGCAGGCCACGAAGGAGAGCGTCATGCGGGGGCTCGCCCTCGATCTCGAGGCCGCATACCGGCTGGAGCAGGAGCTCGCTACGAAGGTCTTCTCGTCCGAGGACGCGAAGGAGGGCCCCCGCGCGTTCTCCGAGAAGCGCCCCCCGGCGTGGAAGGGGCGGTGATGATCGCCGGCTCGCCTCCCGCAGGGCACCCATGAGCGAGACCTGGCGCTACGTGGACTGCGGGCTGGTCGATGCATACACGAACGCGGCCCAGCTCCCGGTTCTCATCCGGTCCATGCTTGCCCAGTCGCGGCCCCTGGTCATGACGAGTGCATGGGGCGCCACCCATCTGAACGTCGGCTGGTTCGACGACGTGGACTCGACGCTCGATCTGGAGGCCTGCCGCCGGCTCGGGGTGCAGGTGGTGAGGCGCCAGTCCTATGGGGGTGGGACCGCGTTCTACGACGAGGGCTGTGCGGTGATGTGGACCTTCATCCTCCCGAAGGAAGGGCACGAGGACATGGACGCCGAGCTGGCCCGCTTCCAGCCGGTCCTGCTCGACACGCTGGGGCGGCTGGACCTAGGAGCCGTGGCATTCGAGGGCTCCAGCGACCTCAGGTTCGAGGGCCGTAAGCTCGGCGCGCTGGCTGCCCAGGACCTGATGGTGTGCCTGAGCATCGGCGGCTTCCTGAACGTGGCCCCTCCCGATATCGACCTCTACCTGAAGGTGGTGCGGATACCGGAGGAGAAGTTCCGGGACAAGGTCGTGAAGGATCTGCGTGAATATGTTGCGACCGCAGAGGACGTGCGGGGGAGGCCGCTCGGCTACCAGGAGTTCCAAGAAGCCTTCCTGGCGGCTCTGGGAGCATCAGGCATCACCGTCTCCGAGGAGCCCCTCGGCGACGGTGAGCTCCGTGGGCTGGCGAAGGTGGCAGCGAAGGTCTCCAGCGACGAGGCGCTGAGGCGCGTCTCGTCAGAGCGTTTCGCAGAGATGGCTCCCGAGGGCAGCCGTGTCGGCTTCGGCAACCATAAGGGCCGTAAGCTCTGCCGTGCCGGTGTGGCTCTGGACGCGGGCTCGAAGGTGATCGCCGCGATGCTGGCCGGGGACATGCACGTGAGCCCTCCCGATGTGATGGATCGCGTGGCGGCCGCGCTCGTCGGGGCGGATGTCGGTGGCGACTTGGACGTCTTCGAGCCGGATCTGAGGCAGAGGATCGCCGGGGTATTCGAGGCGCCCGAAGTCCACCAGGCCGAGGCCTCCATGGGAGTCACCACGGAGGATCTGCTGGCTGCCGTGGAAAAGGCCGTGGCAGATGCCCTCCCGTCCAGCCCCAAGGGGGGGCCTCGTGGCTGATCGCACACCGGTTATCGCCGGGATCGGGCTCTCGGACCTGCCCGTGACGCCGCACCTGAGCGCGCCGGGGCACCATGCGCTGGCCATGAAGCGGGCACTCGACGACTGTGGCATCGCCAAGGCAGACATCGACGGCTTCATGACTGCCGGGGCCTACGACGAAGCGGTCGTGACAGCTGAGTACCTGGGCATAAGACCCCGTTTCATAGGTGGTGCCATGACCGGGGGATCGTCCTTCGAGCTGTTCACCGAGCAGGCCATGCTGGCGATCGAGGCCGGCCACGCGGAGGCGGTGCTCATCACCTACGGTTCCAACCTCCTGTCTCAGAGCGGTAGGACCCTCGGCACCGGAGATATCTCCAGCGCGCCTGCCAAGCCCGGCGCCTCGGGGGCCTCGCCTGGTCCCTCGGGAGCCTCGCCTGGCGCCTCGGGAGCCTCCGGAGCGAGCTTGGATTCAGGCTCACCAGCTGCACCAGCTGCACCAGCTGAGCCGACGAGGCCGGCGAGGCCGCCCAGGCAGAAGGTCGTCTCCGGTCCTGCGGCTTTCGAGGCGCCATTCGGCAACACGCTTGTCGGCTCCTATGCCATGGCGGCGACGCGTCACATGCATGACTTCTCCACCAGCCCGGAGCAGCTGGCGGAGATCGCTGTGGCTGTCCGGGCTCATGCAGCGATGAACCCGGCTGCCATGCACCGTGATCCGATAACCGTCGAGGACGTCCTTGCCTCCCGCATGATCGCCGAACCCCTGCACCTGCTCGACTGCTGCCTGGTAACCGACGGTGGCGGCGCATTGGTCATCACTACCGCCGAGCGCGCGCGAGACCTGAGGCAGCCGCCTGCGTACCTGCTCGGCGCTGCTTCTGCCATGACCCACTGGAACGTGAGCCAGATGCCGGACTTCACCACCACGGCCGCAGCCCGGTGCGGCCCCGAGGCGATGGCACGGGCAGGCATCCGCCCGAGCGACGTCGATGTCGTGCAGCTCTACGACAGCTTCACCATTACGGTGCTGCTCCTGCTCGAAGACCTCGGGTTCTGTGCCAAGGGCGAGGGCGGGAGCTTCGTCACCGGAGGACGGATCGGTCCAGGTGGCGCATTGCCGGTCAACACGGACGGCGGTGGCCTGTCTGCCTGCCACCCCGGCATGCGGGGGATCTTCCTGCTGGTCGAAGCCGTCCGCCAGCTGAGAGGTCAGGCCGGCGAGGCTCAGGTTCCAGATTGCCAGGTGGCAATGGCATGTGGCTCGGGTGGGTGGCTCTCGTGCATGGGAGCCGTAGTCCTCGGAGCGCAGCACCCATGACCTCGCCTCCCGGCAGCGAGCCGTGGGGGATCCGACCCCTTCCCTGGCCTGACGCTCTCTCGCGCCCGTTCTTCGAGGCCGCTGCCGCGGGGAGACTGGTGCTGCAGAGGTGCACGGTGTGTGGTGAGGCAGTGTTCTATCCACGGCCCTACTGCACACTCTGCGCTGGGGAGCTCGAATGGACAGAGGCCTCTGGCAGCGGGACGGTCTACACCTTCACGGTGATACACCAGAATCTCTCGGGTGCCTTCAGCGAGCGGGTGCCCTACGTCGTGGCGATGATCGAGCTGGCCGAAGGTGTGCGGATGATGGGGAACCTGGTGGAGTGCCCTCCTCGGAGTGTGAGGATAGGAATGCCGGTGAGGGCCTGCTTCGTCGAGGCGGCTGACGGGATCGGGATCCCGCTCTGGAGGCCCGCGTGAGGCCGATGGTGGCCGATCTGGGGAGCGGGTCAGGTGCCAGCAGGTGGATCGGGCGCAGCCCCGCTGGCAGGCAGCTCATCCACCGGTGACCAGGGTCCCGAGACGCCCTGCTCGTTGAACCCGGCCACCCGGTACCAGGCCGAGCCGGCAGGGACCCTGCTCTCCAGCCAGGGCGTCGAGTCGTCGGTGGCACAGCGGTTGCAGACCACCTCCCAGGGACCACCGGGGCCGGTGGTGGACTGCTCGACGCTGTAGGTGGCGGCATCCGTGGTCCCCCGCCAGGCTACCTTCAGGCCGGCTCCCGAGGTGGTCGTCGCTGATGTCCGTACCAGCACGGTGATCAGCGGTGTCCCCGGGGCAGGCTCGGGAGGCTCGGCGACGTCCTCCATCGCGTAGTCGAATGCCCTGATCAGGTGGTCACGGGTACGCATGACAGGGGATATCCCCGGGAAGTGGAGCGTCTCGCCGTCGTTGTGCTGCTCGTAGCCGTAGGTGTCGAGGTGGGCGAAGAGGGACCAGAACGCGGCTCCCGAGACGTGGGTGTCGGACTCCATTGCCCGGAAGAGGGCCGCGTTCGCGTATATGGATCCGTACTCCCCGGCGATGAACACCTTGCCGGCCAGGGTTGCCTCGGTAGCGGCCACCTCCACCCCGGCGATGGTGGGTGGGTAGTAGTGGCAGTCGACGATGTCCACCAGCGGGTCGGTGAGGGTCGCGGGGTTTATCCCGTACTGCTGGCCTGCAGCCACCAGCTGATCGGGTGCGAGGGTGTGGAGGTAGGAGGCGATGGTGTGTATCCAGGAGGGGGTCATGCCGTTCAGCTCGTTCCCGAGCTCCCAGGACATGATGGTGGGGTCGTCTCCTAGCTCGAGACCGGTCAGAGGATTCCGGTGTGTCAGCAGGACCTTTATGTATTGCTCGAAGGCGTTGATGGCCAGGGGACTCGAGTAGAAGTCCGCCGATGGAAGGCCGAGCCATTGGGTGAAGTTATGGTAGCTGCCCTCGTAGTAGTGCCAGTTGTCGGTGAGGGGGATGATGAGGCGGATCCCCAGCCTGCATGCCTCGTATATGGAGTAGTCGATGGTCGCGAAAGCCTGGGGGTTGAACTGGCCCAGTGATGGCTCGAGGCTGAGGGGGTTGCCCACCGATATGCCCAGCGTGTGTGATCTCACCACCGTCGCCCCCATGTCGGCAGCGGTTCGCAGCGCGTCACGGATCCGGAAATCCGTCGGGTAGGCGATTCCCCCCACGTTCTCGTCCAGGCCGAGCCAGTAGATGTTCGCGCCACCGAAGCGGTATCGGCTTCCACCTAGGACCAGGTGGGAGCCGTCTCGCGCGACGAAAGCGCTGGCTGGGGCAGGCTGCCTGGCTGGGTGACCAGCGCAGCCGCCCTCCTGCCTCGAGAGTCTGAGAGCTGCTGCCAGCTGGGCCGGGGTGCGCTCCGGGGCGGTCGAGCTGCTGGTCTGGAGGATGCTGCAGCTGGCCGCTGCCAGCGCAAGGGCGATCAGGATTGGCCCAGAGCGCCTCAGGCGCATGGATGCGCTTCCCGGCTATCAGGAACCTGGAGCACGGTCACGGGCACGGGCATGGGCATGGGCATGGGCATGGGCATGGGCATGGGCACGGGCACGGTCATGGTCATGGGCACGGGCATGGGCACGGGCACGGTCACGGGCTGTGCGGGCCTGAGGTCATGCCGGTGCCGCTGGCTGCCACGGCCACCACCATATCCTGACCCGCCAGGTCCACACGGGTGTTGTCCTCGAGATAGGCGATGGATTGGATGTTGAAGAGCCTTACCTGGTCGGTTCCAAGAGGGTAAGGCCCCCAGTGCCAGGTACCCTTGTGGAGGACCAGCCTGTCCAGGGGCCTCAGGTGGAAGGCTCTCAGCTCCTCGCGGTCGGCCGGTCGATCGAAGCTGACCGAGCGCTCGGCTACTACCATCAGTGCCTCGGAATCCAGGACGAGAAGAACCTGGGTGTGATGGTCATGGCGGTACAGCTCCTCGCAGAGCGGGGTGCTGCCTTCGTAGGAGATCTCGTCACGGGCGTGGCTGATGATGTTGGCATGGGGGTCGTTCCACTCGAAGTCGAGCCTCTGGAGACCGTCGCCAGGCGCGGTGTCGGGCAGGGGCAGCCAGCCATAGGGTTCCCACGCACCAGCGGTGAGAGGTTCTGCGATCAGGCAGGGATGAGTGCCCGGCACCGGCGCCTCCGCGCATTCACTAGGAAGTTCAGGTACACCAGTGTAGGGACCTGCCGGTAGCGGGTCCATAAGAGTGGTATAAGACGACCACTGCAGCAACCATCTTGATTGGCCGCCTGGGTGTCCTATGGACGGAACCTGAAGCTTGGTGCGGTGGAGGTCGCGTCGGGGGGATCCTCGGGTCGGGCTACCCTCCGGACACCAATCTGGTGGACTGGACTTCTCGCCATACTGCAGGATCGTCAGCTTGGTGTAGCACTTATAGTGCTACAATCATGCGATGACCAGAATCGGGGTGCGAGAGCTTCGTCAGCACGCGAGCCGCTACCTCGAACGAGTAAAGGCCGGGGAAGTCGTCGAGATAACCGACAGGGGAAAGCTGGTTGCCCTTTTGGTGCCCCCCACTCCGGCCGCTACCGTGAGAGATGAACTCATCGCCTCCGGTCGCCTTCTGCCGGCCAAGGGCGCGTTCCATCTGCCGGAGCGCCGGAAGGTAGCCCGTGGAGAAGCGACGGGTACTGACGTCCTCACCGAACAGCGTCGGGAACGTAGCAGGTGATCTACTTCGACACCTCCGCGCTGGTAAAGCTGGTCTTCGAAGAGACCGAAAGCGCGGCTCTAGCCGAGTGGCTGATGGTGAGAGCAGACGTGCCCAAGTTGAGCAGCGACCTGGCAACCATTGAACTGCTCCGAACATGTCGGCGGGTGGACGAGGACGCCGTCGAGGGTGCCACCCTCCTGCTCGGAGGAATCGACCTCCTCCCGATGGATCGCGCCATCGTCGAGAGAGCTGCTGGCCTCGTACCTACCGACCTGAGGAGCCTCGATGCGGTTCACCTGGCAAGTGCCTTGTCGGTCAAGGCGAGCCTGACCGCCTTCGTCGCATATGACAGTCGACTGTGTTCTGCCGCTGTGCAGGCGGGTCTCGAAGTGGCCTCCCCTGCCTGATACCATTGCTGGTGCTCTCACAGCGGCTTCCTGGAAGCGACTGGTACGGACCGTAACGGTCTTAGTGCACAAGCCACCGAGACACCGGCACTCCTCTCGGGTGCCGGTGGCCGTCAGCCCGAGGTGGCCTGATGCGCGCGCATCAGTCAGAGGTTGTGCATCCGGAGCACCAGATGGCAGTCAGGACCAGGGGTCAGGGACGTGTGGCACCCAGGTCATCGAGATGTTCGCTGATACTTAGGGGATCACAGGGGGCAGTTATGGACGTGCGGACCATCCGCGAGGTAGAGCCGGAGATAGAGCACGGTGGCACGGTGCCGGTCTGGTGGCTCGTCAGCCCCCGCGAGCTGAAGGATGCTACGGATGGAGGCTACCTGGAGCTGGTGAGCGAGTTCGAGGTGGCAGGCGGGGGAATGGTGGACCCGCACTCGCACCCCACGCACGAGTTCTACTACGTGACCTCGGGGCGCGGGATCATGGTCATCGGCGACGAGGAAGCCGAGGTATCCCAGGGGGATCTGATCCATATCCCGCCCGGTGAGGTCCACAGCCTCCGGCCGGTGACCAGCCATGCCCCGATCCACTGTTTCTGCTTCGCGGTCGGGCTGAAGGACGCGGGACCGGTCGATTACTCCTAGGCCGCTGCCATCGGCACCTCACCGGCGCCTGCTGCCAGCCGGGCCGGTGAGGATCTGCAGTTCCGAAGCTCACGCGGGTGCGGGATGGTCATGTGAGGTGCCCGAAGGCTACGCGAGGTGCGCGACGTTCACCATGGTGCCGGCTGGCGCCGAGGCGCTTGCATGGGAATCGTCGAGGGCAAGCGTGCGAAGCTCCACGGTGCTCCCGACCAGCCCCATGCCGCCGTCATCCTCCATGGCTGCCAGCATCGCGGGATCGAACGTCCTGGCATAACAACGGGCCGGCAGAGCACCCCGATCCGCTGTGCCCCGAGTGAGGGCGCTGGCCTCGCCGGCATGGATCCCGCTGGCCTCGCCGGCATGGACCCTGCTGGCGCTGGCCTCGCCGGCATGGAGCCCGGGGCCTGCTCCACCAGTGGCATCGCCGGGGATCTCGCAGACGAGGAGACCCCATGCGGGCTCGCCGCTGTGAGCATGGACGGCGCTGGCGGCCAGCACCCGGGCGCTTCCCTGGTGGTGCTCGAGAAGGCATGGCCCGGGCACTCGGTCGACCCTTGCCTGCAGATCCTCGCCTCCGTGAGGCGACATCCGGGTGGGGGGATCGGTGGAGTAGACAGCGGCCGAGTGCTTCGACATGTGCATGCCCACGCCGGTCACGAGACCGAAACTGCCGGGGTCCTGCCTCAGCACCTCGACCATGGTCGCGATGGCGTGGGTGACGGGATTGGACCCGGGTCCACCGTGGTAGGGGAGGCCACCGGTGACGCTGAGGGGACGCATGTCGCCATCCACGATCCCGAGGGCGTCACGGGCGAAGTCGACGGAGCTGGCGAAGCAGGCATATAGGTCGAGGTGCCCTACGTCGTCGATCCCGATGCCGGCATTTCTGAGAGCAGTCTGGTGGGCTTCTGACATGGCCACAGAGCGCCAGAGGTCTGGGCGCTCGGCGACGTAGGGGGAGTCCTCGGCATAGGCCCAGCCGTGCAGGTAGACCCGCCTGTCTCTCGGTACGCCGAGATCCTCGGCAAGCCGGTGGGTGGAGACGAGCACCCCGGCGGCCATGTCCACGTCCATGATGGCAGTCATGAGCTTGGTGTAGGGCGATGCCACGTAACGGTTGGACATGCTGGGCGTGGTGATCTCCTCGGCAGATCGGGGGTCTCGGAACCAGGCAAAGGGGTTCTCGGCGGCCACAGACGACAGCGAGGCCATCAGTTCCCCGAGATGCCTCCGGTGGTCGCCAAGGGGGGTGCCCAGGTGCCCGCGACGGGCGCTGTCGAAGATCGCGAAGGTCAGCCAGGCCTGGAGCACCTCGTGGGCGAGCTCTGCTGGGTGGAAGGGGGCTTCCCAGGGGAAGGGTCGGGGCTCGGAGGGAGGGAAGCTCCATCCAGGCCGCTCACCGGCTTTTCCGAGTCGCCTCTTCGTCGCGAGCGCCTCGCCCCCCACGACGAGCGCGAGGTCCATTTCACCGGCGAGCATCCGCTCAGCGGTGGCGTTCAGCAGGACCTGGGGGGTGCTCCCGCCGATGCCCGAGTAGTAGCCATGTCCGGGGCGCGCGCCGATACGCGATGCGAGTCGCGCGACGGGATCGTCGTACTGCCATGAGTGGCAGTAGACGACCTGGAGACTTTCTATGCTGCGTGCCAGGTCGGATCGCCCGGCGGTGGCGCCCTCCAGAGCGTCCGCGCATGCCTCCCGTGCCACCTCCTCCCACATGGCCAGAGGCTCGGGGGCCTGAGAGTCGCCGAGGTCCTCGGGGTGCCAGGTTCTCCGTGCCGTTCCCACGATGCAGGGGGACAGCGGGTCCGGCTCAGCCAAGGCGCGCCTTGCCAGGTAGCTGTATTGCCCGGTCCGCGATGATGTTCTTCTGGACCTCGGTGGAACCGCCGGCGATGGTGCTGTATCGCTGGAAGCTGTAGAGCCGGGTCCAGCGGCCCCGGTCCACCGCGTCCGGTCCACCGCGTGCGAGTGCGCCGAGTGGGCCGAGCATGTCGAGAGCCAGCTCTGCGAGAGACTGCGAGAGGTAGGACCACTGGAGCTTAGCGAAGGGGACCTCAGGCCAGTTCTTCTCGCCCTTCAGTATCTTGCTGAAGGCCCTGTAGTTCAGGAGCTTCGTGAGCTGGATCTCGGTGTAGGCCCGGGCTATGCGCTCCTGGATGGCCGGGTCGTCCAGCGCCGAAGGGTTCACCGAGCGGGCGGTCTGGATCATGGCGTCGAGATCCGCACCTAGGATCGTGGCCTGGCCTGCTATGCCTGCCCGCTCGTGTCCGAGCGTCCCCATCGCGACGATCCAGCCCTGCCCTTCCTCGCCCAGGCGGGAGGTCGCGGGGATGCGGGCATCGGTGAAGTAGACCTCGTTGAACATCTCCTCGTCGGCGATGTCCCGGATTGGACGGCGTTCGATTCCCGGGGTCTCCAGGTCGACTATGAACGCGGTGATCCCCTCGTGCTTCGCCCCACGGGCGATGGCGGTGGGGTCGGTCCTGAAGAGGAAGAGCCCCCACTTCGCGAGGTGCGCGGTGGAGATCCAGATCTTCTGGCCGTTCACCACGTAGTCGTCGCCGTCGGCCAGAGCACTGGTACGCAGGTTCGCGAGGTCGTTGCCGGCATCGGGCTCCGAGAAGCCCTGGCACCAGTGCTCGTCCGCGTTCAGGATGCTCGGCAGCCACCGGTTCTTCTGCTCCTCGGTGCCCCAGCGGATGATCATGGGGCCGATCTGCCAGATCCCGTTGGCGTTGAACATGCCGGGTGTCCTGTAGCGTGCCATCTCCTCCGCGTATATGAGACGCTCGGTCGGGGTGGTGTCCCGGCCTCCCCACTCGACCGGCCAGTGCACCGCGGCCCAGCCACCCCCGGCCAGCAGGCGTTGCCAGGCACGCCTGCGTTCCTGGGACTGCTCGCCTGCCATCTGGCGGTCCCCGTCGTCCTCGCCGGAGTCGTGCTCGGCCAGGAAGCGCGGCAGGTTCTCGTCGAGCCAGGTCCGCAGCTCCAGACGGAAGGCCTCGTCCTGTTCGGTATAGGAGAAGTCCACGTACGCGAACATAGCGCTGCCGGCGCGCGAAGGCTAACATCCGTGTCAGGTTTCGCGGTGGCCAGCAGGACGCGTGCGGCGTGTCAGCCATGCCGTGGGCTGCCTGTCTGGTCAGCAGTACCCACCCGGTGCCCCAAGAAGGGACGCCCCACGAAGGGGTGCCCACCTGCTAGAAGCTTCTGGAGAGCGAAGTGGACTTCACATTCACCGACGACCAGCAGGCACTGTGCGACAGCGTCGCGGCATGGCTGGAGGACCGCGCACCTATTGGCTACGCCCGCTCCATGGCGGACGACGATCGCGGTTTCAGCCAGGCCACCTGGGACGAGATGGTGAAGCTGGGCTGGACCGGTCTGCTCGTGCCTGATCGGCTGGGGGGACTCGGTCTCGGGATGATCGAGGCAGCGGTGGTGATGGAGCAGATGGGACGGGTGTGCCTGCCTGGACCGTATTTCTCGTCGGCAGTGCTGGCCACGCTCGCAGCCGTACGCCTGGGTGAGGACGACCTGGCGACTGCGCTCGCGTCTGGAGCCAGGCGTGGAACGGTGGCCCTCGACGAGGCTGGGGCAGGAGACCCTGTGGACCGGGTCCGGGCGCGCGTGGAGAGGCGGTCGGGTCGGTTCGTGGCGAGCGGCACGAAGCCACTCACCCTCGACGGCCATACAGCAGATCTCGCCATAGTGGTGGCTCGTACCGAGCATGGCCTCGGGTCGTTCCTCCTGGAGTCCCCCGGCGGCGAGCTGGTACCGACCCTGGATCCGACTCGCAAGGCAGCCCGCCTGGACCTGGATGGCCGGGCTGTCATACCGGTAGGTCCGCCCGGAGACCACACCGCTCTATGGCGGCGGGTGGTGGAGGATGCCTCGGTAGCCCTCTCGGCGGAGCTCCTGGGTGTGGCCGAGGAGTCCTATCGGCTGGCCGTGGAGTACGCGAAGCAGCGTGTGGCATTCGACCGGCCCATAGCCTCCTTCCAGGCCATAAAGCACCGGCTGGTCGACATGTACCACGGCATCGAGCTGGCCCGCGTGGGCGTCCACTTCGCGGCCTGGGCTTCGGATGCCGACGACCCGGAGCGGTCCCGGGCGAGCGCTATGGCGAAGAGCTATGCCGCGGAGATGGCGGTGAAGGTCACCGGTGACTCCATACAGGTGCATGGTGGAGTCGGCTTTACCTGGGCTTGCGATGCCCACTTCTTCTACAAGCGTGCGAAGCAGGACGACCTGATGCTGGGCAGCCAGGGCGTGAACCGGCGGCGCCTGGCGCACCTGGTGCTGGAGCCCGCGTGAGCGCTGCCAGGTCCGGCCCGGGGGAGGCCTTCGGCAGGTGGGACCACCTCCGCCCCCTGGCCGGCGAACTGGCTGAGCGCTACCGCTCGGCTGGCTACTGGACTGAGGAGACCCTCGGCGAGTTCCTCGACGAACGGCTGGTGAGGGACCAGTCACTGAAGGCACGGGTATGGTCCGACACACGTCCCTACAGTGGCCGGCTATCGGACGTAAGGGATCTGGCAGCGAAGGTCGCCGCCGGGTTGGCAGCTCGCGGCATCGGCCCGGGAGATGTGGTGGCCTTCCAGCTGCCGAACTGGCTGGAGGCAGCCGCGACCTTCTACGCGCTCTGCATGGTCGGGGCAGTGGTGACGCCCATCGTCCACTTCTACGGCCCGAAGGAGGTCGGCTTCATCCTCCAGGAGTCCAGGGCCAGGATGCTCGTTACCGCCGACCGTTTCGCCCGGCGTGACTACCTGGAAGACCTCGACGGGATCCACTCCGGCCTCGACTGGCTCGAGTCGGTCTACGTCGTCGGAGAGTCCTCGTCGAGTCTCCCTGGCTTCGCCCGTCGCTTCGGGGAACTGGTCTCAGCAGATCCGCTGGAGCGCTCCCTTCCCGCAGACCCCGACTGGCCTGCCCTGCTTGCCTACACGTCTGGCACCACGCGTGACCCCAAGGGAGTGGTCCACTCCCACCGGACGATCGTCTTCGAGGTCCGTCAGCTCGCCGCCATGCAGGCCGACCGCCAGCGTCCCCTGCTGGTCGGCGCCCCGGTGGGCCACGGCATCGGGATGCTGTCGGCCCTCCTGGTTCCTCGCGAGCTGGGCCATCCTCTCAGCCTGATTGACGTCTGGGACCCGCCGAGGGTTCTCGACGCGATGGTGGAGGCCGATCTGGCTGCAGGTAGCGGCTCGACCTATTTTCTCACCAGCCTCCTAGACTCACCGGGATTCGGCCCAGAGCATCTGGAGCGCATGCGGGAGATTGGCCTGGGAGGTTCGCCTGTCCCCGGAGCGGTGGCCGAGCGTGCCGAGGAGCTGGGCATCTCCATCGTCCGTTCCTATGGATCGACCGAGCACCCCTCCACCACTGGATCGACCCATTCGGAGAAGAGGGAGAAGCGTCTTCACACCGACGGCCGGCCTCGTCCGGGCGTGGAGATAAGGCTGGTGGACGAGGCAGGTGACCCGGTCGCTCAGGGCGAGCCCGGAGAGGTGCTGAGTCGCGGACCGGACCGTTTCGTCGGCTACAGCGACCCAGCGCTCACGCGCGAGGCCATCGACGGGCAGGGGTGGTTCGCCACCGGTGACATAGGCGTGCTCGACGCGGAGGGCTTCCTCACCATCACGGACCGGAAGAAGGACATCATCATAAGAGGTGGCGAGAAGGTGTCTGCTGCAGAGGTGGAGGAGCAGCTTGCCAGGATGGAAGGTGTAGCCGAGGTGGCAGTGGTGGCAGCCCCCGACCAGCGGCTCGGTGAGCACGGATGCGCCTTCTTCAGGATGGCTTCGGGCGCTCCTGACGTCTCCCTCGATGCGATGCGGTCGCACCTCGCAGCCGCGGGGCTGGCACGCCAGAAGTGGCCCGAGGAGCTGAGGGTGCTGGACGAGCTGCCGCGCACCCCCTCTGGGAAGGTGAAGAAGTACGCACTGCGCGAGCTCCTGGAGAGATCGAGCACCTAGGATCGCCGTCCATGGTCTCCATGCACCGGCACTGGGATGCAGACGACATACCCGACCTCGCGGGAATGAACGCGGTGGTGACCGGTGCTACCTCGGGGATCGGGTTTCGCGTGGCAGGGCAGCTGGCGGCCAGCGGCGCGCAGGTGGTCATGGCCTGCCGTAACCCCGAGAAGGCCCTGGCTGCTGCTCGCGCCATCGGGGCTGGAAGGCCGGGGCCGGAACCAGCAGTGGTGATCATGGACCTGGCGGACCTGGCCTCGGTGAAGGCCGGGGCATCGCGGATCGCGGATCAGGTGGACCACCTGGACATCCTGGTGAACAACGCGGGCGTGATGGGCATCCCGCGCATGGTGAGCCCCGACGGGTTCGAGATGCAGCTGGCGACGAACCTCCTGGGGCACTACGCGCTCACGGGCATGCTGATGGATCTGCTCAGCCGTGCAGCGGCTGCCAGAGTGGTATCGCTCGGCTCCATCGTCCACTGGTTCGCGAAGCTGGATCTGGACGACCTGAATGCAGAGCAGGGATACTCGAAGATGGGTGCCTACTCCCAGTCGAAGCTGGCCACCCTGCTGTTCGCCTTCGAGCTGGACCGCAGGCTCCGTGCTGCGGGATCACCCGTGTCGTCCCTGGCGGCACACCCGGGCTGGGCCCGGACGCACCTGCAGTCGGTCGGTCCTGAGATGTCAGGGGCGAAGCTGCTGGGTCTTCTCACGGAGCTGTTCACCATCGTCTTCGCCCAGAGCGACGCGAAGGGCGCCCTTCCGGTGCTGAGGGCTGCCACAGATCCAGCGATTGCCGGTGGCGCCTATGTGGGTCCCCGTGGCATCGGTGGCCTCCATGGCTACCCAGCCGAGTGCAGGAGGGCCAGCCGCGCCGCTGATGCGGGTCTGGGCACCGCCCTCTGGGAGCGCCTCTCGGAGATGACGGGGGTCTCCTACCTCGGCTCCTAGGCAGCCGGCTGGCTGAGCGGCCGGCATTCCACCAAAGGTTCACATGAGGATAACTCTGTGTTAGCCGGTACGTAGCGGCTAGTTCACCTGCGGTTCCTATCCTTCGCCCGGTGAGCACCTCCCTGCCTGGGCGCGAGGGACCGATCAGGATCCTGGTCGTCGACGACGAGATCTCCTACCGCGAGGCGCTTTCATCGGGGCTCGCACGCGAGGGGTTCGAGGTGGAGACCGCATCTGACGGCCGCGAGGCCATCCGGCGCTATGGAGCCAGTCGCCACGACCTGGTCCTCCTCGACGTCATGCTTCCAGACTTGAGCGGCATCGAGGTGTTCGCCCACCTGCGTGATCTGGGTACCTGTCCTGTGCTCATGGTGAGCGCACGTGGCGAGGAAGCCGAGGTGGTCGCCGCTCTGAACATGGGTGTGACCGACTACGTGGTGAAGCCCTTCCTCCTGAGCGAGATGGTGGCGCGTGTCAGGGCGATCCTGCGTCGCCACCCCGCGTCCGCTGCGCGCTACGGAGTGGCGGCAGAAGGCGATTCAGGTGCTGGCGGGACCGGCACCCAGGCCTCTGAGCGGCCCGGCGTGGTCGTGGCAGGAGATCTCCGCATAGACCTCCATAGCCGGGAGGTGAGCCGGGCAGGGGAACCCGTGAGGCTCTCCAGGCTGGAGTTCGACCTGCTGGCGCTGCTGGTCTCCCCTCCGGGAAAGGCGCGTACCCGCGACGAGCTGCTAGATGCCCTCTGGGGAGAGCGGGACATCCAGGACTCCCGGACCCTCGATACCCACATGACACGCCTGCGCTCGAAGCTCGAGCGCGATCCAGCCCACCCAGCCCACCTGATCACCCTTCGCGGTGTCGGCTTTCGCTTCGATGTGCCCTTAACCAAGAGTTCACTCTAGGACTACCTTCCGGTAGCAGTGACTTGACGGGGAGTTCACCTCGGTGGGTCATCCTGGCGCAGACGGAGGGGGTGACGCACAGATCGCCCCGGGACGACGAAGGAGAGAGCATGCCTGGCCAAGAGGCCTCCATATCTGCGCTGTACAAGCCGATGGACGATGCGCCCATCAACTCGAAGCACTGGCTCACGGTCTTCACGGCGGGGATGGGTTTCTTCACAGACGCCTATGACCTGTTCATCATCGGAACGGTGACTGCGATCCTCACCCCGATATGGCACCTGTCTACCGGTGAGCTTTCCCTGCTGAACTCCATCTCGCTGCTCGCCGCGGTCGCCGGGGCGCTCGTCTTCGGGAAGCTGATGGACCGTCTGGGTAGAAAGGCTGTCTACGGGATAGAGATCATCATGCTGGTGGTCGGGGCAGTAGCCTCGGCTTTCTCGCCGGACTTCGCCTTCCTGTTCGCGTGTCGCATCCTGGTCGGCCTGGGGGTAGGCGGTGACTACGCCACCTCAGCGGTCATCACCACGGAGTACGCGAACCGTAAGAACAGGGGGCGTCTGGTGGGCACCGTGTTCGCGATGCAGGGATTCGGCCTGCTGGCCGGTCCTGCGGTAGCGGCGGTCCTGCTGGGCGCTGGAGTGTCCCACGCCATGGCCTGGCGCCTCATGCTGGGGCTCGGCGCGATACCTGCAGCGTCGGTCGTCTACCTGCGGCGCAAGATCCGTGAGACCCCGCGTTACAGCCTGGCTATCGACGGTGACGTCGCCACTGCATCCGAGACGGTGTCCTGGACTACTGGAGAGGTACCGGCCGTGTCGCCGGCCACACCTTCCAATGGTCGGGTGCGCACCCTGAAGGCCCGGCTCACCGACCGGCCGTTCCTGCTCCGCCTCATCGGTACGGCTGGGAGCTGGTTCCTACTGGACGTGGCCTTCTACGGGAACTCGGTATCGAGCCCGCTCATCCTGAAGGCGCTCCAGCCCCACGCGACACTGCTCGACAACATCCTGATAGCGGGAGCGATCTTCCTCGTATTCGCACTTCCGGGCTACTGGATGGCTGTCTGGCTGATGGACCGGATCGGTCGCAAGCGGATCCAGTGGCAGGGGTTCCTGGTCATGGCCCTGTCCTTCGCAGCCATCGCGGTGATACCTGGCCTGGACCGGAACGCATGGGCCTTCCTGATCCTGTTCGGGATCAGCTACTTCTTCATCGAGTTCGGTCCGAACGTTACTACGTTCGTGTACCCAGGGGAGGTGTTCCCCACCTCCATACGAGGGCTGGGTGACGGGATATCGGCAGGTGGAGGTAAGACAGGAGCGTTCCTCGGGGCCCTCCTGGTCCCAACCCTGCTGAAGAGCATCCACCTGTCGGGTGTGATGGGGATAATGGCTGCGGTTTCCCTGGTGGGCACCCTGCTCACCCTGGTAGCCCTACCGGAACCCATGGGCAAGAACCTGGAGGATGCCTCTGGGGAGGACTCCACGAAGCTCGTTCCCGTAGGAGCAGCGGCAGGTGGCTCGATAAGGAACACCGCCTGAAGTCTCCCTCCCCCACAGCACCCCCTGACAGCACCGCGGGCTCGCCCGCGGTGCTGCGCGTCGGAGCAGCGGCCGCGTCAGGTGCGGCTGGTGATCCGGGAGGCCAACAGGTCGATGATCTGGCGGTCGGTCGGGTAGGTGCAGCGGTCCCGTGCCTGATCGAGCAGCAGCCAGGCGATGTCGTCGACCTCGTCGTCGGGAGCGTGGTGGCCTGCCGACACAGGATGCATCTCGAAGAAGGTGACTTCCTTCATAACCGAGGTGCCGGTTCGCCTGTTCGTCTCGCTGTAGCGGACTGTGCCGAGCTCCGGACCAGCATGGCACTCGACGGCAGTCTCCTCCGTCACCTCCCGCAGGGCACAGGTGAGCGGTTCCTCGCCGGGGTCGAGCTTTCCCTTGGGCAGCGACCAGTCGTCATAGCTGGGACGGTGCACCAGCAGCACCTCCGGACCAGAAGGCCCATCTCGCCAGACGGCACCACCGAAGGCCCTTACCGGCCCGGTGCCTTTTCGGAGTCCGTCGCCAGCGTGCTCGCCGTCCACGGCTAGATCGTACCCGGGGTTCCAGGTGCTCTGTCCTGGTGGGCACCTGGGAGGCCAGGTGCTCTGTCCTGGTGGGCGAACTGAGTGTGAGCCAGCTCTGCGTAGGGCCCTCCCTGGGCGATCAGGTCGTCGTGCCGTCCCCGTTCGACGATCCTGCCTGATTCGACCACCAGGATGAGATCTGCCTTGCGCACGGTGGCGAGGCGGTGGGCTATGACCAGAGAGGTCCTTCCGGATAGGGCTCTGGCGAGCGCCTCCTGCACGGCGGCTTCGGACTCGGAGTCCAGGTGCGCCGTGGCCTCGTCCAGCACCACCACGTCCGGTGCCTTCAGGAGGAGGCGGGCTATGGCTATGCGCTGCTTCTCCCCGCCCGAGAGGCGATACCCGCGGTCGCCTACCACGGTGTCGAGGCCCTGAGCGAGCGACTCGACGAGGGGAAGGATCTGGGCCTGGTGGAGCACCTCGTAGAGATCCTCGTCGGAGGCGTCGGCCTTCGCGTAGAGGAGGTTGTTCCTGATGGTGTCGTGGAAGAGGTGGGCGTCCTGGGTCACCACGCCGACCATGGCACGCAGTGACGCCAGGGTAGCGTCCCGCACGTCCGTGCCGTTCAGCCTTACCGCCCCCGAGTCCACGTCGTAGAGGCGGGGTACTAGATGGCTGATGGTGGTCTTTCCTGCCCCGGAAGGTCCCACCAGGGCCACGAGCTGGCCGGGTTCGGCCCGGAAGCTGACATCGTGGAGGACCTCGCGCCTCGGCGTGTTCTCCAGTACAGCGACCGACTCGAGCGAGGCCAGCGAGACCTCCTCGGCAGCCGGGTAGGAGAAGCTGACGTGATCGAACTCGACCGTGGCGGGTCCCCCTGGGATGGCGCTGGCTCCGGTCTTCTCTGCCACCATCGGCTCGAGGTCGAGCACCTCGAATACCCGGTCGAAGGAGACGAGAGCCGTCATCACGTCTACGTTCACGTTCGATAGGGAGGTCAGCGGACCGTAGAGACGGTTCAGGTATGCGGTGAGGGCTACCACGGTCCCGACATTGAAGGCGCCTTCTGCGGCAAGCACGCCGCCCCACCCGTAGACCAGCGCAGTAGCCAGCGCGGCGGTGAGGGTAAGAGAGACGAAGAAGACCCGCGCGTACATCGCCTGGGTGATCCCGATGTCTCGAACCCTTCCGGCCTTTTCCCGAAAGGCCTCGCTCTCGCGCGAGGGGTTCCCGAAGAGCTTCACGAGCAGGGCCCCTGCCACGTTGAACCTCTCGGTCATCATCGAGGTCATCTGGGCGTTCAGCTGGTAGCCCTCGCGGACGATCATGCCGAGACGCCGTCCCACCCTCTTGGCAGGAAGGACGAAGACCGGCAGGATGACGAGCGCCACCAGGGTTATCTCCCAGGAGAGCACCAGCATGGCGGCTAGCACGAAGGCCACGCTCGCCACGTTGCCGACCACCGAGGAGAGGATCTCGGAGAATGCCTGCTGGGCTCCGAGGACGTCGTTGTCGAGGCGGCTCACGAGAGCGCCTGTCTGGGTTCTGGTGAAGAAGGCCAGCGGCATGCTCTGGATGTGGTCGAACACCCTGGAGCGAAGGTCGAAGATGAGACCCTCCCCGATGCGTGCCGAGACGAAGCGCTGGGCAAGGGATTCGACGGCGTCGAGCAGAGCCAGACCGGCTACGAGGAAGGCGAGGTCGACGATAATCCCGGTGTGGTGGCGCAGTATGCCGTCGTCGATGATCGCCCGGTAGATGAGCGGGTTCGCTGCGCCTATGGCCGCGTCCACCACCACCAGGGCGAGGAAGATCCCGATGGCGACCCGGTAGGGCCTGGCGAACACGAGCATCCGGCGGAGAGTTCCGGGCTTCACCCGCTGTTTCGTAACCGAGTTGTCCCGGCGGAAGGAGCGCATGCTCATGCCCATTGCCCTGCCGCCCATCCCCATACCCATCCCCATCAGATCCTCCAACCCTTCTGATCACCATTAGTCCTGGTGATCCTCACAGCGCGAGCACCGGCAGAGACAGGGATGAAGCCGCGGCGCCGTGATCGCTTCGCATCGCTGGCGCTGCGTCCTGGCAGCCGGAAGGCTGGGTGGGTGAGCGGAAGCACCTAGGCCGGGAAAAGCCGATCGAAGATCCCGTCGATCGCCCCGCCGTGGAGGGTGAGGCCTCCGTCGACCACGATGTTCTGACCCGTGACGAAACGGGACATGGGAGAGCAGAGGAAGTACACCACCTCTGCTACGTCGTCTGGGGAGCCGATCCTGCCCATTGGGGTCGCCGCTTCGAGACGGGCGGACTCGTCGGGCCATATGGCGAAAATCGGCTCCGTCATCGGGGTCCGGATCATGCCCGGAGAAACGCAGTTCACGCGTACCATCGGCCCGTATTCGAGGGCCGCGCTGCTGCTCAGCGCTATGACCCCTGCCTTTGCCGCAGCGTAGGGGCCTTCGCCTGCCGCGGGCCTTATGGCGCTGACCGATGCCACGTTCACGATCGCCCCGCCCCCCGCTGCTAACACGTGAGGCACCTCGGCCCGCATGCAGTGGTAGATCCCATGCAGGTTGACCGAGACCAGCCGGCTCCATTCGACGGGATCCCAGCGGGCCAGGGGAGACTGGCTGGAGGTGCCAGCCGCATTACAGGCGAGGGTGAGACCGCCGAGAGCCTCCGCCGCAGCGTCGATGGCGGAGGCTACCCCGGCAGGGTCGGTGACGTCGGCAGCGGCACTCCAGCCATCTATCTCGCCAGCCACACCTGCCGCAGCCTCGGGATCCAGGTCGATGATGGCGACCCGCGCACCAGCGGCGCTGAGGTGCCGGGAAACCGAGGCACCGATCCCAGAGCCTCCACCCACGACCACGGCTCGGTCCCCGCCTAGCGGGTCGGAGGCGCTCACGAGCACGAAGCCCGGCTCGAGGAGGTCAGCAGGGCAATCTGAGTCCGAAGGAACATCTTCTAACAGAGCCTAGCGAACACCGGAATATCCCGAGCGTCCACCATCGATTCTGGCAACGCCCCTTGAGTTCATGGCCGAAGCCAGGGGCCGGCGGGGCGCGCTCGGTCAATAGGCTGGACGAAGACCAGTGAACATCGGGAAATGACGGACGTTCATCGTAATCAGGTCCGCGTCGAAGAGTAACGAAGTGGCGGCTATCAGGTAGTCGGCGTCGTCAATCCCGCCGTAGGCACCTCGGTGCTGCCGGGCAAGCTCGCCTGCGGCGCGGGAGATGCTTTCGTCGACCGGGATCCAGGTTACGACAGAGAAGAACTGCTCCAGAGCATCGATCTCCTTGGTTCGGACGCCAGCGAGCAGCTCGAAGCGGACGACTTCGCTCGAGATCACCGGCTCCTCTCCGTCAACGAGCCCCCGGAGGAGATCGACCGCTGGCTGGACGCCGCGCAGATGATCGATGGCAACGCTCGTGTCCAGCAGTTTCATCCGAGACCCTGGCGGCCCAGACGGTCGTTCAGGTTGCCACGTAGCGCGGCGACGTAGTCCGCGCCCGTCATCTGCCGGCCGCGGAATCTCCCGGCGCTCGCCTCGAGGGCTCGGAGCCGTTCAGCCTTGGTCTTCTCGCCGAAGGTGTTTCGCACGGCGCGTCGGACCAGTTCCGAGCGCGATGCCCCGGTTGCCCGGGCCACGCGGTCAAGCAGCTCCAGTTCGTCGTCGCCAAGGTAGATCTGAGTACGTCCCATAACACCACTATACACCATATGGTGTCTCTGTTCGCGAGGTCCTCGCCAACGACCGAGGGACTCCGCTCCGGATCCACGGTCGGGATTGTCGTTGCCGGCCTCGGCAAGTGAGCTTCGACAGAGGACCGACCTGGACTCTGGAGGCCCGAGCTCTCTACAGCGCGGCACCCTGACCTGCCCGGATCTGATCTCCGCAGACTGCCGCTCCTCCGCTAATCCCGGCGAAATCCTCTGAGGATCGAGTGTCCCGGCCCCTCAGCCCCACAAACCAGGCCTAGGCGCGGCGGCCGAGGTCATTCAACGACCGTAGTGGTACCTGCACGCGGCGATCCGAACCTCCTCCTCGATGATCTTGTAGACGAGGCGGTGCTCATCGGTGATCCGGCGAGACCAGTAGCTATGGAACCCGTGCTTCAGCGGTTCGGGCTTCCCGATCCCCTCGTTCCCGTTGCGCTCGACATCCTTGATGAGGGTATTGATGCGCTTCAGGACCTTACGATCCTGCGCCTGCCACCAGAGGTAGTCGTCCCAAGCGCTCTGGCCCCAGACCAGCTTCACTCGGCCAGCTCGTGGACGGCACCGGCGCCGTGTTCGAGACGGTCTATCGACTCCAGCAGCCTGCGGGCGTTCTCCGGGCTCTTCAGCAGGTAGGCCGTCTCCTTCAACGACTCGTAGTCATCAAGGGCCACCATCACCACCGGATCGTGACCGGCTCGGGTGATCACGACCTCCTCGCGGTCGTCGATGACCGAGTCAAGGGTCTTGGCGTAATTCGCGCGCGACTCCGAGTAGGTCATGGTCTTCATGTTCATCCTCCTATAGACGTACAAGAAACTGTACGTCACGGCACTAGACGTTGGAACCCCGGCCCGTGGGGCGCAGCTGGCGCGAGCGCTTTCGGCCCCCACGATAGGTACTTCGCCTTCCTCCAGGACTCCACGTACCTTCTCCACGGCTTGCCCGAGGGGCTCTTCGGGACGGTGTGGCTCTCCTGGAGGGACGCCGAGATGGCGCCCACCAGGAGGTTGACGGCTCGAGATATTGAGGACCTAGTCCTCCGGCCCAGTATCCTCCGGCCCAGTATCCTCCGGCCCAGTATCCTCCGGCCTGGCAGGCGTTTCCGGCCTGAGTGGGTTCTATACCACTGATTGGTAGTATGTTTGGTATGGCAAAGGAAAAAGCGACGATCACGGTCGATCGGGCCAAGTTGTCTGAGGCGCGGGCCCTGCTGGGAGTGTCTTCGGCTTCAGCCGCAATCGATGTCGCGCTCTCCGAGTTGGTACGGCATTACCGCGTGCTCCACGACATCGAGGCGTACACGAGAACGCCTCCCACTGACGGGGAGAGGGCGCTCAGTCATACCCTTCCCGACTGGAACGACCTTGCCGACGACACCGATTGGGATGCTGAGTGGCCCGAGGACAACTGAACCCGCCAGCGGTCCGGCGAGGCGAAATCTGGCTGGCTGAGCTGGACAAGCGCCGCCCGGTGGTCGTGCTCACCCGGGATCCCCTGGGGCGGATGCTGCATTCGGTGATCGTCGGCCCGGTCACTTCGACGGTGCGTGGCCTGCACACCGAGGTGGGCCTGACCGAGTCCGATGGCGTTCGCAAGCCTTCGGTCGTGAATCTCGACAACCTCCAACTTGTCCCCCGGGCGAGCCTCGTGAGACGCGTGGGCAGAGCGACGCCGACCACCCTCAGAGCGATCTGTGCGGCAACGGCGGAAGCGATTGGTTGCGTAGCGCCCTGATCGAAACTCCGACTGCGCCAGCCCTGGTAGCGGCCACTCCAGAGGAGCCGGCGGTGGGTCGTTCGCGTAACTGCCCTGACCTGCCCGGACGTGGCATCTGGAAGCCGCCGATCCTCCGCTAAGGCCGGAGAAATCCTCTCGGGATCCCGGATCGCCGGGGCACCCACGCGG
>JAJYXR010000036.1 GCA_021801795.1 Actinomycetes bacterium
CAGGTGCTCCACGCCGAATCTCGCCAGCCGGTCTCGATGTTCCACCACGATGGTGGTTGCCCTTGGATCGGCTAACAGCCGCGCTAGTTTCTTGCGTCGCCCGTTCATTCCAGATCCCACCTCGGTAACGACCTCGCCCACGGCCATGCCCTGGCTAGTTGCCCACTTGGTGAGCCCTTGAGCCCCTGATTTCAGCCATCGGGGGAGGTCAACTCCAGGGCTAGGGCTCAGGGACAGCCGCTCGGCGCTCCCGTCGTGGCGGTCGTCGGAGAAACGATGCTCGGAGGGACGGTCGTCGGAGGAGCTGTGGTAGTAGGGACGATGCTCGGAGGGACGGTCGTCGGAGGGACGCTGACGGGGACCGTAGTCGGGGGGAGGGTGCCGGCCGTCGGCGTCAGCGCCGTGCTCTCAGTAGGCAGCGTGGTCGTCGTGGCCCCCTGTGCCGTGGGGGGCGTCTGCGATTCTGCAGGAACCTGCGAGCTGCCTGTCTGGGCTGACGGGGACTGGGCTGAGGGGGGGCAGCCGGCGATGGGGCTTAGCGTTCCCTCCAACGTCACCCGGCCGCCGTCGGAGAAGGTGGTGGTCGCCTTCGCCTGCCTCACGAAACCCGAGGAGTCGATGGCCAGATCGACGGTATCCGCCGACATCCCCTGGGATACGAGCAGTTGCTCGGCCATCTTCACGGTCAGCACCTCGTCAGGCGTGATCCCGGGCACCGACAGGAGCTGAGACTGGTCCATCGTGACCGCATAGTCGGTGACGGGAATGCCATCCACTGTAGAGCTGCCAGTTTCCCGCGCCGCGGAAACCTCCTGGGAGGCCACACCGAGAAAGCCCTCGGGGCTGGCCATGGCGAGCATGGCAACCGGTCCTTCGCGCATCCCGAGCTCCTGCTCGACCAGCTGGAAGAACCCTTCGAGCGTCGCCGCCGTGGCGCTCTGGTCTGCCCCCTGGGGAAGGCCGTAGTCGGCGCCTCCTATCTCGGCTACCCCGTTCGGCCCGACTATGACCCTGACGGAGAGACCGCTCGAACCCTGGCCGTTGGATATATCCGCCGAGACATTCACCAACTGGGGACCGATCTCGCCGGATCCGCTCACAGTCGGGGCCGCGCCGGAGGGTGTCTCGCTGAGCGAGTAGGACACGTCGAGAGCCGCCTCGTGGGTTTTGGCCAGCGCCGCCGAGACGACGGCACCAGCAGGTCCCTTCTGGTGGTCATCCCTGGACAGGTGGCTCCGGCGGTCAGCCAGGCTCGCGTGCCTTGGCGGGTGGAGGCTCGGCAGCAGGAGCGGCGTACCCACTGCTGCTGCCAGCACGACCACCAGCAGGGTGACCTTCGCCACACGCCAGCGAGCAGCAGTGAGCCTTGCCCGTGTCCCTAGCTGTGGCTGGGCGGCACTGCCTGCGTGACTGGACACCTCCCCGCCATCGAGCCCCCAGCTCACCGGAGAAGCCTCGGACTGTGGCGCATCAGACCGTGGACCATTTCCCCCGCCGGTCGACCGGGCCCCACCTCTCAGGATGCCACCCACACAGCCAATCCTACCCACTCGCCTTCGCTGAGTGAATGGCATCCGATGAGGCCACGTCGACCACGAGTTTTCCGAGAGCCACGAGGCGCACCGCCTCGGCTCACAGGACGTGAATGGTTATAGCCATCTCTCCGGTATCACTCCAGCCCGCGCCGACCACGTGGCTTCGATCATCAACGGCCAGCGCCGCCGAAGCCTCGGCTACCAGATCCCCACCGCGCTGTACGCTGCTGCCACCATGCAGCGATGACTGGAACTGGCCGACCGAACGCGCCGGAACCTCCTAGAGGTAGGTGCCCGGGCGTGCGGTTGAGAGGTCCGAGGCGTCCGGTTGGCCCGATGGGAGACCCCGCTGGCGCATCTGGTCCAGCTGGGCACGTGCTGCCATCTGCTGTGCCAGCAGCGTCGCCTGGATGCCGTGGAAGAGTCCTTCCAGCCATCCGACCAGCTGGGCCTGAGCGATTCGAAGCTCTGCCTCTGTAGGCGCCGCCTCGTCGAAGGGCAGTGCGAGCCGATCCAGCTCCGAAGCCAGGTCGGGGCTGAGTGAATCGGCCAGCTCTCTGACGGACCACTCATAGATCTCCCTCAGGCGCGACCGGCTGGCCTCGTCGAGGGGTGCCGCGCGAACCTCGTCGAGAAGCTGCTTCACCATCGATCCGATACGCATAACCTTGGCCGGCTGGGAGATCATCTCGGACTCTTCCTCGTCGCCTTCTCCCCCACCACCACCTGGCCCCGCCGGAGAACCGTCGCTGCGCGGGGACGCTGCGGTGGCAGGCACTCCGGCTGCGTCTGGAGAGCCTTGGCCGAAGGTAGCCATACGCGACGGCCTACGTGGCTCCTTCGGATCCACCACCTCGGCGGTCACGTGCCCGTCGGTCCCTTCGGAGATATCCGCTGGTGTCGATTCTTTTGTCACGCCCGCATCTTTGCAGGCGACCACTGGTGAGTCGAGCGCGCCACCGAGATTTCACTGCTCCTCTGAAGACCAGCCGCGCTCAGGAGCCACCGGCGAAAGCCAGCAGCGGCACCCGCATCTCCGCTGGCGTGAGCGAGCCGTGCCGCCCGACCAGGAGGCTCTCTCCCGTATCGGCAGGGTCCATGAACGACACGTCGTCTCGGGCGACCAGCGCCACATCACCCACTCGATCACGATGAGCGCCAGAGAGCCGGCCGCCGAACATCCCGCTCTGCTCTACCTCCTCACAGGACATCACCCAGGCCTGGCCGCCGTAGAGCTCCCTGGCCGCTGCCAGGACGTCATCCTCGGCCCCTGGATGGACATGCAGCCAGCGGAACCTCCCCTCACCGGAGATCAGCTCCACCGATCTCATCACCTCTCGGTCCAGCACCAGCGGGCTCGAGCTCACCTCCAGCTGGCCGTGGTCGGAGACCACCACCAGGACCGCCCCTGCAGGCAGGAGGTCCACCAGCTCCCCTACCAGGTAGTCCACATAGGCCAGCTCCGCCTCGTAGTGCTCGGAGAGCCCGTGCTCGTGGGCCACCTTGTCGATGCCGTCGTAGTAGGCATACACGAATGGCTCGCCAGCAGAGAGGAGCCTGGCTACCTCCACCAGCATGGTCGTGGGCACCCGCCATCCGACTATGCGCGCACCGCCGAGATGTGCGGCCGTGAACCCCGTGGTGGCGAAGTCTGCCCTGGTGACCACTGGCACCGCACGGCCCATGAAGGTGGGAGCCGGTTGGATCTCTTCAGGCTTCAGCTCGGATCGCACGTCCCTGCCGTCTACCTGCCAGCGCAGGACGTTCATCACTCCGTAGCCACCGGCGGCCGCGTAACCAGGTACCCGCATCCGATAGCCGACCACCCCGTGAGCACCTGGGCAAAGGCCCGTCGCTATGGAGGTAAGAGCAGCCGCAGTCGTCGACGGAGCCACCGTGGTGATCGCTCCACCGGACCCAGCGGACAGAACTGGAGCCACATGCGAGCGCGATGCCAGCTGCTCCCAGCCGAGGCCATCTAGGACGAGCAGGACCACCTGGGCCGCGTCGCGTGCGGGCTCCGGGAGCCAGGCCGGGGCTTCATCGCTGCCACCACGCATCAGCGCGGGAACCAGCGAGCTGACGCACCGACCCCCGTAGTCGGGCAGGACCATATCCTCGACCAAGGGCATCCCCGGAGACTACCAACACCCTGGCAGCCTCCCAGTGCCTCCGGGCACGGGCACGTCTGCTCACCAGCATCGCGACCCGGTATGACCAGAACGCGAAGATGCCACAGCCCGGCGCTAGCATCGCGTCGTGAAGGTTTCTACCCGAGGTGACTACGCGAGTAGGGCCCTCTTGTCCCTTGCCCTGCACTCCGAGGAGGAGGGGCCTACCTCGGTGCGCGACATCGCAGAGCGGACCGGGCTTCCCCAGCCATATCTCGAGCAGATCCTCCTGGCCCTGAAGGGTGCCGGCCTGGTCCGCTCGAAGCGTGGCGTCGGGGGCGGGTACGTGCTCACCAGGGACCCCGAGGAGATAACCCTCGGTCAGATAGTCAGCGCCGTCGACGGACCCATCGTGGCAGGCGACTTCGGTCGTCCCCACGAGAACGGTGCATGCGAGCACGAGGGTCAGTGCGTGCTGCTCGCTGTCTGGGCTGACGTGGGCGAGCACATGCGCTCCCACCTCGATTCCTTCACCCTTGGCGACATGGTCGCACAGGCACGCGGGAAAGCCGGCCGACGCACCGTAGCTGACTGATCGCCGCGCCGATCAGTCGGCCAGCACGCACCTGGCCACCGCTCAGGAGACCGTTCATCCAGGCGTTCCGCTCGAAGCGTTCCAGGACGAGATGACCGGCTCCTCCCTCTCCCAGGCGAGGACGCTCAGGCTGGCCGGACCCAGCACTAGATGCCTGCCGAAACCCGGCTTGGCCTCCAGCCAGCAGGCTGCCAGCACTCGCAGGAGGTGCGCGTGCGCCACCAGCAGCACGTCGCCGCTCACCATGCGGGTCCTCGCCACGATGCGGCCTGCCCTCTCAGCTACCTGCTCGAGGGTCTCGCCGCCGGGCACCCCGTCATCCCAGATGCTCCACCCCGGCCTCTCGGCACGGATCTGAGCGGTGGTCAGACCTTCGTAGTCGCCGTAGTCCCATTCCATCAGGTCCGCCGAGAGAGTAGCCCTGCCCATCAGCCCCGCGATCTCGGCAGTCTCCACGGTTCGTCGGAGCGGGCTCACGATCACCTCGGTGAAGCTGTACGCGGCCAGGCACCGGCCGAGGCACTCCGCCTGCTGGCGACCACCCTCGTCGAGCCCCACGTCGCTGCGACCGGTGTGGCGCCCAGAGCGGCTCCACTCCGTGGCACCGTGGCGTGCCAGCACCAAGCGACCTGGCTGGGGGGTCGAGTCGCTGGCCATTGGGTGCCATTAGACCACAGCCAGGTGGCCAGGTGCCTGGCTGGACGCGCCCGCGTGGAATGTAAAGCACATGGTTCGTGTTGCAAGTTTCCGACGAGAAACATACGGGCCAAGCGGGTCTGGCTGCGGCTCCAGTAGCCAGACCTCTTGGGTCACAGAAGCATCGGTTAGCATGAGATATAATAAGATGTACTCACTCCTAGACGAACACCCGGCAGTAGCTACCAGTTAGGCAGCGCATATCCATATGACTACAGGAACCAGATCCACCACACCTGACTCGGTCCGCCTATTCCTGGACGACCTGGGTCGTTACCCCATTCCCGGCCCCGAAGAGCAGGTGGAGCTGGCCAAGCGGGTCGCCGCCGGTGATCCCGAGGCCCGCCGCGAGATGGTCGCATCGAACCTGAGGCTCGTGGTCCACTGGGCGCGCCGCTACCAGGACCGTGGGGTCGACTTCGCGGACCTGGTACAGGAGGGCACCTTCGGCCTCATGCGAGCCGTGGAGAAGTTCGACTGGCGGAGGGGCTTCCGCTTCTCCACCTACGCCACCTGGTGGATACGCCAGTCGCTCCAGCGCGCCCTCCAGCAGCACGGGTCGACCATCCGCGTCCCGATGGAGGTGGCAGAGAACGCTGCCCGGATGGACAGGGCGGCATGGGATCTGGCCTCCGAGGGCCACGGAGCACCGAACGACGAGGCCATCGCTGAAGCCACCGGCCTCGACCAGACGGTCCTGGACGGCCTTCGCAGCGTAGCCCGGGTAGTCGCCAGCCTCGACCAGCCCGCCGGTAGCGACACGAGCACATCGCTCGGAGAGCTGGTGGGCGAGTCCGAGACATCCTTCGAGGCCGATGTCGAGCTACGGATGATCCTCGCGAAGGTGCGCCAGGCGGTCGACGAGCTGGATCCCCTAGAGCGTGACGTCCTGCACGCCCGGTTCGGCCTGGACGGCAGTCCCCCTGCATCGCTCCAGGCGACAGCCGGAAGACTCGGCATCGGCGTCAGGAGAGCCAGGCAGGCCGAGGCCAACGCCCTCAGGCATCTCGCCTCGCTGCCACACCTCCAGGACGCTCACGCCGCTGCCTGATCAGAGCTCGTCCAGCACCAGCCTGAGGTCGTCGGGAAGCGGGGAAGACTCAGAGCTCGTCCACCACCAGCCTGAGGTCGTCGGGAAGCGGGGAAGTCCAGGAGGCCCGCCAGCCTGCCGGGTGCTCCACCTCCAGCAGCCCCGCGTGTAGGAACAGCCGGCCCGGCACCATCGACGCGGAGCGGAACCGCCTGGTGAGCCCCGGTCTTCCATATCGGTCGTCTCCTACCACCGGATGCCCTATGGCTGCCATGTGGACCCGCACCTGGTGCGTGCGGCCTGTCTCGAGGCTCGCCTCGATCAGTGTGGCATCCGTAGGATCCCCGAAGCGTCTGATGACCCTGTAATGGGTGCGAGCGGGCCGGCCGGATGCCTTCACCGCCATACGGGTGGCCTGGCGCTCAGAACGTCCTATCGGCGCGTCGACCACTCCCTGAGCTGACTGCACCAGGCCGTGCACCAGGGCCTGGTAGCGCCTAGTGGCCGTATGGAGGCGCATCTGAGCGCAAAGCGAGCTGTAGGCCCTCGCGCTGCGCGCCACCACCACGAGGCCGGAGGTCCCCTTGTCGAGTCTGTGGACGATGCCTGGCCTCGCCGGATCACCGAGAAGCCCCTCGCGTCCGAGGGACCCGAGATCGGGATAGCGCGCCACCAGGCCATCGACCAGGGTGCCCCGCTCGTGTCCCGCGCCGTGGTGGACCACCAGGCCGGCTGGCTTGTCCACCACGACGAGGTCCTCGTCTTCGTACACTACGCCGAAGGACACGCTCGGATCAGGCTCCGGGTCGCTGCTCACGAGGTCCGGCAGGTGGACGACCAGCCACTCGCCCTCTCGAAGCTGGTAGGTGCGATCTGTCGCCAAGCGGAGCGCGACGTTGCCTACAGCATCGACTGGCGCCTCCCCGGACCCCGAGGTCTCCTCGGAGCGCGGCGCCGTCGCACCCAGCTCCACCATCCCCGAAGCGACCATCTCGCTGGCCATACTTCTCGACACCCCGGAGACCATGGACACCGCCCGATCCAGCCGCTCACCAGCGAGGGCGGCCCCGATGCAGACCTCGACCATCCCACCAGAGCCCGTCTGCATCACTCCCCCACTCCCGCCTCGGTGCTGCCACTCTCCTGCGTGCCCTTGGCAGGCCCGGAGCGCCAGATGATCAACGCAGCCAGTATCCCCCCGACCACGATGGCAGCGTCCGCGACATTGAACGTCGGCCAGAAATGGAGTGCGATGAAGTCGGCCACCTCGCCATGGTGGGACCTGAAGAGGCGATCTGCCAGGTTCCCGATGGCACCACCGGTGACCAGGCCGAGCGATGCCGCCAGCGCGTCGGAGCGCACCCGGCGTATGAACACCACGAGGACGACCACGAGCACGATGGCCACTGCAGCGAGCAGAGGCGCCATTCCCTGGAAAAGGCTGAAAGCGGACCCCGAGTTGTACTGCAGCTCCAGCTCCAGAGGACCTATGACGTGTATCGGCCCACGGGACAGACGCTCTACTGCCCATGTGGTGCTCAGCTGGTCCGCCAGCACCACCAGCGCCGCCACCGCACCGGCGACCACCAGCCTGCGCGCGGGACGTAGGTCTCTTTCCTGCCTGGCCGGATCCGCTCCCTCGCTCAGCGGCGATGTAACCCCCCGCTCTTGCACGCCACGCACAGGCGGGCGTACGGAAGTGCCTTCAGGCGAGCCTTCGGGATGGGCTGGTGGCAGTGCTCGCACGAGCCGTAGGTGCGTGCCGACACCGCGGCCAGGGCCTCGTCTATCTCCTCGATGGCCGACATCGCCTGCGCGGAGAGGGCGAGGTCGCGCTCACGATCCACCGCGATGGTGCCACCCTCGCCCGACTCCTCGTCGAACTGCACATCACCAGGCTCACGCTCCAGAGCCAGTTCCTCGGCCTCCGCCCGCAGATCGTCAGCCTGGGCCTGGTACTCAGCCCGCTCGGCGAGCAGCAGCTCCCTCTGCTCCGCCAGGAACTTCGGATCGTCGGCGTAAGGACCGAGGGCAGCCTTCTTGGCCGGGGCCTTCTTCGCCGGAGCAGCCTTGGCCGGGGCCTTCTTGGCCGCAGCCTTCTTCGCCGGGGCAGCCTTGGCCGGAGGGGCCTTCTTCGCCAGGGCCTTCTTAGCCGGAGCAGCCTTGGCCGGGGCCTTCTTAGCCGGAGCAGCCTTGGCCGGAGCAGCCTTCTTCGCGAGAGGGGCCTTCTTGGCCGGGGCCTTCTTCGCCGGAGCAGCCTTGGCCGGAGCAGCCTTCTTCGCCGGAGCAGCCTTGGCCGGAGCAGCCTTCTTCGCGAGAGGGGCCTTCTTGGCCGCAGCCTTCTTGGCCGCAGCAGCCTTGGCCGGGGCCTTCTTCGCGAGAGGGGCCTTCTTGGCCGGAGCAGCCTTGGCCGCGGCGGCACCCTTCTTAGGCTGGAGGCGCTCTAGGAGCTTAGGGGGTGTCATAGGTCATCACCTCGGCCTCCTGGCAGGTACGTGGGAATCATGTGAATCATCTCTCAGTTCTCCACCCGATCTAGCAAGGCGCGTGACCCTAGCGTCCGCCTGGCCCTTCTGGCAACACCTCGGAACCAGCCGCTGTGCCGCGGGCTCCTCGCTACCGCATACGCTGGTCACCATGCCAGGGGAGCCCTATGCCACGACCAGGAAGAGTGAGGCCGTCGCGTTCGACGGGGGTGCAGCCGCGCCCTACCCCGATGTGCCCCAGCAAGCCGACTACCCCCGGATAGAGGAGGCTGTCCTGGACTACTGGAAGCGCGACGGTACCTTCGAGGCCAGCATCGAGGCGCGTAGCGCTGGCGAGGACTACGTCTTCTACGACGGTCCGCCATTCGCCAACGGGCTTCCGCATTACGGCCACCTGCTCACTGGGTTCGTGAAGGACGCCATCCCCCGCTACCAGACGATGCGCGGCAGGCATGTGGAACGCCGGTTCGGGTGGGACTGCCATGGCCTGCCGGCCGAGATGCAGGCCGAGAAGGAGCTCGGGGTATCCGGACGCGCTGGGGTCAGCTCGATAGGCGTCGGGGTATTCAACGACCACTGCCGGGGTCTGGTCATGCGGACTGCCGACTCCTGGGAGCGCTACGTGACGCGCCAGGCCAGGTGGGTCGACTTCGTGAACGACTACAAGACCATGGATCTGGGGTACATGGAGAGCGTCATGTGGGCCTTCCGGACCCTCTACGACAAGGGCCTTATCTACGAGGGCGAGAGGGTGCTTCCCTACTGCTGGGAATGCGAGACGCCGCTGTCGAACTTCGAGACCCGCCAGGACGACGCATACCGGGACCGTGAGGATCCCGCCGTGACCGTCGCGTTCGATCTCGACCCGTTGCCGGCCGGGGCGTCGGGGGCCGGTGGTCGATCATCCGACGCCACCCGTTCGGGGAACCTGTCGGTGCTCGAGGGACCTCTGCGGTTGCTGGTGTGGACCACCACTCCCTGGACTCTCCCGTCGAACCTGGCCGTCGCCGTGGGACCGGAGATCGTCTACGGCGTCTACGACACCGGCGAGAGCCTGGACGTGATCGCTCTCGACAGAGCTGCTGCCTACGAGGGCCTGACGGGCGGGCAGGAGCCTGTGGCCACGCTCCGGGGAAGCGAGCTGGTGGGTCGCACCTACAGACCCCTGTTCGACTTCTTCGCGGACCAGGAGGGTGCCTTCAGGGTGCTGGCGGGCGACTTCGTGGAGACCGGCGAGGGCACGGGAATCGTCCACCTCGCCCCTGGGTTCGGTGAGGACGACCACGACCTGTGCGTCGAAGAAGGCATCCCGGTGGTCTGCCCGGTGGATTCGACCGGTCGCTTCACCCCGGACGTGCCCGACTACGCAGGCATCCAGGTGTTCGAGGCCAACGAGCGGATCATCTCGGACCTGGATGCCCGGGGTGCACTGGTAGGCCGAGAGGCTTACGTCCACAGCTACCCCCACTGCTGGCGAAGCGACACACCTCTCATCTACCGGTCGCTCAGCTCCTGGTTCGTCGCGGTCACCCGCTTGAAGGAGTCGATGCTGGAGCTGAACGCCACCATCGACTGGGTGCCAGCACACGTCCGCGACGGAGCATTCGGTAAGTGGCTGGAGGCCGCCCGGGACTGGTCGATCAGCCGTAACCGATTCTGGGGAGCCCCGATCCCGGTCTGGACGAGCGACGACCCGCTCCACCCCCGGACCGACGTCTACGGCAGCCTGGCCGAGCTCGAACGCGATTTCGGGGTGCGCCCTCGGGACCTCCACCGGCCCGCTATCGACGAGCTCACCCGCCCTAACCCCGACGACCCTACGGGGCGCTCCACCATGCGGCGGGTGCCCGATGTCCTCGACTGCTGGTTCGAGTCGGGATCGATGCCCTTCGCCCAGGTCCACTACCCATTCGAGAACTCTGCGTGGTTCGATGGGCACTTCCCGGCCGACTTCGTGGTGGAGTACGTGGGCCAGACCCGGGGCTGGTTCTACACCCTTCACGTGCTGGCGAGCGCCCTGTTCGGTCGCCCGGCCTTCTCCCACTGCCTCGCGCATGGGATCGTGCTCGGGGACGACGGCCGTAAGATGTCCAAGCGCCTCGGTAACTATCCAGAACCCGACATGGTCTTCGACACCTGGGGAGCCGATGCCATGCGGTGGTTCCTGCTCTCCTCGCCTGTGCTGAGAGGACAGAACCTGGTGGTCGACGCCAAGGGGATAACCGAGGTGGTCCGCCAGGTGATCAACCCGATCTGGAATGCCTGGTACTTCTTCTCCCTCTACGCGAACATCGACGGCATCCGGGCCCGCTGGCGCACCGATGCCGAGGGCCTGCTCGACCGCTACGCTCTGGCCAAGGCGGCTGCGCTGGTGGACGAGGTGACCTCCGCGCTCGACGCCTACGATCTCTACGGTGCCTGCGCCGCGGTCAGCTCCTTCATCGGTGCGCTGAACAACTGGTACATAAGGCGCAGCCGCGACCGATTCTGGTCACACCGCGACGGCTCGGTCCAGGTCGAGGCCGACAAGGCCGACGCATACGACACCCTGTCGAGCGTCCTGGTGACACTCTGCCGGGTGACCGCACCCCTGTTGCCCATGATCTCCGAGGAGATCTACCGTGGCCTCACCGGCGAGCGAAGCGTGCACCTGGCCGACTGGCCCTCTCCAGACGAGCTGCCGAGGGACCCCGAGCTGGTGGCAGGGATGGACATGGTCCGCGAGGTCTGCTCGGTCGCCCATGCGGTCAGGAAGGCCAACAGGCTCCGGGCACGCCTGCCGCTTGCGAGGATGACCATCGCGGTAGCCGGCTCGGCCCGCCTGGAGCCCTATCTCCAGCTCGTGGCCGACGAGGTGAACGTGAAGAAGATCGAGCTGACCGACCAGGTGGCAGACTTCGCACAGAACGTGATATCGCTGGTGCCCGGAGTGCTCGGACCACGGCTGGGCGAGGCCACCCAGGAAGTGATAGCGGCTGGGCGCCGTCAGGAATTCTCGGTCGATGCCGACGGCCAGGTGGTGGTGTCCGGCCACACCTTGGCGCCCGACGAGTACGCCATCACCCTGAAGCCCCTTCGGCCCGAGGCCAGCCGCACCTTCGCTGCCGACGCCGGGGTCGTCTTCCTGGACCTCTCCCTGGACGAAGAGCTGATCGCAGAGGGAACGGTGCGCGACATCGTGCGCCTGGTGCAGAACGCGCGTAAGGACGCAGGCCTGCACGTGGCAGATCACATAGAGCTGTACCTCCAGGTCCCACCCGATATAGCCAGAGCCGTCGAAGCGCACCGTGACCACCTGGCCAGCCAGACCCAGGCCGACTCGGTCACGGTAAGCTCCTCGGGCACCACCGGCGACATCTCTGCCAAGCTGGCTGACGGTCAGGAAATATCCATGAGCCTCACGCGTGCGGCCCAACCTGGTGCCTGACGGCGCCCGTCAGTTCAAACCAGGTATGCAGATGGCGAAGAGTCGCCGTTACGCGACACCTGGGCAGATGAGGGCTGGGCAGATGAGGGCTGGGCAGATGAGGGCTGGGCAGATGAGGGCTGGGCAGATGAGGCCTGGGACGGCTCAGCCGGGGCACCAGGAGTGTGGCTGGAACCGTTTCGCTCCGGCCCAGACATAGGCTCACCTGCCTGCCTGGTCGCCAGCAGCGAGCCAGCGGGCTGCAGATGCTCGCCCACCCAGGTAGCCAGCTCCGAGAGGGTGCTCTGGAGCCTGTTGCGCTCGCCATCCAGATGCCGGGCTATGGCCTCCACCTCGGTGGCCAGCTGGGTCCTGATCGACTCGAGCCGGCCGACTTCCTCGCGTAGGTGGCGCTGCGCCTCGTCGGTTATCTGCACCGAACGCTGCTCTGCCTCCGCGACGAGCATCCGCGCCCTCTCCTCGGCATCGGCCAGAAGGGTACGCGCCTGGGATTCGGCCTCCGACTGGGTCTGCTCGACGAACCTCTGGGCCATCGCGAGGGTGCGGGCGAGGGTCTCGTCGGAGGCAACCGCATCGAGCTGGGACTGGGAGGGGGCCTGGGACTGCTGGACCGGCATGCTCTCCAGCTTCGCTATGCGCTCTGTCGCCTGACGCAGCCGATCGGATACCTGGCGGAACTGCTCCTGGAGTGCCTCGGCCTCTACGGCTACGCGCTCGAGGTACTCGTCGACGTCCTCGATGTGGTACCCGCGCAGGGTCTGGCGGAACTCGACGGTACGTAGGCTGTCGAGGCTCGACTGGACCTGGGGGCGCTCCTGGGCGGGGGAAGACTTGTCCATGGAGTGTGATTCTACCTGAGGGACGATCCCGAAGGTTGGATACTCAGAAGACCCTGTAGATGATGGGTATGACCAGCAGCTCCAGCACGAGCAGGACGATGATGATCGACAGGTCCAGGCCCATCCCCCCCACCCGCATCGGCGGCAGGATCCGCCTCACCGGTGCCAGCACGGGCTCGGTCACCTTGTCCAGGGCATGGCTCAGCTGGTAAGTGGCCGACCCCGGTGACACAGGAAACCAGGTGAGGATCGCCCGCACGATCAGTATCACTATGTAGGCCTGCACGAGGTCTACCAGTATGCGTGCTACCACGAATAGCCTCCGGTTTCTCGCGATCCCGCGCGGCGGGGATGCTCAGGACCGCATGAGGCCGTTCTGCTGGAGACGCTCACGCTCCTCAGCCGACACACGGACATTCGAGGGCGTCACCAGGAACACCCGGTCTGCCACCCGCTCCATCTTCCCGTTGAGCGCGTAGGTGACGCCACTGCAGAAGTCGATCATCCTCCTACCGAGCTCCGAATCGGCTACCTGGAGGTTAATGATGACCGGCTGGTTAGCCATCAACCGGTCTGCGATCTGCTGGGCGTCCACGAACTGCACCGGCGCCACCACGTGTACCTTCGCAGCCGCATCGGCAGGTAGGGGCCTCACGACTGCAGGACGCGCCATCGACGGCTGGGCTGCCGGAGCCGGCTCGTCACGCGTGAGCGTCCTGATGGAGCCACCCGAGGAGCTGGGAAGCTGCTCCTCCTCGTCCTCCGCGACTGCTCGACGAGATATCCCACGAGACGCCTGCGGGGGCTGGGGCTCGTAGTAGTCGCTGTCGTATTCGTCCTCGACCAAGCCCAGGTAGGCCATGGTCTTCCTCATCAATCCAGGCGCCATCTGTCCCTCCTTTCCTACAGAGTACAGCCTCGTGCGCGCCAGTGGTGTCATATCGCGGACCCGATGCTGGGCCGGTCGCTGGTCGCTCGTCGCTGCTCTGTGCTCTGTGCTCTGTGCTCTGTGCTCTGTGCTCTGTGCTCTGTGCTCTGTGCTCTGTGCTATCCCTTCCGATCCCCGAACAGGGCCCTGCCTATCCTGAGGACCGTGGCACCCTCGCCAAGGGCCACCTCCAGGTCGTCGCTCATACCCATCGACACCTCCGCCAGACCGAGCTCGTGAGCCATCGCCGCGACGGAGCGGAAGACCCCGCGCACCTCGTCGTGCGCTCCTGGCGGACCTAGGGTCATGAGACCGCTCACCTCGAGGCCGAGCTCACGCAGGGAATCCACCAGCTCTGGGGTCTCGGCCAGCCTGCAGCCGTTGCGCCCCGGTATCTGGGTCTGGTCCACCTGGACGAACACCCTCGCACCCGGTGATGCTCTCGCGATCTCCTCGCCCTCTGAAAGCCGGCAGACCGACTGCCAGCACGACACCCAGGGTGCCAACGCGCGGATGGTCCTCTTGTGCAGGGCGCCGAGGAAATGCCACCGGGGCACTGTCCGGCCAGCGCGGGTTTCCCATTCGTCGACACGGCCAGCGCACCCGACGACACGGTCATCGTCTTTGGTCGGGGTGCCTGGCGGCCGGCCAGAAAGCACCTTGGCCTTGGCCAGCATCTCCGAGGAGTAGTTCTCCCCCAGATCCAGGATCCCGGCAGCCATGGACGCCTCGGCCGCCTCGACCCCGAAGCCCTTGGTGACCGCCACCAGCTTTATCGCAGCTCGATCGACCCCGCTGGCTTCGATTCGCTCCTCCAGCACCTCCAGGCGCTCCGCGAAGCTGCCGGCCGGGGCCGGGGAGGCCAGCCGGCTCACTCCCCGCCTCCAGCGCCAGCCGGCACCTCGCGCCAGACCAGCACCCCCTGACGGAAGCTGTCGCGGCGCGCTCGGTAGGAGAACCAGCCCTCCGCGCAGCAGCTGCAGTCCGACTCGGCCCCCACCAGGGTCGCTCCGGCACGTGCCAGGGCCACCTCCACCCCCCGCGGCAGGTCGAGGGCGGGACGACCATTACGGCTGGTGGCCGCCAGGCCTGCCCCGAATGCCTTCTCCGCTGCCATTAGGTCCGTATGGGAGAACTCGTAGCAGCAGGGGTGGATGCAGGCGCCCAGGACCGCGCTCACCTCCGCGGCACCGAGATCCCTCATCGAGCCGACTGCTGCTTCTATCACCCCGGCCACCAGCCCACGCCATCCTGCATGCACCGCCGCGAAGACACCCTGTGGAGATCCGAGCGCGATCGGCGCGCAGTCGGCGGTGAGCACCCCAACGGCCACTGCTGGCCTGTCGCAGACCAGCGCGTCGGCCTCCACGGGCGGCTCCTGCTCGCGACCCGCGCCATCCACGATGTGCACCGATGCCCCGTGGACCTGGCGCGCTGAGACCACCACGGATGGAAGGCGCAACCGCTCCCCTGCTCCCGCGGCGACGGCCCGACGCTCCAGCAGCTCCGCGCCAAGTCCCCGCATGTCACCGTCGGCAGCCGAGCCGAAGTAGGCGAGGACCGGAGTACCCGGGATGCGGATGACGGCTGCGGCCGTGTCTAGGGGCTGTCCGGGCTTTCCGGGCTGTCCGGGCTGTCCGGGCTGTCCGGGGTGTCCGGGACCATCTGCCGGCCCGACAGGGCTATCGCAGGAACGACGGGACGTCGAAATCGTCACCGAACTCGGTGTCGTCCTCAGGTGGTGTGGAGAAGATGTCTCTGGTCTCGAATGCGTCGTCGATGCCGAGCACCTGGGAGCGCTCCTCTGGTGCCACGTCCCCGATCCGGGATCCCTCCCAGCGCTCGAAGCCGGCGGCGATGACGGTAACCCTCACCTCCTCGCCCATGGTGTCGTCGACGACGTTCCCGAAGATGATGTTCGCGTCGGGATGCGCCACCCCGTGGATGATCTCCATGGCCTCGTTCACCTCGAAGAGCCCGAGTCCCTGGCCGCCCGCGATGTTCACGAGGATGCCCCTCGCACCTTCGATGGAGGCCTCCAGCAACGGGCTGGTGATCGCTGCCCGGGCGGCGTTCACGGCACGTCCCTCTCCCGAGGAGTGACCGATCCCCATGATGGCGGTACCGGCGTTGGCCAGGACCATCCTCACGTCGGCGAAGTCGGTGTTTATCTGCCCGGGAACGGTGATGAGGTTGGTGATCCCCTGGACACCCTGGAGCAGAACCTCGTCGGCCATCTTGAACGCGTCCACCATGGAGGTCTTGTCAGTGGAGACGCTGAGCAGCCGGTCGTTCGGGATGATGATTATCGCGTCCACCTTGTCCTTCAGGTTCTGTATGCCATGCTCCGCCTGGACGGATCGCCGGCGGCCCTCGAAGGAGAACGGCCGGGTCACCACACCGATGGTGAGCGCGCCCAGAGACTTCGCGATCTCGGCCACCACGGGCGCGGCTCCGGTCCCCGTGCCGCCCCCCTTCCCCGCGGTGATGAAGACCATGTCTGCGCCTTTCAGCGCCTCCTCGATCTCGGACCGGTGCTCCTCTGCAGCCTGGCGCCCCACCTCTGGGTCGCTGCCCGCACCCAGTCCTCGCGTGAGCTCCCGTCCGATGTCGAGCTTCAGGTCCGCGTCACTCATGAGGAGGGCCTGGGCATCCGTGTTGGCCGCTATGAACTCCACCCCGCGCAGGCCCGCGTCGATCATCCGGTTCACTGCGTTCACGCCGCCGCCGCCCACGCCGACGACCTTTATAACTGCGAAGTAGTTGTTCTGTCCTGGACCGGTCATCGACTCTCCTCGTCCACAGCGTTGTGCTCCGGAGCCACAGGCCTCACGCCTGCAGCCTCGCCCCCATCCGGTGGTCGGTCGGGAGAGACGGAACCGGGATCGTGGACTGCACCGGGTTCCTCACCCTCGACCACAGCTCGAGCCGGTACCGACCGAGGTGTGCCAACCATACGGCCAGAGAGGATGACGGTCAAGCGGCTACCCCGGGCTACGTTGCCCTGACATGCTCGATACCGTTGGTTCGCCTGGAACGCTCACGTCGACGTCCTGGCCGGGGCCAGGAGGCGCGCCCGCCAGGACGCTCGCCAGGGACTCGAACTTCGCTTCGAGATCCGATGGGCTGCCGAGCGTCGCGTCGACACCGGAGGTGAGCACCAGCGAGATCGAGCCGCCGGCCGACACCCCTATGGATCTGACCTGACCTGCCAGGACCGGGGGGATCATCCCGGCAACTTCCAGGCCGGATCTAGCAGCGGCATCTACGTAGCCGCCCGGTGCTGGGACTCCGGAGCTCGCCAGCAGCAGGGGAAGGCCTGCGGGAGCCCCAGGCGCGGTGCCGATCACCCGCCCGGTCCGGTCCAGGATGGCATACCCGCCAGCCCCGTCGCGCATGGTCGCCACGGCCACCCTCCGGGTCAGGTGTATCACCACCGTGTCGGGCCAGTGGCGGGTCACCGAGGCGCTCAGCACCCAGGGCAGCCTCTCTATCCGCGCTGCGTCCAGGCCCGGGGAGACGTCGACGAGCGGGGTGGAGGTCGTGATCCGAGCAGCGGCCTCGATGCTCGATACGGGCATGGCACCCTCGCCGGTGACCACCAGGTGGCGGGCGCTCAGCAAGGGGGAGTAGAGAAGGACCGTGGCCCCGACGGCCACCACCAGCGCCCCCGCGACCGCCAGGACCGCCTTCAGACGCCTCCTGCCCCTGGCCATGGCCACCCTGGCCCGACGCTCGCGTATGCGCGGATCGATCCTAGGCGGCCTGCTGACCGTGCCGTTGGCAACCATAAACCTCTCCCTCAGCTCGAGACTCGCCGACCAGGCGCCCTGACCGTGAAACTCGGCGGTCGACCGGCACCGTTCCCCGCTCCCGAATCTGGCTTTCCCCAGCCAGCACCAGGCTAGTGGAGTGCTCGGGCTGGCTGGTGGATCACGGCGGCGAACCCGCCGATCCAGCCTGGTCGAAGCCGACCATCCTTATCTCGGGGGTGAGCCACACGCCCAGGCGCTCTGCCACCACGCCCTGGACGTGGAAGACCAGCCTGGCCACGTCGTCAGCCGAACCTCCCTCGTCGGCCTGGATGAAGTTCCCGTGCTTCTCCGATACCCTGGCAGAGCCCATCCGGAATCCCTTCAGGCCGGCCTGCTCGACCAGCCTGCCTGCAGAGTCCCCCTCGGGGTTCATGAAGACGGAGCCAGCATTGGATCCGCCTGGCTGGTGCTCCCGGCGCCACCGGACTATCTCGCCTATCTGGGCCATCGCTTCGGCAGCGTCGCCGGCTTCGAGGCTCAGCTCTGCTGAGACCACCACCTGGCCGGACCCGATGGCGCTGGTCCGGTACCCGAGGCCCAGACGCTCGGCGGGCAGATCGACGACCCTGCCCGCCACGAGGTCCACTGCCCGGGCACCTAGAAGCACTGCGGCCATGTCCGAACCGTGACCGCCGGCGTTCATGCACACGGCCCCACCCACCGAACCGGGTATGCCGACGGCCCATTCGAATCCCATGAGACCTGCCGCGGAGGCCTGCCTGGCGACGACCGGCATGCTCGACGCCGCCCCCACCCGGAGCGTCGTGCCTGCTATCTCGACCTCAGCCATCGACCTGCCGGGCGACACCACGAGACCGCCGAAACCCCTGTCGGCCACCAGCAGGTTCGAGCCGTTGCCGAGCACCAGTACCGGGACGGATCCCGCCAGGGGCCTCAGTGCCTCCGATACCGCCAGCAGGTCGTCAGTCGATCCTGCCTCCACCATCACTGCAGCAGACCCCCCCACCCTGTATGTGGTGCGGGATCCAAGCGGCTGATCCACCATGGCCAACCGGCCGAGCCTGCTCGCCAGCTCCTCGAGTGCCCCCTGGGACGCGGCATGCACCTCGGCCTGGCCGGCATCGTCGCGGGCATCGTCGCGGGCGTCGTCGCGGGCATCGTCGCGGGCATCGTCGCGGGCGTCGTCGCCTGGCGCCGGTCCAGGTGCTGCCGGGAGCTGCCCCGAAGCTCTCACCACGACGAGATGACCTCGTCTGCCAGGGTGGTCAGGTCCCCTGCCCCGAGGCTGAGGCATAGGTCGCCGGGGCGCAGCATCTGGCCCACCACCCGTGCCACATCGGCGCGCCCAGGCACGAAGGTAACCGGCATGTCGGGATGGGCCCTGGACACGGTGTCGGCCACCAGGTGACCCCCGATGCCGGGAAGGGGAGGCTCCCCCGCTGCGTAGACCTCGGTGACCACGAGCGCGTCGGCACCTTCGAAGCAGTCCGCGAAGGACTCATAGAGCGCAGCCGTCCTCGTGTAGCGGTGGGGCTGGAAGACGACGACCAGGCGCTCCGGCTCCCAGGTTCGCGCTGCTTCTATCACCGCGGATACCTCTCCGGGTAGATGGGCGTAGTCGTCGACGAAGCGCACACCCCTGGCCTCTCCGCGGGCCTCGAAACGCCTGGCTACACCGGCGAATCTGGCCAGCGCGCTCTCGGCGGCCTCCGGGGGCACCCCTATCTCCGATGCCGCCGCCACAGCCACCACCGCGTTCAGAGCATTGTGGACACCTGGGACGGCCAGCTTCACGCTGGCCAGCCGGCTACCCGCGTGCTCTACTCCGAAGGTGCTGCCGTCCGGGCTGGTGGCCAGGTCCACTACCTGGTAGGTCGATCCCTGGCTGGTGCCGGCCGTGACGCCGCCGGTACCCGACACGAGGCGGGCAGCCACCTCGTTGTCCGAGCCTGCCACGGCCACCTGGCGAGCGGCGGTGGTAAAGCGGCTGAAGGCATCCACCAGCTCGTCGAACCCTCCGTAGTAGTCGAGATGGTCGGCTTCGACGTTGGTGACCACGGCTAACTCGGTGGCAATCTCGAGGAAGGTGCCGTCGCTCTCGTCTGCCTCTATCACCAGCCACTCACCTGAGTCCCAGAGCGCGTTGGTGCCGATCTCGTTCACGTCGCCGCCGATCATGAAGGAGGGACGTAGACCTGCTTCTACGAGGATGAGGGCGAGCATGGAGGTGGTGGTGGTCTTGCCGTGGGTTCCCGAGACCGCGATGACCTTCCGCTGCGCCGCGATGGACGCCAGCATCGCGGCCCTCGTGAGCACCTCGATGCCGAGCTGGCCAGCCCCGGCCACCTCCGGGTCGCGCTCGGGAACCGCGGTCGATGTGGCCAGAACCTCCACCCCCTGGAGGGCTTCGGGCCTGCTGCCCACCCAGACGTCCACACCGAGCAGCCTGAGACGGCTGAGCACCGGCGACTCCTTCAGGTCGCTCCCGCTCACCCTGTGGCCCATGGAGGCCAGCACCGTGGCGATCGCGCTCATGCCGGCACCACCTGCGCCGACTATGTGAACCCGGCGCGAGCGCGAGAGGTCCACCAGGCGGCCCGGGCTCATGCCGGAGCCCCTGAGGCCACCTGGTCCACCAAGGCCCCTATGGCCTCCGCAGCGCCCGGACGCCCGAGGGCCGCTGCCGCCATGGCCATGGAATCCATGCGCTGGCCGTCTGCCAGGAGGCCGTCGACCACCTCGGCCAGGTGGACCGCGCTGCAGGAAGCATCGTCGATCACCACCGCTGCGCCTGCGCGCTCTAGGACCCGGGCGTTCGCCCTCTGGTGATCGCCAGGTGCGCGCGGCAGGGGGACCAGGACCGAGGGGACCCCCGCCAGGGCCAGCTCGCTCACCGTCATCGCCCCGGCCCTGCAGACGACCAGGTCGGCAGCCAGGTAGAGCAGCCTCATGCGGTGCTCGTAGGGAACCTGCACGTAGCAGAGACCTCCCTCCTCCAGGTCCGGCCGCCAGGCCGCAGCGATGCCGGCATCGCGTTGGCCGGTCACGTGATAGATGGACCTGTCGCTGCGGTCAGCCCAGATGTGCGCGAGCCCGCCGGCTGCCTCGTTCAGGCGCCTGGCGCCGAGGGAACCGCCGAACACGGCCACCACCTGCCGTTCCCGAGCCAGCCCCAGTGCCTCGCGTGCTGCCGCCCGCTCCGGGTCGCCAGGCAGTGGCGGACGTGCCCGCAGGGCCAGGTCTTCGAGGGAGGCCGCGACCGGCGCCCCGGTGAGGGTGGCACGGGCCATCTCGGTGCCCGGCCATGCCACCGCGCTTGCCCTGGCGAACCTCGAGACAAGGCGGTTCGCGGCACCCGGCACGGCATCCACGTTCACCACCACCACCGGCACCCCAGTGACCAGAGCCCCCAGAGCCGGTGCGATGCTCGCGAAGCCACCCATCGTGACCACCACCCTAGGACGCTCGGCTGCCAGGGTCCTCAGTGACCTCACAATCGCCCGCGCCAGATCCCACATGGCATGGGCGTTCGAGCCGATGGCCTCGAAGCTCCAGCTCCGCCTAAGACCACGGCCCGGCAGCAGCGTGTAGGGAAGGCCAGACGAGTCGATCAGCTCGCGGCCGCTACCCCGCTCGGCTGCCACCAGGCGCACCGACTGTCCGGGGTGCCTCCTCGCGAGCTCCCCGGCCACCCTCACTGCCGGTGCCACGTGCCCGGCAGTCCCGCCTCCTGCCACGAAGGCGAAGCAGTCACCCTCGGGTGGCTTCATGACCGGTGGGCATGAACGCCAGTACCGATCCGCCCGGCGCGCTGGCTTCGCCCACCGCTCCTGCGATGCGGGCTGGCTATCCTCGCCAGCACCCCGGCACCTGCCATCTCGACCACGAGAGCCGAGCCGCCGAAGGAGACGAACGGAAGCGGGATCCCCGTTACCGGCAGCAACCCGATCACGGCACCCACGTTGATGAAGGCCTGGCTCACCAGCCAGCATGTAATGCCTACAGCGAGAATCGACTCGAACCTGTTTGGTGCCTCGCGTGCCACCCGTAGCCCGAGCCAGGCGAGCACCGTGAAGGAGGCCAGCACCAGCAGGGCCCCCAGGAGTCCGGTCTGCTCACCGATCACGGAGAATATGAAGTCCGTCTGGGCATTTGGCAGCAGCCCCCAGGTCTGGTGACCTGCACCGATTCCAACCCCGGTGAGATGCCCGGCACCGAGCCCGACCAAGGACTGAACGACCTGGTAGCCCGATCCGTTACGGTGCGCCAGGGGATCCATGAAGGAAAGCAGCCTCTCCCGCCTGTAGGGATCCACCAGAGCCACGAGGACGGCCAGCACCCCGAGGGCACCCAGCAGCTTCAGGATCGCCCCCATCTCCACGCCGCTCGCCACGAGCATCCCGAGACCTATGCAGCACAGGACCACGGCAGTTCCCATGTCGGGCTGGATGAGCACCAGCAGCGCGACCCCTGCCAGCACCAGGCAGAGTGGGCCGACCACCTCCTTGGCATGGCGGTAGCGCTCGGAACGCCGAGCCACCAGGTCAGCCCCGAAGACCGCGAAGGCGAACTTCATGAGCTCCGAGGGCTGCACCCTCAGCTGGCCGAAACCTATCCAGCGGCTCGAACCTCCTGCCCTCACCCCTATGCCGGGAACCAGGACCGCCAGCAGGAGCACCAGCACCCCCAGCATCATCACCACCCGGTACTTCCTCCAGGTGCTCGGATCGATTCGCAGGGCGACCACCAGCGCGATGCACCCTACGGCTATCCAGATGATCTGGCGCTCGAAGATCGCCCACACCGATCCATAGGTGGCCAGCGACGCGAATGCCGATGCCGCGAGGACCATCACCAGGCCGACCCCGCACAGCCAGGCCACCGTGACCAGGATGGCCTGAGAGGTGGGCACCGAGTCGATCGCCCGCCGGATCGCCGCGAAGCGCGACCTGGCCGGCACCACGAGCTGGAGCCCGGAGCGGCCCGTGGGAGGTCTCGGCTTGCTCGCGCTTGACCTGCGCCCAGTAGTTGCTCCAGCTCTCACCACGCCTCCTCTTCGCTTCCTCGGCTATCCCTGCCAGCTCCCCTGCCAGCTCCCCTGCCAGCCTCCCTGCCAGCCTCCGCTCCCATGGCGAGGGAGCGCACGCAGCGGGCGAAGTCCTCCCCGCGCTCCGCGTAGGAGCCGTACCAGTCGAACGACGCGCATCCTGGTGAGAGAAGCACTACTCCTCCAGGCCGGGCGAGCCTGCTGGCAGCGAGGACGGCCTCTGGCATGGAGCTGGCCTCGACCACCTCCGTGGTACCGCCGAGCACCCTGGTCACCTGGGAGGCGGCCTCCCCGATCGCGACCACTGCCCCCAGGTGCGGAGCGCACCGGGCGAGCGGGGACAAGTCGAGGCCCTTGTTCCGGCCGCCCGCTATGAGGACCACCTCCTCGAATGCATCCATGGCGGCCAGCACCGAGGCCGGGGTCGTGGCCTTCGAGTCGTCGTAGTAGCTGACCCCTCCCACCTCGCCTACCAGCTCGACGCGGTGTGGAAGGCCGCGGAAGGACATGAGGACCTCACGGCACGCCTCCACAGAAGCTCCGGCTGCCGTCGCGATGGCCGACGCTGCCAGCCCGTTCAGCAGGTCATGGGGAAAGGACCTCGCCATCTCGGACCTAGCCAGGATGCCCCTGAAGGATGCGCCGGATCCTTCCGAATCACCGGCGGAAGAGCCTGGCACTGCCTGTGTCGAAGAGCCCGACACGGCGGAGGGCCCCCGAGAAGCACCCCGCGCATGGTGTGGACAGACCAGGAGATCGCCCTCCAGGTGCCAGTCGCCCGCATGGAGCCCGAAGAGGCGGACCGTAGAGCCGTTCGCTCCAGGTACTCGCGCCGCGGCCAGGACTTCGGGGTCCTCGGCGTTAGCCACCGCGACGTCGCCGGGACCCATGTTTGCCCAGATGCGCGCCTTCGAGCTGCGGTAGTGGTCGAGATCGGGATGCCAGTCGAGGTGGTCGGGGGAGAAGTTCAGCCATCCGCCGACCACCGGGTGGAAGTCACGGGTGAGCGCTAGCTGGAAGGAGGAGACCTCGGCTACCAACACCTCGATGCCCTGGTCGTCTACAGCCTCGATGAGAGGCCTCCCGATGTTTCCCGCTGCGCGGGCGGGGATATTCGAGGCAGACAGCATCCGCTCCACCATGGTTACCACCGTGGTCTTCCCGTTGGTGCCGGTGACGGCCACGACCGGGCAGCGCGCCCGCTCGTAGGCCAGCTCGACCTCGGAGATGAGCTTCCGGCCCAGATCGAGCGAGAAGACCGGATGGCTGGCCGGCACCCCTGGGCTGGGCACCACCAGATCGGACCCTGCTGCCAGCTTCGCCAGCTCCGCGCGCTCCGGTCGCACGATCAGCTCTATCCCGAGCTCGGCCGCGCTGGCCAGAGTGCCTGGTGCTGCTGAGTCGTCGACGGCTACGACCTCTGTGCCCTCGGCCTGCAGCCGGCGGGTCACCGCCACCCCGCTCCTGGCGAGACCGATCAGCAGTGCGCGTGCCACCGTCTGGCCCTCAGTGGATCCCTGTGACCGACAGGAAGTCCGCGTAGAAGATGCCCAGACCGAGCGCCGCACACAGCCCCGCGATGATCCAGAACCTCACGATCACCGTGGTCTCAGGCCAGCCGCCGAGCTCGAAGTGATGATGCAGGGGAGCCATCCTGAAAACGCGTCTGTGGAACAGTCTGAAGCTGAGCACCTGGATGACGACCGACAGGGTGACCACGACGAACAGCCCCCCTATGACGGGCAGGAGGAGCTGTAGGTTCATCTGCAGGCACAGCGCTGCGAGACCCGCACCGATAGCGAGGGAGCCGGTGTCGCCCATGAAGATCTTCGCGGGCGACGCATTCCACCAGAGGAACCCGAGGCAGGCACCCGCCAACGACACCGAGGTGAGGGCGAGGTCCAGCGCCGAGCCGACGTGATAAATCGAGTAGTGCCTGAACTGCCAATAGCCGATCACCGCGAGGCACGCGAACGCGAAGGTGGCCGATCCCGAGGCCAGCCCATCGAGACCGTCGGTGAGGTTCACCGCGTTGGCCGTCGCCACTATCACGAAGGTGGCCCAGACCACCCAGCCGATGGGACCGAGGTCCACCCCGAAGGAATCCCACCGGGTGAAGGACAGGTGGGTGTTCACGTGTGCCCACTGCTCGGCCGCGACTGCGAAGGCCACCCCGATCAGGATCTGAGACCCGAACTTCGCCCGTTTGTTCAGACCGAGGCTTCGCTGGTTGCGGACCTTTATCCAGTCGTCGAGGAAGCCGATCGCGGCTGCGGCCATGACCACCAGCACCGTGAGGATGCCGGTCCGGCTCATGGCTACTCCCGTGCCCACGTGGGCTGCCAGGTAGCCGACGGCCATCGCCACCACCATCCCGATCCCACCCATCGTCGGCGTGCCTGCCTTCGCCTGGTGCATACGCGGCCCGTCCTCGCGGATCTGCTGACCGATGCTGCGACGGGTGAGCCACCGGATCAGCAATGGCGTGATCAGCACCGCCAGCCATAGCGCCACACCGCCTGCCACCATGAGGCTGATCATGCCTGCCGTCCCCTGCCTGGCCGACCAGCCGATGGGTGACGGGAGTCGAGGATGCCACGTACGACCTCGCGGTCGTCGAAGGGCAGGACGCGGCCCGCGACCTCCATGGTCGTCTCGTGCCCCTTGCCGGCTACCAGCACCACGTCACCGGGCAGGGCCTCTGCGATGGCCAGCTCTATGGCCCTCGCGCGGTCGAGCTCCAGGGTCAGGCTGGCTCTGTCCTCCACCCCCGCGAGAACCTCGGCTGCTATGGCCGAAGGGTCCTCGCTGCGGGGATTGTCGGTGGTGAGGACCACCCGGTCGGCACCGGCCACCGCTGCTGCACCCATGAGGGGACGCTTCGCATGGTCGCGGTCGCCACCGCAGCCGAACACCAGCAGCACCCGATGATCTCCGGCCACCTGCCTGGCAGCGGCCAGTGCCACCCCGATCCCGTCAGGGGTGTGGGCGTAATCCACCACCACGCTGAAGTCCTCGTCGGAACCGACAAGCTCGAAACGCCCCGGCACCCCGCGGGCCATCTCCATCCCCGCCACCACCTCGTCCAGCGGGATGCCCAGCTCGGCACAGCTGACCATCGCCGCCAGCGTGTTCGACACGTTGAACATGCCGACCAGCCTCGTCCTGACCCTGTGGGACCGCCAGGTGAAGCACGTCCCGTGCCGCGTGAGCTCCACATCACTGGCATCCAGGATGCTGAAGCTGACCAGGGGTACCGGGGCGCATGACGCGAGCCTCTGGCCCCACTCGCCGGTCACGTCGACGACCCCTAGCCTCGCGTGCTCGGGCGTGAACAGCGAGGCCTTGGCCTCGAAGTACCTCTCCATGGTCCCGTGGTAGTCGAGGTGGTCGTGGCCCAGGTTCGTGAAGGTAGCGACGTCGAAGGCGAAGCCGTCGACGCGGTGCTGGACCAGACCGTGGGAGGACACCTCCATCACGAAGGCCTCCTTCCCGGTCTGGCACGCCTCGGCCATCCTCCGCTGGAGAGCCGGAGCCTCGGGGGTGGTGCGGACCCCTTCCAGGGTGCCCAGCACCTCCACCAGCCTTCCCGAGGAGGCGAGGATGTCGGAGACCAGATGGGTCACCGTGGTCTTTCCATTGGTGCCGGTGACGCCGACGGTGAGGAGCCGCTCTGCAGGGTGGCCGTAGAAGGCTGCTGCGACTCGGGCCATCGCCGCACGACCCTCGCCCGGGGAGACGATGGCCTGGGGCACCGCCAGCTCCAGGGCCCGCTCTGCCAGTAGGCCGACCGCTCCCCTCTCCAGGGCGTCGCCGGCGTACTCGTGGCCGTCGGTGAGCTCTCCTGGCAGGCAGCAGAAGAGGGAGCCCGGCAGCACCTGCCGGCTGTCGAGCTCCACGGAGGAGATCTGCACCTTCGAGGGGTCGCCTATCACCTGCGCAGGCCTTATCTCGTCGAGCAGTAGGTCCATGCGCACGGTCCAAGCACTCCCGCCAGGACGGGTCACGGCCCTTCCGTGACAGACCCGGACGACGTGGTGATGCTACCTGGCACAGCCGGCTCCCTCGGCACATAGCCGGTCAGGTTCCCGTCGGGGACCGACGCTGTGAAGGGCACCAGCCGCGGGGTCCCGCCTGTGATCCCTCCTCCCGGTGAGGTCGGCACGCCGTAGCTGTGGAGCGCGTAGCGCATCACCTCGGAGAAGACCGGGGCCGCCACCGACCCTCCGTAGGGTGGCCAGGCATGGTCGAGGGTGACCACTGCGGTGAGGACCGGGTTCTCCGCCGGTGCGAAGCCGGTGAAGGTGGCCATGTAGCCGTTCGGTATGTAGCCACCGTGGCCGTTCGGGATCTGCGCGGTGCCGGTCTTGCCGGCCACCGAGTAGCCCGGAATGGGGGCCTTCACTCCCGTGCCGTCTATGACCACCTGCTCCAGCATCCGCGTGAGCTCCGATGCAGTCGTCCTCGAGAACAGCCGCCTGCCCTTCGCTTCTGGGAGTCTGTGGAGGGTCCCGTCGGGTCCGATGATCGCCCGCACGAGGTGCGGGGGTACGAACCTGCCTCCGTTGGCAACGGTGTTCATGGCGTCCACCACCTGCATGGCCGTCACGCCGGTGTCCTGGCCAATGGGGGTCGAGCCAATGGCCGATGCCGACCAGTTCGCCACCGGGTTCACGATGCCCACCGAGGCGCCCGGGAAGTGCAGACCGGTCGGCCTGCCGAATCCCATGGCCGTGATCTGCCTCGCCAGCCGGTCCGCGCCGAGGCGTTCTGCTATCTCGATCGTCCCGATGTTCGACGACTGGGCGATCACCTGGGTGGCGCTCAGCTGGATGGTCCCGTGGCTCCACGCGTCATGGAACCTCCAGCCCGCGAGCATCAGATCCGGGGGTATCGTGAACATGGTATCGGGGGTGATGATGCCGTCCTGGAGCGCGGCAGAGAAGGTCACGATCTTGAACACCGAGCCCGGCTCGTAGACCTGGGTGGACGCCAGGTTAGACGGTGCCTCCACGAGCTGGTTCGTGGCCTTGTCCACCGAGAGGTTAGCCATCGCGAGGACCGCCCCGGTGCGGGTGTCGAGGATCACGGCAGTGCCGCTCGTCGCATGTGACTTCATGATCTCCGCCCCGAGTGCCTGGTCCGTGACGTACTGCAGCGGAGCATCGATGGTGAGCTCCAGGCTGGTACCCGGAACCGCCTGGCGCAGCACCCTGCTGCCTCCCGGGAGAGGTATGCCACCGGGAGCCATCTGCACGATCTCGCTCCCGGAGCTGCCAGAGAGGAGCTGGTTGTACTGGTACTCGAGGCCGGCGATGCCCTGGCCGTCAGCGTTCACCTGACCGATCACCGGCTCCGCCAGCGCCCCTGCCGGCGTGAGTCGCTCGCTGGCCGGCGAGAAGGTGATCCCCGGCAGCCCCAGCCTCTCGAGCTCAGAGGTCACCTGCTCGTCCTCCATCCGTCCGATCACCACATAGCCCGAGTGCTGGGTCAGCTCTGCCTCGATGCTCGCGACCGACTCCCCGAGCACCGGCGCGAGAGCCGCAGCCTCTGACGCTGCGTGATGGATGATGAGCGGGTCGGCTATGACGTCTGTCCTCGGGAGCGACATGGCGAGCAGCTCACCGGTGCGGTCGTATATGGCCCCCCTCTCCGCCGGGAGCGGAACCTGGCTGGTCACCTCTGCCTCGCCCAGCGAGGCATAGGCACCAGAGGAGATCGTCTGCACCATCACCAGCCTGATGGCCAGTGCCCCGAAGACCACGATCACCGCCATCCTGATCGCCTTCAGGCGCCCCGGGTGGGCTGTGTGGGCTGTGTGGCCTGTGCGGCCTGTGCGGCCTGTGCGGCCTGTGGGGCCTGTGCGGCCTGTGTGCGTCGACGGCGCCACGCTCGCCTACCCTTCTGGCTTCTTCGGGGCGCCTGGCCCTGCCTGCTTCAGGGCCGCCGGCGCGCCGTGGGCACCAGGGGCGGAGCTCTTGCCGGCCGTTGCGCTGGCGGGCAGGGCGGAGGTGTCGGCATGCCTGGTAACGGGGTTTCCGAGGGGCACCTGGGGCAGGTCAGTGATGCTCGGTGGCTCCACCAGCCCGTCGTGGAGCGCCAGATGGACTATGCGGGCGGGACTCTCCAGCTCCGCTACCTTCAGCTCGAGGTCTCTGTGCTGGCGCTGGTCCTGGCTCAGTATCTGGTCGAGGCGCGCCAGGCGCACCTGACCGCTCACGAGATAAGCCTGGGCGGCACCGACCGCGAGGAGGCTCCCGAGAATGAGGACGACAGCTACGATCCCAGGCGAGCGCAGGAGGCCGAGGCGCCGGCGCGAGGCCCTCGGGTGCAGGAGCGCAGGACGTGGACCATTAGGGCGCGGACTGGCAGGTATGCCCCGCGGGTGGGGCATGCGAGCAGGCGAGGACGCGCGGGCGACCGGGTGGCGCTTCTCAGCGGTACCGCTCCCAGCAGTCGGGGTCACCGGGGGCCTCCGGTCGGGGAGCCGCGTTCGAAACAGCGCATACGGGCACTCTCGGACCGCCTGTTGCGAGCGATCTCAGCCTCTGATGGCCGGCGCGCCGAGCGGAACGGGAGGTGTCCGAGGCTGACCGCTCCACAGCCACACGGCAGTCCCCTGGGACAGCTGCATCCTCCCGAGACCGCATCAGCCATGGCTGCCTTCGTGATCGAGTCCTCGCCGGAGTGGTACGAGATGACCACCAGGCGCCCACCAGGAGCTAGGAGGTCTATCGCCTGAGGAAGGGCTGCCTCGAGCTGGTCGAGCTCGTCGTTCACAGCGATCCTGATCGCCTGGAACACCCGGCGCGCCGGATGCCCACCGGTCCTGCGGGCAAAGGCTGGTATGGCGCCCCTGACCACCTCTGCGAGCTCGGTGGTGGACCATATGGGCCTAGCAGACACGATCGCTCCGGCAATGCGCTTGGCGAACCTGGCCTCGCCGTTGGCTGCGAAGATCCGCGCCAGATGACGCTCATCGGCGGTGTTCACCAGGTCTGCGGCCGTCCTGCCTGACGTCTGGTCCATCCGCATGTCGAGTGGACCGTCGTTCCGGTAGGAAAAACCACGCTCCGGCCGCTCCAGCTGCGGGGAGCTGACACCGAGGTCGAAGAGCACTCCCGACACCAGGCCTTCCTCGATCCCCTGGTCATGCACCAGCGCCGAGAGATCCCCGAAGGCACCCCGCGCCACCATGGCCCTGGCCCCGAAGCCAGCGAGGCGCCTCGCTGCAGCGTCGAGGGCCTCGGGGTCTCTGTCGATGCCGATCACCCTCAGGTCCTCGCGGGAGCTGAGGAGTGCCTCCGCGTGGCCGCCGCCGCCCAGGGTGACATCGACGATCGCGCCGGGAGGCACCGCGGAGAAGAGCTCCACCACCTCCGCGGCCATCACCGGTTCGTGGGCATAGACCAGGCTCATCCGTAGCCCCTCGGCCGGCACAAGGCCATGGGGAGGGGTCCCCGAGTGACTCGGTTGGAAGTGGGCGGAGGAGGAGTCTTCCACCGGTCCAGCCGAGGGGCTGCGGATAGGTCTGATCATGTCCGGATATGCGTCTGGCTTGTACCCAGCACCTCCCTTTCTCTCCCACTGCGATCTGCTCCCAGGTCCGGATGCCCCCACCGGTTCGGCTGGCCGACCACTCAGTCGTCCAGTCCCTCCGTCAGGCGTATCTCCTCGGGCTGGACCTTCTCCGACCAGCGTGCGGGGTTCCAGAGCTCCACCCGGTCGATCGCTCCGTTCACCAGCACCTCGGCCTCCAGGGCTGCGAAACCCCGCAGGTGTGCCGGGATCGCGACCCGGCCGGTCTCCCGAACCTCCACCTCGTGGGAGGTAGATGCCCACAGCCGGGCCAGGTTCCTGTCCGCTCGGCTGCTCTCCGCCTTCAGCTGCATGGCGGCCATCTGCTCCTCGAAGGACTCCGGCGTCCAGAGGGCCAGGCATCCATCGTGGTACTGGGTTAGATACGCGGTGCCCCTGAAGGCAGCGCGGAACTTGGCCGGCAGGATCACACGACCCTTGTCGTCGAGCGAGTGCTCGTACCTGCCGAAGAACCTTGCCACTCCCAGTTGCCTTCCCACCGCTCAGCGCGGTCTTTGAGCTCATTCCCCCGTCCTCCACTTCATGCCACTTTATGCCCGTATCTGCCACCAGTCAACCACCTGGCGCGCAAAATCCCTCCAGGCGTACGCGCTTGCGGCGACTGCTCAGTGGAGCTGGCGGCGAGTTCTAGGCGCTCAGGGCCGCGAGGAGTGCAGCCTCCATGAGGCTTACCGCCGCGCCCGGATCGCGCCCGGTCAGGTCGCAAAGACCGGTGGCCCTGCCATGGAGGGCTGTCTCGGTTCCGGCGCTGGCCGGGTGGTCCGGGGTCTGGGGGTGGTCCGGGGTCTGGGGGTGGTCCGGGGTCTGGGGGTGGTCCGGGGTCCGGGGGTGGTCCGGGGTCTGGGGGTGGTCCGGGGTCCGGGGGTGGTCCGGGGTCCGGGGGTGGTCCGGGGTCCGGGGGTGGTCCGGCGCGCTCTCGGCGAGCTGGGTCGCGCGCAGGAGAGCCAGCAAAGGTGCTGGCTCCCAGCGGCCGAGCGCGACGCTGTGGAACCAGGCACCATCCCGATCGCGCCGCTGGGCCAGCCCGCTCAGCTTTCGGCCTCCCACGAGCACTTCGCCCGGCCCGAGGCCGGCGAAGCAGAGCAGCTTCGGCCACTCCCCCGTGCTCGCCCGCCCCTTGTGGACGGTGGCGCCGCGGACACCTAGGAGGCCAAGTGCGTAGGACCAGAGTTCACCCACCCAGAAGGCAGACGAGATCACGTCGTCCTCGAAGAGGGGGTCCGGGCGCGGTATCCATAGATCCAGCCAGGTCTGCATACCGGGAGCCACGAGCACGGCTCCTCCACCAGTAAGGCGCCGGACGACCTCGAGACCAGCCACTGGCTCCTGCGAGGCGCGTATGTGTCGCTGGGTGCTACCGATTACCAGGGCGGGCGCCGTCACGTGGCAGATGCGGGCACGCCGGCATGTGCGCTCATCCGCTGCCGGCCAGCGCTCGTGGAGCATCGCAGCGGTCCCGGTGCACTCTGTAATCCTCCAGCCGAGTGGGGGCCTGCTGTCCAACCAGCGGCGGCTGGCGGCAATGCTGCTGCCGGCGCCGGGCGCTTCGTCACTCCTATGGGGCCTAGGCACGACTTGGACCTCAGCCAGAGACAGTTCTCGGGTGGCTCCTCGATGCCCACCACTCGGCCTCGAGCTCGCCCAGGGGGGTGGAAGGCGGGCCGTTGGTCGGCCAGAACTCCTCGGAGATCCGGCGCCAGTTCGCCGTGGCCTCCAGCCTCCCGAGGATCGCTAGTAGCCCCAGGTTTATCCGTTGGAGGACCACGAGCCAGGCCGGCATCGAGGCATGCTGGAGCACGTCGCCGAATGTGGAGCGACCTACGTAACGATGCGCCACCTCGCTGGCCCAGGCAGCCGTGATGGTGGTGGGGCGGTCTTCGCGGACCAGCTCCCAGAACACTCCCATGAACTCGGCGATCCGCTGGTCGCTCACCGCGGCTCCTGGCAAGAAGAGCCCCGCGCGCTCGCAGGCCGACCGGAGCACACCGGGGTCGTCGGTGGATATGGAGCTCTTGACGACCTCGTAGAGCATCGCCACCTGATCGTCGTCGAAGCGCTTGACGAGACCGAAGTCGAGAAAGGTGACGCGTCCCCCGGTCTCGAACAGATAGTTGCCGGGGTGCGGATCGCCGTTGAAGGTATGGAAGCGGTAGAGACTCCTGAAGACGAACCGGTAGATGGCCTCGGCTGCCAGGTCGCGCTCGTCTTGGTCCCAGCACTCCATCGCGGAGAACCTCGACCCCGAGGCAAGCTCCGTCGTGAGCACCCTCCGGGTGCTCATCTCGTCGACCACGTGCGGGACGGATATGAAGGGGTGTCCCTCGTACCAGCGGGCGAACTCCCGCTGGTTGGCTGCCTCGGAGGTGTAGTCGAGCTCCTCCACCAGGCGCAGCCTCAGCTCCTCGGCCACTTCGGCACTGTCGAGCCCGGGGAAGAGGAACGGCAGTCCCATGCGGGCCAGGTCCATGTTGGCCAGATCGGAGGCCACTGCCTCGTCGACGCCGGGATACTGGACCTTCACGGCCACCTCCCTCCCGTCATCCAGGCGTGCCCTGTGGACCTGCCCGATGGAGGCCGCAGCGAAGGGAATGGGCTCCCAGTAGGCGAAGCACTTCTCCGGCGACACGCCGAGCTCCTCTTCCACCACACCGGCTGCCAGATGGGGTGCCATGGGTGGCGCGTCCTGCTGCAGCTGCTCGAAGGCCTGCCTGACATTCTCCGGGAGGCCGTCGTCCAGGAAGCTGGCGAGCTGGCCGAGCTTCATGAGGGCTCCCTTCATCCCGCCGAGCGCCTCGCTTACCTGCTCCGCGGTCTTCATGGCCAGCTCCATGTCCAGCGCCTCACGACGCTCGGGCGAGGCGACGATCCGTCGCGCCTTGTACGACGCGGCAGTCGCTCCTAAGCGCCCTGCCAGCACGCCGAGCTCAGCCGTTCGGGCCAGGCGCCTGGCGCTCGAAACAGGAGAGCGCATCCCCTCGCCAGAGGCGACAGGGCGTATCGATCCAGTGCCAGCGGCTGCTGTGCCGGTCGATCCAGAGCCGGTCGATCCAGTGCCGGTGGCTGCGGGTGTCATCGCGCCCTGGGTGGCTACGGTACCGGGCAGCGGGGAGAGGGTGGTGCTCCGGCGCCTCCAGAGTGCGTAGGCTCCTGCTGCCAGCACGCCCAGCACCAGCGGCAGTCGCCAGTGATGACAGGCTCCAGACATTCGCGATCTCGATACCGCGATGTGGGGTCGATACGAACCCAAGCGTGCCCATCCTTTCCTGAAGAGGCAGCGGTCTGCCGCACCGGGCGGCTAGCTGCAGGAAGACCAGCTTGCCACGTCGAGGTTGTACTGCTCCAACTGCGGGGCCTCTCGCCCGAAGGTAATGCTGGTGATCGACGCGGTGGACAGGTGCATGCGCCAGGCAACGGCCACGCCCACCCCGAGAGCCCAGGCCACCGCTGCCTTTATGGGAGAGACGTGACTGAACACCACCACGGGATCGCCGGGTGGTGCCTTCCCCGCAGCATCGAAGAGCTCCGCGCAGGCACAGCTCACCCGGGTGTAGAGAACTTCTAGCGACTCACCACCCGGAGGCGTGAATGCTGGGTCGGACCTCCAGGCCATCCAGCTTCCCCGGTCGAACGATACAAGCTCCCTGCCCTCGTAGTCCCCGTAGTCGATCTCGACCCAGCGCTCGTCGAGATCTGGTTCCACCCCGGGAAGCGCTATGGAGGCCGTCTCGATCGCTCGGCTGAGCGGGCTGGATATCACCCTCGCCTTGTGAATGGACGGACCGAGAAGATCCGCCAGCACCGGTCCCAATGCCGCGGCCTGGCCACGGCCATTCTCACTGAGCATCGCATCGGTCCGGCCGACCAGGAGGCCCGATGCGTTCGCGGTGGACTCGGCATGGCGGACGAGGTAGAGGCTCACCTAACGAGGATCCGACCGCACTGGTCGCAGGTGATCAGCGAGTCGGCAGGTGCCTTTCGGATCCGGTCGACCTCCACGGCGGGCAGCGCGAGATGGCAGCCACCGCAGGTGTTCCCCACCAGACGCGCTGCACCCACACCGCCGAGGCGGGCCCTGATGGTCTCGTAGTGCGTTAGGAGATCAGGGGGGAGCCGCGCAGCGGCATTCTCACGCGACGACGACTCTACGGTTATCTCGGCCTCGATGGTTACCTCCGCGTCCTCGATGCGCTCTCTCAGCTCCGACGCAGACTTATCGAGGACATCCAGCTCGTCGTCGATCTCGTCGATCTCGGCATCGAGGGGATCCAGCTGCTCCATGAGCTCGAGCTGGCGCTCCTCTAGCTCATCGACGTGCTGGACCAGATGGTGGACCTCGCCGTCCATGGCCTGCAGATCGCGAGCCGAGGTGACCGACCCGCCATAGAGCCGCCTCTCTATGTCAGCCTTCCGGAGCTTCGCTGCGTCCACCTGCCCCGCCAGCTCCTTCAGGCTCTCCGAGACGACCGAGTGCCTCGCGCGCACCTCGTCGAAGCGGCGCCGCAACTCCCTGAGCCTGCTGTGGACCTCTTCTAGCTCGGCTCTTTCTGCGAGCGTACGACTCCGGTGCCGAAGCTGGTCGATGGTCGTATCGTGCTGCTGGAGCTCCAGCAGTATCGAGAATGCTTCCGATGGGCTGGAGGGCGAGTCGGTCACAGTGCATCCATATCACATGCCGCTGGGCGCTGCCTGACCGGGTCAGACGTCATCCATGCCCGGTCAGGCCCTCTGCTGAGGTTTCTCTTACTCCTCTGACGGCTCGATTCGCCTGCTTCTCCTCAGGCCGCGCCGGCACGGCGACCAGCGTGACGGGCGCGAGCGCCGCAGCTAGCGGCGCGGCATGCTGGCACCCGGGATCATGATCCGGTGCCGCCGGCCGTGGAGGTCGAGGTGCTGGCCGATGGTAGAGAGAGCTGGCCTACCTCGTCGGCTGGTATCGGGGGCACCGTGACGGCCGTCCCGAAGTTCGTCAGGTCCACGCTCAGGTGCACCGGCGATGCCCCGGACGGTGAGATCGTGGTCTGGAGCTGCACCAGGCGACCGAGGGTGTCTACCCAGACATCGAGGGGACTGCTCGAGGCGCCCAGCGCGCGGAAGAGAGCCTGGACGGGACCGGTCGAATCGGTGGCGGCCTTGGCGGCGTCGATGGTCACCTGGTACGCCGTCGCCTCCACCCCGTTCACGCTCTGGGTACCCTGGTCTATGGCGGTCATATCGGGGGTATCGAGGACCTTCAGCAGGTCGGCAGGATTTCCAGACGCGATGGTGGAGAAGGTGCCGAGGTTCACGTGGGGCTCGATGATCCCGAAGACGCTCTGGAGCGACTGGGGCGTCAGCTCGGCCCATGGCTTCTTCTGGTCGGCCAGGGCGATGGCGCCTACAGCCTTCAGGTAGAGGGAGCCGTTGGTGAAGACCATCGGCAGGCTGCTCGGCACCAGGCTCGCGTCAGCCGGAGGCAGGCCACTCAGGTGCATGGTGAGCGAGCCAGTACCGTTCGCGAAGTCGAATCCACCGGCAAGCGCAGCAGTGACTCCCCCGGAGACCGAGAGATCTATCGTCACATCAGCGCTGCCCGCGGCAAGGGTCTTCGGCGCCGCCTGGTTCACAGCAGTGACCGCGGGCGAAGGCGCCGGTACCTTGGCCGGCACCACGGCAGACTTCGTCGACGAACATGCTGATGCGACCAGCCCGAGCGCGGCCATGACGGCCAGCGCTCCGAGAGCCTTTCGTATGGTCATAACGGTTACCCCCGTGTCCTGCGCGAAGCGGCTCCGGTGCCGACGCGTCGGGAGGCAGCATAGGGTTTTCCCGACTGCCAGTCCAGTCATTCCCTGACTATCACTCAGCTATAGCCTAAGTTACTAGGGATTATCTATCACAGTACCCACGCTCAGTGGTTATTTCTAAGCGATACTGCATCGTCACTACTCTCCGTAGCATGATGTGATATCAAGATCCTGGACAGGCCTGCCTGCCTCACGCCGCGGCCTGGAACGTGTGCGCCCACCTCGGAGGCGAACCCGTGTAGAACATGCTGTCGCACGCACCGGCGGTGCGGGAGTATTCCCCGTACCACGTGCCAGCACCCGGCGACGGCAGGGTCGTGACCGCATTGATGTCGACCCCAGCAGCGTCAGTCGTGTCGAGGACCAGCCAGCAATCACGGTCACCTGCAGCATCGATGATGATCGAGTGGCCCCCGTCCCCGACATAGAGCCCCACCGTGTTGGTATTGGCACCGGTGAGTGGGGTTGTGGAGGTATCCCAGGTCAGGAAGGGGCTGTAAGAGGCAGCTGTGGTAGTGGTGAAACCGGTGTAGCTCTGCGTGGTGATTTTGTAGACGTTTGCCGCGACGAGTGCGTTCGTAAGGTCGGCCTGGGCCGCCTTGTCATGGGCAGCGGCAGCCACACGGGGGAGCGTCGGGAGAAGGATGGCGAGCGAGATGCCAATGATCAGGAGGAAAACCGGCATCACGAACCCGATGATGATCCCGGCCAGGGCCAGTCCCGCTCCGCCCTGCCTTCCGCCTCGCGCCCGGATCTGCGAGCGCGCGACGAAGCCCAGGATTACCCCAGGGATCGCCGGCAGAATGGTTACCAAGCCCACCAAGGAACAGACCAGCGAAGCGATGGCCAACCCATTGGTGCCCTCCGGCGCGGCACCCGGATACGCGTACTGCGCTCCGTAACCAAGGGGAGGGCCGTATCCCTGGTGCGCTCCATGACCCTGCGCGCCGTAACCCGGTGGATACCCAGATCCTTGTGGAGGGTAGTCATGGGGTGGAGGCGGTGGAGCGTATCGTTGCCCCCCGTCGGCCGTCGGCGGTGGGTAATCCCCAGGTGATAAAGGCCGGCCGGCATCGCTCGGCTGGTTTTCCTGGCCTGTATCGCTCATGGCGCCTTCCGCCCGCTCTCGATCGCTCAGCATACGCGATCCACCGTCTCGACGCTCTCGGACGGACTGGCGACAGCACTATTGGGTGACCCGAGTATCGGGTGCCACGCTCCCGCCGACGCCCCCTACGGACGTGCCGAAGCCGTCCGCCACCAGCTTGCTGTAGTTCTAACCGATGGTGACCTCTTCCCCATGGCCGAGGCCACGGGCTTCCGGGGCGCATTCCTTGGTGAGCATGGAAAGGGCCAGGCGTTGCTGGCCTTCTGCGTCGAAGTTCTTCGGATCGAGCCAGCGCTCGTAGGAGGCGGCGAGAGCGGGCCACTCGGCGTCGGTGATAGAGAACCAGGCCGTATCGCGGTTACGGCCCCTCACCACGACGGCCTGGCGGAAGGTGCCCTCGTAAACGAACCCGAACCGCTGGGCCGCTCGCCGGGAGGCGGCGTTGAGCGAGTCGCATTTCCACTCGCAGCGGCGGTAGCCCAACTCCTCGAAGATCAGACGCATCAGAAGAGCCATGGCCTCGGTCGCCGCGGTAGTCGCCTGCAGGGACGGGCTGAATGCCAGGTGGCCGACCTCGATGGAGCCCGCCACTGGGTCGATCCGCTGCAGAGCGACCACCCCTACCGCCCGGCCCTGCTCGTCGAGGATGGCGAAGAACATCGGGTCCTCGCGGCCAGCGACCTCGTCCAGCCATGCACGGTACAGCCCCAGGCTGTCGAAGGGTCCGTAAGGCAGGTATGTCCACATCCGGCCCTGCGTGTCCGCACTGTTCGCTCGGTACAGTTCATCGGCATGGCGGACCACATCCAGCGGCTCCAGGCGGCACCAGCGACCCTCCATCGGGCGAGCAGCAGGCCGACCACGAGGGGTCCAGCCGGCCACGAGGCGACCGACAGGCTGGCCGAAGTCGTTGCACTCACTCGGCCCGGCTCGCACAGATGAAATACTGCCATGCGCTGAAATGGTATGCGTTATGGAGAACCGTAGAGCTCCTCGAGCAGGAAGCGGGTCCTCGCTTCGACCGGGTGTCCCGGATACGCAGCCTCGACGAGGTCCATCCCTTCGTCAGCAGTCGTAAAGGAGCACAGCTCGTACAGGAGCTTGATGTCCTCGACATCCTGGTCGACGCGTGCCGCTAGCAGCTTCATCGCCAAGAGGTATCGAGGCGAGGCCACCGACACGCTGAGCGAGGGGGTCCGGAGGACGACCCTGCGCTCGTGGTCTTCGCCCGGAGCGAACGCCTTGACGGCGTCGTTGAGCCAGTCGTCGGGAAGCGAGAGCTCACCGGCGACGACGCGGGCTGCGTCGTACACGACGGCCTTGGGCTCGAAGATGGCGTCGACGTCGCGCGTCACCCGCCGTGTCGCGTAAGCCATCGCGATCGCCGCACCGCCGACCACGAAGCACTCGGCACGCACCTCGCGTCTCGCCAGCTCGTCGGAGAGACGTTCGAATGCGCGTCGGATCTCCGCGCGGCTGAGACTGCTAGACACGATCGAAGGCGCCTTCGTTTACGAACACCCCATGACGCTTGAGCTCGACGGGGCTGTCGCGCAGCGCCATCGCCTCGTAGCCCCGCAGCCCCGAGACGAACCACCACGGCTCGACGAACCTTCCGGGGGCGTCGGTCCACCTGGGCCAATTCAAGCCTGCCTCGTCACAGAGGAACTCGACGAGTGCCGCGACTGCCGCGTCGAATCGTGCGTCTCCACACGGTGGCGGCTCTTCGGCGACGAGCCACTCCTGACCTGGACGCGCCGAGCCGCGGAAGTCGTCGACGAAGTCGAGAAGCCGCCGCCACGCCCCGCGCTCGCCCTCCTGGTGGAGGATCTCCCGGAGCTCACGGCTCACCTCGGTGATCGACTTGGCACCTCGCCGTAGCACCGGCTGAACGAGGACCGACAGCTCGTACCCAGCTGCTTCCAGGATCCGCTCGAGCGTTTCGAGGCGCGGCACGACCCGTCCGGTCTCGTAGGCGGCCAACGTCGGCTGTGAAGTCCTGGCTCGCCGGGCAAGCTCTTCCTGGCTGAGGCCAGCACGGTGTCGCGCCTCGCGCAGGATGGTAGCAGTACGCACACCAGGACTATATCAGATCCGATATGACCGCCTTCATGCTCTCCGGACCACATGTACGAATCACCTTGTCGGTGTCATCGCCTCCTTCGGAACGTTGAACCAGGCGACGGCTGGGAGCGGGGAGCGCGGACACCTCGCGGAGGAATCGCTCTGGACGAAGCAGGGTGAGGGATGCCTTCGGTTAGAGCTGGTGCACACCAACGCGCACGTCATCGTCCGACAGTCAGAACATTCCACTTGACCTGGGCTTTCAACGGTGGAGACTGGGCCTGAGGTGCGAGTACATCTCAGGTGATCGAGTCCGCCGTTGGTGATGTAAGGTTACATCATGCAATGAACTCAGATCTCCTTGACCGAGGAGGAGCGGCGTGCCCTGGATACCGTCGCGCGGCGGACTGGTCGATCGCTCTCCTCGCTGATCCGTGATGCGGTCGAGCTGGTCTATGGCTCGGAGCGCTCCTGCGATGACGACGTCGCAGCGATGCGCCTCGCCTTCGGCTCCTGGAGCGACCACGATCTCGACGGCGCGGCCTGGGTCGACCAGCTGCGCTCTGGGGCTCGCCTGGAGAGCGACCGCCCGTGAGCGCCCTGGTAGACACCTCGATCCTGATCGACTACCTGCGAGGACACGCGGGTGCCGGGGACCTCCTCGAACGGGAACGCACCGCGGGCGTCCTTCATGCGAGCGAGATCACCCGTATCGAGGTCCTCGCCAGCATGCGCCCGGCAGACGAAGATGGTACCCGCGCATTGCTATCCACCCTGGTTTGGCACCCTGTCGACGCCAAGATCGCGGAGCAGGCCGGTGCCCTCGGTCGTGAGTGGCTTCCTAGCCACCACGCCATCGACAGCACGGATCTCGCCATCGCGGCCACCGTCGTCCGCACCAACGCGCGCCTCCTGACCCGCAATGTCAGGCACTTCCCGATGTTCCCTGATCTTCAGGCGCCCTACTGACGAGCGTTGGCGAGGACAGGATGACTGCCGCTTCTGTTCCGGAGTGGGCGCTGAGGGACTCGAACCCCCGACCTGCTGGTTGTAAGCCAGCTGCTCTTGCCAACTGAGCTAAGCGCCCGCGTGTGACACCCTAAACGATCACCGGCACGATCACCGCCCGCATCAGATGTGACCGGCCATCAGCAGGTGTGCTTCAGATGGCGGTGCTGTCATACTGGCTCATGAGCTCGGCCAGGAGCCTCGCAGTAGCGGCTGCCACCGGCGCCCTGCGCCTTTCCTGATCCAGGTCGACCAGGTCCCTGCCGGCCATCTCCGCGACCGACGCACCGGCCTCGGTGCATATGAGCAAGCCGCCCAGGTAGTCCCAAGCCCCGAGCGAAGACTCCCCCACCACCGCGAAGGCATCCAGGGTTCCGTCGGCCACCGAGCACAGGTCGAGCGCGGCGGCACCAAGAGCCCTGAACTGCGCCCATGGAGCCCTTCGGGGGGGGAAACCGCTGAGAGCGACTATGGCGCTCTGGAGTGAGGAGCATCCCGAGGCTGTGATCCTCGCACCGTCCCGCCATGCGCCGGAACCACGTATGGCCCGGTAGCGAACACCGCTCGCGAGGTTCGCTACCAGCGAGACCCTCGGACCCTCGGCGTCGACCATGCATATGCTCGTCGCATACCAGGGGAGACGTCGCGATGCGTTCGTGGAGCCGTCGAGGGGATCGAGGACTGCCATGACAGCTGAGCCGGCACCATGGATGCCGCTCTCCTCCGAAAGCACCCCCACCCCCTCGCCTGCGAGCACGCCGAGCGCTGCTCGGTCGGCCACCAGGTCCACGACGTACTGACCCGGCCGGCTGGTGCGCCGGGTCCAGTCCTCCACCGCGCCGAGGGCAGCCTCTACCGCATCCACCACCCCTTCGCACAGCGCCATGAGGCCCGCGTCATCCACATTGCCCGACATGGGCAAACGATACAGTGAGCCTCGGCACCTGGCCGCAGGGACCTCGACGGTGGAGTACGCGTGGGCACGGTCTCGAGACCAGAACCGTTGCACCTGAGTGAGCATTGGTGAACCTCACCAGGTGCACCCTCCAGAGCGCGCTCCGCGATCCCAGAGTCCCAGCCGCAGGACGCCGGTGCCCATACTGGCGGCAGATGCCGGTAGGCTCGCGCCTCGTGGCAGTCATAGACGTAGCCGGATACGTGGCAGACCTGAAGGACCATTCGGTGGACCATGGATTTCATGTCCATGACGAGCGGCACTTCGTGGAGACCTACTCGCTGCGCCAGGCCTGGGAGGTGGATCTCCACCCAGAGGAAGGCTGCGGGGGTCCGCTCGACCTCCACCTCTCCCTGGAGGTGGACCCACGCACCCTCCTGTCCTTCGAGGACGCGGTGGTCGACCTTCCCGATGACGAGGAGCCTGCAGACGAGTACCACTTCCCCCTCACCTTCAACTGGGGACTCCCGCCCCTGCCCCATGGCCCGGACCTGCTGCGCCTGGCGATAGACCTGGCGGGCATCGGGGGCATCGAGCTCCCTCTGGAGGTCTCCGCGATCGACTCCTTCGCGTCGGCCACCGACGGACCCGACAGGCGGCTGTCGATAGTGGCTAGGCACCCCGTCTCCCTCACCAGGGTTCTCGCCGGCGAGGAGTTGCTCTGCGAGGTCTTCGAGCGCTGCCTCGCGGTAAGTCGCTACCTCCTCGAGGAAGCACCGGGGTGGCTAGACGGCTGAGGTGGCTCCATGGCAGAGGGTGCGGCACGCGGACCCCTCGCGGCCAGAACCAGCCTGGCCCGAGGCGCCGGGCACCGCGCACGCTCCGCCTGGGAGTCCTGCTGGCATCTACGGCTTCGCTGGCCAGCCTGGCCTCGGGATGCGCGAACTCGAACGGTCTGGCACTGGCCCGGGAGGCCTGCCGAGAGGTGCACAGCTCGATCAGTCTCTACGAGAAGTCGACTAAGGAGCCGGTCGCGTCGGTGGCAGCACGTGAGCAGGCCGATGCCCTGCGCGAGCTGCGAATAGCCGTCCAGCCGGCTGCCATCGCGGCAGGAGAGGCTCCCCAGTGGTCAGCCCTGGAGACCACCCTCTCGGAGGCCAACCGGGTACCTGAGAAGAACCTCGTCCACGCCCTCAGGGCTCAGTGCCGGGTAGCCGACAGCTCCTATCCTGTGCTGACGCCGCCTTCCACGACAGCAGCGAGCTAGCGTCTCACATCTCCCCGCCCTGACGGCCGCCGCGACATCGTTCTAGCCCTGACGGTAGCCGCGACATCGTTCTAGCCCTGACGGTCGCCGCGACATCGTTCTAGCCCGGACCGCCGCCAGGTGCGCAGCCGAATCCGAAGGCTGCCGGGGTGAGGTGGACCTTCTTAGGGAAGGGTCCTTCGAAACCGGCGAGGCGTCCCCACAGGGGGAGCAGCTTCGGTGCCAGCATCTCGCCACCGCCCACGGTGAAGTGGACCCCGTCTGCGCAGCGCAGCCCCATGCCGTCCATGGTGGCCTCGAAGTGACCTCCCGGGCAGACGAGGCCATCCAGGTTCTGGACGGTCACCTTTCCTGGGTACATCCTGCCCATCTCGGCAACCATCGCGTTGTACTCCGCGAGTCGCCTGGGCGAGTCCTCGGGCCACGGAAGGCCGTCGGGCTGCTCGCCCGAGGAGTAGCAGGGTGCGGTCTCGATGACCATGTGGGCGCCACCTGAGGTGGCTACCTGCACGGCCAGCTGGAGCTGGTGCACGAGGTAGTCGTCGTAGGCGGGCTCTCCGATGTGGACCCACCGGCCGTGGTAGGTACGGTTCATCACCTCCCAGCGCCCCGCTAGCAGCACCACCACCTTCGGCTGGTACTTCGCGATCCACTGCCTCCAGGCCACCGGCCACTGGACATATCCCGGTGCCGGATGGGTGTTGCAGGCCCAGCCGACCGGATAGACCACGCCGTGGGACCTGTACTCGCTGCCGATGGCCACCCCGCAGCCGAGGATGCCTTCGTCGTGGAGGTCGATGCCGTAGTAGGGGGTCTCGGCGGACAGGCCCATGCCGAGGGTGAGCGCCACCGAGTCGCCCACCAGCAGCACGCTCTTCTGCTCGGCAAGCGGCACCGGGCGACCCGAGGGTGCATGGGGGGTGACCGGGTATGCAGAAGGCACCGAGGTCCCCACCAGCACCACCACGACTACGACGGCGAAGGCCACCGGGGTGGCCAGCCAGGAGCGGAGGGAGGTGAAGAAGGTCCCCTGCCTGATAGGACGCTCGAGGAGGTAGTAGGACGCGGTGGACACCACCACGGTGGCCCCGACGACGGTGCCGAAGAGGGCGTAACCCGTCAGGTGGAACGGTGCCTCGTAGTGCATGTACTGCACTATGGGCCAGTGGAACAGGTACATGCCGTAGGAGATCCTCCCGAGAAACCTGAGAGGGGGCAGGGAGAGCAGGCGCGACACAGGACCTGCCGGCGAGAGGGCCGCGCTCGCGATGACGGCAGCCACCGCCAGGCCGGCTATGACGATGCCGTAGGGGAACACGAAGGAGTCGTCGTAGCCGAACCGTACCCAGCACCAGGCCGCTGCCCCGAACCCTGCTATACCGACGACCGCTGCCACGACCTGCATGTGCCTGGTGAGCCCAGCCTCACGGCCCGCCTCGTCGGAGATCTCCTCGCTGCGGCTGCGCCGCCAGATGAGTAGCGCTACACCAAGAGCAGCGCCGATTAGGAGGCTCTGGGCATGGGTGTCGGTGCCGAAGTAGACGCGAGTCTGCTCCTCCCCAGGCCCATACAGGAGCGCCATCTCCACAGAGGAGGCCACGGCACCGGCGATCGCCACCCAGAGCACCGTCCAGAGCGACTTTGCCCAGCGCATGAGGGCGAGCACCACGAGGGGCCAGATGAGGTAGAACTGCTCCTCGATGGCGAGCGACCAGGTGTGCAGTAGCAGCGAAGGCGGACCCGTCTGGACGAAGTAGTTCGCCCCGGTCAGGATGAAGTGCCAGTTCGCCACGTAAAATAGGGTGGCCAGCTCGTCGAGCCTCAGCCCTGGGTACATCCCCGGCGGGGCCACGAACCTGGCATATAGCGACACCCCCACCAGCAGCAGGAACAGGGCCGGCAGAAGCCTGCGGGCACGGCGGGCCCAGAAGGCCCTGAGCCCGATACCAGCACTCGACCGCCACTCTGCGAGCAGCAGGGAGGTGATGAGGAAGCCGGAGAGCACGAAGAAGGCATCCACCCCCAGATAGCCCCCGGGCAGGAAGGGCACCCCGGTGTGGAAGGCGATGACGCCGAGCACTGCGAAGGCTCTCAGCCCGTCGAGGGCGGGAACGTATCGGAAGTGCCCGCCCCCGCCCGACGACGCCCCGGGACCTCCACCGGGGCCACCACCGGCGCCACCCACGGGGCCCCCATGCGACCGACCACCGGGAGTGCCCGACCCTCCAACAGGTGTAGGCGCATCCGGTGTGGACGGCGCTGGCTGGTCGACCTGGCTCGAGTGCATGCCTCGCTCATTCTTCCAGACACTCCCGGTGACGTTCTGTCGCAGCCAGCTCCGATCGGCACAGGGAGGTATGGTGTCTCGTGGGCCTCGACCGGACCTTCGTATCACTGCCCTCTGCGACCGGGGTGCAGAACGGCGCCGGCTACCATCCGGCACAGGGCGTCTACTACGCGCAGACATCCTCGAGACCACGCGTGGCTGCCATCGCCTCCCACTACAGCGTCGACTTCTCCGAGCACTACCTGGCCGAGCGCATGGCACGGCTGGGCATAGGCTTCCTCGGCTGGAACACCCGCTACCGGAACGACGAGACCTTCTTCAGGCTCGAGCACGCTCTCGTCGACGTCGCCGCGGGCGTCAGGTGGCTGCGTGAGCACGAGCGTGTGACCACGGTGGTCCTGCTCGGTAACTGTGGCGGGGGCTCCCTGCTCGCCGCGTACCAGGCACAGGCCGAGGCCCCCTTCTCGGTCCTCGCAGAGAAACCTGGACCGCTCGGCGATGCGCTTGCCTCGCTGGAGCCGGGGGATCTCTACATCTCCCTGCAGGCTCATCTGGGCAGGCCGGAGGTCCTCACGAACTCCCTGGACCCCACCGTGAGCGACGAGTCAGACCCGTTGAGCGGGCTGGGTGCGACTGACCTCGACATGTTCGATCCCTCGAACGGACCTCCGTACAGCGAGGCATTCCTCAGCCGGTATCGAGCAGAGCAGCAGGAGCGGAACCGGCGAATAACCGCCTGGGCACGCGAGAGGATCCGGGTGCTGAAGGATGCCGGTGCCTACGAGCAGGTCTTCACGGTGCATCGCGCCTGGGCGGACCCGCGCTTCGTGGACCCGGGGATCGACCCCTCGGAGCGGCCCCGTAACCTGTGCCTGGGCGGCGAGCCGCGCGCGGCGAACATGTCGGGGTACTCCATAGCCTCCACCTGCTCGCTCAGGACCTGGCTGTCTCTCTGGGACATGGACGCTTCGCCCTGCAGGGGCGAGGCGAACCTGAGACATGTCAGCTCTCCGGCCCTCGTGGTCCAGAGCAGAGCCGACTGTGCGGTCTTCCCCTCCGACGCCGCAGCCATCCTCGAGGCGCTCGGAGCGGCGGACAAGGCCCTCGAGATGATCGACGGCGACCACTACCTCGAGCAGCCCTCCTCGGCGCGCGACGACACCGCCGAGCTGCTCGCTGGATGGATCCTCGGCCACAGCGCCTGAAGCTGCCATGCCCAGGTGCCGCCCAGGTGCCGCCCAGGTGCCGCCAGCCCAGGTACTGAGGTCCGGCTCGACTCAGCAGGCAGGAGCCACCATCCGCGCGTTCGGCACGGGATTGGCGTATCATAGATGGTGACATAGAGGAAGGGGGTGAGCCATGAGCTTCCTCCGGAAACAGAAGCCGGTTACCAGGAAAAGCGGGCCTGGCGAGCAGCCGCCTATCACCCCTGCGCCGAACTGCCGTCCGAGTTCCTCCCAGACTGTCACCGCTACAGTCGCGGAGTGGGGTGAGCCGGTCCACTGCCGGACGGTGCGAGCCGACCACGACACGAAGGACCTGGTCATCTCCCTCACCGATTCGCTCGGCTGGTCACCCTTCGCAGAGCCCGGTACCGAGGTGATCGTCGGGTGGGCCGACCACGACCGCTGGCACGAGGCCAAGGCTCGATTCACCGGCCGGATGGCCAAGGGCACCAGGATCCTGCGGCTGCAGATCGTCGGTGGTCCCATCCACCACGAGCGGCGGCGGCACCTGAGGGTCCGGATGAACCGCCCGGTAGAGGTCCACACGGGTCGCGACAAGGTGAACGCCGTCACAGTGGACATGAGCGAGACCGCGATGCGCGTGGTGGTGCCCATGCAGGCACCTCTGTTCACCCGCGACGAGGTCCATGTCCTCATGAAGCTCGTGAACCACCGCACCGGAGCCATAGCCCCCCTGGCGCTCGACGGACACGTGCTGGCAGTGCGTGAGCTGTCGGGGAAGATGGCAGGGCGCAAGGAGGTGGTCGTCTTCTACGACGAGCTCTCCCCCAGCCAGATCGACCATGTCCGCGGGGTGGTCTACCAGCTCGACCTGCGGGAGAAGAGAGGTGGCGAGCTGGACGACGAGGCGATGTGATACAGCGGGCTCCGTGAGTGAACCCGTGCAGCCGCCAGCCTAGGTGCAGCGGCGCTGGCTCAGAGCTTCGGCGTGTAGCCCATCGGCAGGTTTATCGACTTCGTCTCGAGGAACAGCTCGAGGCCCTCGGGACCGAACTCCCGACCTATCCCGGACTCCTTGAACCCGCCGAAGGGGGTCGCGAAGTCTATCGGGATGGGGCTGTTCAGCATGTAGGTACCGGTCCTCACCTGGCGGGCGACCTGGAGCCCGCGCTCTGGGTCAGCGGTCCAGACGGACCCGCAGAGGCCATAGCTCGAGTCGTTCGCTATGGCGACGGCCTCCTGGTCGCCGTCGTAGGGGATCACCGAGAGCACGGGACCGAAGATCTCCTCCTGCGCGATCCGCATCCTGTTGTCCACGTCTACGAAGACAGTCGGCTCCACGAACCACCCCTTGGACATCCCAGAAGGCCGACCGCCGCCAACGGCCACCTTCGCTCCCTCTTCCTGGCCAGCCTTTATGTAGCCCTCTACCCTGGCACGCTGGCGCTCGGCCACCAGGGGACCGACCTCGGTGCTCGCATCCAGCGGGTCGCCGACCTTCATGGCCGACACCTTCTCCACCAGGGCATCTACGACCTCCTGGTAGCGGTCACGGGGGGCCAGGATACGGGTCTGGGCGATGCAGGCCTCCCCGTTGTTCATCATCGCGTTCGGCAGCAGCATCGGCAGCGCCTGGGAGAGGTCTGCGTCATCGAGGATGATGGCAGCGGACTTCCCACCCAGCTCCAGGCTGAAGCGCTTCAGCTGCTCACCGCAGATCGCGCCGATCCTCTTGCCCGCCAGAGTCGAGCCGGTGAAGGAGACCTTGTCCACCTCGGGATGGCGCACCAGGTGCTCGCCCACTTCGCGGCCTGCCGGCAGCACGGAGAGGACGCCCTTCGGGAGCCCCGCATCCGCGAAGATCTCGGCCAACCGGTTCGCGTCAAGGGGAGTCTCCGGTGCTGGCTTGAAGACCACCGAGCAGCCTGCCAGGAGAGCAGGTGCCAGCTTCGCCGCAGCTATGAACAGCGGCACGTTCCAGGGGGCGATTGCCCCGACCACGCCGGCAGGCTCCTTCGACACGAGGACCTGGCCCATGAGACCCTGGCGCACCTCGTCGAAGTGGTAGCTGCTCCCCAGGCCCGCATAGAAGTCGAAGATCATGGTAGGGGCCATCACCTGCGCGAGCAGCCCCCAGCCGACGGGTGACCCCACCTCCGAGCTGATCAGCTCCGCCATGGGCTGCATGTCGGCCCGGATCGCGTTGGCCACCTGGCTCAGCACCGCCCCCCGCTCCGGCGGGGACATCCGGCGCCAGGGACCCTCCTCGAAGGCCCGCTTTGCCTCTGCCACAGCCCGGTCCACATCTGCCTCGCTGGCCTCCGGCACCTGCCCGTAGACCTCCTCGGTCGCCGGGTTCACCACGTCGATGACACCGGTGCCTGCCGGAGCTACCCACTCGCCACCGATGAACAGACGGTCGTATGACTTCATGCCCCCTCCTTCGGGAAGAACGCGTATCAGGTAGCGATCCTAACTGCTCGGCACGGATCGCGACAGCCGGCCGAGCGGCCTGGCACGCCAGGTCGCCGCGTTCGGCACCAGGCGGGGCGGGGCGCGCGGCGCGGGGCGGGGCGCGCGGCGCGG
>JAJYXR010000006.1 GCA_021801795.1 Actinomycetes bacterium
CTTGGCTCGCCCTTGGACGAGCGCCGCCTTGAGGAGCATCTCGAACGCGTGCTGAAGATGGAGAAGTACGACGGTAGGTCGGCCGTCATCGCGGGGGCTGTTGAAGGCGGTCATCGCCGTGCGCATGGAGGACAGCGCCTTGCCTTGCAGCATCTTGGCGGTGGATCTCATGCCCACCATGATGCGCCACGCGGGCCGTTCCATGCTCATCACTCCGCCAGACCTGCTGCGCATGTTCGGGGATCTCGCCCCATTCCTTTACCAGCACCTATGAGATTCCCAATCCCGTGCACCCGCCCACACCCAGAAAGCCGGCCCCATCGGGGCCTCCGACTGGTCCGGCCAGTCCCTTGCTCGGTCACGACGGCAGGCACAAACGTCACGCACACCCATGTCTCCAGCGGGGTCATCCACGTGTACGAACTCGCCGCCTGATACTTCACCCCCGTCTGCCCTCACGACAAGGCCATCTGGAATGAGCACCACAGTTGAGTACCACAGTGCTGCAGCGCTGGTGGCACAGCGTATTCCGTTGAAGGATGTGCACTCGCGACGTTCGTACCAGTGTGATGCACCCATTCCTCTCACACCGCGAGACTCTGGCGCCGAGGCCAACGCGTGAATACTTGGCCCTGTGGCCTTGCCGCTTCGATCGTTGCTTGTCAAGCTGGCGCTCGGGCAGTTGGACCCTTCGAACGCCAGTGGTAGTTTCGGGGCGATGATCCGAACGAGTTGCACGTGCTGGTGGCGGCCGCGCTAGGGCGGCCGTCTGCTTGTCGTGCAACGGACCGCCTCCGGGCGGTCCGTCTCGCGTCGAAGCGCACGTCCCGCTTGGAGGCCCGAGCTCCAGGAGGTACCTGCGTTGTCCACTCCCGCCACCACCACGCCGTCGCATGTCACTGGAGCCGAGCGAAGCGCCCACCTCGAACGGGCGATCGAAGCGTCTCCTGGTGCGTTTCGGGCCCTGACCGGCGACCGACCTACGGGGCCGCTGCACGTCGGTCACCTCTTCGGCACGCTCGCGAACCGGGTCCGTCTCCAGAACCTCGGTGTCGAGGTGCTGGTCCTCATCGCGGACTACCAGACCATCACCGACCGCGACGCGCCTGGCAGCCTGCGCGCTGACGTGCTCGGCCAGGTCGCCGACTACTTGGCGGTGGGCATCGACCCGGAGCGCTCCACCATGTTCGCCCACAGCCAGGTCGAGGCTCTCAACCAGCTCCTTTTGCCGTTTCTCAGCCTGGTGAGCGTGGCCGAGCTGTCACGCAACCCGACGGTCAAAGACGAGTTCGCCACGAGCGGCGCCTCCTCGATGCGCGCGCTGATGTTCACCTACCCGGTGCACCAAGCCGCCGACATCCTCTTCTGCCACGCCAACGTCGTGCCCGTCGGCAAGGACCAACTGCCCCACCTGGAGCTGACCAGGACTATCGCCCGGCGCTTCAACGACCGGTACTCACCCGAAGGGAGCTACTTCTGCGAACCCGACGCCCTGTTGAGTGCAGCACCGCTGCTGCTCGGCGTCGACGGCACCAAGATGTCCAAGAGCCGGGGCAACGCCATCCCGCTCTGCGCCACCGAGGACGACACCGCCCGGCTCATCCGTGGAGCCAAGACCGATCCGGAGCGCCGGATCACCTACGAGCCGGACCGGCGCCCCGAAGTCGCCAACCTGGTGCTCCTCGCCGCCCTGTGCACCGGCGAGGACCCGGTCACAGTTGCCGAGCAGGTGGGCGACGGCGGTGCTGGCGGACTCAAGCGGCTCGTCACCGACGCTCTCAACGAGCGACTTCGACCGATCCGGCTGGCCCGAGCCGAGCTCGTCAAGGACCAGCGCTACCTCGGAGAGGTCCTCTCCGCCGGAACCGATCGTGCCCGGGAGATCGCCGAGCGCACCCTGGACGAGGTGCGCCGGCTCATGCACAACGTCTACTGAGCCGTCCCCAACGAGTCGCCAACCAGCAAAGGCCAGTGCAGCTCAACGCAGGTGCGCCACCGCATGTCGTGCCGTAACCGTGCGGCACTGACCGCCACGCTCGAACGATGCCCCCGGATTGCAACGCCACCTGCTTCGAGCGGCACCAGGAGCGTCGAATGCACGCCCAGAGCGCCCGACGCGATGCCGCGGCAGCGCCCCGAGGATCACTTTCGGGCGCGGTCCCGTCGAGATTTTGTTGATCAGTGCAGTGCATACGCATGCCCTGTGCATGCACACGCAGCGGCGCCACGGCGGCCCACCTCCAACCAGCCCGCCAGCTCGAACCCGCAGCTCACCGGCCACATCTCGCCGTGCACGCCCTGCATACGCATGCGTACGCAGGACTGATAAGGCCCCGAGAAATCCACCCGAGAAACTCGCATCTCCGACGAGCCTGAGAACGAGAAACCGCTGGTCAGGCGCCTTCACCCCTGCACGAGGTGCGCGCCTAACCAGCGGTTCGATGGTGGCGGGGGTGCCAACTGAACTTCCGACTGCGGAGTTACGAGCCGGATAACTGCCCAGGGCCCTCGCCAGCTTGCTGGTTCAAGCGGACGTCATCGTCATCACGCGCACCCAGACGGCTCACTCCCGGCGCTTTGCAACCCGTCGCAGAAGTGGTCAAGCGAGTCGATCCACTCGACGTCGATGTCCGCGCCGGCAAGTGCTCGAAACCGTTCGCCGACGATCTCGTTGGGATCCACAATGCGAATCCTCCGAAGTGCCCCTGCGGCTGACGTCGACAGCAGACCTGCGATTGCCGTGTCATAAGGCGGTGCGCTGTACCCGACGACTACCCACTCCTCCGCCGTCGTGAGAAGCGATCGCGCCTCGCTCCATACCGCGCTCAGTGCGGTCGGTATCGCCTTCTCAGGTGCAGGAGCGACGATGTAGCTGACATCGTGCGAGCGATACGCCGGGCGACAATCAGCGAGCACCATGACGCCCGATGCTGACAGATACCAGTTCAGCGATCCATGCAGTTTGCAGAGTGGGACGCTTCCGGTGATATCGATCCACTTGCGTCGTACCGAGAAGGTGGACGCTCCTAGAACGCGGCCGCCACCGATACCGGCGTAGAAGAACCCTGGCCTCGTTGGACGCTTCATCAGCCGATGTCGAAGCGTTCGCTCGGCGAGGAGGTCGTAGTTCGTCGTAACGACGCCGACGAGTTCGTACTTGTGCAAGACCGCCCCGATGAACCGGTGATGCATCGCAGCCGGCGACGGCTTGTCGAGCCGTTCCCCATACCGCAGCTCGTTGGCGAGCCGCACCTGATCGGGCTCAGCAAGACGGGCCCCGACGTACCGGACGACGTACGGCCAGAGGGAGGTGCCCACCATGGCGGACAGGAACTCCTCGGCAAACGCGCTGGTGTTCTGACCGCGCCACCGCCGCCACTCTTCGTGAACCCGAGCATGAAGCCGCTCGGCTTCTGCGGAGGCTGCAAACGGCACGTCCTCAAACAGTTCGCCGACGAGTGGTCGGCCCGCCACCCGTGACCAACCAGCACCGAGCATCACCACCGCCTTCGTCACCTGGCGAACCGCCCGTGCCGACGGGGCTCCGGAGTCTGTCCGGCGCCGGCCTCGGGCGCCTTCGTTGAGTAGGGCACTGCCCTACGCTGCGGTAGGGCTGCGTAGGGCAAACCGGGCCACAAGACGCGCCTTCGAGACCGCCCGTCGCGAACCCCCAGCGTGCGGCCGGTGTGGCGGCCGCATCTCGTGCGTAGGGCTGCGTAGGGCAGGGTGATCATTCACCCCTAATCAGGTCGACAAACCCTGTGGACAACCCCGTGGGAATACCACGGAACAGCATGAAAGCCCAGGACAGTCAGCCCGAAAGGCGCGAAGATCCAAAACACAGGGTGGAGGTGAGCGGACTCGAACCGCCGACTTCTACGTTGCGAACGTAGCGCTCTACCAGCTGAGCTACACCCCCGGCAGCCCCAACGATAGCGCCACGCCAACGGCGTCCGCGCGCTCAGCGCACGGCGACTCGCTGCTCGCCATCCGCGTCAAACGCGTCGTCGGCGAGCTCGTCGTCACTCCAGGCGGGTATGTAGCGGAGCTTCGTCTGGCGATCCTGGGCAACGCTGCGCATGTAGACGAGAAGCCCGACATATCCGACCAGCGCGATCCCAGAGATGTAGGTAATGACGAGCAAGGCCCCGAGCGGCGGTATCAGGCCGAGCAGCCCGCTGGCACCGAAGGTGACCAGGATGCCGAGGAGCAGGTTCCTCCGGTTCCTGCAGGCCTCCGGACGGAAGTAGGGATCCGGGCGCCGAGTCCGCACAGCCCGCAGTGAGGGACGGTCTGGGTGGGAGGCGGCTGCCACGAATGGCCTACGGGCGCCAGAGGGGCTTACCAGGGTGAGTCCGCTCCGGGGTGGCAGGAGAGGCTCGCCGCTGCCCCCAGACCGCTCCCCGGTAACCACGGAGCCGTCGGCGGCGGCCGGACCACCTGGGACACCACTGCCCCCAGACCTGTCGAGGCTGAAGGGGCGCGACCGGAGGCTGTGGGCGGGCGCTACCACCATGGGACCCGTGCGCTGGAGGATGCGCAGCTGGCGGTGGAAGGCGCCGATGGAGTCCCCGGCTCTCCGCTCCGCCCGCCGCCGGAGAATCCCCGGCCCCAGTACCGCTGCCCATACCAGTGCGAGAATCAGCAGAATCACGATCGTAAGCACTCCTCGACCTACCTTCCGATGCCATGGACCCTACCTAAGAGTCCGTCACGATTGGTGGATGGTCGGGAACCGTCCGTGCCCCCGTTGTTCCCTGGGTTGCCCTAGGTGTCTAGCCAAACGCACCGCCTCGTGCAAACGGCTTAGCTGTCCCAGGTGAGAGCCTCGCGGGATCAGTCAGGCTCGCGCTCGGTCGGGAGCAATGCACACAGGGGCCCCGACAGGCCGCGGCCTCAGCGTTCCTTACCCCCGGCTCGAGTGGCGAGCGCGCCGGGGACACATGGGCAGGATCGCATGCCTGGCACCACCGGCCCGGTGACGGGCGCTCGAGCGTGCCGGCTCACCGGCTGGTAGCGACCGCCGACCAGCGCCCCTGGTGGCGTCCTACCCTCAGGGGGATCCCGAAGCACTCCGAAAGGCCATCGCTGGTAAGGACATCCTGGATAGGACCGCTTCTCAGGATGCGGCCATGCCCCATGAGCAGGGCATGGCTGATGCCGAGAGGTATCTCCTCGAGGTGATGGGTGACCATGACCAGCGGGGGGGCCCCGGGGTCGGCTGCGATAGCGCCGATGCCTTCGAGGAAGCGCTCACGCGCCCCCAGATCCAACCCGCCAGCCGGCTCGTCGAGCAGCACGAGCTCGGGGTCGCCCATAAGCGATCGCGCCAGGAGCACCTGCTGGCGCTCGCCTTCGGAGAGAACCCCGAAGGCATGTCCAGAACGGGTCCCCAGGCCAACGCGTTCGAGCAGCGCTGCGGCGCGCTGGTGGTCCTCGTCGCCATAGCTGTGCCAGCAGGGCTCCAGCGCCGCGTTCAGCCCCGTCACCACCACGTCGTGGGCACTGAGAGTCGGGCGCAGCTCCCTCGCCACGGACTGGCTGACCAGCGGGACGCGCCGCCTCAGCTCGCGGGCATCGACGGCCCCGTAGCGCTCGCCCAGGACCTCCACGAGGCCACGGGTCGGGAACAGCCTCATGCCGAGCACTCTGAGCAGTGTCGTCTTGCCCGATCCGTTGGGTCCGAGCACCACCCAGCGCTCGCTGGGGTGGATCACCCAGTGAACACCGTCTAGGACAGCGGTGTCCCCACGCTGCACGCCCAGCCCCTCGAGGCGCGCCACGGCGGGGTCGCCCGCTGCAGTCCCCTGCTCGACGCCGGGTGTTGCCTCACTCACGGACGCCCGCCACCGGTAATCGCCGCGGTAGCGACCTCGTGGCATTCGGCCACACCGGCCACCACCCTTGCTCCGAGCACACCTTCGATCACTGCCGGCGGCAGGGCGACCATCACCAGCACCATACCCAGCGGCCACATGAGCCCTGCGATCGCGCCCACCATTCCGGCGCCGACGCCGCCGAGAACGTAGAGGATCCACCACCCGAGCACGGGATGTCTGGCACCCTCCCCCGGTGGCAGGCAGTCACGTATCACCCAGTAGGGAAACCAGATGCTCACTACCGGGACCAGCCAGCCTGCCACGGCCCACACTGGGGACAGCCGTGCCGGGTAACCCAGGTTGCGCGCGTGCTCCGCCGCGGCGTGGCTCCACATGATCAGCACGACCAGGACCGCCAGCATCACGAGGCCCAGAAGGTCACTGGCGAGCCCGGCATAGAAGAACATACGCGAGGCTGATCCGGAAAGGTCGGGGAGGCCGTAGGTGCCGTGAGGGCCTGGCCGGTGGTGGAGGACCCGCAGCACCACGTGCCCGAAGTCCTGGACCATCACATGCACCATCAGGGCGAAGACCACCAGCGCGAGGACCTGGACCATGGGAGACACCCATACCGCAGCGCGGGCCCATGGGACGAGCCTGCGCTCCCGCTGCATGGCCACCAGCGGATCGAGCCGCGCCGGGAGGCCGACGGGGACGCCTGGAGGAAACCCGGAGGTCCCCGAGAGCTCGGGACGCCACCCATAGCCGTCCCACCAGCACCACTCGCCTGGCCTCCGGGGATCCGCGTACCATCCAGCCGGAGGCTGGACACCGCTCACGCCAAATGGCTACCACACCTGAGGCGCCTGGCGGCGCACGGAGAGCTCAGAGGTGCAGACCGCACTCGAGCTTGCCGGTGCCGGCCCACCGACCGGACCTGGGGTCTTCCCCCGGGGCGACCGGCCGGGTAGTCGGAGCACAGCCGATCGAGCGATACCCGAGTGCCATGAGCGGATGGGTGGGCAGGTGATGGTCGCGCTCGTAACAGGCCACGTCCTCGTCGGTCCAGGTGGCCATGGGGTTCAGCTTGATCATCCCGCGAGCCTCGTCGAAGGAGATCACGGGAGCCTGAGCGCGCGTCGGCGCGTCGACCCGCTTCAGACCGGTGAGCCACGCCTGCCTGCCGACCAGTGCCCTGCCCAGAGGCTCCACCTTTCGCAGCTCGCAGCATCTGTCGCTGCCACAGGGCCAGCCGTCGGCCTCTTCGGAGGGCTCCACTACCCTGAGGGCCAGGTCGTAACGAGCTCTCACGGTCTCCACATAGGCGAGGGTCTCGGGAAAGTGTGCCCCGGTGTCGAGGAAGACGACGTCTATGCCGGGGTCCACCTTGGTGGCGATGTCTATGAGGACGCAGTCCTGGAAGGAGCAGGCCAGTGACACTCCCGGGCCGAAGCGATCCACGGCCCAGCCGACCACCTTCCCAGCCGGGGCGTGCTCGAGCTCCCCTGCCAGGGTCCCCATCTCCTCGAGCGTCGTAGCCAGCACATCAGCAACCAGGGGCTCCTCTGCTCTTCCAGGGGACGGCACCGTCGTGCCCGGCACCGCCAGGTCTCGGTCGCGTTCGCTCTTGGCCATGCCTGCAAGTCCTCCCATCGACCCGGCCGCCAGTCGAGGAAACCCCGCAGGTTGGCAGCTGACTCTGATATAGTTTAGTATTCCGATCAGGTTTAGTAACTATTCTAGCAACGCAGCCAGGAGACGCCAGATGACGGCCATAGCCACTGCACCTACCGACACACGCTCTGCTGCCAGCCACACCGACCACCTCGACGTTCTCGAGGCCCACGCGGTCTTCGTCATGCGCGAGGTGGCAGCCGAGTGCGAGCGACCCGTCCTGCTCTTCAGCGGCGGGAAGGACTCCGCGGTGCTGCTGAGGATCGCCGAGAAGGCATTCCGGCCCGGGCACTTCCCGTTCCCGGTCATGCATGTCGACACCGGCCATAACTTCGCGGAGGTGATCGACTTCCGCGACCGCCGGGTGCAGGAACTGGGCGAGGAGCTATTGGTCGCTTCGGTGCAGGACTCGATCGACGCAGGCAGGGTGCCAGACCCCGGACCTGGAGGATCGCGTAACCGGCTGCAGAGCGTGACCCTGCTCGACGCCATCAGGGCACATTCCTTCGATGCCTGCATAGGCGGCGCGCGTCGCGACGAGGACAAGGCGCGCGCCAAGGAGCGGATCCTCTCCTTTCGCGACCCGCTCGGCCGGTGGGATCCCCGGAACCAGCGCCCTGAGCTGTGGTATCTCTACCAGGGGCGGGTGCTTCCAGGCGAGCACCTGAGGGCATTTCCTCTCTCGGACTGGACGGAGCTCGACATCTGGGAGTACGTGCGTCGGGAGCACATAGAGCTGCCGTCGATCTACTTCGCCCACGACCGAACCGTTCTCCAGAGGTCCGGCATGCTGCTGGCGACGAGCCAGTGGATAGTGCCTGCCGAGGGCGAGATGCCGGAGGTGGCGAGGGTCCGTTTTCGCACCGTCGGTGACGCGACCTGCACCGGTGCCGTCAGATCCACGGCATCCACCCTGGATGAGATAATCGACGAGGTGGCCCGCGCCACCGTGAGCGAGCGTGGAGCCACCAGAGCCGACGACCGTTTCTCGGAGAGCTCGATGGAAGACAGGAAGCGGGAGGGCTACTTCTGATGGCCACTGCCGGCGCGCCGGGTGGATCCGGCGACAGCCCGAGGCATGCCTGATGGCTGGCCTGATACGCCTCACGACCATTGGCTCGGTAGACGACGGCAAGTCCACCCTCATCGGCCGCCTCCTCCACGATACCGACCAGCTGCTCGCCGACCAGCTGTCGGCACTGACCACTGCGAGCAGGCGCAGAGGCGTGCGGGGCGTGGACCTCTCCTTTGCCACCGACGGCCTTCGTGCCGAGCGCGAGCAGGGGATCACCATCGACGTCGCGTACCGCTACGCGAAGACCCCGAACCGCCGCCTGGTCATCGCCGACTGCCCCGGACACCTTCGCTACACGCGCAACATGGCCACCGGATCTTCCACCGCAGACCTCGCGCTGGTCCTGGTGGACAGCACGAAGGGCCTGCGCGACCAGACACGTCGGCACTGCGCGATCGCTTCCCTGCTGGGCGTGTCATCGATGATCTTCGCTCTGAACAAGCTGGATCTGATGGGCTGGGACGAGGAGGTCTTCGAGGAGATCAGCGCCGAGGTGCGCCGCCTGGCCACTCGCCTCGGGCTCATCTCTCCGGTGGTCATACCCATGTCGGCCCTGCACGGCGACAATGTGGCCGAGCGATCCGCGAATACCCCCTACTACGGTGGTCCCACGCTCGTCGAGGCCCTCGACCGGGCGACTCCCAGGAGCTGGGCCACGAGCGGCTCGTCGGGCATGCGCTTCCCGGTCCAGTGGGTGATCCGCCACCCCGGCGGGGGGCGCAGCTACGGCGGCATGGTGGCAGGCGGGACTCTTCGGGAGGGCGACGAGGTGGTGGTGCAGCCCTCCGGCGAGCAGACGGTGGTGCGCAGCGTGTCCACCTTCGACGGCCGGCTCCCGGAGGCGTCTGCTCCACTGTCGGTGAACCTGGAGGTCTTCGACGACATAGACATAGGTCGCGGCGACATGATCGCTGCTGCCAGCGACCCACCGAGCCTCACCAGCAGCCTCCATGCGACCGTCTGCTGGTTCTCCGACGCGCCGCTCTCGACGTCGAGTCGATACCTCGTGAAGCACACCACCAGGACCGTCGGGGCCAGCGTGCTGGAGGTCCTCGACCGGCTCGACTTCTCCACGCTGGCAAAGAGCGCTTCAGGGGAGCTGGTGAGCAACGACGTGGGCTCGGTCCGCTTCGAGCTCCACCAGCCCTTGAGCGTCGATCCATACAGCGAGAACCACCATACGGGCAGCTTCGTCATCATCGACCCGGCTACCAACGCCACCGTCGGGGCTGGTCTGGTCGGAGCTCCCGAAGAGCCCCCTACCGCTGCCGGTGCTCCGGCAGACCATGCCGGGCAGGATGCCGGTTCCAGGCCGGCTGGCCTCCTGGCCGGTTCCAGGCCGGCTGGCCTCCTGGCCGGTTCCAGGCCGGCTGGCCTCCTGGCCGGTTCCAGGCCGGCTGGCCTCCTGGCCGGTTCCAGCACCGAGGCCGCCAGGTGAGCGAACCCGGTCCTGACGGAGGCGAGCCTCACCCCCTTGGAAGCCCCCCTCGTCTCTACCCCGTCGGGCTCGTGCTCGAAGGTCGTAGATGCCTGGTGGTGGGAGGCGGAAGCGTGGCTGCCAGGAAGGTGGCGGCGCTGCTCGACTGCGGGGCGTGGGTGACGGTGGTAGCACCGGAGCTGAGCGCGGAGCTCGGCTCGCTCCTGGACAACAGGGAGCTGGCCGACCCCGCCGGCGCGCGCCTCGAGGTCGAGCTGCGCCCCTACAGGCGCGGCGAGGCGGCCGGCTATCGGCTGGTGATCGCTGCTACCGGTGACCGGGAGGTAGACGCCTCTGTCTTCGAGGACGCCGAGGAGGCAGGGGTGTGGGTGAACTGCGCGGACGACCCGGATCACTGCAGCGCGCTCTTGCCGGCAGTCCACCGGGACGGCCCGGTGGTGCTGAGCGTCGCGACCTCCGGCACCAGCCCCGCGCTCGCCAGGTGGCTGCGAGACAGGCTGGCGGCTGCACTGCCCGAGGGGATCGGGGAGATGGCGACGCTGGTGGACGAGTCACGCTCGAAGATCCGGGCAGCGGCCGGTGACACCGGCAGTGTCGCCTGGCGGGAGCTGTTCGACGGCGAGCTCCCATCCCTGGTGGCCGCTCACCACAGGGAGGCGGCGAGGAGGCTGCTGGCAAGTGCCGCCGGCTCAGCCCCTCTCGACGGTCCTCACGGCGGTCTTCAGGACGCTCAGCTCCCTGATCCCCTCTGAGCCGAGCTCACGGCCATACCCGGAGCGCCCGACCCCGCCGAATGGCAGCTCTGGCATGGAGGACACCATGGAGTTAACGAACACCATCCCCGCCCGCAGACCTCTGACGAACCTCTCCTGCTCGGCTCCATCATCGCTCCAGACGCTCGCGCCCAACCCGAAGGGGCTGTCGTTCGCGATCCTCATGGCCTCGTCGGCATCCTCCGCGCGTACCAGGAGGGCGACGGGACCGAATACCTCCTCGTGCCACACCCTCATACCCGGGGTGACACCGGCGAGGACGCCGGGGGTGAAGTAGTAGCCCGCGCCGCCGACAGCCTCGCCACCCACCAGCAGACTCGCCCCCTTCTCGCGGGCGTCCTTTAGCTGGGACACCAGGAGGTCCCTGGCCCTCGCAGACACCAGAGGTCCTATGTCGGTAGAGGGGTCCATCGGGTCGCCTACCCGCAGACCCCTGACAGCATCCACGTAGGCGGACTCGAAGGCGTCGTAGACGTCGGTGACGACCACGAAACGCTTGGCCGCGATGCAGCTCTGGCCGTTGTTCTGCATCCGGGCCTCTACCCCCACCGAGACGGCCCGCCCCAGGTCGGCCGATGCGAGGACCACGAAGGGGTCACTGCCGCCGAGCTCGAGCACCGACTTCTTCACGTACCGACCTGCGTGAGACGCCACCGCGGAGCCTGCTGCCTGCGAACCGGTCAGGGTGACCGCCTTTACACGGGGGTCCGCGATCAGACCCTCTACTCTCGGCGTCTCGACCAGAAGGCTCTGGAAGACACCTTCGGGAAAGCCTGCGCGTCGGAACAGACCCTCGATCCCGAGCGCGGTGGCGGGGACGTTCGGGGCGTGCTTGAGCAGCCCCACGTTCCCTGCCATGAGAGCGGGCGCCGCGAAACGGACCACCTGCCAGAGGGGGAAGTTCCAGGGCATGATCGCGAGCACCGGTCCGATCGGCTCGTAACAGACCTCTCCAGTCCCAGAGGCGGTCGTGACCGCGCGACCTCTCAACATCTCCTCGGCGTGCTGAGCAAAGTACCGCATGGCCCTCGCGCTCTTCGCCACCTCACCCTTTGCCGAGGCGAAGGTCTTCCCCATCTCCGTCGTTATCGTCGAAGCCCAGTCGGGAAGCTCGCCCTCCAGGAGCTCTGCGGCGCTCAGCATCCAGCGGGACCGGTCGACGAAGGAGGAATGCCTGTAATCCTCGAAAGCCTCGGCTGCCAGCCCCAGGCTCGCCTCCACCATCGCATCGTCGTGCTCGTCGTATGTGGCGACCACCTCGCCGGTGGCCGGGTTCTGGGTAGCTATCACACCGACTGCCGGTGATCCACGACCGGCGATCAGCCCTTGGACCGGCGGGGCTTCAGGGCGAACCACCAGATCCCCGCCACCGTGCCCGCGAGGGTCCCGAGGGCGACGACTGGCTTCACGAACTTCCTGACGCGACGACTCACGCTCCGACCCTAGCCCGACAGTGGCCTCTAGTGCTCCCCGCGATCCCGGCCGAGGTCCTGGACCATCACCTGGGAATGGTGGCGACGGCCATCTGGGGTACGCCATCCCGGGATCGGGAGGTTCCTGCCTGCGGGCCTGAAACCGACCGCCTCGAAGAAGGCGACAGCAGCGGTGTTCTCGAGAATGGTCTCCAGATGGCATCCTGGAACGCCCTTCGCCGTCAGCTCCTCCAGCCACCGCCTCACCAGCCGGGCTCCCACGCCCATTCCCCTGGCGACGGGCAGCAGGTCGATATGGAGGTGGGCTGGATAGCGCTCGTCCTCGAAGGGAGCCAGGGTGCCCTGCCCCGAGAGCAGGTCGTGTACCAGGTCCGTGATGGATCGCCAGTAGATCCGGGCGGTAGATGGCCTGAAGGCCAGGCCGCGCCTCAGCGCATGCCTGGCAGCGACCACGCCCGGATTCCAGGCACGCCTGCTGTCGACGCAGCCGAGCAGGTAGCCGGAGACCTCCCCTCCGACCTCCACCACCAGAGCCGACTCGGGCTCCAGGTCGGTGTAGTAGCCACTGAACATGTCGGCGAAGCTCTCCTGGTCGCGCCAGAACCAGTCGGCAGGATCACCCAGGTAGCCGGTCAGGTAACAGATCCTGCGGACCTGCTCCCGGTCCGAGCTGTGGTAAGGGCGGATGACGGGCTCGCTCACCGGATCATCATCCCAGAGGCTCCCCGACCTCGTCGGCTACGCGCAGGACCACCGATCCAGGGGGATTCTCTCCGAAGGCCACCGAGAGCAGCGAGTCAGCTATCCAGCGGATGGAGTTGAACCGGCGGTGCTCGAAGATATCCACGAAACGAGCCACGTCCGGGAACGCGTCTGGGGGACTCGCACGAACGAGTGCCTGCATCGGGGTGTCGACCACCCCAGGTGAGAGTGCATACGCACGCAGCCCGCCATCTGCCTCCTCCAGCGCGATCACCCTGGTCATCTGGTCCACTGCAGCCTTCGAGGCCGAGTACGCGGCCCATCCGCTGTAGGGACGCGAGGCCGCGCCAGAGGTGATGTTCACCAGGACGCCGCCTCCACCACGCTCTCTGACGTGGCTGGCGAACACCGAGCTTCCATATGCCACGCCCAGGACATTCACCTCTATGTTCGACCGCAGATCGGCGAAGGCACACCTTCTGAGCGGGCCGACCGGTGGGAGAACACCGGCGTTGTTCACCCAGAGGTCCACCCTCCCGAAGCGTTCGACTGCGCTGTCGGCGAACTCCCTGAGAGCGACCGCGTCCCTCACGTCGACAGAGGCGGGCACGAGCTCGCCGGGTTCATCCCCATCCCCGGGCGGTCGACCAGGTGAGTTCCCGGGCGGTCGACCAGGTGAGCTCCCGGGCGGCTGTATGAGAACCGGCAGCTCCCTCGCACAGGCCGCCACATTCATGCCTAGCTCGACGAACCTGGCCACCAGCCCCGCGCCGAGGCCCCTGCTCGCACCGGTGACCACAGCCACCTTCCCGGCCGACCAGGAGCGGTCGAAACCGGCCGCTGGGCTCACCAGCCATGTGCCTCCAGGCGCGCGCCGGGTCGAGTCCTCAGGCATTGGCATGGCCCTCTATCAGATCTGCCACGCCGCTCAGCCTCCGCCAATGCCACTGTGGGCGAAGCGAAGCGGCCGGTGGTCGAAGATGAATGTCGCGAGCACGCGGTTGCCGGGCCTGGAGACCACCACCACCGCTATGGACCCGGCTCCTCCAGGTGGCTTGGCACCGAGAAACCTCTCCACGCCGGCCGGGGTGAACTTCCCACGGTAGGCAGCCAGGCAGACCTCGCGAACCTCGGCGCCGGCCCGGAGGGAGAGGAATGCCCTGAGGCGCCGGTGGCTCGGGGACTCCAGGAGTGACGACGGCAGGAGCCTTATGCCGAGAAAACGGCCCTGGTGGTGAACAGCCTCGGCAGCCTGGGGAAGGGCCTGGTAACACACGCTGGAGGTGGTGCCGAGCGTGTTACGTGCTGAGGTGCAGGACGACAGGGACAGCCCTGTGGCGATGAGCGCCGCCAGCACGCCTGGGTACCACGCCCTCGCCCTAATGGGGTTTCTCCTGGCCATCGGGCGCGACCGGCCACCAACCTGGCGTGATATGCCGCGAGACTGGCTAGCCCCCGAGCTGAGGACGATTCCACCCGGCGCGGATCGGGATGCGGTCATAGAACCACCTCCATGTCGTTGGCACTTTCCAGGCGCTCCGAGGAAGGCTCCGCTCTACGCGACCGCCATGCCATGGAGCCCCATGTCCCCCAGCCGACCGGCAGCTCGATCCAGAAGCTGAGGACCCTGTAGAGGAGCACCGCGGCCACCGTGGACACCTCCACCCCACCGTAGGCGACAAGCGCGATCGTCAGGCTGCCTTCCACCACGCCGAGTCCACCAGGCGTGATCGGGAGGTTGGCTGCGAGCTGGCCGGCCCCGTAGGCGAGCATCAACCCCTTCCAGGGCACCGCCACGTGCAGGGCGCTGAAGGAGAGCGCCAGGCATCCGCAGTCGAGCACCCAGTTACCGAAGGCCCAGCCCACGATCGCCACTACCTGGGATGCCGAGAGCCTCACCGCTGCTATCCGGCTCACCAGTGCCTCGACCTGTGCGGCGTGGTCTCCCCGGGGGCGACCCACGATCTTCCTGGAGACCCTGATGGCGGCCGATACCACCTTCACCAGTGCCCTGCGCTGGAGGAAGACCGTGCCCATCACCAGCGAAGCCACGAAGACCCCGAGGACGACCCCCACCAGGCCCAGGCTGCCTCCTTCGGCTCCTGCTATGGCCACCCCGATGGTCGCGAAGAGTGCCAGGCTGACCGAGGTGGCGACGAACACGCCGGCGATCACCCAACCCGAGAGGACGTCATCGGCTCCGAGGCGACGGTAGCGCCTGAAGGAGTAGACCGAGGCGACCGCTGGGCCGGCAGGCATCGAGTTCGCGATGGCAGTCGCAGCCAGCGTTATGCCCGTCATGGTCCCCACGCCTGAGTAGACGCCTCCTGCGTCGAGCAACCGGCGCTGCATCGACGCGAAGGCCACGTAGGAGCCTGCTTCCGAAACAGCGGCCACGAGCACCCAGAGCCAGTCGACATGGGTCAGGTAGGTGGTCGCGCCCGACAGCTCTCCGCGTCTGGAGAGGAGCGCGTCTATAGCGAGGGCACCGAGACCGAGACCCACGAAGTAGCGAAGCACGCGCCACATGCGGATAACTGTCGCCCGCCTCGAGGGAGTACCGGCTGTGGAGCCCCTGCCGGAGGCCGCGGGATCTTCAGCCTGGATCAACGTGGCTCGACCTCGCTGCCTCTGGATGGACCTCGCTCATCGACCGACCTGGATCAGACGGGCTCGACCAGGATCTTCACCTGACGTTCCGGGTTTGCCAGCTCCTCGAAGGCTGCCGGTGCCCCCTCCAGGCCCACCGTGCCGGTGATCATCGGCGCGACATCCACCTTCTGGCCGGCGATCGCCGCCAGGGCAGCCGCGAACTCGGACGGATCGTATGCGAGCGCGAAACGCAGCTCCAGCTCCTTGGCGATGGCGAAGAAGGGCCGGAAGGCATCGGGATCCATGCAGACGCCTACCACTAACAGGCGTGTCCTCGGCGGAACGTCGTGCATCAGGCTCTCGATCATGCCGGGTACCCCCACCGCCTCGAAGGCCACCAGAGACCGGCGGCCGTCTATGCGCCTCCATGCCTCCACCAGCGGCTCCTCGCGCGGATCCACCGCCTCGGTGGCGCCCATCGATTCGGCCAGCCGGCGGCGCAGCGGGGAGGGGTCCGACGCCACCACCGACTCGACTCCCTTCATCCGCAGCGCTGCTATCACGGCCAGACCCACCGGACCGCAGCCGGCTACCACTGCCGATTCCCTGGCGTCTATGCCTGCGCGCTCTACGGCATGGATCCCCACGGCCAGAGGCTCGGTCATGGCAGCCGAGCGGGTGTCTACCTCGTCGGGTACCTCCAGGAGCATCGGAGCCGATAGAAGCATCTTCTCCGCGAAGCCTCCCGGGAAACGGTTGTTATAGGCCAGCTGGTGTATGCCATCCATCCCGACCAGCACCGGCACCGACACCACCCGAGTCCCTGGCTGAGGGGCCCTGGTGTCAGGGCCGGCCGCGATCACCTCCGAGCAGAACTCATGACCCATGACGATGTCCTGGCCGACATCCAGCCTCGAAGCACCCATCGGGGCCAGATCCCCGAGTGAACCGAGCAGCTCGTCTGTCATCTCGGCCATCTTCTGGCCACTTTTCAGGAAGTGCAGATCCGATCCGCAGATCCCGCACGCCAGGGTGCGGACGAGGACCTGACCGAACTCCGGCACCGGGTCTGCCACCTCGTCGACCACCAGCTCCCCATGGCGCATCACGCAAGCTCTCATCGCGAAATGCTCGCACACCACCGCCATCTCTGCAGCTCCCGGTCCCGCCATCTGGTGGGCGTGGCCGCGAGCCAGGGCAGCGTTATCTGCCGGCTCGCAGCGGGCCGGCCTGGTGGCGCCCGGCCTCTAACATGATGCCGATGGCAACCAGGCGCTTGAGGGGTAGGCGGGCAAGGGCGCTACCGGACCATGGGGTGCCGGATTCCGACGCCCAGGCCGCCAGGAACCGCCGCTGGACTGCGTCGGAGGAATTCCCGGCCGACCAGGCAGGGGCCGGCCCAGCGTCGCCGGAGCTACTGCCGGGGGTGCTGGCGGGGGGATCCACTGTGCCGATCATGGGCTTGGCGGGAAGGAGCGTACGAGCGTCCAGCGCCATGCTGGGGGGGCGTCGCGTGATCCTGGCCCGCTCGGTTTCCGGGGAGCGTCGGGGAGCACTGCGCCGCGAGGACGGGGCGAACATCGCTGCCGCAGCCAGGATGGCCCTTGCCAGCCGCCTACCGCTCGTGCTGCTGGTGGCGTCCTCGGGCTCGGACGTGACCGAGGGAATCGACGCCCTGCATGGCTGGGGCGAAGCTGCCGCGGCGGTGGCCGCGTGCTCTGGCTGCATACCGGTGCTGGCCGCTGTGAGCGGTCCTGCTGTATCGGGTCCAGCCCTCCTTCTCGGGCTGTCCGATGTGGTGGTGATGACACCTGACTCATTCGCCTTCGTCTCGGGTCCGGAGATGGTCGTCGAGTTCACCGGGATGCGGGTCGGCATCGCAGACCTCGGGGGCAGCTCGGTCCATGCGTCCAGGAGCGGCCTCGCCAGCCTGCTGGCTGCCGACCCCCAGGTCGCGCTCAGCCTCCTCGGAAACCTCCTCTCCTACCTGCCCGACCATGGAGACTCCCTCGCCGGCACCCTCGTCTCCGACGACCCTCCGGACCGTCCGACGCCGGAGCTGGCCAGCCTGGTGCCAGCATCGTCAACCGAGTCCTACGACGTCCGCCAGGTGATCCGCTCCATAGCCGACGAGGGCGAGATGCTCGAGCTTCACCCGGCTTGGGCTCCACAGCTGGTCACGGCGCTCTGTCATGTGGGTGGGATCGCGGTGGGGGTGGTCGCGAACCAGCCACGCTCACTGGCGGGAACGCTCGACATACCCGCTTCACAGAAGGGGGCTGGCTTCGTCCGGTTCTGCGACAGCTTCAACCTTCCCATCGTCACCCTGGTGGACACCCCTGGCTTTCTCCCGGGAAAGGACCTCGAATGGCGGGGCATGATCCGCCATGGGGCGGAGCTGGCCTTCGCATACGCGGAGGCCACCGTCCCCAGGGTATGCCTGGTGCTGAGGAAGGCATACGGCGGTGCCTACATCGTGATGGACTCGAAGGGACTGGGCAACGACCTCTGCCTCGCGTGGCCCACAGCCGAGATCGCCGTCATGGGTGCTCAGGGCGCGGTGCAGATCCTCCATCGAAACGCCTCGCCGGAGGAGCGGCTGGCCCTCGAGGCCGAGTACGCCGACGAGCTTCTCGGCCCGTGGGTGGCAGCAGAGCGAGGATACGTCGACGCCATCATCGACCCTGCCGATACCAGGGCGACGCTCACCAGCTACCTGGGAATGCTCTCCACCCGGCGCGAACGGCTCCCGAGGCGAAAGCACGACAACGGTCCGCTCTGAGGCCGGTGGCGGCGGCGCAGGGCACTGGATCGGCGGCGGCCTCCTGGAGACGCCATCCGGTCAGAGCTCCTCCAGCAGCTTCGCCCGCTTGGCCGCATACTCCTGCTCGGTCACCAGACCTCTAGTGAAGAGGTCCTGGAGCGTAAGGAGCCGCTCCTCGACACCACGAGTGCCTCGGGGCGAGATGGCGTCCTCTCCCCTGGATCCCCCGGTCCCGGTCCGGGCATCGGCTCCCCCCCCTGCATCGACATCGACCCCGGTCCGGGCATCGACCCCGGTCCGGGCATCGACATCGGCATGGCGTGCCTGGCGGTCCAATGGCGAGCCGACTGCTGGAGTCCCAGCAGGTGGGGTGGCGACGTGCTGCCCCATGCCATAGGAGATGCCAGGTGCGCCCGCTCCATATCGAGGCTGGGGTGCCGATCCCATGGCATCCCGGCGTCTCATGGCCTTCATCTGCTCGACCAGGAGCCCGTGGAGGGCTCCGGGTTTGGGGACGTGGGCGAGGTCGATCACCCCCGTGTCCCCACCGACCTCCACCATCAGGTGCCCCTCGCCGAGTATGCGCCCGGGTATCGTCTGGCTGTGGGACAGCTCGTTGATCCGCTCCAACCGGACATCCTCTGCACGACGGATCAGAACCCCTGAGCTCAGGATGAGCCGGTCGGTGGTGACCACGAGCAGGTCGGAGCGCCACCGGAGCAGGCGGGCGAGGAACCACAGTCCTGGCACCACAGCTATGGCGGCCAGCACGTATACGAACCAGACCGGAAGGCTGGAGAACTCTGCTCCGAGGGCGACTGCCAGTGCGACCGCTGCGGCGAGCACCAGCGCCGGCTTCGCCAGCACGATCCAGTGCCTCCGAAGCTCGACTACCACCTCCTCGCCTTCGCTGAGCAGCCGTCGCGGATAGGGCATATATCGAGCGTACAGCCATAGGGTCGCGTCGCGGGGTCCCATCGGTTAGCCTTCGCATCCGTGCCCGGTGGCCTAGTGGGATGGCTGGAAGTCGGAGCGTGTTCCGTGGCTTTCGTGCTGGCCGGGCTGCGCTGGTTACGGGTGGCCCAGCGCGAGCACTACACGGCAGACGGGGCCTCGCGCTTCGCGATGCGCTGGTGGGCTTCGAGCCTGGCGAACGCCGCTCTGGTCCTCATCGCCGGAGTGGGTCTGGTGCTGGCAGTGCGCTGGCCTGCGACCGGCTTCGCCACCGCCTTCGCTGCGGGAGTCGGACCGCTGGGCCTGGGACTTCGAGGCCGTAGCGCTCCACTGGCGTGGACAAGGAGGCTCCGGACGCTCGCCGGGGTGTACCTGGCTCTCGGCGCAGCCGTCGTCGCAGGCGTCGGCCTGGCGGGCCACGCCACCACCGCGGCAGCAGCGGTCGCCATCGGCTCGCCCGCCCTGGTGGACATAGCCTGCCGCCTCACCGCGCCCTTCGAACGGATCTGGGCAGGCAGGTACGTGAGCGCAGCACGGCGCAGGCTCTCAGATGTGGGACCGACCGTCGTTGCCATCACCGGCTCCTATGGCAAGACCAGCACGAAGGCTGCTCTAGCGCAGCTCGCCGCGGGGTCCTTTGACGTGATGGCCAGCCCCGCCAGCTTCAACAACCGTGCGGGCCTCGCGCGCGCCATAAACGAGAACCTGACCGACAGCACGGAGGTCTTCGTCGCAGAGATGGGAACCTACGGTCCGGGTGAGATCGCCGAGCTCTGCTCCTGGATACGACCGGACATCGCCACCATCACTGCCATCGGTCCCGTCCACCTGGAGAGGTTCCGCAGCGAGGACCGGATCCTGAAGGCGAAGTCGGAGATCCTCGAGCATGCCAGCACGGTGGTCATGCCGATCGACGACCCGCGCCTGGCCGCAGTGGCGACCTCCTGCGCCGAGAATGGAAAACGGGTGATCACCTGCTCTGCGCGCCCCGCAGATGGCGAAGGCTCCGAGGGCAGCCCGGACCAGGGGAATGATCCACCCGGATCAGCCGACGTCACCGTCATCCCTTCGGGCGGCACCTGGCAGGTCCAGGCCGGCGAACAGGTCATCTGGTCTGGGCCCGAGCTGGCCGTGCAGCCACTGAACGTCGCCTGTGCCGTAGCCATCGCCAGGGCACTGAACGTCCCGGACGAAGCGATCTCCGAACGCCTCGGAAAACTGGCCCCGGTGTCCCACAGGCTCGAAGCCCTGGAGTCCCCGACCGGGGTGCAGGTGATCGACGACACCTATAACTCGAACCCTGCCGGCGCCCGTGCTGCCCTGGAAGCTCTCGGGCGCCTGGGCGGCGGGGGGACTGGCGAGGTGAGGACGGGCGGGGGGGCTGGCGTGGTGAGGACGGGCGGGGGGGCTGGCGAGGTGAGGACGGGCGGGGGGGCTGGGCGAGGAGGCGCGGGGCAAGGTAGTGGTGGTCACCCCCGGCATGGTCGAGCTCGGACGGCGCCAGGCCGCCGAGAACGCCGATTTCGCTGCCAGAGCAGCCACGGTCGCCACCCACCTGGTGGTGGTGGGCCGCACGAACCGCAGGGCCCTCCTGGCAGGGGCCAGCGCCGCAGAGCCCGCGCCGCCAGGGGCCTCCGACGGTGCCTCCGATGGGACGGCCCGACTAGCCGAGGTGGTGGTCGTGCCGAACCGTGAGGCTGCCGTGGCATGGGTGCGGGAGAACACGGCTGGCGGTGACGCGGTCCTCTACGAGAACGACCTGCCGGACCACTACCCCTGAGAGCGCACGGCGGCAGCCTCGCGGAGTGCATCGGGGAGAGTGGGGGCGGCCTGTAGGACTATCGTCTATCCGGTCAGGGCCACTTCCTACGCCGGGTAGGGGCAGTAGGCCAGGAGGCCCAGGGACCCGATACAGAGGACTGTCAGGACTGCCAATTGCCACCGCCATCGAAGACACCCGAGGAAACCCTGAAGGCACTCGGCCGGCGAGCGGTCGCGGTGGTGTTCGGTGGTCCCTCCCCCGAGCACGACGTGAGCATCCTGACCGGGCTCCAGGCAGCCAGAGAGCTGGGGAGCCGCGGCAGGCGAACCATCGCCATCTACTGGACCAGATCCGGGGAGTGGCGTTCGGTGGACCCGTCGCTGGAAGCCTCGGCATTCGCTGACGGGGTCCCGCGGGGGGCCAGGAGCCTCCAGCTGATCGCGGGCCCAGGCGGTGGATTCGTGGAGACGGGAGGGATCACCGGCCGGTCCAAGGGCCTCGAGATCGGATGCGTCCTGAACTGCTGCCATGGAGGACCAGGTGAGGACGGCACCCTCCAGGGAACTCTGGACCTGGCCGGGCTCGCCTACACGGGACCGACGGCATCGGGGGCCTCACTCGGCATGGACAAGCTGGCCTTTGCCGGGGTGGTATCGGCGGCCGGGCTGCCCTGCCTGCCCCGTGTGGCACTGACCGCTGGCAGCGAGAAGGTGGGTTTCGAGGGGCCCTACATACTGAAGCCGCGTTACGGTGGATCGTCCATCGGGATCGACGTGGTGGAAGACATGGCCACCGCACTGGATCGCCTGGCGGCGAATACCCACCTGCGCCGCGGTGCGGTAGTGGAGCCCTACCGGAAGGATCTCTTCGACCTGAACGTCGCGGTCAGGACCTGGCCGGAGATGTCGACCAGCGCCGTCGAGCGCCCCCTGCGTACCGAGAGGTCCGCCGAGATACTGGGGTACGCAGACAAGTACGTCGGCGGGGAGGGCATGGCCGGGGCGCCTCGTGAGCTACCTGCCCGCATAGCTGAAGAGCTGACCGGGGCCCTCATCAGCGCTGCGCGCGAGGTGGCATCGCTCACGAACGCACGGGGCACCGCACGCATCGACTTCCTCTCCGACGGGGAGTCCTTCTACGTGAACGAGGTGAACACCATCCCGGGCTCCCTCGGCCGCTACCTGTGGATAGACCCGCCACTTGCCTTCGGGGATCTGCTGGACGCGCTCCTGGCCGAGGCGATGGCGATGCCCGCTGCACAGCACAGCGCCACAGGAGCTGACGGCACCGTGCTGCGCTCAGCCGGTTCCATCGCATCGAAGCTGGCCTGATTACCCACCGGGCCGCTGCCTTGCTGAGCAGGCTCCAGGAGCTGCCTCAGGATCCAGTGGCCTCCAGCATCCTGAGCACGGCCTCCCGTAGCTCACGGGGTGCCTCGGTGGGGACGAGATGGCCCACACCTTGGATGACCTCGAGTGAAGCGCTTCGCGCGAGGTGCGTTATGGCTTCGGCCACCGGTACCGGCGAGGTGGCATCGGCACTCCCCCAGACCAGATCTACAGGGCAGCCGAGCCCCTCGATCCAGCTCTCGTAGCGCTCGGCGAGCAGCCTCACCAGGATCTCGCGCACCACGCCGTCGGCAGCACGGTAGTCATCGGATCCGTGGCGCTTTCTCGCACGCTCCATACGCTCCTCACCCACCAGGCCGGCGCGGTGCAGGAAGCGAACCGCCCTGAAGGCCGCCTTCGGCCTAGGAGCCCTACCGGGAGCCCGCACCAGCGGGGCACCGGTCAGAACGAGGCCAGCCACCATCTCAGGGTGACCATGCGCCAGGCCGACCGCGACCCTGGCTCCCAAGGAGTGGCCGAGCACCACCATTCTCCCCTCCGCCCCCGGCTCGCTTACATCCGCGATCGCCCTGGCCACTACCTCTGCATAGCCGAGCGAGCCGTATGGCTCCCCAGGTGGCGGCGTGGCGCCGAAGCCAGGCAGGTCCAGCGCCAGGGTGGAGAACCCTGTCCGATCGGCTCCTGGACCCAGCACCCCCGCGAAGTCCAGGTGACTGCGACGCCATCCGTGAAGTGCCACCACCCTCACGGGGCCATCCCCCCATACCTCCCCGAACACCGCACCGCTGCCAAACGACCTGAGCACCTCCGGCAGGCTAGCTGCCCCATCGCAGCCGAGAGATCCGTGCCGCCAGGGCCGGGTGCGGGTCCGCATAGGGCCGGGGGCCGCCAGGGCCGGGTGGGGGTCCGCATGGAGAAGCGGCTCTCCCGATACGGTGTCCTGTGATGGAAGGAGCAGGTGGTCCACCTAGGGACCTCGAGCGAGTGGGTCCGGAGCACGGGCTCGGCGGGATGGAGCCGGAGCTCGCTCACCTGCTGGTCGGGCTGACTCGTGCCCAGAGCCGAGCGGTCACCACCGACGCGGATTCGCTCTGCCTGATGGCGCCGGCTGGATCGGGAAAGACGCGGGTGCTGACCAGGCGTGTCGCGCGCCGTGTGCTCGATGGGACGGCCGACGCCGATCGGGTTTTGGTGGTCACCTTCACCCGCAAGGCCGCCTGGGAGGTCCGGTCGCGTGTGGCGAAGCTCGGGTTGGCCCGTTCGGTGCGCGCAGGCACCTTCCACTCGATCGCATTGGGAGAGGTCCGAAGGTGGCACGAGGAGACCGGCCGCCAGGGGATAAGGATCCTGCCCTCCCCTGCCGCGCTCTTACGCGAGATGGCCTGCTCGACCCGTGGACCCGGAGGTGCCGCACGCGACGTGCTGGGGCATTCTGGCTCGTCTGCCTACCTGACGATCGGGGCTGAGATCGACTGGGCGAAGGCTCTCCTCGTCGATCCCGCTGCCTACGCAGCCAGGGCCGAAGCGCATGGGAGGCTGCCCGGCCTGGGGCTAGACGACGTGGCTGGCGCCTTCGGGGCCTACGAACGCGAGAAGTCCGCCCGGGGGCTCCTCGACTTCCACGACATCCTTAGCCACTGCGCCGAGCTGATGACCGAAGAGCCCCGCTTCGCGCAGTCCTGGGCGTGGCGGGTCCGCCACCTGTTCGTCGACGAGGTGCAGGACATGAACCCGCTGCAGTGGCAGCTGCTCGAAGCCTGGCGCGCTGGACGTGACGACCTGTTCGTGGTCGGGGATCCGGACCAGTCGATCTACGAGTGGAACGGAGCGGACCCCACCATCCTGGCGCGCATCACCGATCTCGTAGAGGGAATCGAGATCATCCGGCTGGACTCGAACCATCGCTCCACACCTCAGATCCTCGCCTGCGCCCGGGCGGTGCTCGGAACCGCTGCTGGCAGCAGACCCGGGGAGGCCACCCGGCCAGAGGGACGGCTTCCGCGAATCGGGTCCTTCGCGGACGTCCAGGGAGAGGCGACCGAGGTGGCCCGCTGGATCCGCCTCGCACACGACGGCGGGCGGGCATGGTCGCATATCGCCGTCCTGGCTCGCACGAATCGTCGCCTGCTGCCGGTGGCACGGGCGCTGGAGAGGATGCAGATACCCTTCAGGCTGCCGGGGCCAGATGGGGTAAGTCGGGAGGGTCCAGCCGTGGAGCTTTCCACCTTCCACAGAGCCAAGGGCCTGGAATGGCCCCTGGTGGCGATCATCGGTCTGGAGGATGCCACCGTGCCTCCCATGGGGGGACGCACGGGCTCCCTGGCCGAGGAGCAGCGGCTGCTCTACGTGGCCATCACCCGCTGCGGGGACGAGCTGTGGTGCTCCTGGAGCGAGACGCTGCCCAGGGACCTGGAGGCCGCAGAAGGCCTGAGCCGGCCCTGCGGGCCGTCGGAGCTGATTTCGGGCCTGCGGGAGCAGGTCGCGGAGCTGGAATCCATGGATGCCAGCGACCTGGAGACATCCAGGCGCCAGCTGGCCAGGCTCCGGGCGACGCTCTCCCAGGGCGGCGGGGATCAGCCCAGCATCACCAGCACCGGCGCGTGATCGGAAGGCTTGGCCTCGCCAAGTGCCTTTCTGGCGTTACGGTCCACCATGGAGAAGGTGCACCTGGATGCCAGAGACCTGGTCAGCAGGACCAGGTCTATCCGCATGCCGTGATGCTTGTGGAAGGCACCGTTACGGTAGTCCCACCACGAGTAGAGACCTGGCTCGGGATGGTGCTCACGGAAGATGTCCACCAGACCCCAGTCGAGAAGCTGCTGAAGAGCCCTTCTCTCGGGACCGCTCACGTGGGTGGAGCCTGATAGGGCCTTTGGATCCCAGACGTCGATGTCCTCGGGGGCGACATTGAAATCACCGCAGACCGCTACATCGGCCGAGGGATCGCAGGTCCGGGACAGCAGATCAGCCAGCCCGGCCAGCCAGGCGAGCTTCGCGCCGTAGTGCTCGCTGTCGAGCGACCGTCCGTTCGGGACGTAGACGCTGTGGACTCTGACCCCTCCACAGGTAGCCGCGATGAGGCGGCAACCCTGCTCGTCGACCCCATCTCCCAGGCCGACTGCCCCGTCTTCTATCCCTACCCGGCTAAGTATTGCCACACCGTTCCACCGGCCGTCCCCATGGTGGATGGAGTCATATCCGAGTGCTCTGAAGGCCTCCGCAGGGAACGCCTCGTCGGAGAGCTTCGTCTCCTGAAGGCACATCACGTCAGGCTCCGCGTATGAGATCCAGGTCTCCACCCAGGGCATGCGGGCCTTCAGGGAGTTTACGTTCCAGGTGGCCAGGCGCAGCGGGGCGACGCGCACTGGCTGGTCAGGCATCGACGATGACGAAGAGGAGCTCGGCCTCGCAGGCGAGCTCCCCGCCCACGGTCGCCCGTCCACGCCCCCTCCCTGCCCTGGACGAGAGGCGGGATATCTCGACATCCAGGTCGAGGACCTCTCCAGGCACTACCTGGCGGCGAAAGCGTGCGGAGTCGATCCCTCCGAAGAGCACCAGGCGCCCGCTGTACCTGGGATCGGCCAGGACCGCTATGCCCCCGAGCTGGGCCATCGACTCGACCATCAACACGCCAGGCAAGGTCGGCCTGCCGGGAAAGTGCCCCCGGAAGAACTCCTCCTCTCCGGTGAGGCGCCAGGAGCCGCTCGCGCTCGTGGCGGGCACCAGGCGGCTCACCTCGTCGACCAGGAGGAACGGTGGGCGGTGCGGGAGGATATCTGCAGGCTGCGGTAGTGCGTCCACGCCAGGAGGCTACATGCCCGAGGAGAACGAGGTGGGAACCGGCTGGCTCGAGACGAGGCAGACCGGCTGGCTCGCCTGACCCCCTACCCGAGCATGGAGCGGAGTGCTGAGAAGCGGGCTGGTCAGTCGGAGAAGCTGGAGGGAGGCACCCAGACGAAGTTGCTGACGACCCAGCTCGACTGGACCAGCTCGTTCATCCGCTCGTCGTAGTTGACGGTGAGGTTCGGGTTCCCGTTGACGGTGAACTGGTTCAGCACGAAGGCCCCCGTCCACTCGAGCTGGCCGCCATCCAGCGTGATCGAGCATCCCGGTGCGTAGAGGTAGCCATTGAACACCGTGCCGTGGTCGGCCTGGATTCCCGAGCAGGACCCGGCCACGTAGAGCTGAAGATCCACCGGGTTCCCGACCACCGGCGGAGTCGCAGACTGGTCCTCCCACTGGTTCACGAGCGAGCCTGCCATGGAGATGTCGGGCTGGGTCCCGCTGGATGGGAAGTCGAAGATCTGCACCTGCCCGCCATTGACGCTCGAGGAGTAGTCCACGTTCACGGTGCTGCCGAAGGTTATGTTCCCGGTGCACTCGTAGACGCCGGGCTCCAGCACGAAGGGCGTGGAGCTCCCGGTGGAGAAGTCCCCGCCGTTCGGGCACGGCTGGGGATCCGCCGGCATGCAAGGCGTAGCCGGAGTGGTGGCGACCGGCGGCGGGCAGCTCGACACTGGCTGGGGTGGATCGTAGGTGGCGGTGTTCGTTAGCCAGGCGGGACAGTTCGAGGTTCCACCGTCGAAGGTCACCTGGTTGGTGCCGTACTCACCGCTGCCGTTGCATGTGATGGTGCCGTCGCTGCCTACGTCAGCAGGGGCGTTCATGGACTGCCCGTACTGGTTCGTCGAGTGAATGGTGATCGCCGTGCCCGCTCCGTTAAAGGTGACCGACGAACCTGCGAAGACGGCGAAGGGGTAGTCGGTGACCCGGGTGACATCCGCGTCCGCGGCCACGGTGGCGCCGTCCACGGTGGCCTTTATCTGCACTGCATAGGTGGTGTCACTGGTAGCGGTCGCCACATAGGAGATGTCCGCGCCGTCGATGATCGAGGACTGGGTGCAGCCCGACGTGCTAGATCCAGGCGGCACCACGCAGAAGCTGCTCAGCGAACCTGGCTCCTGGCTCATCTGGAAGAGGGCATTCGAGAGAGCCGCGTGTGCCTCGCTTCGCGCGGCAGCCAGGTCCTGCACCTGGCGGGCGCTGGACAGCTCGCCGACAGCCCTGGTGACGAGGGCGAGGCCGGTGAGGCCTATGACCATGGCGAGGATGATCACCACAACGAGCGACCCCTGCTCGTCAGCCCTTCGCCTGGGTGTCATCCGCATGGCATGCTTCCCGGTTCGGTGTTCGAGAGCGCTGTCTCGCTGCGCTCCGTGAAGGGGTCGGCACCCCGGCTGGGGTCGACCACCAGGGTCACGCCCACCCGCACGCTGCAGCTCGCCGTCTGGTCCGCCGCTGCGCCGTTGACGACCAGGTTCTCCCCGCCCTGGCCGTAGTAGTCGAATACAGGTATTCCCTCAGCCATGTTCGCCACCTGGGTAACCTCGGGGTAGGAGGACAGCACCGTCGCCGACGATCCGGTACCGGACATGACCTGGCGATAAAGGGTCCCGTATGCCGAGCCCGGTACCGGCTGGAGAACCCAGCGAACCACCTGCTGGCTGCCAGAAGGACCCAGCGCCATCTCCACCGAGTCCGCATAAGAGGAGCTGCTGGAGAGATCGACGAGGGGGTTCGCCTCGGAGATGTCCTGCGAGAGCTGCGCCATCGTCAACCGCACCCCCGCGGTGGCGTTCTGTCCTGCTATGGACTGCGCGGTAGCCGAGGCGAGATAAGAAAAGGTGAGGGCGAACGAGGTGGTCATGAGCAGGCCTACCGCCATGACCACCAGCAGCTCTATGAGGGTGAAACCACCCTCGCGTCCAGGGCTCGCGGATGTCTGCTGGTCATGCAGGTCGCCTGGCGACCACCTGGCTGGGCTCCTCGCTGGGACCACACCAGGGAGGCCGCGGCTGGCGTGGAGGCGACCTCCCTGGGTGGCGCATACCGCCGGGGGGGTATCCGACGGGCTCTTTTGCATGGGGAAGAAGGTTCTCATGGCTTCATCAGCACTGGTTCTGGGAGCTCGACTGCTCCGAGGGTGGAAGGTACGCACACACGAGGAAGGTCTGCCCTACAGGAGGCGAGACCGGCGATCCGTCGAACATCACGACGAAGCTGTGCTCGCCCAGCGCCCAGCCAGTCTCGCCTGCCGAGGGAACCGTCCCTATCCACTGGCCCGAGGATGCCGTCGGCAACACGTAGGGCGCACCGGGGTCCGCGGTGGTGGTGCCCGATGGCTCGGCCATCACCGAGTAGGGACCCGGGCACGAACCTGTGGTATCGAGCGCGAGGGTCAGGTCCTCGGACATGGTCCCGTCGGGGTTCAGGTAGGTCTTGCCCGTGTTGCCCGAGGTCTGGCCCATCACGGTGAACGATCCGAGGCTGCACGTAGAGCTGCTCGACGAGTCGGTGGTCGCCTCTACCTGGTTGGATGCCATGGTCGCGGAGCCACCAGCCTGGTAGGCGACGACCTCGAAGAAGTACGTGCTCCCTGCCGAGAGTCCCTGGACCGTGTAGCTGGTCACGCTGGAGGACTCGTGTGGGCTCGCCTGGAGCGAGCTCGATGGCATGGCAGGGTCCGTGGACCACTCCACCACGAAGTACCCTGCCGAGGTGCCCGGCGGCATCGACCAGGTGAGCCCGACCTCGCTCTCACCTGCCGGGGACGCCGGAACCTGAGCCGCGGCGAGCTGCGGTGCGCCGAGCATCCCGCCACCTGAGCCGGACCCGGTGGCATCCGACCCCGGGCCGCTGTAGGCACCCAGCGCACCGGAGTAGATGATCGTCTGCTCGGTCACCGACTTGGGTGTGCTGGCGCTGCCCCAGGAGACCGTCGCCATGGCCTCCTTGTATGCCTGAGAGTAAGAAGTAGGCGATCCCGGCAACGCCCCCGAGGCTGCTGCCCAGACGATCTCGGTGCTCACCTCGAAGGTGATAGTGCCCACCTTCGAGGTGCTCACGGGGACGATCTGGGGAACGTAGCCCGCGGGTGTGGTGCTTCCGAGGGTAACGGTGGTCATCGAGCCCACCGATGGCTCGTAGCCGTTCTGGTCGGCATAGAAGCCAACCTTCGAGTAAGGCAGCGACCTCACCAGCGCGAGATCAGAGGTGGCGAGCGCTACAGCGTCGGTGCGTTGGCTCGCGTCGGCAGCCGCCGTGAAACCACTGTTGAACACCCCGGCCAGAGGGGTGGTGAGCACCCCGAGGATCATGACCGTAACCAGGGCCTCGGCCATGGAGAAGCCAGCCTCGGAGTCCCCGGATGACCTCCTCCTGGCTTTCGCTCTCGCTCCGTCCATAGCCCTTCGCCCTTTTACCTGCCTCGTCGATCGCTCCCCGATCGCTCCCTCTGGTTACCAGCTGGTTACCAGCGCGGCACCCCTGGCCGCCCTGGCTTCATGACCTCACCGGCTCGGCCAGGGATCCTTGTAGCCGACGCTCTGCCAGCGGCTCGAACCCGGGTCCTCCCATGCACGCACGGAGGCCGCCGCGCTACGCCCACTCTCCGGACGCGGAGCTTCCATGATCAGCACTCGCTTGCCCCGCCTCAGTCCCTTGCGGGACCTGCGCCCACCGATGTGATGTATTGCCCTGGCTACTCGCACTCCGGCACCTCCACCTTGCCTAACCCACTACTGCGGACCCTGCACGAGCCTGATACGCTGTAGTCGTTAACTACTCGCAGCGTTCGGTCTCACTACTCATTGTAGCAGTATCACTACTCTAGGTGTCAATACCTAATGAGTATTTTTACCTGTGCCGCTAAAGATGCAGGTGAAGGTAGGTTCTACAGCTAGCCAGTGGCTGGAATCTGACGCAGAATCCGAATTGCATTGGCCACTTCACCACTATAAGTGATGATACTGGTCTGCCGACCTGGCTGGTCCGGGGAGCGGTGATGCGAAGCTGTGGGGACAGAGGAGCAGGTGCCGTGAGGCAGGCCGGGTTCAGGCGAAGGCGCGCGCCAGGAGGTCCTGTTGCTCCAGATGGTGCATGGCAGCGCTCCCGGTGGCCGGGCTGGAGGACTCTGCCCTGCTCACATGGGTCAGCTGGTAGCTATCCCTGAGCAGCCTGTGCAGGCGGCCATGGGCAAAGTTCCACGCCCCCATGTTCTCCGGCTCCTCCTGCACCCACACCACCTCGCGTGCGGCGGGATAGGCACCGAGCGTCTCCACCAGGGACTCCTCGGGCCAGGGATAGATCTGCTCGATCCGCACGATCGCCACCTCGCCAGCAGGTATGCCACCCTCCTGACTCCCGGACGCGCCGGCATCACCCGAAGCAGGCGGCTGGTCGCCTGCGATCAGGCTCGCCCGGCGATCCATCAGCTCGTATGCCACCTTCCCCGAGCACAGCAGCACCCTGCGGACGCGGCTCGGATCTATGGTCGTGGGGCCATCTGTCGGGCCATCGGTCGGGCCATCGGTCGGGCCATCGGTCGGGCCATCGGTCGGGCCATCGGTCGGGCCATCGGTCGGGCCATCGGTCGCTGGACCCCTATGGGGATCGTCGAGGACCTCGTAGAACCTCCCGTTCTCCAGGTCCGCGAAGGCAGACCTGGCCTGGCGTGCCCGCAGCAGGGACTTCGGGGTGAGGACCACCAGGGGGATCCGGTCAGGGCGGCGTACCTGGGCGCGGAGGAGATGGAAGTACTGGGCAGCGCTGGTCGGCTGCGCCACCCGCATGGAGTTACGCGCACAGAGGGTGAGGAAGCGCTCGAGCCGTGCCGAGGAGTGCTCGGGACCCTGCCCTTCGTAGCCATGGGGCAGCAGGAGCACCAGCCCAGAACGCTGCCCCCACTTGTCGTAGGCGGCGGCTATGAAGTTGTCGATCACCACCTGGGCGCCGTTGGCGAAGTCTCCGAACTGGGCCTCCCAGGCCACCAGGGCGTCTGGGGCCTCCACGGAGTAGCCGTACTCGAAGCCGAGCGCCGCGTACTCCGAGAGCAGGGAGTCATGTACCGAGAACCTACCCATGCCCTCGCCGGCAGTTGTTGGGACCGGGGAACCGAACACCTCGCCAGGACCGCCCGCGCCAGACACGACCGGGGAAGGTGCCGAGGCGTAGTCGGGACGCAGGTGGGCGAGCGGGACCCATTCGGCACCACTGTGATGGTCGACCAGCACCGCGTGGCGCTGGCTGAAGGTGCCTCTTCGCGTATCCTGACCGGCCAGCCTCACGTCCGTGCCTTCCAGCACCAGGGAGCCGATGGCCATCGCCTCGCCGAGGGCCCAGTCCACCTCGCCCAGCGCGACCAGCTGAGAGCGCTGGGCGAACTGCCTGGCGAGCTTGGGATGCAATGTGAAGTCCTCGGGAACTGCGGTGGCTGCGCTGGCCAGGTAGTCCAGGCGCTCCCGTCCCACTCCCGTAGGCGGTGAAGACGGCGCCGGGGGTGTCTCGGTGCGCCGCGGAAGCGTGGCCGGGGGCAAGACGGCAGTCTGGCGCGTCTCGTCGAGCGCTGCCTGCAGGCGGGCCTGGAAGTCGTCGAGAGCCTTCTCGGCCTCCTCGATGCTTATGTCGCCGCGCCGCACCAGGGACTCGGTGTAGAGCTTGCGGACTGATCTCCTGGCGTCGATGATCGCGTACATCCGCGGCTGGGTGTAGCTGGGGTCGTCGCCTTCGTTATGGCCGTGGCGCCTGTAGCAGACCATGTCGATGACGACGTCCTTGTGGAAGGCCTGGCGGAAGGCGAAGGCGAGACGCGCTGCCCGCAGGCATGCCTCGGGATCGTCGCCGTTCACGTGGAGTATCGGTGCCTGGATCGTCTTGGCGACATCGGTGGGGTAAACCGACGAGCGGGCAGACTCCGGGGCAGTGGTGAAGCCGAGCTGGTTGTTCACTACCAGGTGAATGGTCCCACCTGTCCTGTAGCCATGCAGCTGCGACATCTCCAGTGTCTCGGCCACCACCCCCTGGCCGGCGAAGGCCGCGTCACCGTGGACGAGGAGCGACAGCACGGCAAAGGGTTGTCCTGAGCCGTCTCGCTCTTGCTTGGCGCGGGCCATGCCCTCGACCACCGGGTCGACAGCCTCGAGATGGGAGGGATTCGACGCGAGCGTCACCGGGATCTCCCTACCGGAGCGGCCGACGAACTTCCCCGAGGCTCCCTTGTGGTACTTCACATCTCCCGAACCCTGCACTGACTCCGGATCGAGGTCCCCTTCGAACTCGCGGAATATCTCCCCGTAGGACTTGCCGACGATGTTCGCGAGGACGTTCAGGCGGCCTCTGTGAGACATTCCCATGACTGCCCCGCTCAGCCCCGCGGAGCAGGCCTCGTCGAGGATGGTGTCGAGGATCACGATCGCCGACTCCCCTCCTTCGAGCCCGAAGCGCTTCTGACCCACGTAGCGGGTGTGCAGGAAGCGCTCGAAGACCTCGGCGGCGTTCAGGCGGTCGAGGACGTGGCGCTGCTCTTCGATGGCCAGCACCGGCGGCACCCCCTCGACGTGCTGCTGGATCCACCGCTTCTGGTCGGGGTGCTGGATGTGCATGTACTCGACTCCGAGGGTCCGACAATAGGCGTCCCGCAGGATGTCGAGCGCCTCCCCGAGGGTCATCCGCTCCCGACCCGCGAGGCCGTCCACCAGGAACTCCCTGTCGAGGTCCCAGACGGTGAGCCCGTAGGTGAGCGGGTCGAGCTCCGGGTGCATCGGCGGAGCCTCGGCAGCCAGTGGATCCAGGTCGGCGATCAGATGACCGCGCACCCGGTACATGTTCACCAGCGTCTGGACATGGGTCTGCTTCACCAGGCGCTGTTGGCCGTCTCCGAGGTCGTTATGGTCCGGATGCCACCGAGCCGGCTCCGAGGGTACGTCCATCGCCTTGAATATCTCGTCATAGAATCCCTCCTCGCCCATCAGGTATTTGGCGACGTCCGCGAGGAACAGCCCTGATTCTGCGCCCTGGATGATCCGGTGGTCATAGGTAGAGGTGAGGGTCACCACCTTTCCCACGCCGAGAGCTGCGAGACTGCGGTGGTCTGCTGCCTGGAGCTCTGCCGGGAAACCGACCGATCCGACGCCGACTATGAGACCCTGGCCCGGCATCAGCCTCGGTACCGACTGCACCGTTCCGAGCGTCCCGGGGTTCGTAAGGGTAACGGTGGCCCCCGAGAAGTCGTCGGGGGAGATCTTGCCGGTGTGGACCTTTCGGACCAGGTCCTCGTACGCGACCACGAACTCCCTGAAGCCGAGGGACTCCGCGGAGCGGATTACGGGGACCATGAGAGACCTCTCGCCGCCGGCACGCTCGAGGTCGACCGCCAGACCCAACCCGATCGAGCGGTGCCTGACCACCCCAGGCGAACCACCTTCGCCGGGGGGAGGCACGTAGGCGGCGTTCATCGAGGGGTGCGCCTGGAGGGCCTTCACGACGGCGTAGGCGATCAGGTGGGTGAAGCTCACCTTCGCACCGGAGATGCGTATCAGGTGGCTGTTCATCACCGAGCGGTTGACCTCCAGAAGCTTCGCCGGCACGCTGCGGACACTCGTCGCTGTCGGGATGGTGAGAGAGGCCTCCATGTTCGCGGCCAGGCGAGCCGGGGCACCTCTGAGGGGAACCACCTCCTCTTCATCTGCGCCCGCCGCGTCAGGGGCGGCCTGGGTATCAGGGGCAGTCTGGGCGTCAGGGGCAGTCTGGGCGTCAGGGGCAGTCTGGGCGTCAGGGGCAGTCTGGGTCACGTCTCGGCGCACGCCCTGGCCCCCCGCCTGGAGGCCAGGGCGGCTCTCGCCCTGGCTGGTGGAGAAGAAGTCCTGCCAGCTCTGGCTGACAGAAGACGGATCCCTCCTGTACTGCTCGGCCATGTCGTCCACGAGCCAGGCGTTCGGTCCGAAGGCACCCATGAAACCACCGTCGCGCTGGGTAGATCCTGTAGCCATACCATGGAGCCTACCGGGCACGCCGCGACCGCAGACTCGGCCACCAGCCACGGCGGCCATCGCCCTGGCACTCCCCTGGCCCTCGGGCGCTCCAGGGTACGGGGACCTCGGCAGGTGGCGGGATAGCCGAGGCGCGCTAGCCTCGCTCCGTGCCGGGCAACGAGGCCTCAGAAGGGATCGACCTAGAACCATCGGGCGGTCTGTTCGTGATCGAGCACCGGCCTGTAGCCAGACTGGATCCTGGGGGGACCACCCCGCCGGGAGAAGCCGCCGGTTCACGAGAGTGGCCGCTCGTGGTGCTGGTGCACGGCTCGCTGGACAGGGCTACGAGCTTCAGCCGGGTAATGCGCCGCCTGGAGGATCTCCACGTGCTCGCCTACGACAGGCGTGGATACCACCGCTCACGCGATGTCAGGCCCGTAGCCACGAGCCTAGGCGAGCACGTGGCGGATCTCCTCGAGCTGGTGGACGGGCGCCGGTGCGTGGTGATCGGCCATTCCTACGGCGGGGACGTGGCCATCGGGGCCGCCATCGAGTCACCCGAGTCGGTTGTGGGCCTGGCTGCCTACGAACCGCCGCTCCCCTGGCTCGAATGGTGGCCGCGCCACGGTGGCAGGTCCGCGCTCGAGGGTATGGATCCGTCCGACTTCGCCGAGGGCTTCTTCAGACGCATGGTCGGGGACGAGTCATGGGAGCGCATGGCAGAGGGTGACCGGGACGAGAGGCGCGCCGACGGTCCGGCCTTGCTCGCAGAGCTGGCGGCCATCCGAGACACGAGGCCCCAGTTCGATCCGAACGAGATCCGGGTCCCGGCCGTGTTCGGCCGCGGTAGCCGTTCAGTTCCACACCACCTGCGCTCCGCGGAGACCCTCGCCGGGGCTGCACCGCGGGGCGAGCTCTTCGAGATATCCGGTGCGGCCCACGGAGCTCACCTCACCCATCCCGAGGCATTCGCGGCGATGGTGAGACGCGTCCTCGATCGGGTCGGATCCGGGTGAGGGAACCCGAAGGCTGCCGGAACCCGCAGGCTGATGGGGCGCTTCAGGCGGCTGGGTCGTGCGGGAGACCGAGGACTCTCTCGGCAACGATGTTTCGCTGGACCTCGGCAGTGCCCCCGCCAATGGTGAGCGCCGGCGAGAAGAGGAACCCTTTTGCCCAGAAGGCCGATGGCCACGCTGCGCCACCCTCGCCCGGCATCATCCCGGCTCCGTGCTTCCCAGCCAGGCCGTCCATGGGGCCGGAGTCGGAGAGGAGGCCGTAGGGGCCGGCTAGGTCACGGGCAAGATCCATCACAAGCCCTCCGTGACGATCGGCGAGGGCCTTCCTGACGGAGGCTTCCGGACCCGGCTCGCGGCCTGCTATGCGGGCACTCAGGGTCCTCATCCTCACCCACCTGAGTATCTCCCCTTCGGACCACACCCTCACCAGCCTCTCTCTCAGGACGGCACCGGGATCGGTGCCGGATCGGCGGACGAGATCCACGAGGTCGGCCGCGGTGGGACCGTTGCCCCACAGCGCACCCTCCCCGGAGAGCGATACGCGCTCGTTGCCTAGGGTCACCTTGGCCAGCCGCCAGCCGTCGTTCACCTGGCCGACCAGGTTTTCCACGGGGATGCGGACGTCATCGAGGAACACCTCGTTGAACGCGTGGTCCCCGGTCATGTCCACTATGGGCCTTACGGTCACGCCCTTGGCATCCATGGGGCACACGAAATAGGAGATTCCCTCGTGCTTGGGGGCGTCGGGATCGGTACGCGCGAGCAGGATCCCGTAGCGGGAGATGTGGGCGAGGGTGGTCCAGACCTTCTGACCCTGGACCACCCATTCGTCACCGTCACGGACTGCCCTGGTGGTGAGCGAGGCCAGGTCGGAGCCGGCCCCGGGCTCGCTGAAGAGCTGGCACCAGACCTCCTCACCGGAGAGGATGCCAGGCAGGTACCTATCCTGCTGCTCAGCCGATCCGGCGTGGAGCAGCGTGGGGCCCGCCCAGCCAATCCCTATCGGGTTCAGCGGCCTGTGAAGCCCTGCCTTGCGCATCTCGTCGTCGATGACGAGTTGGGTGATCGGATCGGCATCGAGACCCCAGGGCTTTGGCCAGTGGGGGGCCACGTAGCCGGCCTCTGCCAGCTGGCGGCCGCTCGGCTGGGGATTAGCGGCCAGCCAGGCCCGGAAGGCGGTGCGAACGGGGTGGTCATCCTGGGGAAGGGCGAAGTCCATGCGGTTCAGCGTAGAGTGCCAACGTGACCGAATGGAATTTCGCAGACATCTGGGAGACCCTTGCCGAGCGCATACCTCAGGCCCCTGCCCTCATACACGGGGACAGGAAGCTCACCTGGGAAGCCATGGACCAACGCGCGAACGGCATCGCGCGGACGCTCATAGACCTAGGGGTGGAGCACCAGGACAAGGTCGCCCACTACTTATATAACTGCCCGGAGTACCTGGAGTCGACCTTCGGGATCCTGAAGGCCGGGCTCGCTCCGGTGAACACGAACTACCGCTACGGCGACGAGGAGATCGTCTACCTGTGGGATAACGCCGACGCGGTCGCAGTGGTCTTCCACGGGACCTTCGCCGAAAGGATCGAGGGGCTCCGTTCCAGGGTGCCGAAGGTCAAGGGCTGGCTCTGGGTGGACGACGGCTCGGGTCCTTGCCCAGCCTGGGCCGATCCCTACGAGGACGCTGCGAAGTCGGCCACCGAACGGGTCCGGGGGCCCTGGGGTCGAAGTGGCGACGACCTGATCCTTCTCTACACCGGTGGCACCACCGGCATGCCAAAGGGCGTGATGTGGCGCCAGGACGACCTCTTTCTCCGCCTGAACGAGGGCAACATCATGAAGCTCCCCGAGGACGAGGGGCTAGAGGGCGTTCGCAGGACCATCTCGGGACCCGGCCCGGTGCACCTCCCGGCGTGCCCCCTCATGCACGGAACCGGCCTGTTCACCGCGCTGGGGATGATGGACGTGGGGGGCTCCATAGTCACCCTGACGAACCGGAGGTTCGACCCGGTGGAGCTGCTCGACACCGTGGATCGCGATCAGGTGAACACTATGGCCATCGTCGGGGATGCCTTCGCCAAGCCCATCTTGCGGGAGCTGGATGCGAACCCCGATCGCTGGAAGATGTCCACCCTGCTCGCGATCATCTCCTCGGGCGTCATATGGAGCGAACCCACCAAGGCTGGTCTGCTCCGCCACAGGCCGAGCCTGATACTCATAGACGCCTTCTCCTCCTCCGAGGCGCTCGGCATGGGCGTATCGGTCTCCAGCGGAAATGCTGCCGAGCACACCGGGCACTTCTCCCTCGGTCGCGGTGTGCGGGTGGTGAACCCCGACACAGGAGCGGATGTGGTTGCCGGATCAGGAGAGGTGGGTGTGCTGGCCCTCGGCGGGCGGAACCCACTCGGCTACTACCGGGATCCCGAGAAGACCGCATCCACCTTCAAGGTGATCGACGGCGTTCGGTACTCGATACCAGGAGACTTCGCGACGGTGGAGGCCGACGGCTCCATCACCCTGCTGGGTCGCGGGTCGGTGTGCATAAACACTGGTGGTGAGAAGGTGTTCCCCGAAGAGGTGGAGGAGGTGTTGAAGCTGCACCCTGGAGTGCGAGACGCGGTGGCCGTGGGGTTCGCTGACGAGCGCTTCGGGGAGGTGGTGACGGCAGCCGTCGAGCTGAACCCCGGCGCGACTGTCAGCGAGGAGGAGCTCATAGAGCACGTGAAGAGCCAGCTGGCAGGCTACAAGGCCCCGAAGAGGATCCGCTTCGTCGACTCCATAGGCAGGGCACCGACCGGCAAGGTCGACTATGCACGTCACCGGGCCGAGATGGCCGAGTGGGCTGCCGGCTCTGCCTAGCCCCTGAGCAGGCACCCAGAGGCGCCCTCAGCCCTTGTTCGCCCCGTTGGCACGGACGAAGTCGTTGACCGCGTAGTAGGCGTCTATGGACTCACCCGCGTCACCCCAGAAGCCCTCCAGCACGTCGTACTCCATCTCGGAGCGGGCCACGTAGGCATTGTTGACGTCGGTGATCTCCAACTCCCCCCGTCCGGAGGGCTCCAGGGTGGAGATCACCTGGAAGACCGATGGGTCGTAGCAGTAGATGCCGGTTACCGCGTACCCGCTGGGCGGGTTCTCGGGCTTCTCGACTATCCGGACTATGGCGCCTGACTCGTCCATCTCGGGAACGCCGAGGCTGCGCAGATGCGTCTGATCCTGACCTGCGGTCAACACGATGCGCGCGCCCTTCTCCTGCTCAATGAAGCGTTCGACGGTAGGCCTGAAGGTGTGCTCGACGATGTTGTCAGCGAGCATCACCAGGACCGGGTCGTCACCCACGAACCGCTCCGCGAGCCCCAGGGCCTCTGCGATCCCTCCCGGGCGATCCTGGTAGGCATAGAGGAGACGGTCGAGGCCGTCGTCGTGGCCGTTGCCGAGAAGGCGCAGGAACTCGCCTGCGTGGGTGCCGCCGGTAACCAGCATCACCTCGCCTATGCCGGCCTGCACCAAGGCCTCGATGGCATAGGAGATCATCGGCCTGTCGTAGATCGGCAGGAGATGCTTGTTCGTGATTCGGGTGAGGGGATGCAGCCGCGTCCCACTCCCACCGGCGAGTATGACTCCCTTGACCACGCCAGGAGCATAGTGGACCAATGTGCCGCCGCAGCGCGTAGCCTTCGATCTCGTGACCACAGACCAGGCCCAGGGGGTTCCACCTGTGGAGCTCCTAGGGCTCACCAAGCGCTTCCGCAACGGCGTGACGGCCGTGGACCGGCTGGACCTTCGGGTGGAGACAGGGCAGGTATTCGGGTTGCTCGGCCTGAACGGCGCCGGCAAGACGACGACCCTGAGGATGCTCATAGGCCTGGCCAGGCCGACCGCGGGGGTGATCCGGATCTTCGGCGAGGCTGCCCGCCCGGGAGCCCGGGTCCTGCATAGGGTTGGATCGATGGTCGACACCCCAGGGTTCGCGAACCACCTCTCTGGTCGGGCAAACCTCGAACAGCACTGGGTCGCGGGCGGCGGGGACCCCGCTTCGGGCGATGTGCTGGAGGCCCTTCGGATCGCGGACCTCCACGAGGCCGCGGAGAGGCCGGTGAAGGAATACTCCTTCGGGATGCGCCAGCGCCTGGGTCTTGCGCGGGCGATAATGGGCCGTCCACCGCTACTGGTCCTCGATGAGCCGACCACCGGCCTGGATCCCCAGCAGGTCCGCCACGTACGCTCCATCATCCGCCAGCTCGCGGAGCGCTCCACGACCATCCTGCTCTCCTCCCACCTTCTCGCGGAGGTGGAGCAGATGTGCAGCCACGTAGCGGTGATCGACGCGGGCCACGTCGTCGCGGCGGGCACGGTAGCCGACCTCACCGGATCAGCGTCGACGCTCTACGTGGAGGTAGACGACGTCCCGGCAGCTCTCCTCGTCCTCGGGAGCATGCCGGGCGTGGCAGGATTTCACCTAGAAGGCAGGGGCATCGTCGTCGAGCTGGCAGGAGCGGAGCGAAGGAGCGTGGCTGGAGCGCTCGTAAGGGCGGGGATCGGGCTGGAGACGATCATGTCACGCCATCGCCTGGAGGACGCCTTCCTCGGGCTGCTGGCCGAGGGGCGCTGATGAGCGAATCTGGCTGGTATTCGCACAAGCCTCCAGGGCCGCTGCTGATGCGACCTGTGCCGAGCAGCCAGAGCCGTCTGGCAGAGCTCAGGCGCCTGGTGGCTCTGGAGCTGCGCACCCAGCTACCCCGTCCACGCACATGGCTCACCCTCGGATTCGCCGCATTGGTACCCCTCCTCATAACCGCTGCATTCGCGGTCGGTGGTGCTCCTACTGCAGCCCAGGGAGCCAGCGAGACCGATTTCCTACTGGTCGCGACCCGCTCCGGTCTCGACATGCCGCTGGCAGCCTTGAGCGCCATGGCCCCCTTCCTCCTGGTGGTCCTCGTCAGCATCTTCGCCGGGGAGACCCTCAGTGGAGAGGCCTCCTCGGGGAGGCTCCGGGCGCTCCTGGCACGCCCCGTGTCCAGGTCGTCGCTTCTGGCCTCGAAGGCCCTGGTCGCGACCGGGCTGTCGGTGGTGGCGTGCATCGAGGTGACCGTCGCGGGGCTGGCCTCGGGGGTAGCGGCCTTCGGATGGCACCGGGTAGTCACCCCCGAGCTGGTCAGCTACTCCCAGGGTGCATCTCTCGAGCGCATAGTGCTGTCGACTGGCTACGTGGCTGTCGCTTTAGGAGGGGTAGGGGCATTCGCCCTCTTCGTCTCGACTGTTACCGACTCGGTGATCGGTGCCGTCGGCGCCGGGATCGGGTTTGCCCTGCTGTCGGAGATCCTGGACAGCATCCCGGCCCTCGGCAGCCTGCGCGACGGCCTGCCCACCCATTACCTGCTCGCCTGGGGTGGGCTCTTCCTCCAGCCTGCCCAGCTCCACCCGATGCTCGCGGGGCTGCTGGTCCAGGTCCCCTACATAGGTCTCTTCTCAGCTGGCGCGTGGTGGTGGTTCACCCGCAAGGACGTGCTCAGCTGATCACCGGCCCCGAACCCCTAACCCAGATCCCGAACCCCGAGCCCCAGACCCCGGGCCAGCTGGCTCCGGGCCTGGCGGGTTGACAGGCAGGGGGCTCCGGACCGTGGCGCTGGTGGACCTAGATGCCGACTCGGTCAGCCGCCAGGAAGCGCCGGATCGCTAGAGCCGAGCCGACGGAGCCCACCAGGATGCCCACCAGGAGGACTGCGATGGTGGTTACGGCTACCTCTCCGCCTGACATGGCCATCTGATGCCATACGCTGGTCTGATCCGCGGCAGCCAGGGCATCGAGCCTCCAGTGCAACAGCAGCACTGCCAGGACCGCCACCAGGGCGCCCATCAGCCCCTGGAGGAGGCCCTCGAATATGAAGGGGATCCGGATGAACCAGTTGGTGGCTCCGACGAGCTTCATCACGGACACCTCCCTTCGCCTGGCGAAGATCGCGAGCCGGATGGTGTTCACGATGAGGACGGACGCCGAGACGAGAAGCACGAGCGCGACGACCAGGAAGACCCACTGGAGCACATGGGTTACGTCCTCCATGTTCCGTATTGCCTGACCGGGGTAGAAGACGCTCTGCACGCCGGGCTGGGTATGGAACTGCTGGAATACCGCCTGGGCCTCGTCGGGGTTGGTGAGGACGCAGCGTTCGGATGCAGGGGTGGTGCCGACGGTGAGAGCCTGGGCCTCGTCAGCCGCGAGAACCCTGTGGGCCTCCGCGAAGTCATACTGCTGGGTGCGGTAGAGGCAGGAGCGAACGTAGGGCAGGCTGAGGAGTTCCCTGGCGATGGCATGCTGGGCTGGCTGGGGGGCCCCGGTCGGCTGGGGATCGAACCAGACGATGACGTCGACGCCGTGCTGCCACTGGACGGTGGCATTCGCTACGCCCTGGCGCAGCAGCATGGCGGCACCGACGAGCGAGAGGGAGACCGCTACGGTGAGGATGGCCGCAAAGGTGATGAGCCGGTTCCTCCAGAGATTCGTCGCGGTCTCGCGGGCGACGTACTCGACCGACAGTGCCAATCAGCCCACCACCTCAGGTGCCGATCGCGTAGAGCCCGCGCTCCTGGTCACGCACCAGGCTCCCCTGGTCGAGCTCCACCACTCGGCGACGCATCTGGTCGACTATCCCGGCGTCATGCGTGGCTACCACCACGGTGGTACCGGTGCGGTTGATCCTGTCGAGAAGCCGCATGATCCCCTGGCTGGTGGCCGGGTCGAGGTTCCCGGTGGGCTCGTCCGCCAGCAGCACCAGTGGCCTGTTCACGAAGGCGCGGGCCACCGCCACACGCTGCTGCTCCCCGCCGGACAGCTCTCCGGGTAAGCTCCCGCTCTTCTTCGCGAGGCCCACGAGGTCGAGCACCTGGGGGACCTGAGCCGCTATAACATGCCTGGGACGCCCGATGACCTCGAGGGCGAAGGCCACGTTCTCGAACACCGTCTTGTTGGGCAGGAGGCGGAAGTCCTGGAAGACGCAGCCGACGTTGCGCCTGAGGTACGGGATGCGCCAGTGGCTGAGACGCCCGATCTCCCTACCGGCGACCCAGATCTTCCCTTCGTCGGGCATCTCCTCGCGCAGCAGCAGACGGAGGAAGGTCGTCTTTCCTGACCCGGACGGTCCTACCAGGAAGACGAACTCCCCCTTGTCGATCTCCACGCTGAGATCGTGGAGCGCGACCATGCCAGCCTTATAGCTCTTAGTGACGTTCTCGAAACGGATCATCGAACCAATCGTGCTCAGCGTTAGCTACGGGCCGAGACACACCAGTAACCCTGATGTGAGGTCCCGACCAGGCTATCACTCCTGGCAGCCGGGGAGCGGGACTGCCTCTAAAGGAGCCCCACCTGGGCCGATGCCACCTGGGTGACTCAGGAAACCGAGCGCCTGTGCCGCAGCTCGGCCTCGATGAAGCTGTCGATGTCACCGTCGAGAACCGCGTCCACGTTCCCGGTCTCGAACTGGCTCCTCAGATCCTTCACCAGCTGGAAGGGGGCGAGCACGTAGGAACGGATCTGGCTGCCCCAGGCGACCTTCGCCTTCGGACCGGAGAGCGACTGCATCTGCGCATCCCGCTCTGCCCGCTGGACGTCGAGCAGCTTGGCCCCGAGGATCTGCATTGCCCGTGCCCGATTCTGGTGCTGGCTGCGCTCGTTCTGGCAGGACACCACTATCCCTGTCGGTATGTGGGTGAGGCGGACCGCGGAGTCGGTCTTGTTCACGTGCTGGCCACCTGCGCCCGAGGAGCGATAGGTGTCGACCCTCAGGTCCTTCTCGTCGATCTCGACCTCGCTCGCGAGGTCGTCGAGGAAAGGGGTCACGTCCAGGGATGCGAAGCTGGTCTGGCGCCTGTGCTGCGCGTCGAAGGGGGACATCCTCACCAGACGGTGGACGCCGCGCTCGGCTGAGAGGAGTCCGTAGGCGAAGCGTCCCTTCACTATGAAGGTAGCCGACAGGAGCCCGGCTTCCTGGCCGGGAGTGGTCTCGTCCACCTCGACGTCGAAGCCCCGGCGCTCCGCCCATCTCATGTACATCCTCAGCATCATCTCGCACCAGTCCTGGGCGTCGGTGCCCCCGGTGCCGGCATGCAGCTCGACGATGGCATCCCTATCGTCGTACTCGCCGGTGAAGAGAGACCTGAGCTCCAGGTCCGACAGGCGCCGCTCCAGATCGTCTATGCCTGCCACCAGCTCGGCCTGGACCGAGTCGTCGCCCTCCTCCACCATGAGCTCGTGGAGCACCTCGGCATCCGAGAGCCGCTTGGCAAGGTCCTCGAGCACATCGATGTCGTCTCCCACGCGACCGAACTCCGAGGTGAGGGCCCGCGCTCGATCGGGGTCGTCCCATAGGTCCGGTGCAGACACCTCCCTCTCCAGGGCCTCCCGCCGCTCGCGCAGGGCGGCTAGGCCCAGGTAGCCTTCGGCTTCCCTCAGCCGGGAGCTCAGCTCGGAAAGCTCCGAGCGGAGGTCTCGGGGTTCACCCGCGGAGGCCTGGGCGCCCCCCGAGGAGGCACTCACGCTGCGCCATGGCAGAGCTTGAACTTCTTGCCGCTGCCACACCAGCAGGGGTCGTTCCGGCCCAGGCGCTCACGGTCCGACTTCACGATCGGCGCCTGGCTGCCCTCGTCGGCTGGGGGCGCGACACGACGCCTCCGTTCCCCAGATCCTGCCGCTGCAGCTCCCGTAGAGCCAGATCCCGGGGAAGCCGACAGGGCTGCCGAGCGGCCATGCCCGGCGGCAGATCCGCCAGCTCGGAGCTCACCGGCTCCAGATGCGCCATCAGGTCCGACCCCTGCGGCGGCAGCCCCCACCAGCGCACCATGGGAGGCCTGCTCACCACCCAGCAGGGAGCCCTGGTCCAGCAGGGAGAGCGCCGCGGCCAGCTCACCCGCGCTCTGCGCGGGGTCCTCTGCCGCCTGGTAGCTGGCCTTGGTGAAGTCGAGCTCGGAGGCGGCCTGCTCTACCACTTCCACGTGGAGCACGTAACGCAGGTAGTCGTCGTCTATGGCCTCCATGAGGCGGCCGAACATCTCGTATCCCTCCCGCTGCCAGGCCACGAGGGGATCCTGCTGACCCATGGCCCGCAGGTTTATCCCCTCCCGGAGGTAGTCCATCTCCGAGAGGTGCTCCTGCCAGCGCTGGTCGATGATCTGGAGCATCACCTCGCGCTCGACCTGACGGGCCTCCTCGGACCCGCCGGCGAACACCGAGTCCCGGCCGTGGTAGTACTCGAGGGCCTCCGCGAGGACGCTCTCGATGATGTGGGCCACGCTGCCGGCTTCGGCCAGATCCTCGCTGGTGAACTCGGTCGGGTAGTACTGGGACAGCTCCGAGACGAGCCCGTCTAGATCCCACTCCTCGGCGAACTCGCTCGGGCAGGCTGCGCGCACCAGCAGGTCCAGAGTCTCCTCCAGGAGCTCCTCGGTGCGCTGCATCAGGTCCTCGCCGTCGATGACCTGCCTGCGCCTCGCGTAGATGACCTTTCTCTGCTCGTTCAGCACCTCGTCGTACTTCAGCACGTCCTTCCTGATCTCGGCGTTCCGTGCCTCCACGGTGTTCTGCGCACGCTCTATGGCCTTGGTCACCATCCTGGCCTCGATGGGCACGTCGTCGGGGAGGGTGCGGCTCATGACCCACTGCATGGCACCTGTGGCGAACAGGCGCATCAGGTCGTCCTCCAGAGACAGGTAGAAGCGGCTCTCTCCGGGATCCCCCTGCCTGCCACTGCGGCCGCGCAGCTGGTTGTCTATGCGCCGGCTCTCGTGACGCTCGCTGCCGAGAACGTAGAGACCCCCGAGCTCACGCACCGCGTCTCCCTCCAGAGCGCATCTCTCCGCCATCTGCGCCTCTAGCGTCTGGAGGGCCGCCTGGCCCTCGTCAGAATCAGGGTCGATGCCCCTCGCGAGCACCTCGTGGCGGGCCAGCCCCTCGGGATTCCCACCTAGGAGGATGTCGACGCCTCTACCGGCCATGTTCGTCGCGACAGTGACCGCGTGGAGACGGCCGGCCTGTACCACCACCTCGGCCTCCCTGGCGTGCTGCTTCGCGTTAAGCACCTGGTGTGGTATCCCCCGGCGCTCCAGCAGCTTCGAGAGCTGCTCCGACTTCGCTACCGACGCGGTGCCGACCAGCACCGGCTGGCCCTTCTCGTAGCGCTCCGCGATGTCGTCGACGACTGCTGCGAACTTCGCATCCTCGGACTTGTAGACGAGGTCGGGCTGGTCGACCCTCACCATGGGCTGGTTGGTCGGTATGGGGACGACCGGCATGTTATAGGTGCTCGCGAACTCCGATGCCTCGGTCTCTGCCGTGCCGGTCATGCCGGCCAGCTTCTCGTAGAGGCGGAAGAAGTTCTGGAGCGTCACGGTGGCCCAGGTGTGGTTCTCCTCCTTTATCCGCACCCGCTCCTTGGCCTCTACTGCCTGGTGGAGGCCATCGGACCACCGGCGCCCTTCGAGGGTCCGGCCGGTGAACTCGTCGACGATCTTCACCTCGCCATCTGCCACCAGGTAGTCCTTGTCGCGCTGGTAGAGCTCCTTCGCGCGCAGAGCCTGGGTCAGCTGGTGGACGTAGTTAGTCGACACCGCGTCGTAGAGGTTGTCGGTGCCCAGCTGGCGCTCCACCTTCTCGATGCCGGCCTCGGTGGGGACCACTATGCGCTTTTCCTCGTCCACCTCGTAGTCGACATCGCGCTTCAACGTCCTGGCTATCCCGGCGAACTGGTAGTAGAGCTTGGCCGACTCCGTGGCCGGCCCGGAGATGATGAGCGGCGTGCGGGCCTCGTCGATCAGTATGGAGTCCACCTCGTCGACGATCGCGAAGTTATGGCCCCGCTGGACCATCCCGTCACGAGAGCGGGCCATGTTGTCCCGCAGGTAGTCGAAGCCGAACTCGGTGTTCGTCCCGTAGGTGACGTCGCAGGCATACGCGGCTGCCTTCTCTGTGGGGTCTGGGATGTCGGGGCTCACCCTGCCTACGGTCAGCCCCAGGAAACGGTGGACCTGCCCCATCCACTCGGCGTCGCGCCTGGCCAGGTAGTCGTTCACGGTGACCACGTGGACACCCTTGCCCCCGAGCGCGTTCAGGTAGACCGGCAGCGTCGACACCAGCGTCTTGCCTTCGCCGGTCTTCATCTCGGCAATCCACCCGAAGTGGAGCGCCATGCCGCCCATGAGCTGTACGTCGAAGTGGCGCTGACCAAGCACGCGCCAGGCAGCTTCACGCACCACGGCGAAGGCCTCCACGAGCATGTCGTCGAGAACCTCCCCGGCAGCCAGCCGCTCCCGGAAGACCACCGTCTGCCTCGCGAGCTCCTCGTCGGAGAGCGCCTCCATCTCGGGCTCCAGCGCGTTCACATGAGGCACCAGCTCCGCCAGGCGCCTGACCTTCTTGCCCTCTCCGGCGCGCAGAACCTGAGTGAGAATGCTCATAGATACTCGAGCCTACTGCCGACCGGCCCTCGGATCGCTCCGCTCCGGGACCGGCACCACTCATGCCCTGGTGGCTGCCCTGCGCCTTCTGCTAGAACGCGACCTGGCGAGGAGCTTTCCCTTCATCCGCTCCACCTGGTGAGCCACCTTGGAGACCGCGAGGTCGACGGCGGAGGACGCATCCGAGGCGCAGCCCTTCGCTCGCAGGACGCGGCCGTGCCCTCTGAGTACTACCTCGCATGCGGCACGCTCTGCAGGTGGAGCAGTGGGCGACTCACGCAGCCTTACCTCTGCTGTCTCGATCATCGTGGCGTGACTCGCGACCTTGGCCACCTTCTCCTCGGCCTTCTCACGCAGATCCTCCGGCACCTCCGAGTTACAACGTAGGGCGACGTCCACCTCAGTACCTCCTCTGATCGGCCTGGCGAGATGTCCTGGACTCTGCTACCTGCTCGGGGCACCCCGCTCTTTGGAACACGCCTGATGGCAATGGGCAACGCTCGGCTGACCTGGTCTTTGACCCCACACTCGCCTGCAGAGGAGATGGAGGCTCCCCGAGGGCGACCTACCGGAAGATCCCGGTGGTCCGGCGACGGGCGAATGAGCCGGCTTCCCTCCTTCTCCATCCCGCGTCGACTGCCGACGCCAGGACGGGCAGGGCTTACCTCTAAGCCGCACCATGCTCAGCAACCACGAGTCGCCTTACGTGGGTCGTTTCGCCTGCGACTGGCTTCGACTTGCAACCACAGACCCGAGCGTTGCCCACAGTGGAAGTCTAAACCTGCAGGGGGCACATGTCACCGCCTCCTCGGGTAGTTGTCACCAGCTTGTCACGCGGGCAGCGGGCTGGGCCGGGCTTGGCCCGGCTGGGCCCGGCTGGGCTGGGCCGGGCTGGGCCGGGCTTGGCCCGGCTGGGCTGGGCTTGGCCCGGCTGGGCTGGGCCGGGCCGGATATCGGGTGCCCTGGGCGCGGGTTGGCGAGGAAGCTCCTGGTCAATACCGGTAGGAGTCGGGCTTGAAGGGCCCCTCGATCGGCAGGCCCAGGTACTCTGCCTGCTCGGGCCTGAGCTCCGTCAGGTGCACCCCCAGGGCATCGAGATGCAGGCGGGCGACCTTCTCGTCGAGGTGCTTGGGCAGGACATAGACCCTGTTCTCGTAGGCGGCGCCGTTCGTGAAGAGCTCGAGCTGGGCCATGGTCTGGTTCGTGAAGGAGTTGGACATTACGAAGCTGGGATGACCGGTGGCGTTGCCCAGGTTCAGGAGCCTCCCCTCGGAGAGCACTATGACGGCATGCCCGTCGGGAAACACCCACTTGTCCACCTGTGGCTTCACTCTCACACGCTCTATGCCGGGGATCCTGGCCAGGCCGGCCATGTCTATCTCGTTGTCGAAGTGACCGATGTTCCCGACTATGGCCTGATGTTTCATCCTCTCCATGTCCGGCGCGCGGATGACCCCGGTGTTGCCTGTAGCGGTGACGAAGATGTCTGCCGACGAGACGACCTCCTCGAGGCGTGCCACCTGGTAGCCGTCCATGGCCGCCTGCAGCGCGCAGATGGGATCGATCTCTGTGACCACCACACGCGCACCTTGGCCTCGCAGGGACTCAGCACATCCCTTGCCGACGTCCCCGTAGCCACAGACGACCGCGACCTTCCCACCTATGAGCACGTCGGTGGCGCGGTTTATGCCGTCGACCAGCGAGTGCCTGCAGCCGTACTTGTTATCGAACTTGGACTTCGTGACAGAGTCGTTCACGTTTATCGCAGGGAACAGCAACTCGCCTCGACGTTCCATCTCGTAGAGGCGATGCACGCCGGTGGTGGTCTCCTCGGTGACTCCCTTCACCCCGTTCGCGACCCCGGTCCAGCGGCCGGGGTCCTCGGCGAGACTGCGCTCCAGGAGCGCGAGCACGACCCCGAGCTCCTCGGTGTCGGCACCGGAGGGATCGGGCACCGCACCGGCCTTCTCGCAGGCGACCCCCTTGTGGACGAGCAGGGTGGCGTCTCCCCCGTCGTCCAGTATCAGGTTGGGGCCGCCTTCGGGCCAGGATAGGGCCTGCTCGGTGCACCACCAGTACTCCTCCAGGCTCTCGCCCTTCCAGGCGAACACCGGTACTCCCCTCGGTGAGTCGACGGTGCCCTCAGGGCCTACGACCACCGCGGCTGCGGCATGGTCCTGGGTGGAGAAGATGTTGCAGCTGGCCCAGCGCACCGACGCGCCAAGCGCTACCAGCGTCTCGATGAGGACTGCCGTCTGAACGGTCATATGGAGCGAGCCGGTGATGCGAGCGCCTCTCAGTGGCTGGGCTTCGTGGTACTCGGCCCGCATGGCCATGAGGCCCGGCATCTCGTGCTCTGCCAGCTCGATCTCGGCACGCCCGAAGGCAGCCAGGGTGAGGTCGGCTACCCGGAAGGGAGGTTCCTGGTGCTCTGTTGCCATCATCGGCCTTTCTGGTGGGGTGGTGGTCGGCGGTCACGCCTTGCCAAGACGCATCTTAAGGTCGGCGAGGACGGGGACCGGACCGGGGTCCACGCCGGCCATGGCAGCCATGTGGAGCGACACGAAGTCACCTATCATCACCAGGTCCAGGAGCTGGGCCAGATCCCCCTCCCCCTCGGCCCGCACCTCGAGCACATCGGCAACCACCTCGCGCATGAGCTCCGCCACCAGCGTGAAGCGCTGCTCCACCTGGGGATGCTCTGCAGAGTGACGGAGGTTCACCAATGTGAGGACCTGCCTGGTGATGTCCCCGTGGATCCCCCATCCGGCCAGCTCGTTATGGCAGAGCTCCGGCTGGACGGAGAAGAAGGCCGGTGATTTCGCGTTCTCGTTCACCTGGGTCTTCCATCTGAGAGCTGCCGCAGCACCCAGGGCCTGGGCGCCGTGGACCAGCGGGATGGTACGCCCTATGCGCTCCGCCAGCTCCTCGGCCAGGCTGCCGGTGCCCAGCAGGTGGTCCCTGCGGCGTGCCAGCTGGTCGACCGCCTGCTCTACCCAGCGGGAGGCTCCGGGGAAGAGCCCCACCTGCTCCAGGACGGCCAGGGGTGGTATGGCCATGGCCCCGAGAGCTGCTCTCGGCTGGGGTATCCCGCCAGGAACCCCTACTACCGGGGCTCCGATCTCCTCGGCCATTTTTCCGAGGGCACCGCCGGAGGTGACGGCCACCAGGCTCGCGCCGGCCTCGACAGCCTCCCCGGCTGCCTCGATGGTCTCCTCGGTGTCACCCGAGAAGGACACCGCGAAGACTAGGGTTCCCCGACCGACGAAGTCCGGTATGTCGTAGGACTTCACAACCGTTACAGGCACCGCCAGGAAGGGACCCGCCACGGCCACCATCACGTCACCTGCTATGCCGCTGCCACCCATGCCGACCACCACCACGTTCTCTATGTCGTCGTGGCGTGGCAGGCCCTCCAGCTTCCTGGATGCCTGGAGGGCACGGCTGACCTGCTCGGGCAGCGATGCGGCAGCCTCGAACATGCCGAGGGAGTCGAGGACGCCCGCCGCAGGGGTGCCCCTGACTACGCTTGTCACCGGGGCCGACCGTCCGACATGGTCATGGGGGCGGACTCCGCCTCTGCCTTTGCCATGATCCGGTCGTGCTCCTCCTGGTCTGCCTCCGAAGCCTCGCCTGGGAGCATCACGGGTATGCCCTCCCGGATCGGGTACCGGCGGCGAAGCCTGGGGTTATAGAGGATCTCCTCGCTCTCCAGGTACACCAGTGGCCCCTTGTCCTCCGGGCAGGCGAGCACCTCGATCAACAGTCGGTCAAGTGGCATCCAAATCTTCCTTTCGCATCATTCGCGGGCTTCGCACCTGGCGCGGGATTCGCACCTCTGACAGGTCTCGCCCATTCGCAGGCTCATCCGGCCTCTCCGGTAGAGCCTGCTCTACGGACCAGGGCCAGCACCTCGGCAACCCTCTGGTCACACTCTTCACGGTTCAGGGCCTCGACGTTCAGGCGAAGCAACGGCTCGGTGTTCGAGGGACGGAGGTTGAACCACCAGCTCTCGAACTCGACCGTGAGGCCGTCTGTCGTGTCGAATGTTACCCCCTCTGCGGCCAGCAGCCCCGCCACCGCCTCGACTGCCGCTGAGGGATCATCCACCTCGGTGTTCAGCTCTCCTGAGGCCGCATACTTCTGTAACGGTTCGACGAGTGCCGACAGCGGGGCACCTGATTCGGACATGACCTCCAGCACGACCAGGGCCGCGATCAGTCCCGAGTCGGCCCGGTAGTTATCCCGGAAGTAGTAGTGGCCGGAGTGCTCGCCACCGAACACCGCCCCGGTGTCGGACATGACCTGCTTTATGAACGAATGACCCACCCTGGTGCGGATGGGTCGGCCTCCCTGCTCGATGATGGTCTCCGGTACGGCCTTCGAGCAGATGAGGTTATGGAGGATCACCGCTCCGGGATACTTCCTCAGCATCGCCTTGGCCACCAGCGCGGTGGTGACGGACCCCGACACCGGCTCTGCCCGCTCGTCTACCAGGAACACCCTGTCGGCGTCGCCGTCGAAGGCCAGGCCTACGTCTGCGTGAAGCTCCAGCACCCTGGCCTTCAGGTCCAGAAGGTTCGCCGGCTGTATCGGATCGGCCGGATGGTTCGGAAAGGTGCCGTCCAGCTCCGGGAAGAGGATGTCGAGCTCGAAGGGCAGACCCGAGAACACTGCGGGCACCACGAGGCCACCCATCCCGTTGGCCACGTCAGCCACCACCCGGAGGGGACGCAGCCGGTCGAGGTCCACGAAGGAGCGAACATGCTCTGCGTAGTCGGCCAGCATGTCTCGCGACACGGTCCCGCCCACCGGTTCTGCCTCCGAGCTACCGTCGGCCAGGGCCTTCTCGGCGAGCGAGCGGATCTCTGACAGTCCCGTGTCCTCGCCCACCGGCTTGGCTCCGGCCAGGCAGAACTTGATCCCGTTGTACTGGGCAGGGTTATGCGAGGCCGTGAACATGGCTGCAGGGGCATCCAGGCGACCCGAGGCGAAGTACAGAAGGTCTGTCGACGCCAGACCCAGATCCACCACCTCCGAGCCCGCTGCCCTCGCTCCGGCTGCAAAGGCCCCGGAGAGCTCCTCGCCCGACTTCCTCATGTCTCGGGCTACCAGAACCTTCGGCGATCCCGAGAACCGGGCAAAGGCCCACCCTATGGCACGGCAGTTCACGGCATCGAGCTGCTCGGGCACGATCCCCCGAACGTCGTAGGCCTTGAACACCGATTCAAGCGACCTCTGCTGGTTTCCCATGGCGACCTCGAGCCTACTGCCGGGGCAAGCCCCAGTCCCGTTAGACCTGGCCCAGCACCGTTAGACCTGGCCCAGTCCCGTTAGACCTGGCCCAGTCCCGTTAGACCTGGCCCAGTCCCGTTAGACCTGGCCCAGCACCGTGAGAGCCCTTCGCCTGCGTATGAGCAGGACTACCGCCACGAGGCCTATTGCCGACAGCACCGAGCCCGCGACCCCCGACGGGACCGAGCCGTAGCTGAGGGTGACCTCGTGACTGGTCGGCACCACCACCATGAGGTTCGGAACCGAGCGCCACGGCCCCTCTGCTCCGGTGGCATGCCAGTTAGGGAAGTAGGAGACCCTGACCACGACAGGAACACCCACCCTGCTCACGTGGAAGCTCAGGCTGCTGGTCCTCACATGCACCCGGCTTATCCGCACCTCGGGCAGTGGCTTCGGATCAGGAGCCACCGACGGGCGGACCCGCTGCCATGTGGAGGGTCCGCCGGCCGTCAGGTAGGTGCCCCAGTCTGCCGGGTCGTCGTACCAGCGCTCGGACATGGGCAGCCAGGAGCTCTGGCCCGCACCTACCCCGGTGACGACGGCTGGCTGGTTCACCAGTGGAGCCACGATGTGCGAGTCAGAGACCAGGTAGATCTTCCATGTGGTGCTGAGAAGCTGGCCCTGGTAGGGCGTCCGCCATGGGCCAGTGGAAGCGACCAGGCGCAGCGACGGGTCGGCAGCGGCCTCGGCCTGGACGATCGAGGAGGATGCCATGAAGTAGCGGACACCGAGCATCTGCAGGTGCTCGACACCGAGGGGTACGTCGAGGGGGCCGTAGTCGAGACCGACCATCGCCTCGGAGGGCTGTGCCGAGAGCTCGGCCTGGTTCAAGAAGTGGTAGGGGGTGGTCGCCGAAGATTCGAACAGGAGCCCCTCCATGGAGTCCACGCACCCGCCGGTCCAGTAGGGCAGCAGCATGAGAGCCATGGGCGTGCCGAAGCGGTTCAGGCTCGGGCTGTACTCCCACATGGCCCTTCCACAGCCGTAGCGACGGGAGACCCCTTTCATCGTGTCGATGACCGCTTGGTACTCGGGCCATCCGGTTTTCCTCTGGTAACCGGAGTAGTTCCACTGGACCCAGTCGGGCACCGCGCTTGCACGCACGTGGACAGGACCGAGGTCGATGCCCGGAGACCCGTAGGGGATGAGCACCGGTGGCAGCACCACCAGGCAGGCACCGGCAAGGCCGATGAGGGGCATGGACAGGGCACCTGGCGCGACCCTGTGCACCACCGAGGGGTCCGAACCAGGCCGGTGGCGCCACCAGCGGGCCGCCAGGACCCCCACCTCTGCCACTCCGTACCCCGCTAGCAGGTATGCACATAGCCACCACAGGGGGAGGAAGCGCGCGTTGTAGAGCTTCCACTGGGGATCCACCACGAACACGACCCCCGATATGACCCCCAGTATCGCGATGGCCAGCGCGCCACGGTCCAGACGGCGGGCGGCGAAGGCCAGCCCTACGACAGCCAGCCCCAGGGCCCAGCGATCCGCGACCGGGGCCAGCGAGGCGGCATAGGTGGTCAGGTTCTGCCAACCCATGTTCGTCGTGTAGGACTGCTCGAAGCTGAAGGGCAGGCCCCACCAGGAGCTGAGCAGACCGGCGGTGCCCACGGTGGTCACCATCCACCAGGTACGACGCTTGGTCGGACCTGCCAAGAGGTAAATCACCAGGGCTCCTACCAGGGCAAATGCCATAGCGACTATATGGGACAGGACTACGGCGGTCAGGACCAGGGACGCTATGGCCCTGTAACGACCCGTCCTCATCCCCCGGATGGTGAGCCCGAGGAAGATGACCGCGAGAGCCAGACCGAAGGAGAAGGCGTACTCGCCTGCGAGGGTGGAGTAGAGATTGCCGCCGTAGATGGTAAAGGTCTGGTCGAAGAGGAACGGCAGGGTGGCTACAGCCAGGAGCGCCGGCCGCGGCCTCTCCATGCCCGCCAGACGCCCGAAGCCCCACGCGGCTACCGGCAGCATCAGCGAACCGGCAGCAGTCGCGAGCTTGAAGGAGATGTCGAACGGGATCAGGTACCCGCCGAGGGCGGCGAACAGGTCGGGAAGCGGGAAGTAGAAGGTGTACAGGGGAAAACCCGCGTACCACCCCGGATCCCACCCGGTGAGGTGCCCGCTCGGCAGCAGCGTCGTCCGCAGGAAAGCTGCCGTGGCCACGTGGGCTCCGGTATCCCCGCCGTCGACGGTGGTCCTCGCCAGCAACAGCGCGGGGTCCAGCTGCCAGAACACCACCAGCACGGCTCCCGCGACCGCGACGAGGGTCACCACCGAGGCTGGGGTCAGGCGGCGCATTGGCCCACTATCGTGCCCGAAGCTCGTCCGCCGCGCAGGTCGGCGCTCCCGACCCCAGCACGCAGGTCGGCGCTCCCGACCCCACCACGCAGGGGCTGGATGCCACTGATGCAGCTCCGGTTGGTCTGCCCACTGCCGGCACTGGTTATTCAGTGCCCGGTGCTGCGGGCGGCCAGAGCGAGGACCGCGACCAGATTGAACCCACCGTGCGCGAAGATCCCAGGTCCCAACCGGTCGAACTTGTAAGCCATGGCCGACAGCACGATACCGAAGCCTGCCAGCCCGAGCAGCTGGAGCGTCTCCGCGTGTGCCAGCCCGAAGAGCACCCCGGTCAGCGTGACCGCGAGTACGGGCCCGAGGGCCTTCCCGGCTGGTCCGCAGATCCTCACTAGGGATCTGAGCAGCAGGCCCCTGAAGAAGAGCTCCTCGATCACCGGCACCACCGCCACGGTAAGGACGGCGATGACGGCGAAATCCGCGCCCGGGAATCCCCCGGTGAGCCGCTCGGCGGGCCCACCGAGCCGCTTGTCCAGGTTAGGGATGAGGGGCTGTAGGGGCAGGTAGAGGAGTGGCACCAGTATGAGCTGCCCGGCCACACCCACCGCCAGGCCCACCAGTGGGTCCCAGGGCCTCACGCGCAGCCCCATGTCACTGACTATGCTGCCCGACCCCCGTACCTTCGAGGCGATCAGCAGAGCCAGGGCGAACCCAGCCCAGAGGCCTACCAGACCGGTCACCACGAACCAGGCAGGCGGGATGCTCGAGCGCGCCAGCGCAGAGACCCGCGATCCCTGGCCTATCCCGACCGCCACTGCCACCACCAGGACGCTCGAGAATATCTGCCCCCCGAAGAAGCCGAGCGCAGCCATGAGAGCCCACGACCAGGCGTCGCGTACGGTCCTCGGGGGACGCCCGACCGGGTATGCAGGTTCACTGCCACCCAGGGGCTGCAGCCCGTTCATCGGGGGACCTCCAGCCACCGCGGCGCTCACCGGCGCGACATTAGCCACCAGCGCACCTCACCTGGTCGCGTGGCCACTTCGATCCGCCTGCTGCCCCCGGGAACATGCCAGAGCGCCCCCTGGCACACCCCCACCGGGTAGGGCGCGTACCATAGGACGATGAGCCCGCAGCAGGTGGAACGCCGCCCCGGTAAGCAGACGCCTCTAGGCGCGCCAGGTCCCTCTGGCGGCGACCAGAGCTGGCGGTGGGTGTTCCTGCTGCTCATGCTGGCCGTCGTCGGCATCCTGTTCATCCCGCCGCTGCTGTCGAAGCCGTCGGCCAAGAGCCTCGACTACACCACCTTCCTAAGCGACGTGAAGGCCAAGGGGGTGGCCACCGCCACCGTGAATAACAACACCGGCACCATCACCGGTCGCCTCCGTGACGGAACTAACTACACGGTGAACGGACCGGAGCCCTCCATCCCCGCGGACGTGAAGCTCATGCAGTCCGACGGTGTCTCCCTGAACTTCACCACGCCGAGCTCCAACGCATTCCTCTCGATAATCACCTACCTCCTGCCGATCATCCTCATCGTCGGCGTATTCCTCTGGATGACCCGGCGGGCACAGGGCCAGATGAGCGGGATCATGTCCATCGGTAGATCGAAGGCCCGGCTCTACACGACCGAGCGCCCGCGCACCACCTTCGAGGACGTGGCCGGCTACCCGGGGGTGAAGACCGAGATAAGCGAGGTGGTGGACTTCCTCAAGTATCCCGGCCGCTTTCGCGACGTGGGGGCCCGGATACCGAAGGGGATCCTGCTGGTAGGTCCCCCGGGGACCGGTAAGACGCTTTTCGCACGTGCGGTAGCCGGTGAGGCCGGCGTGCCCTTCATGTCGGTAAGCGGTTCGGACTTCATGGAGATGTTCGTAGGGGTTGGCGCCAGCCGAGTGCGTGACCTCTTCCAGACTGCACGCAAGCAGGCTCCGGCGATCATCTTCATCGACGAGATCGACTCGATCGGGCGCAAGCGCGGCGCCGGCCTCGGCGGTGGCCATGACGAGCGCGAGCAGACGCTGAACCAGATGCTCTCGGAGATGGACGGTTTCGACCCGGCCGAGGGAGTGGTCATAATCGCCGCCACCAACCGACCCGACATCCTGGACCCGGCACTGCTGAGACCCGGGCGCTTCGACCGCCAGATCGTCGTTCCACTGCCCGACCTCGAGGAGCGCCTGCCCATCCTGAAGGTCCACTGCAAGGACAAGCGGATCTCCCCCGAAGTCGACCTCGAGCTCGTCGCCCGTGGAACGCCCGGCCTGAGCGGTGCCGATCTGGCGAACCTGGTGAACGAGGCAGCGCTGCACGCCGTGAGGCGTGGAGCAGCCCAGGTGGAGATGGCAGACTTCGAGGCCGCCCGTGACCGGGTGCTGATGGGGCAGCGGCGTGAGAGCCTGGTCCTCTCCGACGAGGAAAAGGAACGTGTCGCCTTCCACGAATCGGGTCACGCCCTGCTCGCCTACGTGCTCCCCCACGCGGATCCGGTGCACAAGGTGACCATCCTGCCAACCGGCATGGCACTCGGCGTCACCCAGCAGCTCCCCCTTGAGGAGCGCCACATCTACCCACGTGAGGTCATCGAGGACTCCCTTGCAGTTCGCATGGGTGGCCGGGCAGCAGAGATCATCATCTACGGCGACCTCTCCACTGGTGCCAGCAACGACCTCGTCGGCAACACCGAGCTGGCTCGCAAGATGGTGCGGGAATGGGGGATGAGCAGCGAGCTCGGACCCATGGCCTGGGGTTCACAGGGGATGGTCTTCCTCGGAGAAGACCTCATGCACTCCAGGGACTACTCGGAGGACACCAGCAGGGTCATAGACGCAGAGGTGGCGAAGATCCTCCTCGAGCAGGAGCAGCGCGCCATCGAGGTGCTCACCCTGCATCGCAGTGGGCTCGAGGCCCTCGCCCACTCGCTCCTAGAACGCGAGACCCTGGACGGCAGCGAGGTGGCAGCCCTCGTGGACCAGGCTCACGGCAAGCCCGTACACGGGGACGAAGCGGCCGGCATAGCCCACTTCACCTCACCGAACGGCACGCCGAAGGCCGAGGCGACCACCGGATCGGCCGAGGGAGACGCCACCTGAGCGGCCGTCGCCGACCGCCTGGCTGATCGGAAAACCCTGAACGGCTGGGTCGAACGCTGGGAGCTGCTGGGAGCTGGGTTCCCGATCCTGGGTTCCCAGCGCAACGGTCACCCAGACCTCGGGAATGTCGGCAGCATCACCAACCCCGGTAGGGCTCCCGGCAGCGCATCCATGCTCACTCCAACGGCTCCAGAGGCAGCCAGCTCCAGCGGTAGGCCTCCGACCGGCCGACCGGGTGCCTGAGCGATGTAGATGGTGGCCCGCGGTCCCAACACCACCTCCCGCAGGCCTCTCAGCGGCCTCGGCCCGCCAGCAGACACCGCGCTCACCGTCAGCCTGACCGTCCTGCCGGCGAGGTTCTCGACGCCGAGGTCGCCCGCGCCGGCTCCGGGAAATGGCACAGCGGGCACCAGCCACCTACTGGCACCCAGCGCTGCTCCGAAGGAGACCCCGTATCGCGGGACGCCCGGTGGTGAAGGTGCAGAGACCGTACGTTCCACTACTACCCCCACGCCGTTGGTGGAGACGATGCTCATGGAGTAAGGGACACCGGCGGGTAGCCGTCGCTCCGAAGTGGCCTCGAGGCTTACTACCGAGTTTCCTGGCACCACACGGCGGAATGCAGCCTTCACCCCACCTGGCATCACGGCTACGAGGCGCAGCCGGGCCGGTGTCTGCGAAGGATCGTAGAGGTGGAACCCGACGCTGGAGCCGGCTGCGTCGATGCTGAGAGGGAAGGACCAGGAGGTGGACGGCTCCGGGTCGCCCAGTCGCAGCCCGATCCCAGGCGGCCCGCCCGGCCCCGGTTGCTCGAGCTCCGTCGCCACCACGCTGCCCGACAGTGCATCGACGATGCCAGCCGCCACCGGGTCGCTCGGCAGGGCCGCCCCCACGTCGATCACCTGCAGCGCACCGGGAGCCAGCACCACGCCCTCCAGGGCCGACGGCTGCACCACCCCGGTGGGGGTGACGAAGGACAGGTCGACCACAGCGGGGGTGGCTCCCGGGTCCATGAGAGCCAGGTTCAGCGTGGCCCCATGGGCAGTGGAGCCTTCCGCGAAGTACCACTGCGACGACGCGCTCGACGCGCACGGGGTCGTGCCCCAGCGCCCCGGACCGCCCAGCACCTCGCTCACCGCCGCGCCCCCTCCGCCGAACAGCACCGTCGCCCCGACCCAAGGGCCCATGACCAGGTTCGCCGGCACCGCCGAGATCTGACCTCCTGCGGGAACGCTCAGCGTCGTGCTCCGGTGCTCGCCCGTGGAGCTGACAGCCGTCAGTGTCGCCGGTAGCGTCTGGTCACTCCAGTTAGTGAGCACCACCCTCGCAGGAAGGGGCCCGGCGGAACCCGTGCCCCCAGGGCAGGTCCACTGGGAAGACTGGGCTGCAGCTGAGGCCACCACGTCAGCTACCGCGGGTTGGTAGCCCGTGTGTGCGGCCGCTCCCCTGCTCACCACCGAATCCACTACTGGGATCCCGACGATCACCACCAGGATCACCACCACTACTGCCAGCCGCCTCATGGCACGCGCCGTGTGTCTGCATCGGGCCGGGCCCGGCGGAGGACCAGGAGCGCGGCCAGCAGGGCAGCCCATGCGAGGATCTCCAGTGAGGACTCCAGGGCCGTCGAGACAGACGCTCCAGCGTCGCTCGCGCCCGAGACCACGAGCGGCGGGGATGTGGGGTCCGCGAAGACCACGTATCCACCTTCGCCTACCAGCTCCCTCAGGTCGCTCTGGGCTCGGAGCGCCTGCACCGTGGTGCTCTCTGACGCGAAAACCTGAGGTTGCTGCAGACCGGGGATCGCGGGAGCAGCCGACTGGACCACCACCACGTAGCGAATCTGGTAAGGCGCCATCAGGGCGCCCAGGCGGACCGTCGAGCCGCTCTCGGCCAGCCCTATGTCATCTACCAGCGCGCTCGAGGTACCGGGCGAGGATCCAGGCCACAGGGAACCCGGCCCCGGCATACCGCCCCCGCTCAGGGAATATGCGAGCCCGGGGCGGATCGGCCAGCTCTCTCCGAGAAGCACACGCGGATCGCCCAGCCATAGCACCCGCCCTGAGGAAGCCGGGGGTCTGTCCAGCCAGGAGAGTGCCTGACGGTACCCGACACTGGGAAGGTCGAATCTGCCCGTCTCCATGCTTGCCAACGACGGCAGGATGCCAAGGACGAGGAAGAGCCCCGCCACCGCCGTAGCCGCCTGACGCCACCCGAAGCGATACGCGCTCAGATCCTTTTCGAAGGAAGCCACGCCGAGGCCGACGCTGAATGCCAGTGCGGCCGCGGCAATGGCGACCATCACGCTCTGCGAGGCCGCGAAGCCACCTAGCCAGCCGCGGCCCGAGAGCCAGGCGATCCCGAACGCCAGAAGCGCCACAGTCCAGGCCCGCGTAGCCCAGCTGAAGCGCCAACCGGTGGCTATCAGGATAGCCAGGGCAGCCGCGATCGGAATACCCCAGGCAAGCGGGGTGTCGCCGAGCGGCCCTATCCCCAGGTGGAGCAGGCTCCCCCAGCTGGGTGCGCTGGCCGGCTCCAGCGCCGCAGTCCCCAGCTCAGCCAACCGGTACTGGCCTGCTATCAGGTGAATGGACCAGGGAGCCAGCAGTAGAACGGTGGTCACCGTGGCCAGCGCCCCCACCCAGGCCAGTCGCCTGGAGCTCATGATCGCCCCAGGCCCTCCCCCGAGCAGTCCCCCCAGAGCCAGACCGGCGGTCGCGACCGGGATCATGAGGAGGGTGGCCGGTGCCAGGGCACCGGCCAATGCTCCGACCAAACCCAGCCAGAGGACTTGGCGGGCCACTGCCAGACGGGTGGGAGCCACCTCATCTTCATCTCCGGACCCCGCATCCCGGTCGTCCTCGCGGCGCAGCCGCCCGAAGGGAACTGCTCCGCTAGCTCGTGCGAGCCCCGCGAGAATCCAGGGGGCAGCAGCGTATCCGATCAGCCCTTCCATCCTGCCCGTGGCTAGGGCGTCGTAAGGGAGGGGAACAAGCAGGTACACGATTCCTGCCACGAGGCGTCCTCGCTGGGACCCGATGCTCCTCACCAGCCGGGCGGCCCCGATTGCCCCCAGGGGGATGCAGCCGAGCAGCACGACCTTGGCCGCGAGTCCCATACCGCCCACCAGCAGCATCCCGAGGAGACCCAGGATCGCCGCCCCTGGGGGCCCCGGTGCCGGTATGCCTACACCCACGTTCGGCCATCCCGCGAAAAAGCCCTTTACGAGGCCGGTCCAAGAGCCCAGGGGCAGCCAGTCCCCCACTACCGGCAGCGGGCCAGCTATCAGCTGGCGAGCGCCCACCAGGACGATCAGCCCGGCGACGATCCAGACGGTGGTTCGCAGCCACACGTCCTTTGACTGACCCGGTCCATCAGGCTCTGCCATCCTGAGCGGCGAGAGCTCGCCTCGGTGCGCGACATGCAGACCATGGGTGACCGCCCGGCGCAGGTACACGGTAAGGCGCGCGCTTCCATGGAGCTGCATATGCCTGATATCGGCGTCGCTGCGATGGCGCGTCGCTGCCACCCTGGCCCGCTCCGCACGGATGTCACCGAGCATCACGAGGTTCCACCACCAGGCCCCTATGACCGCCCGTGCCCGGTCGCCGTGGCCGGCCAGCAGGGCCACCAGCACCTCTCCTATGGCCAGCAGGACTGCCTGTGGCAGTACACGAAGGAGCCTGAGGCGGCCGTAGGACTTCAGCATCGCCCTCAGCTCATGGCGGCGCTGCAGGTACTGGAGGCTGGCACCTCCGGCGACCTCCCGGCGCCCCGATGCCGTCAGCTCCATATGTCGAACCCGGGCCTCTGGAGCCACTACCACGCGAGCGCCGAGCACCTGGGCGCGCCATGACAGATCCAGGTCCTCGCCCAGAGCGACGATCTTCGGGTCGAACCCGCCCAGCTCGCCGAAGAGATCCGCTCTTACCAACATGCACCCTCCAGGTGCCACGAACACGTCCCTCACGGTGTCGTGCTGACCCCTGTCCATCTCCCCAGGCTCCACCCGGTCGACGACTGCGCCAGTCTTGTCGGCAGCCATACCTACATGCAGGAGCATCTCGGGATGCTCGTACGCCACCATCTTCGGCGTCACGATCCCCGCGTTCGATCTATAGGCCTCCTCGACCATCACGTGGAGAGCCGAGGGATCGGGGGCGATGTCGTCATGGCAGATCCAGAGAAAGTCAGCCCCCTCCACCATCCCTATGGCCGCGTTCGCGCTCGCTCCGAAGCCCAGGTTCTCCTCGAGGCGTCTCACGTAGGCGTTCGGAAGGACCCTCGCAATACGCTCCGACGGGTCCTCCGCACTGGCGGCATCGAGGACGAGCACGGCGAACTGCGGGTAATCCTGGCCTCCTATCGCCCTGAGTGCCTCCTCCAGCCAGGGTCCCGGGTCGTGCGTTACCACCACCGCCAGCACCACGGGAACCGGCGTCTCGGCCTCCTCTGCGGGGTCGAGCGGCTCTGCGGGGTCGAGCGGCTCTGCGGGGTCGAGCGGCTGGCTCACGACAAAGCTCGGCGGGGGCTGGCGGCGTTCGCCATCGGAGAGGTCACCAGGCGAACGAGGCTACCTCCTGGGTCGAGCCATTCCCACCCACTCGCGAAAAGTGCTTGCAATCGTTAGCACCATCGGATACAATAGTTAGCAGTTCGGTTCCGCTCCGGAGGAGGGGCGCCGCTGCCGAGGCCGGTCAGAGGGTCGGCCTCTACGACAAGGAGATAAGAGATGCCCGAGTTCAAGGACGTCACCGACGAGATCACTAAGACAGCCCGGGACGCGGCCTACGTAGCGGTAGGCCTCGGTGTGCTGGGATTCCAGCGCGCCCAGGTGCGGCGTCAGGAGCTGCTGAAGCGCCTGTCGGAGCCTCGTGGACGCATCGAGGACCGGATCACCGAGGTGCGCGCCGAGGTGGCGAAGCGAGCGAAGACCGTAGACGGGAAGGTCGAGACCGCCATTGACCGCCTGGAGGCCACCCTGGAGCCCATCGAGGAGCGCCTTCCCGCCCAGGCTCGTGAGCTGGTGAAGCAGGCCCACGTCCAGGCTCGTGAGGTACGCCAGCAGATCTGGAACCTCCTCGCCAGCGACGCCGCCTGATCAAAGCCGCCGGCTGTCGGTCCCCCTACCGGTAGCCGTGCCGGACCGTCCAAGCCCCCGCAGGGCGGTCCCGGACCGGTCCCCCCTGGCCGGTCCACCCCACCGGACAACCTGCCGCGCACCGGCAGGTTGTCCGGCTCTATGGGGTGTCATAGGGCTGCATCAGACTTCTCACGCCAGTAGCCGAGGACGTCGGCGAGCGTCTCGTCGAGCGTCTTTCGTGGCTCCCACCCTGTAGTGGAGACGAGCAGGCTGGGATCTCCGCGCAGGACCGGGAGATCCACGGGCCTGACGAGCGCAGGATCCACCTCGAGGGACAAACCGCCTCCGGCCAGATCGACCAGGCGTTCGGCTATCTTCGAGATGGCCACGTCCCGGCCGGAGCAGACGTTATAGACGGCCCCGGGTGATCCCTGCAGGACCAGCAGCCGGTATGCGCGAACGACGTCGCGAACGTCGGTCAGGTCGCGCCTCGCGGAGAGATTACCCACGGGGATGGTCCGCTGTCCCGAGCGCTGGGCAGCGACCACCCTCGAGGCAAGTGCGCTGACGGCGAAGTCGGCTGACTGACCGGGACCCACATGGTTGAAGGGGCGCACCCGGATCACCTTCAGACCGCTGCCGAGATAGGCCTGAACACCCAGGTACTCGGCTGCGACCTTGCTGGCGGCATAGGGGGTTGCCGGCCGGAGCTGCGCCTCCTCCCCGAGGGGAAGCTCCTCCTCGCTGACGGGGCCATAGACCTCAGCGGAGCTGGTGAGCAGGACAATGGGTGGCCTCTCGCAGGATATGGCCGCCTGGAGAAGGTTCAGGGTGCCCACCGCGTTCACCTCGAAGACCCTGGCGGGATCGTCCCACGATCTGCCCACATGGCTGAAGGCCGCCATGTGGTAGACCACGTCGGGTGCTTTCGCCACGAGCACTCGACGTAGGCTCTCACCGTCTCGGACATCGGTCTCCCGATCTATCAGGATTACCTCGTCACCCGCCTCGGTCAGGTAAGCGGCCAGCCAGGTGCCCACGAAGCCGTTGCCGCCGGTTATCAGCGCTCGCACGGCTCGACCTTAGTGTGTTCAGGCGCTGACCCACCCTGTGTGCAGGTGGCTTCCTCAACCGACACTGCCACCCCTGGCGCTGGGGCGATCCCCGGCGGCGGCAAGCGCCGCCCGGTAAGCCGATATGTGGCCAGCCGCGCTCGCCTCCCAGGTGTAGGACGCCGCTGTATCGAGCCCCAACTCGCGCTTCGCACTGGCTTCGCTCCCACCTGCGAGGGCGCCTTCGATGGCTTCGGCCAGCGAGGTCGCGGAGCCAGCTTCTGCCAGCCATGCGGCACCACCGGCTAACTCTGCCATAGCAGTTGCACGGGTGGTCACCAGCTGCGTGCCGCAGGCAAGTGCCTCGAGCGCGGGAAGCCCGAAGCCCTCCTCCATTGCCGGATAGACCACCGCAGATGCACCTCGTAGGAGCGCTGGTACATCGTCTCGTGGAACGTAACCCAGGCGTATCACCCGCTCAGCATGACGGGCAGCCCTGATGGCCGCGTCGACCTCCTGGGATCCCCAGCCCGGCGCTCCAGCGAGCACGAGTACCAGCTCCGGCCTGGCCCCAGCCAGGAGGTCGAAGGCACCGATGAGCACAGGGACAGCCTTGCGTGGCTCGATGGTGCCGACGAACAGCAGGTAGGGGCCGCCAATGCCGTATCGCTCCCCCACCGTGTCATCACCTGCGCAGGCACCCGGGTGGAAACGGTGGTGGTCGACCCCGTGGGGGACCACGAACACCGGGCCTGCCGGCCTGAAGCGCTCACGCAGCAGATCAGCCGTATGGGAGCTCACGCATATGATCGCCTGGGCCCTCTCCGATGCGACCCTTATGGCCCGGCGAAAGAAGCCCACCTTCCAACGCTCGTGCCACTCGGGGTGATCGAAGAAGGTGAGATCGTGGACCGTGACCACCTTCGCCAGCCGCGACAGCTCCGGCATCGTGTAATGGGGTCCATGGTGCACCTCCGCCCCCGACCGGGCAACTAGGCCCGGTAGCAGAACCTGCTCCCAGCCGAGCCGCAGCGGCCGCGCTCGAGGTGCTGCTGGTCTCAGGGCATGCTCACGGTCCGGAGCGGATCGCCCTCCGGCCAGGATGGCGGCGAACCTCTCGCCGTCCGAGCGCCTGGTCCACACCGTGATGTCCAGCTCTGGTCGGACAGACAGGGCATCTAGCAGGTCCAGCACGTACCTACCTGCCCCGGCAGGCTTAGCCGGCACGGAGGTGGCATCGAAAGACACGCGGATCGCGTCGCTCACCCGAGCGACCTCCACAGCTCCGCATGGTGCCTAGCTGCGGCGGCCCATGTCAGGCAGGCCGCGCGTTCATGACCTAGTTCCACCAGCTCACGGCGTAGAGCCTCATCAGAGACTAGCTGGACTATCCCCCCGGCGATAGATCCCACATCGGTGGGATCCACGACCAGAGCGAAACCGTCTGCGCTAGGCATCGGGCTGGCCAGCACAGGCGTCCCCGATGCCATGGCCTCCAGCGGGGGCAGGCCGAATCCCTCGTAGAGGGGGACGTACGCGACCGCTCCGGCAGCCCGGTAGAGAGCCGCCAGCACCGGCTCGTCGACGCGTCCGGCCAGGACCGCACCTGGGGGTGGAGAGAGACGTGGTCCCCATCCCTTGGGACCGACGACCACGAGCGGCCAGGGCTCCCTCACCTGGCGCCGGTAGAGCTCATATGCGGAGAACAACCGCCCCAGGTTCTTACGTGGCTCAAGGGTGCCCACGCTCAGCAGGTACGGAACGTCTCCGAGGATCCCGAGCGACCGGAGCAGGAGCCCGGCTCGGTCTAGGTCGGGAGCCACGAGGTGATCAGAACCCTCTGCTATGACCGACACTCGATCTTCGCCCAGTCCAGCCTCCACTAGATCATCTGCCACCGGGGACGACGGCACCACGACGTGGTCAGCGTGGCGGATCAGGCGAACCAGCGCGCGCTCATGAAAGGCAGTCCCGCGTGCGTTATAGGCATGGGGGAAGCGTCGCCAGGCCAGATCGTGCACCGTTAGGACAGATACCGGACGATGAGGGCCTCGCGACGGCGGAATCGCCATGGATGTGGAGTGGAGGAGGTCGAAACCCCGGGGACCGGTTATCAGGCCGTGTTCCCAGGCTCTTATGAGCAGCCGGTCGGGTAGGCGAGAGAGCCTCTTCGGAAATCCAAGCGCGTCGACCGGGTCGGGGCGCTCAGCGGTCATGGCGGCCAGTAGCTCAACCTCTGGCGTTTCTTCTCCCCCCTCTGCCATCTCCAGAAGGCCCCTGCAGAGGCCTCGGGCATAGGTGGCGATCCCACCTGGAACTCGTCGGCGGAGCTGCTCCACCACCAGCAGGACCCTCATCGGCTGAGAGCTCAACTCCCACTCTCCCTGGCATCACGGTAGAGCTTCACCAGGCTCTCGGCAGTCCTATCCCAGCTGTAGAGCTCGACCCTCGTCCTTCCCCTGGTCACCATGTCCTCTCGCAGCACCTCGTCGTCGAGCAGTAGCTCGATGCCAGCCGCCAGCTCCCGGAAGTCACCGGGAGCGACCAGCAGTGCTGCATCTCCGAGCACCTCCGGTAGTGCCCCAGCCGTGGTCGCGACCACCGGAGTACCAGCCGCCATGGCCTCCAGGGGTGGGAAACCGAAGCCCTCGTAGAGCGAAGGAAATGCAAAGACTGCCGCTCGCTCCAGCAAGGCTGCCCTGGTCGCCCCGTCCACATGACCCAGCCGGGCAATCCTGGCTCTGTGGGGACAGGCCCGCAGTGCCTCCTCGAAAGCCTCCGCACCCCATCCATCAGGTCCTGCCACCACCAGGGTCAGATCTGGGTGGGTGGGTGCCAGGAGACCGAAGGCTCTCACCAGGTTCTCCAGTCCCTTCCTCGGCTCAACACGCCCCAGCGCCAGGACGAAGGGACCACGTGGAAGGGCTGCTGGGGGGGTCTGGCGAAGGGCATTGGCTGGGCCAGCGTCAACGCCACCGGGTCCGAAAGCCGCCGACGGGGGCAGTGTGGGCAGTGTGGGCAGTGTAGGAACGCCGTAGGGTACGACCACCACTCTGGACGGCTCTGGCCCGAGCAGCTCCATCACCTCCTCTGCCACTGCCTGGCTGGGGGTAGCCACCCACGCGCCCTGCCTCACCGCGCTGCTGAGCAGCCCTCTGACGGCAAGTGTCGCCTTCGTGCATACCTCGGGCTTCACGAACATCGCCATGTCGTGGATCGACACCACCCGCTGAGCGCTACGCACGGGTGGGACCACGTAATTCGTTCCGTGAACCACGTCTAGTGGACCAGTCCACCTCTCCACCACCGGATGACCGAACCACGCCCACGAACGGTGGAGCGCCCGTGCCGGCAGGAGGCTGCCGGCAGCTTCCGTGCCGCCATGAACCTGTGCGCGCAGCTTCGCCCGTCCACCAAGGCTGACTGCATAAGGCCGTATGGTGATATCTCCCGACATCTTCTCCATGGCACCCAGCGCCCCCGCGACGAACTCACCTACGCCGGTCCGCACACCGAGCAGGGGGGTGGCATCGAAGGCCACCAGCAGACCAGGACTCGGATCTCCCACGCACCGAGCCTTGCACACGGTAGTAACGGCCAGGGGCAGCTAGCCTCGCGTGTCGATGATCGTGGCACTGGCAGGAGGAGTGGGAGCAGCGCGCATGCTGAGGGGACTGGCTCAGGTCCTGCCAGCGGAGGACATCGTCACGATAGTCAACACCGGCGACGACGAGATGATCCACGGCCTTCACGTCAGCCCCGACCTGGACACCGTCATGTACACCCTCGCAGGCCTCGCAGACGACCAGCGGGGCTGGGGACTGGCAGGCGAGACCTGGAACGTCATGGAGTACCTGGAGGAGCTGGGAGGTGAGACATGGTTCCGCCTCGGTGACAAGGATCTCGCCACCCACCTGTACAGGACCGGACGCCTCTCACAGGGGGCACCACTGTCCCAGGTGACCGCCGAGCTGGCAGCCAGGCTGGGAGTGCCCGCTCGCCTCCTGCCTATGACCGACGACGAGGTTCGCACACGCGTAAGGCTGTCATCCGGAGAGGAGGTCAGCTTCCAGCACTACTTCGTACGCCTCTCCCACGACGTGGCCATATCGGCCGTTCGCTTCCATGGCATCGATGAAGCCAGACCGGCCCCTGGGGTCATGGAGGCTCTGGCCCATGCCGGTGCCGTCATCATCTGCCCCTCGAACCCGGTGGTATCGATCGGCCCCATCCTGGCCATCGAAGGCGTCAGGGCCTTCCTTGCGGACCATCGCGGGCGTGTCGTGGCTGTCTCTCCTCTCATCGCAGGAAAAGCCCTGAAGGGACCCGCCGACAGGATGCTCGTGGAGCTCGGAGGGGAGGCATCGGTCGTGGAGGTGGCCCGCACCTATGCCGACGTCGCCGGAACCCTGGTGATCGACGAAACAGATCGCGAACAGGCTGACCTCGTGGAGGGAGCCGGATGTCGCGCTGTGGTAGCGAGGGCAGTGATGCACGACCTCCGTAGTGCCGAGCTGCTGGCCCGAGCTGTTCTGGACGCCGCTGGTTATGCCTACAGCACTCCCGGACCCCGATGACCGCTGGCAGCGGAGCATGCATACCGGGCGGCTCCGGGATCGCCGTCATCCCGGTGGCTGGCATCGGTGAGGTCTCCCCGGGAGAGGATCTCGGGCTACTGATCGCACGTAACGCAGATGTCCGTGCTGGCGACGTAGTGGTGGTCACCCAGAAGATCGTCTCGAAGGCCGAAGGGCGTCTCGTCGAGATCGATCCAGACGAACCAGGGGCGAAGGCCCGGCTGGTGGAGGGCGAGGCCGAGCGAGTCCTGCGGAAGAGGGGCGACCTGATGATCACCGAGACTAGACAGGGGTTCGTATGCGCTAACGCAGGCATAGACCTGTCGAACGTGCCTCTAGGTCTGGCCGCCCTGCTCCCCCTGGACCCCGACCTGTCTGCCAGGCGTATTCTCGACAGGCTCAGGGACATTCTCGACCTCGGACCCGACAGGCCTCTGGGTGTGATCGTCTCCGACACCTTCGGCAGGACCTGGCGGCGTGGAGTCACCGACGTGGCCATTGGATGCGCCGGGATCGCAGGGGTCGTGGACCTGAGGGGATCGCCCGACGCCCTCGGACGAGAGCTGGTCGCCACCGAGGTCTGCGTCGCAGACGAGATCGCCGGTGCCGCTGAGCTCGTCATGGGCAAGGACCTCTCCGTGCCCGTTGCTCTCGTGCGAGGGATCGACGCCAGATGGTTCAGGAGGTCGTCGGTTCGAGATGAGGTGATACGAGATCCTCGAGAGGACCTATTCCGTTGAGCTCCTGAGCGCTCTGCGAACGTAGTCGATGACAGCCCCGGTCCCCTCCTCCAGCTCGGTCCAGGGACTCCATCCCAGGTGGATACCCGCCCTGGCGGGATCCAGGGAGTTCCGCCTCAGCTCGCCAGGGCGTGGCGGCTCGTGATGCGGCACCGTGGCGCAGCCTGCCTGCCTGGCCATCACCGCAGCCAGCTCGTTCACGGAGACCTCCTGACCGGTCCCCACGTTCATGAGCAGGCCGCCGCCCCGCGAGGCAGCCCTGACAAAGGCATCGACCACGTCGTCCACGAAAACGAAGTCCCGTGTCTGCTCCCCGTCACCGAAGATGGTGACCGGCTTGCCCGTGACCAACCGGTCCGCGAATATCGCCACCACTCCTGCCTCACCGTGCGGATCCTGCCTCGGCCCGTAGACATTGCCAAGGGCCAGGGCGACGAACTCGACCGAATGGAGTTCCCGGTAAGCGACCAGGTAGTCGACGGCCGACTTCTTCGACACCCCGTAGGGTGAGAGCGGGCGATGTGGATGGGCCTCGCCCACCGGCAGCTCCGACGGGTCTGGCTCGCCATAGAGCGTGCCGCCGCTGGCCGCGAAGACCACCCGTGTGCCATCCACCGCCCTGGCACCCTCCAGCACCCGGAGGGTGCCCAGGATGTTCACCTCGGCATCGAAGGTGGGGTTCGCGACCGACACCCGGACATCGGCCTGGGCAGCGAGATGAAATATCACCTGGGGGTGGCGCCTGGCCACCAGGTCGACCAGCTCCGGCGAGCGTATGTCGAGCTGGTGAAACCTGAGGCGCCCTCCCCCCACGGTCCTCGCATCGGCGAGGTTCGAGAGGCTGCCGGTGGAAAGGTCGTCCACCACGTCCACCGAATGGTCCTCGGCCAGCAGGCGGTCCACCAGGGTGGAGCCGATGAACCCGGCACCTCCGGTAACCATCATCTGCATGCCTAGCCATCCTCCCTGGCCAGCCGCGCGCCTTCCACGACGGAGCCCGCAGCCACCCTCACACCCGGTCCCACGATGCTCGTCGAGCTGATCCGGGCACCTTCGAGGACCACCGCGCCAGGACCGACGATCGAGTCCGTGACCGACGCATCCCTGCACAGGACCGATCCGGCAAGCATCACCGAGCGCCGCAGGACCGCGCCCTTCTCGACCCGGCATCCCTCCCCTACCACAGCGCCGGCCACGGAAGCTCCGGCCTCGACGACCCCTCCCTGGCACACCAGGGACGGACGTCCTACTTCCCCCTGGATGCTCACATCACCTCTGACCCACACACCTGCGGAGACCTCCCGCGCATCTGGCAGAGGCGGAAGACCGCGAAGACCACCGAGGATGTCGAAGCTGGCCTGCAGGTAGGCCTCCGGGGTCCCCGTGTCCAGCCAGTACGCGGCGCTCGCCATGGCGAAAAGCCTGCCCGATGCAACCAGGGCCGGAAAGGTCTCCCGCTCGACAGACACCCTCCTCCCCGCCGGAATCCGATCCAGGACCTCGGGCTCCAACACGTAGGTGCCCGCGTTTATGTGGTTAGCAGGGGCCTCGCCTGGTGGTGGCTTCTCCACGAACCGCTCCACCTGCCCTCGCGAGTCCGTCACCACCACCCCATAGCGCGACGGATCATCGACCGTGCTCAGCGCTATGGTGGCTAGAGCGCCTGAATGCCTATGGAACTCCACCATCGCGCCCAGCGCGAGATCGGTCAACACATCTCCGTTCACCACCACGAAGGTCTCCTCGATGCCAGCCGCGGTAGCGGCGAACCGTATGGCACCCGCCGTATCTAGGGGCTCTGGCTCGACCGCGTAGCTGAGACGCACGCCACCGGCTAGTGCATCTGGGTATCCAGCCATGAACGCGTCCGGCCGGTATCCGAGTGACAGGACAGCTTCACCCACTCCGTGCCTCGCGAGATGTGCGAGCACCCGCTCCAGCATCGGCTGCCCCGCCACCGGGAGCAGCTGCTTCGGCACGGCGTAGGTGAGCGGCCGGAGCCGGGTGCCCTCCCCGCCGACGAGGACGACTGCCCTCACTTGTGCGATGCGGGCGTGGGGGTAGAGGCCTTCGAGCCCGAGATGCCCGACACCGTCGGTCCCGACGAGCCGGCCGGCAGCGGGGTGGCCGGGGTCGAGGTCGGGGTGGCTGGGGTCGAGGTCGGGGTGGCTGGGGTCGAGGTCGGGGTGGCCGGGGTCGAGGTCGGGGTGCTCGATGAAGCCCCGGAGAGGGTCGTTAGGAGGCTGGACCTGACGGCAGCCGGGGGCCTCGGAACCGGTGCACCCTTGGGCAGGAAGGCGGCTGTAATCAGCTGTCCATCCTGAAAATGGAGGTCCGCCGGGTTACCACTGACGGCAGAGGAGCTGCTGGCAGTAGGAGATGACCAGACTCTGAGCGCGACGATCCCGGCCTTACCTGCCTCAGGGGTTCCCTTAGGACATCTGTCACCGTTAGAGTAGGCTGGCTTGCCCGGATATCTGAGGCTGGTGGCGGTGATGCTAAGGCCTGGGTAGGAGGAGACGAACTTGCCGAGGGTCGCATTCGCCCCTGCGAAGGCCGAGGTGGTCGGCGACACATCGATGAGTCCGTCACCGGTAGTGGATATCTGGGGGCTGGGACCCGAGGTATGGGGGTTGGCGGGCAGGTTCGGCTCCATGTTCCCACAGATGTCGAAACCCAGAGCCTCGTACCAGTGGCTGCCCACTGCCGGTGCTGCTGCTGGCGTCGTGCTCGGGTGGTGGAGCTCGTAACGGCTGTAGGCGATCGACAAGATGCCCAGGATGCAGATCACCACCAGGCTGATATACCAGTTCACCGGGGTTTGGCCGCGGTAGGTCCTCCCGCCTCCGGTGGCCGCCGCACGCGCCACCCACTTTCCTGTCGACTGCCTAGCCATGATCGAACCGATACCCTAGCCTGCCCTCGGCGCCTAGGTGGCACGGGGGCACGGAGAGTGCTCGCGAAGCCCGTGTGATCCAGGCTGGCAGTGGACCTGGAGCGCAGGCGCGTCATGGCGAGATGGCTAGCCGCTATGACCATGCGGGCAGCGATCCCTGCTGCCACCAGGGGAAGCAGGGCCCTCCTGGTCCCCTCCACGGTCCTGTTCGCGAATCGCATCAGAGACCTGTGGTGCTCCAGGAGCATCCGGTATGGGTGCCTCGCGGTAGAGACACCTTGCTCGTGGGTGACCACGGCGACCGGGACATATGCGACGGCCCACCCGGCGCGCCAGGCACGCCAGCAGAGGTCGACGTCCTCGGCGTACATGAAGTAGGACTCGTCGAATCCGCCTAGCTCGTCCAGCAGGGCCCTCCTGGCCACGAAGCAGGATCCCGAGACCCAGTCGACCTGCACACTCCGAGATGGCCCCTGCTCGGGGGCATCCAGGACCTGAGAGCCACCATGCTCCAGGTGGTAGCGACTGGTGAAGCGGTTCCCCGGTAGGAGAAGGCCGAGCAGGGCGTGACCAGCCGCGTCGGTCAAGGACGGGAAGCTGCGGGCCGAAGGATAGCGGTGGCCTTCTCCGTCTAGGACCTGGGGGCCTGCTATGCCGAGGTGCGGATCGGCAGCCAGAGCGGCCACGAGCGCCTCGGCTGCTCCGGGATGGAGAACGATGTCGGGATTGCATACCATCACCAGGCTTGCCGAGGTGGCAGCGATGCCCCGGTTGGCCCCACTGCCGAACCCGATGTTCATGGAGCACCTGATCACGTCTGGGGGGTTATCCAGGCTCGCCAGCAGCTCGAGCGAGCAGTCCGTGGAGCCGTTGTCCACGACGACCACCTCGTCGACCCCCTCCCGACGCAGGGAGGTCACGCACTCGGCAAGGAGGGACCCTGCATCATGGTTGACCACCACGGCGCAGAGGGAATCGAGAGATTTCACGGTTCCTAGCTGCCGAAACGGTAACGTACGAGGGTGGCGAGCGCCACGAAGCCGTCCCGCCAGGTGATCTTCTTGCCTTCCACCACCTCCCGCCCGGCGTAGGAGATGGGCACCTCGTAGATCCTCTCCCCTCGCCGGAGGACCTTGGCTGTGATCTCCGGCTCGAAGGAAAAGCCGTCGGAACGAAGCTCGAGCCCGTCGAGCACACTGCGATCGAAAAGCTTGTAACAGGTCTCCATGTCCGAGAGGGTGGTCTGGTAGAGGAGGTTGGTGACCAGCGAGAGCACCCTGTTGCCGACCCAGTGGGAGATCAGCATGTTCTTGCGCTCACCGGTGAAGCGGCTGCCGTATACCACCCGCGCCTTGCCCTTGAGCATGGGGTCGAGAAGCCTCGGCCAGTCGTCGGGGTCGTACTCGAGATCTGCATCCTGTATGAGCACCAAGTCGCCGCGGACCATGGAGAGCCCGGTACGCACAGCCGCTCCCTTGCCTCGGTTCGTGGGATGGGTGATCACCCGTACGGTGGAATCTGCGAGCGCTGCCAGAACCTTGTCTGACCCGTCGTCGGACCCGTCGTCGACCACCACGACCTCTACCTCGAGTGGGAGCTCCACCGACCTGATCCGGCGTATCACCTCGGCCACGGTGCGCCGCTCGTTGTAGACCGGCACGATAACCGAGAGCCTCCTGTAGCTGGGAGGATTTACGGCAGCATCTAACTCCGTGGGCTGGCTCACAGGCCGGTCCCACCGTTGCTGGCAGCCTCTTCTACACCGAGCTCGCTGGCGAAGTAGGCAATTGTGCGGGACAGGCCCTCGTCGATGCTCACCTGGGGATCGAAGCCGAGCTGGCTCCTGGCCGAGCTGATGTCCGGGCAGCGGCGCGTGGGGTCGTCCTCCGGCAGCGGCTCGAACCGGATGTCTGCCACAGCACCGGTAGCCGCCTGGACGCGCCGGGCCAGCTCGATGACGGTGACCTCCTCTGGGTTGCCGAGGTTGAACGGCCCCAGGAGGCTCGCATCGAGAAGCATCAACAACCCCCTGACCATGTCGTCGACATAGCAAAGGCTCCTCGTCTGGCTGCCGTCGCCGTAGACGCTGAGAGGCTCACCGGAGAGTGCCTGGACCACGAAGTTGGACACCACCCTGCCGTCCCCCTTCCTCATGCGCGGACCATAGGTGTTGAAGATGCGGGCAATCCCTACATCGAGATGATGGGTGCGATGCCATGCCATGGACAACGCCTCCGCGAAGCGCTTCGACTCGTCGTAGACAGACCTCGGACCTATCGGGTTCACGTTTCCCCAGTAGCTCTCCGGCTGGGGGTGGACGATGGGATCCCCGTAGACCTCGCTGGTGGATGCCAAGACGAATCGAGCGCCATGACGGTGCGCCAGGGCGGCGGCATTCAAGGTGCCGCTGCTGCCCACCGCCAGGGTCTCCAGCGGCATGCGAAGGTAGTCCGGGGGCGAGGCCGGACTGGCCATATGGATGACCCCGTCCAGAGCTCCCTGGACCGGTATCTCCTGCGAGACGTCGGTCACCAGCAGCTCGAACCCCCGAGCACCCAGCAGGTGCTCTACGTTCACACGCCGGCCGGTAGAGAGGTTGTCCGCGCAGACCACACGGTCTCCCCTGGCGATCAGTGCCTCGCAGAGATGCGAGCCGAGGAACCCAGCTCCACCGGTCACCAGCACTCGTGAACTCATAGCCTGCCTACCCCGCTGTAGGCGAAACCCATGCGCCGTAGGGCGACGGGATCGAGCAGGTTACGAGCGTCGACAATGCTCGGCCGTTCCATGAGAGCGAGAACCTTGGAGAAGTCGATCCAGCGGAACTCCTCCCATTCGGTGAGCACGGCCAGCACGCTCACCTGCTCGCACGCGGAGTAGGGGTCCTCGCATATCTCCACCCCTCCAGCTAGCTCCGGAAGCATCTGTGTAACCGTAGGGTCGAACGCTCTTGCGTGGGCGCCCTCGGCCACCAGCCGGGAGAGTATGTCTATGGAGGGAGACTCACGGCGGTCATCGGTACCCGCCTTGAACGAAAGACCCCAGATGCCCACTCGCTGGCCCTCGAGGGATCCTCCAGCTGCCGCGCGAATCTTCCCCACCACCCAGCCGAGCTGCCGGTCGTTGGCCTCTATGGCAGCGCGCAGGAGAGAGAAATCGTAACCAACCTGGTCTGCCATGTAGACGAGAGCCCTGGTGTCCTTCGGCAGGCAGGAACCACCCCAGCCGGGCCCCGGACGGAGGTACTCGAATCCGATCCGCCGGTCATAGGCCATCCCGAGCAGCACGTCGCGCACATCCGCACCCAGGCCCTCGCATAGGACGGCGACCGCGTTCACGAAGCTCAGCTTCGTGGCGAGGAAGGCGTTGGAGGCGTACTTTATGGTCTCGGCCGTAGCCGCGTCGGTGACGATGAGCGGCGCAGCGGTGCCCGCGAACAGCTCGCCCACCCGAGCAGCTGCCGCCTGGTCGTCAGCCCCCACGACTATGCGGTCCGGATGAAGGCAGTCGTGGATCGCGGAACCTTCGCGGAGGAACTCCGGGTTCGATACCACCTTCACGTCCGAGCGCGCCAACAGGCGCTCGACATGCGTCGTGGACCCCACTGGGACGGTGGACTTGTTCACCACGATCGCGCCCCGCTCCAGGTGCGGAGAGATCTCGGTGGCTGCGGCCTCCAGGGCGGAGGTGTCCGCAGAACCGTCTGGCTGCCTCGGGGTCGGAACACACAGGAACACCACCTCTGCACCGGCCACGCAGGAAGCGGACCCCACGAGGAACTCGAGACGGCCGTTGGCAAGCCCCTCGCCCAGGATTTCCTCGAGACCCTCCTCCACGATCGTCGGCTCGCCACGGGAGAGCTTCTCTACCTTCGCGGGGTCGATGTCGCCGCAGCGCACCTGGTGGCCCAGGTGGGCGAGCGTGGTGGCCGTGGCCAGACCGACATACCCTGCTCCGACCACTCCGATCCGGGCGCGACGCGTGCTGGCGTTGGAGATCGCGCCATCCTTCATGCCAGCCCCTCCCCTGCCCCCAGGGCGGCAACCATCCGCTCGAGGGCCTCGCGCCAGTCGGGAAGCAGCGGAAGACCTGACAGACGCAGAGCTGCGTTGTCCAGAACGGAGTTGGCAGGTCGGGGCGCCGGCCGAGGCGGATCCAGGTCGGAGGTGGCTATCGGCTCTACCCTGCCTGGATCACCGCCCGAGACACCTAGGACCTGCCTGGCGAACTCGAACCAGGTGGTGGGACCCTGGTTGGTGACGTGATACACCCCGCTCAGGCGTTCCGTCCCGATCGTAAGGAGGGCTCCAGCCAGATCGGCGGTGAAGGTCGGGCAGCCGCGCTGATCGTCCACGAACCGCAGCGGTCCCTCACCGCCTGCGAGCCGGAGGATCGTCTTCACCATGTTGGAACCGTGGACACCGCACACCCAGGAGGTCCGCACCACCGCGGCCTCGTGTGACACCTCTGTCTCGCCGGCGAGCTTCGATCGACCGTAGACCGAGAGCGGGTTCGGCCTGTCCCACTCCAGGTAGGGCCGGTCAGAGGTGCCGTCGAAGACGTAGTCAGTGGATACGTAGACGACATGGCCTCCGAAGCGCCTGGCTGCCTCCGCGACGTTCCGGCTGCCCAGGCCGTTCACCCTGAAGGCCCGGTCCGGATCCGCCTCGCATGCGTCCACCGCTGTCCAGGCACCGGCATGGAAGACGACATCGGGTCTGAAGCCCTCGAAGACGCCCAGCACCGCCGAACGGCTGGATACATCGAGTCGGTCGTGACCGAGACCGAGGACCTCGCATGGGAGTCGTTCCCCGAGGCGGGCAGTTCGCGGATCCGCCCGCAGGCCACCTGCGGGCACCCGTCCTTCCAGGGCATCCACCAGGTCCCTTCCCATCTGGCCGCTGGCCCCGGTGACCAGCACCCTGAGAGCGCCCACCGCGTACTCAGGTGCTACGCGGCGAGGTGGCTCCCACCCATGCCGACTCGACGACCGGCGCACGCCCCCGCAATGGCTCCCACCAGGCCCGATTGGCGGCATACCAGGCCACCGTGTCCTTCAGACCATCGTCGAAGGCCACCGTTGGCTTCCAGCCGAGCTCCGCTTCGATCTTCGAGCAGTCGAGCAGGTAGCGCCTGTCGTGACCAGGCCTGTCGGGCACGATCTTCTTCAGGGTGGACGGCTTGCCGAGGGCGTCCAGCACCGCGTCGGCTATCTCCTCGATGCTGGCCTCCACACCGGTTCCGACATGGTAGGTCTCACCTACCCTGCCCTTTTCCAGGACCATGTCCACAGCCCGGCAGTGATCGATGACATGGATCCACTCCCGCCTGTTCTGGGTTGACGCGTACATCGGCAACGGCTGGTCATCGAGGGCGTTGGCCGTGAAGAGGGGGATCACCTTCTCGGGGAACTGGTACGGACCGTAGTTGTTGGCGCAGTTGGTGATGGTAACCGGCAGGCCAAAGGTCTCGCCGTAGGCACGAACCGCGTGATCGGCTCCTGCCTTGGAGGCGTTATAGGGAGTGCGCGGCCTGTAAGGACTCTGCTCGTCGAAACTCTCCTCGGTGTCGAGGGGGAGATCCCCGTAGACCTCGCAGGTGGAGATGTGGTGGAACCGAGCGATGCCTGCCGTCCGGGCAGCCTCCAGCAGTGTCTGGGTGCCCAGCACGTTGGAGCGGAAGAAGCGACCCGGGTCCAGGATCGCCAGCGAGTTATGGGACTCGGCGGCGAAGTTCACCACCGTCTCTATCCCGTGGACCCTCAGCGCCTCGAGCGCAGCCTCGTAGTCGCAGATGTCAGCATGGATGAACTCGAAACGGCCTTCCAGGTCGGCCAGGCTCTCGCGGTTGCCTGCATAGGTAAGGGCATCATAGACCACAACCCCGTCACCAGGATGGTTCTCGATCCAGTAGCGAACGAAATTCGAGCCGATGAACCCGGCACCGCCTGTGACCATGATCTGCACGGAGCGACATCATAGACCCTGCCCGGACCTGCCATCTGCCTCCCTGCTAGGAGAGGTGATACACGTCGCCAGCCGACACCGTGCTCATGCACACCTCGCCCTGCACCACCAGATGACCCTCGGCCGTTATGTCCACCGCCTCCCCCTCGATGGGGCTTCCGCCGAGCCCCGACCCCGTATCCACCCGGACCCTCCTGCCGAGGGTGACACAGACCGAGCGGTACTCTCCTGCCTGGCGCCTTCGTCCTGCGGAGCTATCCAGATCCCCCACGCGCCAGTCGAGATCCCCCAGGAACACCTCGAGGAAACTGGCTGCATCGACATGCACACCCGACTCCACCAGGAGCGAGGTGATAGGACGCCTGGCTCCACCCTCCAGCCCCCGGCCCAGCTCCACCTCGACTGCCAGAGCCTCCTCTCGGGTCCTTGGCCAGTTCAGGTTCATGCCTATCCCGACTACTACAGCCCTGGCGGGTTCGGCCGCAGCGCTGGCGGGTTCGATGCCTGGTGGGGACTCTGACGCCACGATGATGCTCTCGGCCAGGATCCCGGCCAGCTTCCTGTCCTCTACGACCAGGTCGTTTGGCCACTTCAGCCCAGGTTCGACCCCGGTTGCCATCTTCGTTGCGTAGCGCGCTGCCAGGGCGACCGCCACGGTGCACAGGTGCAACTCGTCGACTGACAGCCTGGGGCGCAGGAGCACCGAGACAAGCAGGTTCTCCCCTGGTGGCGAAGCCCAGGCTCTCCCAAGCCTTCCCCTGCCGGCGGATTGCTCGGCGGCCAACGCCACCAGCCCTTCAGGCGCCCCCTTACAGGCCTCCTCGACCAGGTAGGTGTTGGTCGAGTCGAGTACCTCGAAGTCCCTTATGGTATGAAACCGTGTGCCGATGGGTCCGGGCCTGCTGGCGAAGCAACCCTCGGATGGAGGCTGGGGCATGGCACCAACCCTAAGGCTCGTGAGAGTCTTGTGAACACCATTGCCGAACCGGAAGGGTCGAGAGTTGATCGAAAAGGTACTGATAGCGAATCGGGGGGAGATCGCAGTTCGAGTAGCCCGTACGTGTCGCGAGATGGGCATAGGCACAGTGGCTGTCTACTCCGACCTCGACCGGGAGGCACTGCACGTGCGTCTGGCAGACGAGGCATACGCGCTGGGTGGCCAGACGGCAGCGGAGAGCTACCTGAACACTGAGGCGATACTCGCTGCGATAGAGCGGAGCGGAGCCGACGCCGTGCACCCCGGCTACGGGTTCTTCTCCGAGAACACCGACTTCGCCAGGGCGATCACATCCCAGGGGGTGACCTTCATCGGACCCCCGCCTGGGGCAATCGAGGTAATGGGTGACAAGATCAGCTCCCGGCTCGCCGCGGAGCGCGCCGGCGTGTCTGGCGTTCCGGGACGCTCGGAGCCGGTACAGGACCCCTCGGAGGTGGTCGCGTTCGGAGAGTCTGCTGGATGGCCTGTAGCCATAAAGGCAGCCTACGGCGGCGGCGGGCGGGGGATGAAGGTGGTTCGGGGAGCTCCAGAGGCCGCAGAGGCCATGGAATCGGCTCAGCGGGAGGCCCAGGCGTACTTCGGTCGCCCGGAGATCTACCTGGAAAAGTACCTTGACTGGCCGAGGCACATCGAGATGCAGGTGATGGCCGACTCCCACGGGAACGTACTGTGGCTGGGCGAACGCGACTGCTCCAGCCAGCGCCGCCACCAGAAGCTGATAGAGGAGAGCCCGGCGCCGGACTTCCCTGACGAGATTCGCCAGGCCATGGGTGAGGCTGCGGTGAAGGTAGCCCGGGCCTGCGGATACCAGAATGCCGGCACGGTGGAGTTCCTCTACCAGGACGGGGGCTTCTACTTCCTGGAGATGAACACGCGCCTACAGGTAGAGCACCCCGTCACCGAGCTGGTCACAGGTCTCGACCTGGTCGAGTGGCAGATCAGGGTGGCCTCGGGTGAAAGGCTCGGATTCACCCAGGAGGATGTGAGAAGGGATGGGCACTCCATAGAGGTGAGGCTGAATGCCGAGGACCCCGCGGGCGGAAGGTTCCTCCCATCGCCGGGGACCATCACCACCTTCAGGCCTCCGGGCGGACCCGGGGTGAGGCTGGACGCCGGGTACGAGGCAGGCGATACCGTAAGCCAGTTCTACGACAACCTGATCGCCAAGCTGGTCGTATGGGGGCCAGACCGAGAGGCGGCACGCAGGCGTATGCTGCGGGCCCTGGGCGAGATGGAGATAACCGGCGTTGCCACCACCGTTCCTGCCGACATCGCCATCCTGTCCCACGAGGACTTCGTCGCCGCCCGCCACTCGACACGCTGGGTAGAGGACTCTCTGGATCCCTCCACCTTCGATGCCCCCCAGGCGGGTAGCGCTCCTTGCGAAAGTCCACGAGGCCAGGGGCAACCCGACGACATCGGTCCGGTCGAGCGAGTGATGACCGAGGTAACGGCAGAGGTGAACGGGAAGCGTTTCGGCGTGAAGCTCTGGATGCCCCAGTCCGAGGCCCTCCAGGCACCATCCACCAGATCTCGGGTGGCCTCACGATCGAAGTCTTCTGGATCGACACCCATGGCGGCGGGCAGCGGGTCTGGCACGGTGACGGTTCCGATGCAGGGGACGATAGTAAAGGTGCTCGTGAACGTAGGCGACAGGGTCGAGACAGGGGACACCGTGTGCATACTCGAGGCAATGAAGATGGAGAATGCCCTCTGCGCAGAGAAGTCGGGGAGCGTGAAGGAGATAAAGGTGTCCCCGGGAGCGGCGGTCGGGCCAGGCGATGTCGTAGCCGTGATCGAGTAGGCGTAGGCAGGAGCGGTCAGGGGTGGCCAATGCGCACCGCGAAGCTGTGATGGACCCCCGGTCTGGAAAGCCAGCTGCACTCGCCGGCGTCGAGGCGGCAATGGAGGGCCTGACTGAGCTGAGCGAGGCGATCCATTCGAGACCGGAGCTGGCATTCGAAGAGACCCATGCGGCAGGCCTGCTCACCAGCTATCTGGGGGCCGCGGGGTTCCAGGTCGAGGAAGGGATATGCGGGCTGCCTACAGCCTTTCGAGCCAGCGTCGGGAACGGAGGCCTCCATATCGCCCTGTGTGCGGAATATGACGCACTTCCTGGGATCGGACATGCCTGTGGACACAACATCATCGCGGCATGCGCGCTGGGAGCCGCTAAAGCACTTGCTCCCCTAGTAGAGCAGCTCGACGCGACCCTGAGCGTGTTCGGGACTCCGGCCGAAGAGGGTGGGGGTGGGAAGATCCTCATGCTCGAGCGCGGCGGCTTCGATGGTGTGGCCGCTGCCATGATGGTCCACCCATGGCCAGAAGACCGCCTGGCAGCAGAGTGTCTCGCCGTGGACCACCTCGAAGTCCGCTTCACCGGGCGTAGCGCCCACGCATCTGCAGCGCCATGGGAAGGCCTGAACGCTGCTGATGCCATGGTCGTCTCCCAGGTGGCCATAGGCCTTGCCCGCCAGCACATGCACCCAGGAGATCAGGTGCACGGGATCGTCAGCCGGGGTGGCGACGCCCCTAACGTGATACCGGCCTCCACTACCGGTGAGTTCATGGTCCGCTCCCACGACCTCGCATCACTGGCGGTGCTGCGGGGCAAGATCACCAGGTGTTTCGAGGCCGGAGCCCTGGCGACCGGCACGTCGGTGGACATCCATGACCTATGCCCCACGTACTCCCAGATGCGGGTGGATCCGATGCTGATCGCAGCCTGGCGCAGGAACGCAGAGAGCCTGGGTCGCCGGTACGAAGCTGATGACGCTCGGCTGCCTCTTCCCACCCTCTCCACCGACATGGCAAATGTGTCGCTCCGGATACCTGCGATCCATCCTCTGGTGGGGTTGTCCACCTCGGGAGCTGTGAACCATCAGCCGGAGTTCGCTGCCTGCTGCATAGGTGGATCTGCCAACAGGGCTATCCACGACGGTGCGGCCTCCATGGCTCTGACGGCCATCGACGCCTGCACCGACGCTGGCCTCAGGACCTATCTCGAGAACTCACTAGAGGTCCGGCGGCTCTGAGGATCAGCGACTGGGTTGGTATACGCCAAAGGCATCCCTGAGCACGTCTGAGACTTCTCCCAGGGTCGCCATACGCTTCAGGGCCTCCCGCATGGGAACCAGGAGGTTCTGGCTGCCGCGGGCTGCGGCCGCTACGTCACGGAGGGCAGCATCGACGCTCGACTGGTCGCGCTCGGCACGAACCCTTCTGATCCGCTCCACCTGGGATCGCTGCAGCTCGGGGTCTATGGGAAAGACCTCCGTGGAGTCCGACTCCTCCTCCGCGAATCGGTTCACGCCGACGACGACCTTCTCTCCCTGGTCGACGGCTTTGGCATATGCATAGGCTGCCTGCTCGATCTCGCCCTGCATGAAACCGGCCTCGATCGCCGCCACCGCTCCACCCATGGAGTCGATCCGATCGATGTAAACCCGTGCCTCCCTCTCGACCTGGTCGGTGAGGGACTCGACGAACCAGGACCCTCCGAGGGGATCGGCAGTGTCCACCACGCCTGACTCGAAGCCGACTATCTGCTGGGTACGCAGGGCAGTTTTCGCAGCCTTCGCCGTTGGCAAGCCAAGTGCCTCGTCGAAGCCGTTCGTATGGAGGCTCTGGGTGCCTCCGAGCACGGCAGCCAGGGCCTGCAGGGTGACCCGGACGATGTTGTTCTCTGGCTGCTGGGCCGTGAGGGTGGAGCCTCCGGTCTGGGTATGGAACCTGAGCAGCTTCGATCGTTCGTCCTTGGCGTCGAATCTCTCCTCCATGATGTGCGCCCAGATACGGCGTGCAGCTCTGAACTTCGCCACCTCTTCGAAGAGGTTGTTATGGGCGTTCCAGAAGAAGGAGAGCCGGGGAGCGAACGTATCGACGTCCAGTCCGGCATCGAGAGCGGCCTGGACGTAGGCAATCGCGTTGGCGATGGTGAAGGCGATCTCCTGGACTGCGGTGGATCCAGCCTCACGAATGTGATAGCCGGAGATGGAGATGGTGTTCCAGCTGGGCAGGCGCTCGGCACAGTAGGCGAAGGTATCCGTGACCAGGCGCATGGAGGGGCGTGGGGGATACACGTAGGTACCACGTGCGACGTATTCTTTCAGGATGTCGTTCTGGATGGTTCCCCCGAGGGCCTTGGGATCCACTCCCTGCTCTTCGGCGACCAGTTCGTAGAGTAGGAGCAGGATGGCGGCGGTGGCATTTATGGTCATCGAGGTGGTGACCCTGTCGAGCGGAATGCCGGCCAGCAGCAGCCTCATGTCTGCCAGCGAATCGATGGCGACGCCGACCTTTCCCACCTCGCCCTCCGAGCGCGGGTGGTCCGAGTCGTAGCCCATCTGGGTCGGCAGGTCGAAAGCGCATGACAACCCGGTCTGGCCGGCATCGAGGAGGTACTTGAACCGTTCGTTCGTGGCCTCGGCAGTTCCGAAGCCGGCATACTGGCGCATGGTCCAGAGCCGACCCCGGTACATCGAGGGGTAGATGCCCCTGGTGTACGGAAAGGATCCCGGGGATCCGAGCTTCTCCGCTGGGTCCCAGCCCTCTAGATCATCTGGCGCGTAGACGGGACGCACCTCTATTCCCGAGTCCGTGAGGCGGGGCGCGTCTGTAGTCTTCGGATCGGTCACGCCTCCAGGTTAGAGAACATCACCACCTCTATGCCCGTCTGGGTGGCCACCTCATCCTCGGAGGGGTCAGCCCGTGTCCTGCCAGGTGGCTCCCAAGTCTCCTGACCCGGAGTGGTCTTGCGAGACCCGTGACATGGGCGAGCGTGCCGCCCTCTCCGTCGAGGCGGACGGCCGGGGAGTAGGAAAGGTGCTGAAGGACTTTCCCGAAGGGCTGGTGAACCTCAGCTCCCCGGCAGGGTCGCCGGACAGGCGCCAGTGCTCTTCGTGGAGGAAGCGGTGATGTCGATTGCACAAGAGGACCAGGTTTCCTGGGGCAGTGGCACCACCATCGGCCCAGTGCACGATGTGGTGGGCATGGAGGAGTCGCGTGTGGTCGCAACCCGGGAACCTGCAGGATCCGTCCCTGTGGTAGAGCTGCCTACGCAGCCATGCCGGTGCGCTGCGCCGCTGTCGCCCCACACCTAGAGGCTGTCCACTCCGATCGGTGGCGACGAGCTGCCACTCTGTGTCGCATGCGAGCCGCCGGGCAGTCTCGGCACATAGAGTCGATCCGCTCTGCGCCTCGGCGAGTCCCTGACCGTGACCGTGGCCCTGGCCCAGTTCCTCGCCGGGAAGCTGGCAGCCAGGACTGGCACCAGAAGAGCGGTCGGAGCCTGCCAACACCCCCGCGTCCACGTGCACCACCACCGTCGCCCTACCTGGGTCGACAGCGCCGCTACCCGCCGCGACGAGGTCGACCAATGCGTCGGCCAGGCGCTGGGCATAGGGTTCGAACTTGCCCGACTCGGGATCAGGGCTCGCCTGTTCCGCACGATCACAGATCGCCTGCTCGAGCGTGGAGCCGGCATCTGGCGTGAAGAGCCCCGATACCTTCAGACAGCCATCGCGCCTCCGTCTCAGCGACAGGTGTCGATGGTCGTGCTGCTCGTTCGTCTCTTCGATGCTCGGCAGGCGCGTCCTTCGGGCATAGGCCCGGCACTGAGAAACGCTCCAGGCACCTGCGGCGATGGCGACCTCACCGGCATCGCCTGCGGGCGTACAAGGGGCCAGGGCCTCTACCTGGTCGAGCGATAACTTGCCCCGGTATAGCGCCTCGAAGAGCGGGCGGGCGTACCCCGCGTAGGCAGCCGTGCGTGACCAGCTGTAGGCAGTCGTGCGGGCGACGTGCAGTTCGGCTACGAGCCAGTCGGGCATCGAGCGCGCGCCGTCAGCCGTGTAGGCCTCGCGGGCCTGGAATCGAGCCACGAGATCCAGGAGACGAGCCTGTGCATGACCAACGAGTGCATGGGCACGCCTGATTGCCCTGGCCAGCTCCTCGGAGCCAGACGGCTCGGCTGGGAGCGAGCCACTGGCCGGGCCCGTGCTGATTCCCATGGGAAGGTCCTCCGCCACGAGATCCAACATAGGGCGTGGCTGTATCACTGGCAGCGCCGCGTGGCTGCCGGTGGGGAACCGAGCATGGGGACGGAGCGTCTAACTGGCATGCGGACCGGACCAAGTAGACCAGTAACCAGATCAGCGGCCTTCGCTCTCACCGCTGCCATGACAGCCCTATGCCTGGTGGCGGCCTCCTGCTCTTCGACCAGACCCGTGGCCAGTCGCACTCCTCCAGGAACTAACGGCATTGCCGAGGCACCCAGGACGAGCACGTCCGAGCCAGATAGCGCACCACCAGATGGCAGCCTGCACACGATGCAGCGCTCCGAGTTCGTGGCCCTGTGGAACGAGCTGGCACAGCCAGGGGGGCCTGTCGTAGAGGACATGTCCATGTCGACAGGAAAACCGCTCCAGACCGTCTACACCCCACCTAGCGGATGGGCTGTCGGGGTTCCCTTCACCGGCACCCACGGCGACCTCTGGATCACCCTCACCCGCGGGCCATTGCTGCGCTCTGCGGGGACTGCGGGAGGCGACCCGGAGCCGGGCACCTGCTCCGGCGAGGTGATCCGCCTGAACCCGGCCAATGGCAGGGCGAGCGTGGTGATGACCTCCCCTGACAACGTGGCGATCGCTGATGCGGTGCCGAGCCCAGGTGGCCACCGCATCGCCTACCTGGCTGGAGGATGCGCTAACTCCTACTTTGACATGCACCTGGTGGTGAGGAGCCTTGTAACGGGCAGCCAGCAGGCCCACCTGGCGAGCCTCACCCCATGCCACGGCCTGTCTCCCCCCTCCTGGAGCGCCCACGGTCGGAGAATCCTGCTGACGGTCTCTCCCTCTACCCTGCCAGCTGGATCACCAGCGGTCGCGAGTGAGACCTGTCAGGCACCCGCAGCAGGCGAGCTGGATGTGCTGACCAGCAGTGGGCCTGGCACACAGACCAGGCCGCCGAGCACGTTGACGAGCAGGGGGCCTGGCACTATGACCGAGGCGCCAGGTGGCTGCTCGTACGCCGGTGCAGTCTTCGACGCAGGAGGCATCGCAGCGGTGAGGGTATGCGGCTTACAGGCCGACGACTACATGGGTGCTGGATACCTGGTTCAGCTCAGCCGGTCCACGTCTGAGCTCTCAGTAGATGCTCTGGAGCCCTTCGACGGCGCGTCCCTGATGACCAACGAGTCTGGCCAGGTCCTGGTGGACGAGTACGAACCCCCCACATACTCCGGAACGCTCGGCCATCAGGTTCAGACCGGCCCCTTCGACTGGGTGTGGACCTTCGACGGCAAGACGCTGCACCTGGTGGCGCGCTACGTGGCCCATGCCACTGCCATCACCGGAGCCACCTGGTGGTGACTAGGAGGCAGGCGCCAGAGCGTGGGGCAGGCAGAGCTGGTCGTACTCCGCGATGACGATTTCACCCGCGTCGTCGCCGCAGGCGGGGCAGGCGGGGTCGCGGCGGACCTTGAAGGTGCGGAAGGTCTCCTCTAGGGCGTCGTATGCTAGAAGGCGCCCGGCAAGGCTGTCCCCGATGCCGAGGAGCATCTTCACGGTCTCCACGGCCTGGAGGGATCCGACCACGCCGCAGAGCACTCCGAGCACGCCGGCCTCGGAGCACGACGGCGCTAGCTCGGCGGGAGGGGGCTCGGGGATCATGCATCGGTAGCAGGGACCGTTATAGGGATCGAAGACCGTCACCTGGCCCTCGAAGCGGAAGATCGACCCGTGCACCACCGGGATCCGCTTCACCAGTGAGGCGTCGTTCACCAGGTAGCGGGTGGGGAAGTTGTCGGTGCCGTCCACGATGACGTCGTATCCGTCGATGATGTCGAGGACGTTGTCCGCGCCGAGGCGGACGTCATAGGTGACGAGGTCGATGTCGGGGTTCATCGCGGTGAGGGTTTTCTTCGCGGAGTCGACCTTGCGCTCGCCTACACGGTCGAGGTTGTGCAGCACCTGGCGCTGGAGGTTCGAGGCGTCCACCACGTCCATGTCCACGATCCCGATGGTGCCGACTCCTGCCGCCGCCAGGTAAAGTGCGGCTGGAGACCCGAGGCCGCCTGCCCCCAGGAGGAGCACCTTCGACCCCAGCAGCTTCAGCTGCCCGCCCTCTCCCACCTCGGGCAGGAGGAGGTGCCTCTGGTAGCGGTTTCGCTGATCTGGGCTGAGGGTCTGGGGGGTAGACCACTGGCGGCCCTCGTCCTTCCAGCGGTTGAAACCACCGGCGATGGAAACCACGTTCGTGTAGCCGAGATCCTGCATGGTCTTAGCTGCCAGCACCGACCGTGCGCCTACCGCGCAGTAGACGGCTACGGCCGAGGCCTTGTCCGGGATGCGTCCCTCCACCTGGAACTCCAGAAATCCGCGAGGCAGGTGGACGGCACCTGGAAGAGCGCCCTGCTCGTACTCATCTGGCTCGCGGACATCCAGCAGCACGAGATCGCCCAGCCGCTGCTCGGCATCTGCCGGCTCGATCTCGCGTACTGCCGATCTTGCCTGATTCAGAAGTTCCCTGGTGCTTGCCACGAACCCGTACCTCCGTCAGTGTGGTGAACCGGCTGGTAGACCGAGCGGGTCTCCCCGTAATGGGGTGGCCCAGGCCGGTCCAACCACCGGCAGTCATTAGCTGATGGAAATCTTACCAGGAGAGTCGAGATTCCGTGCAGCCACGCGGATGAAGGTACCGTCGAGCTGATGGAGCTGAACGAGGTGTTGCACAAGAGGCACATGGTCAGGAGCTTCTCCGGCAGGGTTCCAGATGAGTGGACCGTTCGACGAGTTCTGACAGCGAGCAGGCATGCGCCGAGCGCAGGCAACACCAGGGGATGGCGCGCGGTGTGCATGGTGGGACCCGAGCAGACGGCGCGGTTCTGGGCTGCGACCACCACGGCCGGCTGGCGCGAGAGCTCCAGGCGCTGGCCTGGGCTCTCCCGGGCACCGGTGGTGGTGGCTCTGTTCTGCAGCCCGGCTGCCTACCTGGAGAGATACAGCGAAGCCGACAAGGCTGGCTCGGGCCTGGGACTAGAAGGAGGATTGGAGGCCTGGCCGGTCCCCTATTGGTTCCTGGACGCGGGCTTCGCCGCCTTGACCATGCTCCTGGCGGCCGCGGATGCGGGCCTGGGCGCCTGCTTCCTCGGCAACTTCCGTGGCGAGGATGAGCTGAAGCGGACCCTGGAGGTTCCCCAGGACGGATGGCGCTACGTCGGTGCAGTGCTCTTCGGCGAAGCCGGCGGCTCAGACCCACCCTCTACATCGCTGCGTCGCACCACGGACGTGATGACTCACAATATCTACTGGAATAGATGGAAAACTAATAGCTGTAGTTGACAATCTATAGAACTCCATATTAGTATGCTCTCATGGGCGGGATCGCGGAGCCGACATCCAAGGAAGCCATCGGTCGTGTGGGGATCATCCGCTGGTCGGCGGCGACGGCTGGCGAGAGCTACGACGTCCGGTCGCTCTACGTCGAGAGGTGCTGGCTGGGGATACTTGGCCCATCCACCCTGTTGTTGCTGCGCTACGTGGCCGACCGTCTGGAGCTGAGCCCAGAGGGGTTCGTCATGGACATGGAACCGACCGCGAGGATGCTCGGCGTGGGGATGCGAACCGGAAAGAACTCACCACTGAGGCGCTCCCTTGGCCGCGCGGTGGCCTTCGGAGCGGCGCGCTGGGTGGCGCCTGCCGCCAGGGACGGGGAGGCAGATGCAGCTGATGCGGAAGATGATCTTTCGGTGCTCTCATGTTCTCCAGGCCCCACCGATGCCGTCATCGCCTTTAAATCCAGACTTCCGCCGGTGTCCTCGCGTCAGATGCAGCGAATAGGGAGGGCCGCCCGGGAGATGTGTCACGAAGAGTTCCCTTGAGCGCAACATGGCGTTAACCATGGGCACCTAGGGTCACTTCCATGGGCACGTACTTACTGAGGCTGCTTCTTCCAGACCGGCCGGGAGCTCTGGGCGCCGTCGCGAGTCGCGTCGGCGCGCTACGCGGTGACGTGGTCGACATCGAGGTTCTGGACCGCTCGAACGGCATAGCAAGGGACCAGCTGATGATCGAGTTGCCGTCCGACGACCTCCTCGGCCTGCTCGCCAGGGAGCTGGGCGAGATCGACGGGGTGGCCGTCGAGCAGGTGGTCCTCCTAGACGCCTCCCGGGACCACCGACTCGACGCGTACGAGACTGCCGCCGCTCTGCTCGAGGCTGGTGATCACCAGGCGGTGCTGGAGGCGCTGGCCGAGCGCACCAAGTGGGAGCTCGACGCGGGATGGTGCGTGCTGCTGGACCTCCATGACCGTTCATTCCTCGCGCTCCGGGGTGACCCTCCACTAGCGAACTGGATCTGCGCGTACGTGGAGGGCACCCGGGGCCGCGGGTGCCGACTCGAGGCATCGGACACCGAGAGCTCAGTTGGGCGCCCTTCAGGACTGAAGGACGGCGCTGCCACGGGAGATCGCGGCACGACCGCAGCCGGTCCCCATGCGGGTGCCTCGAACCATGGTTCCGGGGACATCGCCTGGGTGGAGCTGGTGGAATGGGACCTGGTATTGGTGGCAGGCAGACCGGGGTGGTCATTCCATCCCCTAGAGGTAAGACGGCTGGACGCCATAGGCAGGTTGGCGAACGCGAGATGGGCAGACATGCGCCTCAGGGCGGCGCTCGCTCACCCGGTCAGTATGTAGCGGCTCACCACCGTTACCCCATAGCTGCCCGAAGGGCTGCCGGGATTCGTCAGCAGCAGTCCCGGGACTGGTCCCACCGGTGCGTAGTCGAGGGAGAAGCTGTTGGCGAGGTCGATGCTCCCGGCTATCACCTGGCCTGTTATGGAGGTGTTATTGGCCATGCTCACGGTGCAGGGTGTGTAGAGAAGGCTGACTATCGGTGATGGGAGGGCGGTGTGGTTCGAAAGGTCGATGCCGGCCGAGCAGCCCGAGCTCCCGGAGCTGGTCGAGGAGGGCACGATCAGGTCCACCGTGTGGCTGGCGCCGTCCGCCGAGGTGATCTGGCTGTTGTTCGAGAAGCTGAAGCCTCCAGAGGAGAAGATGGCGACGCTGTGGGCAACCCCCACCACCTGGTTGCCGTAGAGGTCTATGGAGCAGGTCGTCTGGAGCACCTCACGGGTGGTGGCACTCGCCAGCGCGTCCAGCTCCGCATATATACCGTACGGGTCGCTCGATGCCGGATTGCAGTCGTCGTCAGGAGGCTCCACCACGTAGCCGACCGCCTGCCATCCCGCCGAGTCGAGCTGGAGGCCGGGCAGGGGGATCGAGGGCGGCTCGGGCACGTTCCCGGAGTCCTCGGACTCAGTTCCCGATATCGTGGCAGGAGCCGATACCTGGACTGGCCCGGCGGCCAGGGCATCTCCTTCGATGGAGGAGTCGTTGGTCATGGTGATGCCGTCACCCGCCCCCGCTACCACCGCGTTGCCGTCGATCTGTGCTGTGTTGGCCATGGTCAGCTGGCCCGATGACCAGACGCCACCAGACACGGTACAGGCGTTGCTCATCGACACCGACCCGGTCGTCACGATGTTTGCCATGAGGTCCACCGAGTTCGGGCAACTGGTATCGCCACCGGCGTATACGGTGGCGGATTCGTTACCGGGTGCGCTGACCGAGACGCCGTTCGAGAAGGAGAGCCCCGAGGCAGAGAAGATCGCATATCCGCTCGCCTCCTCCACCACCGACACCAGCGACACCGCTGACTGGGTAGTGGATCTCCCGCCGAGCATGCCTTCGCCCCTTACCGTGATCTCGGCCTCGATCGGCACTACCGAACCGCTCTGGACGGCGGCGCAGGAAATCCCCGAGTCTCCTGGTGGCGGGTTCCCCCCAGCCGAGAAGTAGTCGACCACGGCGCTATAGCCACCCGCGGCCCCACCTGGTCCACCGGACAGGCTTCCGCTCAGGCTGCAGGGAAGAGAGGCAGCGTCTGGGGCACTCGCTATGGCGTGGTATGCGGAGCTCATGCCAGCCTCCGCGCTCGCCGCCGCCTGCACCTCCTGGACAGTCTGCGAAGCCCCATCGATGTTGAAGCCGGTAACGGCGAAGGCTGTCATCGCCAGTGTCATCAGGACCACCGAGAGCAGGACCACCATCACCAGGACGAAGCCACCTTCGTCCCCAGCGCCAATCCTTGGCCTCCTGGCGGCGTGCCTCGCGCCCCGCATCAGGAACCTGGCGCGAGCCCACAGCCCAGCGGGAGCTACGGCTCGACCCGTCACGACACGACCCCCGCTGGCGGCACCACGCTGCAGGATGCCGGATCCCCAGGCGAGTTACCCGTGGACACGGATGTCGACAAGTCGAGAAGCGGCGAGGCAGACGAATGGGAGCTCCCCCCATAGCCATTACCTACCTCGAGGTGGATGTCGAGCATGTCGGCGTCATAGGTAGTGGACGCCGACAGGGTGAAGGGGGGATCGCTGGCAGGGTTGACGATGGTCGTCGCCTCGATGTCCCAGGCTGGCACCGCGTCGCCCGACTGCCAACCAGGTGGCCAGCTTCGCTCCTCCAGGACGCCGCCCGCGTCCCCGGCGTCCACCACGCGCCACTGCACGCAGGCGAGCCGCCCGTAGGCCTGGGTGAGCATGCGAACGGAGAAGCCGGCGGGGACCGAGGCACCGGCGTTCGTGCCTTCGGTCGCGGGGTCGTAGAGCACACTCGCGGAACCGACCTCGGCGACCATCTGGAGAAGAACCGGACGGACCTGGTCGTCGGCGACGTTCACCGACTGCGTGAGCTGCTCGCTCCCCTCGATAGCCGAGTAGACCGGCCCCACCATCGCGAGAACTACCCCCATGATCAGCATGGCCACCAGCATCTCGAGGAGGCCGAATCCAGCCTCCGCAGAGCTTCCCCCGTGGCTTGCACGCGCCATCACGAACCGCCCGACTGGGATGAGACAGTCCAGGTGTAGGAGTCGTAGTCGCCGTCACCGTCATGGGCCCTTATGGTGACCGTGCTCCCCGCAGCGAGGCCGGAGGGGATGGTGAAGACCAGCTCCTCCTCGTATCCCTGCCTGCCACCACCGCCTGGCCCACCGGACCCAGACCCGGATGCGGACCCAGACCCGGATGCGGACCCAGACCCGGATGCGGACCCAGACCCGGATGCGGACCCCGACCCGGATGCGGACCCCGAGGGCTGGTAGCCCTCTGGCTGGTCGGGATTGGGCGGCGAGCCGCCGCAGGTGTCTACAGCGGTCAGCTCCACGCTCCCGGGGGACACTGCGCTGGCAGATACCGCTGTCGACGGATCCTCCACCGAGTTCACCAGCACCTCTGCGGTGGTGAAGGCTGTGTCGTCGAGGTAGTAGATGCTCACCTGCCCCCCGGGGAGCGCCTCGGTCGATGGACTGGCGAGGAGGGACTCCTGGTGCTGTGGACAGTCGTTCTCCACACCGCCGGGTCCGGGTGGAGGCGGTCCGGGAGATCCACCAGGTGCCGGAGCCGGCGAGGAACCCGAGGGGGCGCTGGTGCCTGCGCTGGCCACCTGGCCTGGAGAGTAGACCGTGGTGGAGGCAGTCACATCCTGAGACGATCCCGAGGTGCCCTTCCAGGACACCCACACAGCGAGCGAGGTCATCTGCTGGACACCACCTGACCCGGCCCCATCCAGCGTCGGGTAGGCGGCCACCGTGAAGGCGGTACCATCCTCGCTCACGGTGCTCCTATAAGGCACCAGGGGCGGCTCGTAGGTGGACCCCGAGTCGGCGACCAGGGGGGCACCGGTTGGCAGGTAGACCCACCCGCCAGTACCGCTCGCAGCGATCAGAGGATCACCACCTGACTCGATGTCTACCGGGTTCAGACCCTTGGCTACATCCGCGTAGGGAAGGGCCTCCGCCTGCTGTATCGCCTCGCTCAGCAGCTGGGCTGCCAGGATGCGCTGCTGGGAGGCAGCCACCGACTCCATGGAGTTCCCCATCAGGGAAGCGACCGGCACGCTGGAGACGAGCAGCACCGCGAGGCCTACCAGCACCTCTACGAGGCCTACCCCCTCGTCTCCCCGCGAGCGCTGTGACCGGGCCTCATGGCAGCCAAACCAGCGGCGGAACGTCTGAACTCCGCTAGCCTTCATCCCCACCTCCTGCGACCCCTACTACATCTATACACACTTAGAGTGGTAACACGGGCCTCATCTACTACGCATCGTAGTCATATTGACCACTGAAAGTCAATAATGACCGCGTTAGGTGGTGATTATGGGATTGTGAGGAAATCCCGAGCCAGGTGCTCGAACATGGAAGCGGAGAGCCCCAGGGACTCCAGGTCGACCCTCTCGTCCGCCCCGTGGAACATGGAGGAGAACTGCTCGAAACCCAGCCGGTTGGAGAACATGCCGAAGCCGTAGGCGACTCCGCCGAGGCGCCGGGCGAAGCGCCCGTCGGTGGCACCCGGGGTGACGAAGGGCACGAGCTCGGAGCCCGGGTGGAACCTCCGGCCTATCTCGCCGAGCGCGTGCCAAAGAGGCGTGTCCAGGGGAGACTCACTGCCCGGATCGTCCACCACCCGGACGATCTCCACGCGCTCGGCCAGATCGCCTAGCGCCTCTTCGATCATGCGGTCCACCTCGTCACCGTCTTGACCGACTAGACCCCTGACGTCGACCTCGATCTCCACGAGGTCGGGGATCACGTTCACCTTGGTGCCTGCCCTGGCCATGGTCGGGGCGAAGGTTGTGTGGGTAGAAGCGTGAGCCTGGCGGGCGAGGCCCACCGAGGGCATCTCCTGGCAGACCTCGTCCAACCTCAGGGGGTCGGTGAGCAGGGACGCGATTTCCTTAGGCAGTCCCATCCCCGTGACGAAGCGCCTCCAAGACTCCCCCACGCGCGCCTCGCCCGTGAAGGACGAGAGCCTCTCTATCACTCGAGCAGCGTTCACCAGCGCGTTGTCGGTGCGGAAGGGCTGGGAGGCATGGCCGGCAGTGCCGTGCACCCTGAGCCTCCTCCAGAAGACCCCCTTCTCGCCCACTACGACCGGAAGGCGCACCCCGGCCTGGGTGTGGATCGGTATGCCACCGGACTCGGTGATCACGTAGTCCGCCCCGAAGGCTTCGCGGGCGTTGTCCGCCAGCCATGCAGCGCCGTGCACGCTCAGTGCCTCCTCGTCGGCCACCGCCGCGTAGATGAGGGTGCCCCTGGGCCTGGACCCCGAGGCATGCAGCCGCTTGAAGGCCACGGCCATGGTCCCCGTCAGGTTCAGCATGTCGATGGCGCCCCTGCCCCAGAGCTCCCCGTCAACGAGCTCGCCGCCGAACGGGTCCCGGCGCCACTCGTCCTCGTTCGCCGGGACGACGTCGGTGTGAGCCAGGTACATGAGGGTCGGTGCGCTCGGATCGCTGCCCTCGATGCGTGCGACGAGCGAAGCACGACCCGGCGAAGGTTCGAAGCGGGCCGCCTCGCTAGCTGCCGGACCGAGATAGCACTCCAGGAGGTCTACGTTCCTCGACTCGCCTCCAGACCCCGGGGAGCCGTCGTTCACGCAGGCGTTGGTGATCAGCTGGCGGACCAGGTCCGTCGCCTCCGGGTCGGGACCGAGGTCAGCCACCGGTGCCGCCAGGCGGTGGAGGCTCTGCCTTCAGGTACGCGTCGAAGAACTCGACGATCCGTCGCCTCGCGTCCGTGGCAGACGCCTCGTGGTACCCGACGCCGAAGAGCACGCCGGCAACCCGCATGAGGACGCTGTTGTGACCGTTCATGAACCCGTGCCCGGCATCTGGGTACTCCTTCACGTCGTGGGGCACCCCAGCGCGCTCTAGCGCTCCCTCGAGTCGGCGGGCTGCTCCTCTAAGGGCACGGTCCCTGCCACCAAAGCTGCCGACGACCGGGCAGGCCTGGGCAAGGAAGTCGTCCGCGTCGGGGGGCACCTGCCCGTAGTTCACGCTCGCGGCCTTGAAGTCATGGCCCGGAGCGAGCAGCAGCGCGAAGCCGCCTCCCATGCAGAACCCGATCACCCCGACCCGCCCGTTCGAGGACTGGTGCTCTGCCAGCCAGGTCCTGGCAGCCTCGGCCTCGGCGAAGCTCCTCCCACCTCGCTCCTTCAGGTCCCGGAAGACCGATCGGATGCAGGCAGGCTTGGAGCCGAAGTGGAAGAAGTCGGGCGCCAGGGCCAGGTAGCCCTCGGAGGCGAGCCAATCAGCCTGGCGTCTCAGGTCATCGCTCATCCCGAAGACGTCGTGGATCACGAGCACCCCCGGCGTACGCTCCCCGGCCACCACCTCGGGATCGGCCAGGTAAGCCGGCATCGGGCCCCGCGGGCCTGGGACGCGCACGTCGGCCATGGCTCAGCCCCTCCCCTGCTCCGGCCAGGTCGTGAGCATCTCGGCAAGCAGCCTGACGCCGAATCCTGTCCCGCCCTTGGCCAGATAGCCACTCGACTCGGAGGAGCGGGCGGGCCCGGCGATGTCGAGGTGCGCCCAGGGGATGCCTTCCACGAAGCGTTCGAGGAGCATCGCTCCCGCAATCGCGCCCGCCTCACCGGCCTTTCCGACGTTCTTCATGTCGGCCACGTCGGAGTCGATGTGATCCCGGTAGTCCTCCGGGAGGGGAAGCCGCCAGACATGCTCGCCGGACGCCTCGGCCGCCGAGGAGAGGCGGTCCCCGAGATCCTCGTCGTTGGAGAAGAGCCCCGCTATCTTCCTGCCGAGCGCGACCACGCAGGCCCCGGTAAGGGTCGCGAGATCCACGATCGCGTCCGGTGACTCCTCCGCAGCCAGGGTCAGCGCGTCGGAGAGCACCAGCCGCCCCTCCGCGTCGGTGTTCAGGACCTCTATGGTCCTGCCCGACCGTGTGACCAGCACGTCGCCTGGCTTCGTGGCGCGCCCTCCTGGCATGTTCTCGCTGAGCGCTCCTATCGCAGTCACCCTCACCCGCACACCTAGCTCGCCACAGGCCGAGAGCACGGAGAGCACGGCCGCGGCGCCGCTCATGTCGGTCTTCATGGTCTCCATGCCGCCAGCGGTCTTCAGGGAGAGGCCACCGGAGTCGAAGGTGATCCCCTTGCCCACCAGCATCACGTGCGGGACACGGCCACCGACCTCGACCGGATCGGATGGCTCGTAGCGCGCTCGCACCAGCCGTGGCTCCTCCGCGGAGCCCCGCGCTACCCCGAGCAATCCCCCGAGGCGCTCGGCCCTTATCCGCTCCAGGTCCCAGGCTTCGATGCTCACGCCTGGCCTTCCCGCCAGTGCCTCGGCAGCCAGCTCGGCGAACCTCGAGGGCGTGAGCAGGCTCGGGGGCTCGTTCACCCAGTCGCGTGCCAACCAGACCGCGTCCGCGAGATGCCGCGCACGCTCGGCTGCGCCGCGACAAGCGAGCACGTCATCTCCGTCGACGAGTATCACCAACCGGGCGAGGCGCCCCGGCGGTGCGGGCTCCTCGCCATCGGAGCTCGTCGACTTGTGCGCATCGAAGCGGTAAGCGGCCAGCAAGGCACCCTCCGCCAGGGCCCCTGCGAGCCGGCCGACTCCTGACCCCGCTCCACCCGCCCCACCTACGGTTCCGCCGCCAACCAGGGCAGCGAGCCCGCCTTGTTCGCAGAGCGCGCGAGGAAGCAGGACCGCTGCTTCGCTCTCGTCGCCTGCCGAGCGCACCAGGGCCGCCCCGGCGCGCCTCATCACGTCGAGGTCCAGCCTGTCGCTCGGCCCAAGACCGAGGAAGACCACCACCGGGGCACCGCCCGTCCCCCCGGTAACGAGCGAGCTGCCGGCCTTGGCCTTGAATCCCCTCGCCCGGAGCTCACCAGGGTCGGGCGCATACGCGTCGGGCGTGCCTGGCAGTGTGGTCGGCCCGCCATCGCCGCCTAGGAGGGGCACCCCGATCACCCGAATCCCCGGCGAAACACCCCCTTCGAGTGCGGCTACCTCCACGACCGGAGTGCGTGAGCCAGTCATCAGGCGCCTCCCCCGCCCCCTCTGGCCACGCGCCCTTGCTTAGCTAGCAGATGCTCGCCCTCCTGCCAGCGCGCAAGCGTCCAGAGCAGATCCGAGAGCCGGTTCAGGTATCGTCCGACATAGGACTCGGGATCCATGCCCGCGCTAACGACCAGGCGCTCGGCCCGCCTCACCACCGTCCGAGCCTGGTCGAGAAGAGCGGGCAGGCGGGCCTGACCAGGCACCACGAACTCCTTGGGCATCTCGAAGCGCGAGGACACCGAGTCGATGAGCCCCTCCAGCTCCTCCACCATGCCAGCGGTGACGAGCGAGGTCCCCGCCGACAGCTTGTGGCGATTTCCCGGGGAGGTCGCCACCTCGGCCATGAGCACCCAGAGGTCACGCTCCAGCTTCACCAGCATCTCGTCGAGCTCTGAGCCGCGCTCGGCCTCCGCCCGGGCAACTCCGATAACGGCTTGTGCCTCGTCTACCGCACCGTTCGCCTCGATCTGGGCCGAGTCCTTGGGAACCCGCCCTCCGTAGAGGAGGCCCGTGGTGCCGTCGTCCCCGGTACGCGTGTAGACCTTGACCACCGGAGCGATGCTACTGCGCAGAAGCGGGGACCTCGGCTGCAGCAGCGGGCGACGCTGCGGGAGCAGCGGGCAGGGCTCGCCGCGGTAGCGGCTGGCCGGAGCTTCGGAACCGGTAGCAAGGCCGGGGGCCGGGGTGCGGCCCCCCTGGAAGTAGCCTGGGTGGGATGGCAGAAGCCCCTACCAGCCCCCAGGCAAGCCCGGTGCTACTCCATGACGCCATGGAGATGGACCCCGGGGGCCAGTCCTACCTCGACGCGGTCCGCTCACGGGTGGTGGTATTCGACGGAGCGATGGGGACCAACCTCCAGCTGCTCGGCCTCGGTGCCGAGGACTTCGGCGGGGCCGCGCTGGAGGGCTGCAACGAGGCCCTGGTGCTGTCCAGCCCCGAGGTGGTGGCCGGGATACACCGGTCCTTCCTGGAGGTCGGCTGCGACGTGGTGGAGACCGACGCGTTTGGCGCCACCAGGATCGTCCTCGCGGAGTACGACCTCGCGGACCGGGTCGGGGAGGTAAACCTGGCCGCAGCCCGCATAGCCCGCGCCGAGGCCGACCGCGCCAGCACTCCCGATCGCCCCCGGTTCGTCGCCGGCAACATGGGTCCGACCACCAAGTTCCCCACCCTCGGCCAGATCCCCTACGCCGAGATGCGGGACGCCTACGAGGAACAGGCGGCCGCGCTCCTGGAGGGCGGGGTGGACCTCATCCTCATAGAGACCGTCTTCGACCTCCTCCAGGCCAAGGCCGCCCTGAACGGCGCCAAGCGCGCCATGGTCGGGGCCGGCCGGCGGGTGCCCCTGCAGGTGCAGGTGACCATCGAGACCACCGGCAGGATGCTGCCGGGCACCGAGATCGGTGCAGCCCTGACGGCCCTGGAGGCCATGCGCCCCGACGTCATCGGCATGAACTGCGCGACCGGGCCGGCCGAGATGGGCGAGGCGGTCCGCCACCTCTCCCGCCACTCCCGGCTACCGATCGCGATCCAGCCCAACGCGGGCCTGCCGAGCGTGGTGGACGGCCAGATGCACTACGACCTCACCCCAGCAGAGCTCGCGGCCCACCAGGAGCGGTTCGTGTCGGAGCTCGGGGTGAGCATCGTGGGGGGATGCTGCGGCACCACCCCTGAGCACCTCGCTGCAGTCGTCGAGCGCTGCGGGTCGCTCACCCCCGCTCCCCGGTCACCCCTCCAGGAGCCAGGAGCGGCCTCCATATACAGCCAGGTCCCCTTCCGCCAGGAGACCTCCTTCCTGGTGGTGGGCGAGCGGACCAACGCCAACGGATCCAAGGCCTTCCGGGAGGCCATGCTGGGGGCAGACTGGGACACCACCGTCGCCTTGGCGAGGGAGCAGGTGAAGGAAGGGGCCCACCTCATCGACCTCTGCGTGGACTACACCGGTGCCGACGGGGTCGCGGACATGGAGGAGGTGGCCAGCCGCTTCGCGACCCAGTCCAGCGCGCCCCTCATGGTGGACTCCACCGAGGCCCCGGTGGCCGAGACCGCCCTCAGGTGGCTAGGCGGCAGGCCGGTGCTGAACTCGGTGAACCTGGAGGAGGGCGACGCACCGGGCACCCGGCTGGACAGCTTCCTCACCCTGGCCCGGGAGTACGGCGCTGCGGTGGTCTGCACCTGCATCGACACCGATGGCCAGGCCCGCACCGCGGACTGGAAGCTCCGCGCGGCACGGGCCATCCACGACCTCGCGGTCGACCGCTACGGCCTGGAGCCCTCCGACCTGCTCTTCGACCCACTTGCCCTGCCCCTCTCCACCGGCATGGAGGAGAGCCGGCGCGACGGCATCGAGACCATCGGGGGGATCCGGCGGATAAAGCAGGAGCTTCCTGGGGTATTCACCATCATCGGGCTCTCCAACGTCTCCTTCGGGCTCACCCCCGCGGCCCGCCACGTGCTGAACTCGGTCTTCCTCCACGAGTGCGTCGAGGCCGGTCTGGACGCCGCCATAGTCCATCCAGGCCGCATCATGCCGCTGGCCAGGATCGACGAGCGGGTCCGTCAGATCTGCCTGGACCTCGTCTACGACCGCCGCCGCCCCGGCTATGACCCGCTCGCGGAGCTGCTCCAGGCCTTCGAAGGGGTGTCCGCCTCGGCCAGGCAGGCCGAGGACCACTCCTCCTGGCCCATCGACCGCCGGCTGGCAGCCAGGATCGTGGACGGCGACAGGAACGGCCTGGAGGCCGACCTGGAGGAGGCCCTGGCAGCGGGCCACAGCCCACTCGGCATCGTGAACGACATGCTCCTGGAGGGGATGAAGACCGTCGGAGAGCTCTTCGCGTCCGGCGACATGCAGCTTCCCTTCGTGCTCCAGTCGGCCGAGACCATGAAGGCCGCGGTCGCCTACCTGGAGCCCAGGATGGAGCGGGCCGACCAGGGTGGTAAGGGGAAGGTGGTCCTGGCCACCGTGAAGGGAGACGTTCACGACATCGGCAAGAACCTGGTCGACATCATCCTCTCCAACAACGGCTACGAGGTGGTCAACCTGGGCATAAAGGTCGGCATCTCAGAGATGCTGGCCGCGGCCGAGGAGCACCGGGCCGACGCGCTCGGCATGAGCGGGCTGCTGGTGAAGTCCACCCTGGTGATGCGCGAGAACCTCCAGGAGATGAACCAGAGGGGTCTTTCCCATCTGCCCGTCCTCCTCGGTGGGGCCGCCCTCACCCGTACCTACGTCGAGCGGGACCTCCGCCAGGTCTACCAGGGCCGCCTCTTCTACGGGAAGGACGCCTTCGAGGGCCTCCGGGTCATGGAGCGGCTCATGGAGCTGAAGTCCACCGGCGCCGACGACCCCGACTTCGGCCGCCGGCTCTCCGAGCGCAGGCTCCCCCCCCGCCGCTCCGAGGCCGCCGCGGCCGAGCGCGAGGCAGCATCGGAGCGCACCAGGGAGCCGGCGGCAGGGAGCGATGCAGCAGATGGCATGGCGGGGGCGGCCGAGCCCGGCCCTGCTGGCACGGTCTCTGCCGCGCCGGGCGAGCCCGCCGGCGAGCCTGCGGTCTCCCCCGGGGGAAGGCCGAGGCGCGCGCCCGGGGTCGCCGCGGACAACCCCGTCTTCGTGCCCCCCTTCGTGGGGACCCGGGTCGCCAAGGGCATCCCCCTGGACGAGATCGCGGAGTACCTGAACCTGACCGCGCTCTTCAGGAACCAGTGGGGCTACAGGCCGGCCAAGGGCGAGGGCGACCCGGAGTTCAAGGAGCGGATCAGCGCCGAGCTCCGGGCCTGGCTGGACCGGGTGAAGGCGGAGGACCTGCTGGTGCCCCAGGTGGCCTGGGGCTACTTCGCCGTCGGCGCGGAGGGCGACGACCTGGTGGTCTTCAGAGACGACTCCCGGACCGAGGAGCGCACCCGCTTCACCTTCCCCCGCCAGTCCAGGGATCCCTGGCTCTGCATTGCGGACTTCTTCCGCCCGGTCGACTCGGGAGAGGGCGACTACGCGGCGATCACCCTGGTCACCATGGGACCCCGGGTGTCCGAGGAGACCGCCCGGCTGTTCGGCCAGAACCGCTACACCGACTACCTCCACCTCCACGGCCTCGGGGTGGAGATGACCGAGGCCCTGGCGGAGTACTGGCACCGGAGGGTCCGGGAGGAGTGGGGCTTCGCGGACCAGGACGGTCCCACCCTCACCGGGCTGTTCCGCCAGCAGTACCGGGGGGGCCGCTACTCCTGGGGTTACCCCGCCTGCCCCGACCTGGAGGACAACGCGAAGGCCGTCGAGCTGGTCGCCGGTGGCAGGATCGGTGTCACCGTCAGCGAGGGCTTCCAGCTCCATCCCGAGCAGACCACCGTGGCCCTGGTCTGCCACCACCCCCAGGCCAAGTACTTCGTCGCCTAAGGCTGGCCGGCCTGGCCGACGTCCGCCAATATCACCGCACACTGGAGCCCGGGCCGCATGGCCTGAGCCCGCGCCGGTTCCAGCAGGCCATTTACATGATGTTACGCAAATGTTACGATCTATGAGATGGCGGACGGGGGAGACCGCTCGACGGAAGGCCTGCAGGCGGCTGTGGACCAGCACCGCCTGGAGGCCCGGTCGAGATGGATCTCCTGGGCGGGAGCGACCCTGAATGCAGATCGGGCAGCCTCCGAGGCCGCCGCCGACCGGGCCCTCGATGCCATCGAAGACGGGGCGACGGCCGAGATGGCAGCCGGTATTGCCATAGGACCCACCGGCCGGCTGCCCGAGCACCTGGTGGACATGATCCGATCCCAGCGTGCCAGAGCCCAGATGGCGATCGAGGAGATCCTGTCGGTGGGCGGTACCGACCCCCTGGACTCCGGCTCGGTATCCTCGCTGCTGGCCACCCTGGAACGCCGGGTGGCGATGGGGAGCATGCTGCTCTCCCAGGCAGCCTCCGGGAGAGCACAGGATCTTCCCCGGCCCTACTACCACCAGGGGACCGCGCCGACGGCCCCCTCTGTTGGATCCAACCCCAGGAGGTTGGCGGCCGGCAGCGGTATACAGATAGTCGCCTATACCGGCGCGTTCCTGCTCGTCGTGGCCACGGTGCTCTTCGAGGCATACGGGCCCGCCCGCTACCAGGCGGTGACCAGGCTCCTGGCTCTTGGCGCCGGTGAGGTGATCTTCGTCGCCGGGTCCCTGGCATGCCGCCGGTCACGGCGGCTGGCACCGGTCTCCGGGCTCTACCTCGCGATCGCCATGCTGCTCCTGCCCACCCTGATGGTGGCGGGGGGAATGGCGGCCCATGTCGGCACCACCGGCATCTCCGTTCGCGTGGCGCTGACGCTCGGAGCAGGGTGCTGCGCGCTGGTCTACGGGGCGCTGGGCCTGCTGCTCGGCTCACGGGCCTACACGGCCACTGCACTCCTAGCCTTCACCGTGGCCTGGGCCGGCGGTTGGTCGATGCTCCACGCGCCTGAGTGGGCGGGGATGATGGCGGCGCCTCTGGTGCTCCTCTACGGCGCGATGAGCGGACCGCGGCAGCCCGCTGATGCACTGGCCGTCGTCCCAGGTGGCCGACTCAGCGTGCTCAGACCATTCGCGGAGCCGCTTGCATACCTGAGCGCTGGCGCGGCGGCACTCCTGTCCGTGGATCACACCCCGGAGCGTGCCTGGGCACTCGGGACCGTCACCTTGGAGCTGGGAGCCATCTGCTGGTACTACCGCCGGGATTACCTGGCCTGGCCGGTGCTCACAGGCGTCGCCATCTCCGTGCTGGCTGCCGGGCAGGCGCTCCATCTCGGGGTGCGCGCCACTGCGGCTGGGCTCGCAGCCGTGGCAGTCGCCTACGCGTGGCTCACCTGGTCGCCCAGGGTTCGGTCGATCCAGGTCTTCAGGGAGCCCACCATGGAGAGCCTGCTCGGCTACGCGCGCTGGCTGTCGGTGGCCCTGGCGCTGGCGTCGGCACTTGCCATGGCCCCCCATCCCTGGTGGTGGGAGCTGGCGGTACTCGGGGTGGCAGCGGCGGCCACCTGCTGGGTCTCGGTGGCCGCCGACGAGCCGACCTGGCTGGTCGCCACCAGCATGCTGGTGACCGTCATGTGGTTCTTCGCTGTCCGAGGCCTGGAGCACCTCGGGATCGACCTGCACGTCCGGACCCTCCGGCAGACCCCGGCCTACCCAGTAGGTGGCCTGTCGGTGGACATCGCGCACTCGGTGATCCGGTCCTACGCACCGCTCGGGGTGGTGGCCTTCGCGGTGGGCATGGCGGTCTCCAGGCTCAGGGGTGCGCGCTGGGCGGTGCCCATATACGGCTTCGCGGCCGCCATCAGCTCGGTCACGGTGCTGCTCGCCCTCGACGGCAGGCTCTACTGGCTGGCAGGAGGGCTCCTGGCTGGCGCGCTGGTAGCGGTGGAGATACTAGGGGCCGCCGAGGACTGGCCGGCCGCGGCGGGCCTGGCCCTCGCCCTCGGGGGCGCCTCGGCAGCTTCCTTCCTCGCGGCCTCCAGGACGCCCATAGAGACCTACGCGCTGGCCATGTCCGCGACCTGCTGGATCGCATTCGCGGCAGGCCTCGCGATCCGTGCGCCACAGCACGCGCTCTGGCACCGGGTCAGCGGGATGGCCGGCCTGGCCATAGTCTGCGCCGTCGACCTCCTGAACCGGGCCACCTGGCGTGAGCAGCCCAGAGGGCTGCTGGTGGCCTCCGTCGTCTCCCTGGCCCTCATGGCGCTCGCCATGCTGGTCGAGCCTGGAGCCGACATCAGGAGATGGTCCCGCTGGGCAGCCCTCCTGGTGGCCTCCCTGATCGGCCTGCCGGTTGCGCGCCTGGCCGGAGCAGGCGATCCCCAGTGGTACGTGCTCGGCCCAGGTCTCTGCCTGCTGGTACTGGGCGCGCTCCTTCCACTCAGCTCCATGGGTGACCCCCGTAGCGTCCGGAGGGTGTCCCGGAGCCTGGTGGCAGGCGGCCTACTGCTGCTGGCGGGCACCTCTGCTGTCCAGATGGCCCTCGGACGGCACCTAGGACCCCAGGCGCTGCCCCATGAGCTGTCGGTACCGCTGGTGGTGGGTGAGGGAATCGGGTCCATACTGCTCGGCATCGGCCTCAGGCGACGGGTCTTCGTGGCCGGAGGCGCCATCTCGGTTGCCGCGGGCGCGATCTGGGCACTCGGGCAGGTGGCCGCCGGTGTGCCCCTCTACGAGTTCTTCGCGCTGGCCGGCGCGGTCTTGATCGCGGGAGCCACGTGGCTGGCGGTCGGCAGGGACCGCTTCGCGCGAACCAGGCGCGCCATGGCCTCCACCTGGCACGACTGGGCCTAGTCCGGGCGGGCCTAGTCCGGGCGGTCGGACGGTCGGCACTGCCAGATGATGTAGGCGTTCTCTATGTGATGTATCATTCACAGATGCGTCGCCTGCAGATCAGCATCGACGAGGAGCTCGACGAGGCTCTGGCCGTCGAGGCGAGCCGTCGGCACATTTCACGGGCCGGTCTCATACGCGAGCTGGTAAGGCAGCAGCTTCGGCCCTCCGGGGAACTGGACCCGTTCTCCTCGCTCGTGGGGGACATCGACGACGATGCCGGTGACATCGACGAGGTCGTCTACCGCCGGTGAAGTTCGTCGACACTTCCTTCTGGGTCGCCCTGCGGTTTCGCCGCGATGCCAGGTACGAGTCTGCCAGGGAGATATGGGGGGCGGGGACTGGTCCCCTGCTCACCACCAACCTGGTGGTCGGTGAAGCATGGACCTTCTTCGCACGGCGCGCCGGCCACGAGCGCGCCGTGCAGTTCCTCGACGCGATCGACAGGCTCTCCCGCCTTACCGTCCGGCACGTGGACGAGGACGTCGAGCGTGAGGCATGGCGGTGGCTCCGTCGGCACGACGAACGCGAGTATTCCTTCGTCGACGCATCCAGCTTCGCCATAATGAGGCGGCTTCGCATCCGCGACGCCCTCGCCTTCGACGGCGACTTCAGCGCCGCCGGGTTCAGGGAAGTCCGTCCCTGAGCAGTCCCAGAGGTAGGGATCAGGCCCGGTGAGAAGATGGCTGCTGCCGGCAGCAGGCCTGATGCGAGCAAAGGGCCTGCGGCGAGCAAAGGGCCTGCGGCTAGCCAAGGGCCTGCGGCGAGCAAAGGACGTGCTGCCAGCCCTTGCCGCCCTCGCTCTCGCTCTCGGTGCCGCCCTCGCTCTCGCTCTCGGTGCCGCCCTCGCTCTCGGTTCCGCCCTCGGTGCCGGGGTGCTGTCCACGCCTGCCTGGGCGGACCAGCCCTCTGCCTCCAGGCCCATCCCGGTCCCGGGGAGTGCCGAGCAGATGGTGCTCCCGAGCGCGCTGCCCGGCATGATCCTCGCGGCTGGCGCCGGGGGGAACGGGCCGGTGGATCCCTCCACCTTCGCCAGCTTCTCCCCCGACCCCCGGGCAGTCCTGAGGAGCTTCGGCGAGCTGGAGAAGGAGCCTGGGTTCAGCTCCTGGGAGCGCGTGTGGCACAGCCCGGGCTCGAACAGCGACGTGCTCGACATCGTCCTGCGGCTCGGCTCCACGGGCCAGGCAGCCGGCTTCGTGAAGAGCTTCGAGGCCTCCCTCGCGGGTGGCGGCTCCACCGCAGAGCCATTCGCGCTAGCCGGCATACCCTCTGGCGAGGGTTTCACCATCTCGCTGGCAGCCCTAGGCGCCGGTGGTTCTCCGGGGAGGCTCCAGGTGGTCAGCTTCTACGAGGGCCATGTGGCCGTCGAGATCGCAACCGGCACCTCGCTGGCCCCGAGCGACGCCCACCCCATACCTGGCGGTGCCGTCGATCAGCTGGCCCTTCGCCAGTACCGGCTGATCGGGCTGCGCGAGGCAGCTGACGCACCCCGACCTGCCGGCGGCGGCCTCGGAGCCGGTGCCACCGTCATCGTCTTCGCGGCCGCAGCCCTCGTCGCGCTCGCCATCGTCGCCGCCCTGGGGCTTCACTTCAGGCGCCTGCGGCCGGCTCCTCGGGGCGCGCAGCCACCAGCTGTGCCGGGCTGGTACCCCGATCCCTCGGACCCCACCGGGGCACGGCTCCGCTACCACGACGGATCTGCCTGGACACGCCACCTAGCGGAGCCGCTGGAAGGCGGGCACGGCTCGGCCTGAACAGTGGCTCAGGCGGGTACCGGTGAAGCAGGTACCGGCGAACCTTCACCCAGATGCATCTCCGGAGACCCAGGCGTCGCTGACACCTAACGCCGTCATAATAGGTTTTTAACATTCCTCACCTAGCCTGTCCTGCATGGCTGGTTCGACCACTCGGAAGATGGGCATGGTCGCCTTGACGGCAGCCGTCCTGGTGGCCCTCTCGGCCTGTGGGATGTCCTCGGACTCCAGCAGCACGATCCCCGCAAGCCCTACCTCGGACGCCAGCGCAACAGTCGGCGCAGCCGCGAGCCCTCGCCAGATCGCAGCGGTGGATGCGAGCCACACCGAGTGGCTCCTCTCGGCCGGGGCGCTGGAGCGCCTGGCGTCCGCTGGGATGCCGAAGCCGCTGCTGGAGGCCTTCTTCGACCACCCGAGCACCCTGCTGATCGGGGAGCACGCGACGACCGACCCTCTAGTTCCCTCCGCCACCCCCGTGATGGACTTCACGAGCGCCACGGCGCTGGCCAGTGCTCTGGAGTCCGGTCAGGTCCCGGCCCGCGTGAGCTACCTGCTGCTCGACCTCGAGGCATGGCCCCTCACACCTGAGCCCGAGCAGACCGCTCCCCTAGCGGCTGCCCGCGAGGCGCTTGCCGTGGCCCACCGGTACTCGAAGAAGATCATCTTCACCCCGGCGCTCGACCTGCTGAAAACCCTCACCCCGGGCCAGGCAAGCGGGCAGGCCGCCTGGGAGCACTACGACCGTCTGCTCGCAGGGCCGGGGGCAGAGGCAAGCGACGTGTTCGAAATCCAGGCCCAGTCCACCGAGGGCTCACCGTATGCCACCAGTGCCACCGATGACGCGCTCGGTGCAGCGAAGGCTGCCCACCCGGGCGAACCGGTGCTGGTGGGCCTCAGCACGAACCCTGACGGCAGGAAGGTGAGCCCCGCTGATCTGCTCGCGCTCTACCATGCGACGCTGAGCTCTGCCGCGGGCTACTGGCTGAACATCCCACAAGCAGGCACGGCATGCCCGCGCTGTGGCGCCGCCCAGCCACAGGTAGCAGTTGCGTTCCTGGAGGACGTCGCACAGGAGCTGGCCGGCGGGTCGCCGCCCGGATCTGGATCGCCCGATCGAGCATCGGCGGCGCCAGGCGTGATTGGGACCAGGCGATTCTGGCTGCTGGCAGCGTCCCAGTTCTCCCCGGTGGTGGGCGACCCCGCCGCACGCGCACTCCTGTCAGGCTCGACGGTGCTAGAACCGATCGGCCCCCACGAGGTGCCGAGCAACCTCCTGCCGGTGGTGCCGACCCTGGTGGTCCACAGCGAAGCACTGCTCGCCCAAGATGTGGCAGACGGGCAGGTCCCCGACAGCATACGTGCTGTCCTCTACGACAACGAGCGCTTCGCCGACACCCCCGCGGACGAGCAGGCGGACCCAATGCGCTACGACGAGCTGGTGGCACAGATGGCCGAGGAGCACGGCTGGGTCTCCATATGCGACTTCGTGCAGCCGGATCGGCTCCCGAAGTCCGCTCGCGTACCGGAGGACGAGGTCCCGCCCTGCGACATAGTGGGCCTGAACACGGTCCAGCAGTCCGAGCGCGACCCGGGGGCTTACGCGACCCTGGTGGAGCAGATGGTCGGGGCAGTGAGGACCATGGCACCCACCACCCCGGTGATAGCGGGCCTGTCGTCGAACCCCTCCGGGTCCCCGGTTACCTCTGCCGAGATCGCCAACGACATCGAGGCCACCTGGAGAACGGTGGACGGCTACTGGCTGAACGTGCCATCGCCAGGGGTTGGCTGCCCGCATTGCCATGAGCCTGACCCCACGCTGATGGCTGATGCCCTGGCTGGCGTGGATACCTGGCTCATCACAGGGCATCCTGCTACCCAGCCATAGCGCCTCGTAGACCGGTGAACGCGCAGCCGCCAGAAACCAGGAGACTCCAGCGCAGCGCAGATGGCCAGCGACCGACGTAAATACCGGCGACACTGGAGTCTGCGCCAGTGGAGTCCGCGCCAGTGGCCGAGGTTCCCGGACAGCTCATATGCGGCCCTGGGCTCTCAAAGGGCGAGGGTCGCGCCCCCGTCCACCACGAGAGCAGCGCCGTTTACGAAGGCTGCTGGCTCCGAGCAGAGGAAGGCCACCACCTTCCCGAAGTCCGCAGGGTCCCCCATCGGGCCAGAGCCACCGGCACCGCCGAGTTCACGCATGCGCTCGGTGGCGTGCGGGCCCGGGCAGACCAGGTTCAGCGTTATCCCGCTTTCCTCCGCAGCCAGGTCCGCTGCTGCTGTCTTCGCCCAGGCCCACAGTGCCGTGCGAGCCGCGTTCGAGAGGGCGAGGCCAGGAAGCGGCTGGACGATCGAGTAGGAGGTTATGCAGCAGATCCGGCCGTAGCCCCTCTCGCGCATCGCCGGGATGGCCTCCCGGGCGAGGCGAGCGGAGGCGAGGAAGTTCTGCTCGATGGCGGCCCTGAGAGCATCGTCTCCCACCTCGAGGGCTCGCCCAGGTGGTGGACCGCCGGCGTTGGCCACCACCACGTCGATCCTCCCGAAGCGTTCCAGTGCCCGAGCCACGAGGCGCGCTGCGGTGGCAGGGTCCGCCATGTCGGCAGGCTCGGCCTCCACCTCCGCGCCAGCCGCCGCGATCTCGTTCGCCGCCTTCGATACGGCCTCGGCCGAGCGGGACGAGATGAGGAGCCTCGCACCCTCAGCCGCGAGCGCCTCCGCAGAGGCCCGCCCTAGTCCTCTCGAGGCACCGGTCACTATCGCTACCCGACCGGCGAGCCCAAGCTCCATCTCGATCCTCCAGCTGCTCTAGCGGCGCTCACGTCGCTCACCCACGCCCTCATTTGGCGCCAGAGGTGACCTTACCGGCAGACGCCATTGCCGTCTTCGCGTGGTAACTGGAACGGGTGAGGGGGGATGCCTCCACGTGGGCGAACCCGAGCCCCATGGCGAGGTCGCGCAGCTCCTCGAACTCCTCGGGCGTCCACCAGCGCGCGACCGGCAGGTGGGAGTCGCTCGGGCGAAGGTACTGGCCGATGGTGAGGATGTCCACGCCCACGGCTCTTAGGTCTGCGAGCACCCCCATCACCTCGTCACGCTCCTCGCCAAGTCCCACCATGATGCCCGACTTCGTGACCAGGCCGGCCTGCTTCGCTCTGGCGAGCAGGCCGAGGCTGCGAGCGTAGGAAGCTGAGGGGCGCACCCCTCGCTGAAGACGCGGGACGGTCTCCAGGTTGTGGTTCAGCACGTCGGGGCGGGCCGCGAATATCGAGTCGAGCGCGGCAGCGTTCCCCTTGCAGTCGGGGATGAGGACCTCCACCCTGCATTCGGGCAGCCTTGCCCTCACTGCGTCTATGGTCGCCGCTATAGCAGCGGCGCCCCCATCTTCGAGGTCGTCGCGTGCCACCGCGGTCACCACCACGTAGTCCAGGCCCATCCGCCAGGCAGCTTCCGCCACGCGCGCTGGCTCCCCTGGATCGAGGGCGAGAGGCCGCCTCGTGTCCACCTTGCAGAACCCGCAGGCCCTGGTGCAGCGGTCCCCGTTCACCATGAAGGTGGCAGTGCCCTCTGCCCAGCACTCGAAGATGTTCGGGCAGCCCGCCTCCTCGCACACGGTCACGAGGTCCAGGTCGCGAATGGTGGTGCCGGTCGCGAGGAAATCATCCCCCATGCGGGCAGGCACCCTGAGCCACGGAGGCTTACGGGCATGCACGGGCAGGCCACCTGAGCGGGTGCTCAGAGCACGCGACCAGGCCACGTCCTGACGCTCGACCACCCCATGGCCCCAGATGCGCGCTCCGTTCTCCACGACCCTGTCCAGGACCACTCGCATCGAGACATCCAGGCCCTCTGCCTTCAGTGAGGTGACGGCCTTGTCCGGTATGCCGCATGGGACGATGCGCTCGAACCACTCGAGGTCGGTAGAGACGTTCAGAGCGAGCCCGTGCATCGAGCGCCCTGAGAGTAGCCGGGTGCCTATTGCGCAGACCTTCCTCGGCCAGGGTCCCTCGGGATCCACCCATACACCCGGATAGCCTTCGAGCCTGCCCACGGAGCCAAGACCTAGGTCATGGAGCGAGTCGATCACCACCTGCTCCAGGGAGTGCACGTAACCAGGCAACGCGCCCGGTGCCAGGGGGACGCTCAGGATCGGGTAGACCACCAGCTGGCCGGGCCCGTGGTAGGTGACGTCACCTCCACGGTCGGTCCTCACCAGGCCCGCCCCGACCGAGGCCGGATCCACGAGCACGTGCGAGGGATCCCCGTGACGCCCGAGGGTGAACACGTGGGGGTGCTCTAGCGCGAGGAGGTGGTCCTCCGCGAGCGGGCTTTGCACCAGGGCACGCTGGAGCACGTAGGCCTCGTCGAATGGGACCCGCCCGAGCCAGCGCACGCGAAGCACGCCTCGGCGCCCGCCTGGGCGCCCGAGGGAGGATCCGCCCGAAGGGAACCCCGGCGCGGCACTCGTGGCAGCCTCCCGCTCAGCGGACGTCACCGGCCGCTAGAGCTCTGCGGCCCAGTCATGGGTGGCAAGGATCTCGGCGACCCTGGCCACGAAGGCCGCAGCATAGGCACCGTCCACCGCACGATGGTCCCAGGACAGGCAGAGCATACCCATCGAATGGATGGCGATGGCCTCGGTGCCATCCGGCCCGGTGACCACCACGGGCCGGCGCTTCACGCCGTCGGAGGAGAGGATTCCCACCTGCGGCTGGTTGATTATCGGAGCGGTTATGACGGTGCCATAGGAACCGACGTTCGTAATGGAGAAGGTACCCCCGGAGATGTCGTCGGCAGAGAGCTTCCTGCTCCGCGCTCTCTGACCAAGGTCGTTTATCCGCCGGGCCATGCCCCGAAGCGTCAGCTCCTCCGCACGGTGCACCACCGGGACTATGAGCCCCGCATGGTCGAGGTCGACCGCTATGCCGAGGTTCACGCCGTGGTGGACGATGAGCGAGTCCTCGCCCACCGACGCGTTCAGGTGCGGCCACTCACCGAGAGCCTCCACGGTCGCCCGGGCCACGAAGGGCAGGTAGGTGAGCGAGAAGCCCTCCTCTGCCCGGAAGCGCTCCCTCGCCTCCAGGCGCACCCGCTCGACCGCCTCGTAGTCTGCTTCCAGGACCACGAGGGCATGGGCAGAGGTGGCCCTGGAGCGCACCATGTGCTCTGCGGTGCGCCGCCTGATGTTGTCGAAGGGGACCACCTCGTCGGCACCTGCCAGCGCACCGGGCGACGCACCTCCCGACGCACCTCCCGCCGCGCCACCCGCTGCAGGCAGAGGCGCTGGCGTGGCAGCTACGGCTGCGGGCACCGCTGCGGTAGCTGCCGCTGGGACTGACGCTGGGACTGACGCTGGCCTCCCGGGTGCGCCACCGCTACGGCGCCCGTCTATGGCGGCCAGCACGTCTGCGCGGGTTATCCGGCCACCGGGACCGCTCCCACTCAGCTCCGAAGCCTCGATGGCGTTCTCTGCCATGAGGCGGCGCACCACCGGGGACAGGGGGCCGGACGGTTCAGCTCCCCGAGCGGCAGGCGGCGGAGCCGGAACGGGCGCGCCTAGGGGGGGTGCCGGTCCCCGAGTCGGGGGTGGAGTCGGCACTGCAGGAGCTGGAGCCGGGGGTGACGCCGGTGCAGGCGGTGGAGGTGGCACCGGAGGCGGGGCGGCTGTGGGAGGTGCCGCAGGGGGGGCCTCGGCCGAGGATCCGGAGGCACCGTCCGCGATGACGGCCAGCACGGTGCCGACGTCGACGGTCTCGCCCTCGGGGACGCGGATCTCCAGGAGGCTTCCGGCAGCGGGCGAGGGCACCTCGGAGTCGACCTTGTCGGTGGAGACCTCGAAGAGAGGCTCGTCGCGCTCCACCTGGTCGCCCACGGATTTCAGCCAGCGGGTGATGGTCCCCTCGGTTACCGTCTCACCCAGTTGGGGCATGAGGACGTCAGCCAACGTGCAACCCCCTTCCTGTAAGGGCCATCACGGTCTCACCGAAGGCCTCCGAGAGCGTCGGGTGGGGCTGGACGAACTGGGCGACCTCGTCTGGCGTGGCTTCCCAGTTCACCGCCAGGTAGCCCTGTCCGAGCTGCTCTGTGACCCACGGGCCGACCATGTGGACACCGAGGATCCGGCCGGCGCGACCGTCTGGAAGCCGCTCCGCGACGACCTTCACCAGGCCGTCGGTCTCGTCGAGTATCCGGGCACGGCTGTTGCCGCCGAAGGGGTCGCGCTGGACCACGACGTCGAGTCCCTGCTCTCGCGCTGCATCCTCGGTGATGCCGACGAAGGCGACCTCGGGGTGTGAGTAGATGCACCATGGCACCCGGGAGTAGTCCACCGGGACCACCGGCTCTCCGAGCATGCCCTTCACGGCCAGGATCCCCTCTGCGAAGCCGACATGGGCGAGCTGGGGCGTGGCGACGAGGTCACCGACTGCCCATACGCCCTCGGCCCCGGTGCGCATCCAGGGATCGACGTCGACGAAGCCGGCCTGGTCGATCTTCACGCCTGTCTCGCCATCGACGAGTCCCTCGGTGGCAGGGCGCCTGCCCACGGACACCACCACCGCATCCACGTCCACTGATTCATCTTCGCCGAACTCCAGCCGCGTCCCCGACGATCCCGGCTGGTGGCCCCGTACCGATGTGCCGGTGTGGACAGCGATCCCACGCTTCCTGAAGGATCTGGCCACCACCGATACTACGTCCGCATCGCACGCAGCGAGCAGCGTGGGCAGGGCTTCGAGGACAGTCACCTTAGATCCGAGGTCGCTGAACATGGACGCGAACTCGCAGCCGATGGCGCCACCGCCTATGACGGCGACGGAAGCCGGAAGATGGTCGAGGCTCAGGACCTCGTCCGAGGTGAGCACCACGCGACCGTCGACATCGAAGCCTGGAATGGTCCTCGGCAGGGAACCAGCTGCCAGCACGACATGGCGACCAGCTATCTCCTGGGACGAGCCGCTGGCGCTCACACGCACCCGGCGACCGGCGAGCAGGGTCCCGGTCCCACTGAAGGTCGTCACTCCCCTGCCCTTCAGCAGCCCCTCCAGGCCCCGGTGGAGCTGGTCGACCACCTTCTGCTTACGGGTCTGGCTCGTCGCGAAGTCGACCGAGAGGCTCGATGCGCTCACGCCGAAGACCTCCGCGCGCGAGACGGTCCTCATCACGCTGGCCGTCTCCAGGAACTCCTTGGCGGGCACGCAGCCACGATGCAGGCAGGTGCCGCCGACCTTGTCACGCTCGACCAGGGCCACGGACAGCCCTGCCGCAGCACCGTAGAGCGCGGTGGCATATCCACCTGGGCCGCCGCCTATTACTACGACGTCGAACTGCTCTTGTGCAGACGTAGCTCTCTCTCCCGGCTCGAAATATCAGGCTTCTCCCCTACCCTAACGCCACCACGGAGGAGGGCGAGCATCGAGCCAGGCGCCGGTCGATTCAGCTGGCGCGCGGAGGCTTTTGGCCGAAGGCGCCGAAGCGGCCGAGGAGGTCCTCCCCGATGGCCCTGGCCCGCATGGCCATTCCTGTAGGACCACCCACCGGGTCATAGGAGCTCGAGGCGGCCGACAGCTCGGATACCTCGGCCTCCGACAGCTCGAGGTCAGCCGCCGCTGCATTCGATTCGACCTGGGACACCGAGCTCGCCCCGGGGATCGCGACCACGTTCGGGTGGGAGATCAGCCAGGCCAGCGCCACCTGGGCAGGGGTGGCGTCGTGGTTCCGCGCCACCTCCCTCAGCACCTGGAGCATCGCGTCGGCGCGCCTGAGATTGTCGGGCAGGAACTCCTTGGTGGTCGCCCTCAGCCCGCCAGGCCGGTGGTCGGCATCGTAGCGGGCCGACAGTAGACCCTGGCCCAGTGGGCTGTAGGCGATGATCAGCCGGTCGTTCGCCTGGGCCCAGCCGAGGAGGTCCTTCTCGGGCCGGCGATCTGCCAGGCTGTAGCGCACCTGGTTCGACACCACCGGCGAGCCAAGGGCCTTCTCCGCAGCCTGCCAGCCGGCCAACGAGAAGTTCGAAACCCCGACGTAGCGCACGAGCCCCTCGTCGCGCAGCTTGGCCAGCTCGGCCATGGTGGCCGAGATCGGGACAACCGGGTTCGGCCAGTGCACCTGGTAGAGGTCTATCGCCTCCACCCCCAGCCTCCTCGCGCTGGCCCTGGCGCGATTGGACACCACGGGTCCCGCGGGCATGACCGGGAAGATCTTCGTGGCTATCACCGCCTCGCCACGTCGCTCGGCGAGCGCGCGTCCGAGGATCCTCTCGGATCTCCCGAAACCGTAGACCTCAGCGGTGTCGACCAGGGTGATCCCGAGATCGAGCGCCTTCTCGACGATGAGAAGCGCCTCCCGTCCCGAGTAGTCCTTTCCATACCCCCATTCCCAGGAGCCGAACTGCCAGGTCCCTAGACCTATGGAGGACACCCTCAGGCCAGCGGCCTCTGCGAAGCGCATCAGGTCACTTCGGCGGCATCCGGATGCCGCCGTCGAGGCGGAACACCTCTGCGTTCAGGTAGCTGTTCTCGGCGATGTGGGCCACCAGCGCCCCGTACTCCGCGGGGTCGCCAAGGCGCTTCGGGAATAGCACGGACTCCCCGAGGGCCTGACGCTGGGGCTCTGGGAGCAGGCCGAGCAGCGGGGTATCGAAGAGGCCCGGGGCAATGGTGCAGACCCGGATCCCCACCACCGCGAGGTCCCGCGCTGCGGGCAGGGTCATGCCCACCACGGCACCCTTCGAGGCTGAGTAGGCAAGCTGCCCGATCTGGCCGTCGAATGCAGCTACCGACGCGGTGTTCACGATCACACCCCGCTCGCCGTGGGCCAGAGCCTCGGTCTTCGCGATCGCGGAGGCAGCCTTCGTCATCACGTTAAAGGTGCCGAAGAGGTTTATCTTCTGGATCAGCTCGAAGGCACCGAAGTCATGTGGCGAGCCATCCCGGTTTATGACGCGACCCACCCATCCGACCCCGGCGCAGTTAACCGCTATCCGGAGGGTCCCGGACTCTGCAGCCTGGTCTACTGCCCTCTGGCAGTCCTCGGGGTTGGTCACGTCGCCTGCTGCGTAGTTGGCGCCCCCACCCAGCTCGTCGGCCAGGGACTTGGCTGCGGCCTCGTTCCTGTCGAAGATGGTGCAGCGGGCTCCGAGTGAGGCCAGCTTTCGCACGGTGGCCTCACCGAGTCCCGAGGCGCCTCCGGTGACTATCGCAGAACTTCCTTTTATCTCCATGCCGGGCATGTTAGGAGATATGGCTCCCCGGGTGAAAACCCGACCGGCAGGCCGGACCTGGCCGGTGGTCAGCTGCTGGTCGGCCGCGCCCTGGTGGCTGCGAGCTAGGGCTCGCCGCTGATCACCCCTGGCCACCGGTCACGCCCTGCTGGGCGGCCGCCGCCTGGGTGGCGAGCTGGTCCACGAACTCGTTCATCGGCTCGCCGGAGTGACCCTTTACCTTCCGGAAGCTCACCTGCCTGGCGGGATCGAGTGCCAGAGCGATCAGCGACTCCCACAGGTCCCGGTTCGCTACCGGCTTGCCCGCAGAGTTACGCCATCCACGTCTCTGCCATCCGATCCACCAGCGCTGCTCGAAGCAGCTCACCACGTAGGCGGAGTCGCTCACCACCTCGAGAGGCCCCGCGATCGACTGGAGTGCCTGCAGGACGGCAGTTACCTCCATCCGCTGGTTCGTGGTGTGGGGCTCGGCCCCGCTCGCGTAGGGGCCGCCTGATACGGCCCAGGCCCACCCACCAGGTCCAGGGTTGCCTAGGCAGGAACCGTCCGTGTAGACGACCGTGGGCATGCTGGACACCGGCGGATTATACCGGTGTGACTGGCCGCCGCCGGGGCTGACTCGCCAGCCGATCGACCTCCAGGCACGAGCGGGCATCGCCTGGATCACCGCCTGCTCACCTGGGATCGGCGGCTAGCCGAGAACGCCGCCAGCCGATAGCAGGCTCCCTATCGCCGCCTGGTCGACGGGGCGCGAGAAGTAGTAGCCCTGCGCGAGGTGACAGCCGAGAGACAGGAGTGGCTCCACCTGGAACGCCTGCTCGACTCCCTCCGCGACCATCTCCAGGTCCATCGCCCGCGCCAGGGCGGCCACGGCGTCGAGGACGGGCACCGCGCCCTGACCCAGCCAGTCTACGAATGACTTGTCGATCTTCAGGACGTCGAAGGGCACGCTGGCCAGGAACGAGAGCGAGGAGTAGCCAGTTCCGAAATCGTCGAGCCCGAGCTTCACGCCCATGGACTTCAGCTCCGCGAGCCTGGATAGAGCCCCCGCGATCTCAGCCACGAACACGCTCTCGGTGACCTCGATCACCAGCGCACAGGCCGGCAGGCCCGATGTCTCCAGTGCCCTGGCTACGTCTTCGAGCACCTCGGCATGCTCCAGCTGGCGCCCCGAGAGGTTCACGTGAACCGTCATGTCGGCAGCCTCTGGCTGCTCGTCACGCCACCTGGCCACGTCGCTGCAGGCCTGGGCAAGCATGAAGCGCCCCAGGGGTATCACCAGGCCGCTCTCCTCCGCCGCCTCGAGGAACGCCGCTGGAGCCAGCAGCCCTCTCGTGGGATGCTCCCAGCGGACCAGGGCCTCCACCCCTACCATCCTCCCCTCCGGAAGGGTGACCAGCGGCTGGTACAGGGCACGTAGCTCGCTCCTCTCCAGTGCCCTGTGCAGGCCTGCCACAGTCTCCAGCCGCTCGGAGGCTGCGACGGCCATCGCCTGGTCGAACATCTCGCTGCGGCCCCGCCCCGCAGCCTTCGCCCGGTACATTGCCGCGTCCGCGTACTGCAGCACCATGCCGGCATCGTCCCTGGAGGCGCCAAGCACTACCCCGACGCTCGCGGACAGGTACACCTCGTCCCCGCCCACCACGAAGGGGCGATCGAATGCCTCCACGATGCTCCCGGAGAACGACCTCGCCGCATCGAGACCTCCGAGTCCTTCTGCCAGCAGAGCGAACTCGTCGCCAGAGAAGCGGGCCAGCACCGGCGGATCTGCCAAGGCGCCGCTCGAAGACCCCGCCGTGTGGGCCGTCTGGGCCGTCTGGGCCGTCTGGGCCGTCTGGGCCGTCTGGGCCGTGTGAGCCGCGGTGAGTGCGCTGAGACGTCGGGCCACCTCGACAAGGAGCAGATCACCAGTGGCGTGACCTCGGCTGTCGTTCACGAGCCTGAAGTGGTCGATGTCGACGAAGCAGACGGTGACCGGTGGAAGACCGGCACCGGCTCGAACGAGGGCGCTCTCCAGGTGCTCGACGAATGCCGTGCGGTTCAGCAGCCCCGTCAGGCGATCATGGTTGGCCCGGAAGGCCAGCTCCTCAGCGGCACGCCTACGTTCAGTGGTGTCACGTGTGGCAGCCACGACGTAGGTCTCTCCACATGCCTCGACGGCTGAGAGGCTGATCTCGGCCGGGAACTCCGTGCCGTCCGCGCGAAGCCCGGTCACCTCCAGGGGCGCCCGGCAGCGCCGCTCGGCGTGGGCTTCTACGAACCTGCGAACGTGGGCCGAATGCCTCACGCGCAGGTGGCTGGGTACCAGGACGCCTACGGAGCTGCCGATCAGCTCCTCGGGGCGATATCCGAACACCGAAGCACAGGGCGCGCTCGCCTCGACTATCACTCCGGCGTGGTCGACGACCACCAGCGCGTCCGGCGTAGCCAGGAGCAGGGCCTCAAGGCGCGCACGGCCCAGCCGCTCGCGCCGTAGCAGGGTGGCGCTCTCGAGCACCCTGCTCCCGTGGGCAGCCAAGGTCTCGACAGCCGCTACCTCGCGGTCGCTGAATGGACGTCGGTCGAGGAAACCGACTGCCAGGACCGCTGCGATGCTGCCCTCGACCCACAGCGGAGCTGCCATGGCAGCCTTCACCCCCAGGGAGACCAGACCCGGAGTGGCATCGGGCATGAGGTCGTAGTCGGGCACCACCACGCTTCTGCGAGCGGCCAGCACACGGCCGGGCATGCCTACGGATATGGGGTGCTCCGTGGTCGACAGCTCTCCGGATAGGCCGTGGGAGATCTCGTATCGATAGGTCGATGTGCCGGGGTCGATCTTGCACACGGTGACGATCGAGAAACCGAAGGAGGCTGCCGTCTCGACCACGGCCACAAGCACCTCGTCGGGGTCCGCAGTTCCGATGTGGCGTCCGAGCCCGGCGATCTGCTCCCAGGCCATGTCCGCCACTGGTAACGACATCTCCTGCAGTGAGCCACCATCTGCGCGAGGCGGTGGCTCGCGTCCTGGCTCGTGGCCCATGCTCCCCTCCCTGGCCGGCTGTCTCCTATGACATGGGCACCCCTCCACCCAGACGGTGACGGATTGGATCAGGTGTCAGAGTTCAGCGTAACGAGATGCATTGAAGATACAAGCGACCACCCCACATATCATTATCAACGATTGATCTACCAACACCGCGGCGCAGTGCCCCCACCTTCAGGCCGGAAGTGAATCACCTAACCGGGCGGACGGCACTGCCCACGACTTCTGGCGCGCGAGGCAGACGGTGCGCAGGGACCGGGGCAGGTATTAGGAGCTGAAGGAGGGGGGAGCGTCGCCAGGTGCCGTACCCCATCGGACGGCGCTGTTCCTGGTGAGGTCGAAGGCGACGGTCGCGTGCGGGGGCAAGGTGGCGAAGTCGAGCCAGGGCGCGTCGTGGGGAGCACCGTCGAGCTTCATGGAGCTCACGTATATCGAGCTCGGATGATGGCGTGGGGCCACCAATGTGAGCGTGCGGCCACCGGCCAGGCTGACGCGTGCCCAGGGGAAGGTGGGTGAGCCGGTGACGAGGACCGGTACGCCGGGGGTCTCGGGGTAGAGGCCCAGCATCGCCCAGATGGCCCAGGAGCTGATCGCACCCAGATCGTCGTTCCCTGGCTCCCCCGCCGGGGTATCGGAGTAGTGACGGGCGAGGATCTCGTGGACGACTCTCTCGGTGAGGCCGGGTGCGCCGGCGTAGTCGCCCTCCCAGGGAGCCTCCAGGTCCGGTTCGTTCCCCGACCAGTCATAGGGAGCCAGCGGACCGGCATTGGTGTGGGTGAAGTATGCGCCGAGACGCCGCTGCACCGCGGCATCTCCTCCCATTGCCCCGAAGAGCCCTCCTAGATCCTGGGGCACCAGCCAGGTGTACTGCTTGGAGTCGCCCTCCTGGAAGCCCTCTTGCCCGACGCCCTGGTCGCCGACTATGGCAAGGGCGCGCCCGAGCACGCGGGTGCCTGCCGGCCACCCCGGCAGGAAGGACCCGGAGGTGGTGCGCGGCACGTCTTCGTCGAAGGCTGGGTCGAAGACGTTGCGCCAGTTCCCGGAGCGACCGAGGAACGCCGACTCGAGCGCCTGACAGCTCCGGTCCACGGTGCCACAGCGGTCCGCAGCGCTTCCCGGGCCCCCTGCCAGCATCCCTGCCACCCGTGACACTGCGAAGTCGTCCTCGGCGTACTCGAGGGTGAGCGATGCGCCGTCGAGGGAGGCCGAGGAGGTCTCGATCGCGACCCGACTCGAATCGGGGACGTAGCCGAGCCTTATGTAGCTGGCGAGACCAGGGCGCTCGACGTAGCCTCCGGGCCCGCTGCCGGGAATGCTGGCTCCCTTCACCATCGCGCCGAAGGCCTGGGAGGTGTCGAAGCCCCTCACGCCGAATGCCATGGCGTTCGCGATGATGGGATCTGCCGAGTCACCCCCCATGGTGTTCGTCTCCCCGTTCGCCACAGGCCAGCGCGGGAGCCAGCCCGACTGGTCGTAGTCGCGCACCAGGGACTGCATCATCCCCGCCAGCTCCCTAGGCGCCACAAGCGCCAGCAGTGGCACCTCGGACCTGTATATGTCCCACTCCGAGTAGTTCGCGTACTGGGGATAGCTCCGGGCAGTGTGGATCTTGCCGTCGAAACCTATGTAGTCGCCGTTCGCGTCGCTGAAGACCGAGGGGAAGAGGAGGGAATGGTAGAGCAGGCTGTAGAAGAGCCTCTGCTGGGACAGGGTGCCCCCCGCGATGCTCACCCGGGTGAGCATCGAGTTCCAGCGCGCCCTCACACGACGGGACACCGAAGACAGGTCGAAGCCGAGATCGGCAGCCCGGAGGTTCTCCTCGGCACCCGCCGTGCCGGTGTAGGAGATCGCCACCTGCATGCGGATCGCCTGCCTGCAGGTACACCTGGGGAATGTCACGTAGATGCCCCCGTGAGTCCCCGAGGCACCCTTCGCGCCTGGGGCGAGGGCGCTGCCCCGCCATGCACCCGAGGAGGAGAAGGGCCGGTCGAAGCGGGCGACGAAGTAGACGCTGTAGCGGTCGTCGGCTCCACAGAAATCACCGCTGGTGGCATAGCCGGCTACCTCGTCCACCCCCAGGATCCTCGCATCCGAGGCGAAGACCCCGTTCTCGCTGCCGGAGATGTCGAACATCATGGTCGGTGAATGGCCTGGCGGGAAGCTGAAGGTCCCCAGGCCTGCCCGGGTGGAGACGGCCAGCGACACGTCCACCCCGTCGGCCAGGCGGACCGAGTATGACCCCGGCGAAGCACTCTCGCCCGAGGGGGAGAACCCCACCTCGTAGTCCCCTGGCGACGCCACCGGGGAGACATGGGGAACGCCTGGGTGGGGCATGATCGGGACGTCTCCGTAGATGGGGCACCCGGCTCCCGAGAGGTGGGTCAGGCTAAACCCCTTGATCCTGGTGGCCCCCTGCTCGTAACCCGCCACCAGGGGCTGGCGGGGATCCGGGTTGTTCGTGACCGGTCCCCACTGGATCATGCCGAACGGCGCGTCCGCGTCCGGGAACGTGTTTATCTCGCCCACCAGTGGACCGCCGGATCCAGTGCCGAGAAAGGGGTTCACGTACGCGGCGGGATCCTTCACCCTGGCGCTCATGCCCGCATCCAGGGCGGCCTGGGAGCCAGGCGCCCGCGAGGCCCCGCATGCAGGTATGGCTGCGAGCAGGACTGCCAGCACCCCGCCTGCCACCGCCGATCCCCTGCCACCAGGCGTCCGCCACGGTCTCCCGGTAGGTCTCCACATGGGGTGCGAGCTTACCGGCGCCAAGGGTGGCCACCGCGGCGGCCCGCCCCACTGCTAAAGCTGCCGGACCCGTGGGCGACCCGTGGGCGACCCGTGGGCGACCCGTGCGCTGACGAGGCGCGCACGGCCAGACCTTCCATTGACTCCGGATGGGTGGGAACATGGAGGCATGCTCTTCGACGGCATCTCCCACCAACTGCCCGACATAGACCCCGAGGAGACTGCCGAGTGGCTGGACTCCTTCGACGAGGTGGTGGACATCCACGGTCGTTCGCGCGCCAGGTTCCTGCTCATGAAGCTGATCGACCGGGCCCGCTCCCAGCAGGTGGGGTTCCCTGCCACCGTGTCGACTCCCTATGTGAACACGATCCCACGTGACGAGGAGCCGTGGTTCCCCGGCGACGAGTACATCGAACGGCGTATACGTGCCTACATACGCTGGAACGCGGCTGTCATGGTCACCAGGGCGAACATGCGCAGCGACGGCATAGGCGGTCACCTCTCCACCTACGCGAGCTCGGCGTCCCTCTACGAGGTGGGCTTCAACCACTTCTTCCGTGGAAAGTCCGACGGGGGCTTCGGGGACCAGGTCTTCTTCCAGGGTCATGCCTCACCGGGCATCTACGCCCGCGCCTACGTGGAGGGGCGTCTCGATGAGTCAGACCTGGACAACTTCCGCCACGAGGTCGCCGGGGGGGGCCTGCCGAGCTACCCCCACCCTCGCCTGATGCCCGACTTCTGGGAGTTCCCGACCGTCTCGATGGGTCTCGGCCCGATCACCGCCATCTACCAGGCACATGTGAACCGCTACCTGCTCCAGCGGGAGCTGGTGGACACCTCGAAGGCCCGCGTGTGGGCATTCGTGGGCGACGGGGAGTTCGACGAGCCCGAGACCATAGGTGGCCTCGGCGTCGCAGGGCGCGAGCACCTGGACAACCTGGTGTTCGTCGTGAACTGTAACCTCCAGCGTCTCGACGGCCCGGTGAGGGGAAACGGGAAGATCATCCAGGAGCTCGAGGCCCTCTTCAGGGGAGCCGGCTGGAACGTCATCAAGGTGATATGGGGATCCCGCTGGGATGACCTGCTGGCACGCGATGTAGACGGGGTGCTGCTGGACAAGATGAACACCACCGTCGACGGGGAGTTCCAGAAGTACGCCACGGAGTCCGGCGCCTACATCCGGGAGCACTTCTTCGGGCCGGACCCCCGCCTCCGGCGCCTGGTGGAGCACCTGTCGGACGAGGAGCTCCAGGCTCTCCCACGCGGCGGGCACGACTACCGGAAGCTCTACGCGGCCTACCGGCTGGCCACCGAGTCCTCTGGTGCCCCCACCGCCATCCTGGCAAAGACCATAAAGGGGTGGACCCTCGGACCTGAGATCGAGGCCAGGAACGCCACCCACCAGATAAAGAAGATGACCAAGCCCCAGCTCCTAGCCCTGCGCGACCGGCTCTACCTCCAGGACGACATCCCCGAGAGCGCCCTGGAGGCCGAGCTGCCACCCTACTGCCGTCCCGCAGAGGGCTCCGAGGCCCACGAGTACCTGGTGGCCAGGCGCACCAGCATGGCTGGGCCCCTCCCGGCCAGGGTGGTGCGACCGAAGAGGGTCCAGCTGCCCGCTGGCGATGCCTTCGCCGACCTGACGGCCGGATCGGGCGCCCAGTCCGTCTCCACGACCATGGCCTTCGCCCGGCTCCTGCGGAACCTCGTACGCGACCCGGGGATCGGTCGGCTGGTGGTGCCCATCGTGCCCGACGAGGCACGCACCTTCGGTCTGGAGGCACTTATCGCAGAGACGAAGATCTACGCGCCTGGCGGCCAGCGCTACACGCCGGTGGACGCGGGCCTGCCGCTCAACTACGCGGAGGCCGAGAACGGGCAGATACTCGAGGAGGGGATCACCGAGGCCGGCGCCATGGCCTCCTTCACCACCCTTGCCACGGCCTACGCCACCTGGGGACAGCCGATGCTCCCGGTGTTCCTCTTCTACTCCATGTTCGGCTTCCAGAGGGTCGGGGACCTCACCTGGCTGCTCGGAGACATACGCGGACGCGGGATCATGGCAGGATGCACCGCCGGGAGGACCACCCTCCAGGGGGAAGGTCTCCAGCACACCGACGGCCACTCCCCGCTGCTCGCGTCGGTGAACCCGGCCTGCGCTGTCTACGATCCCGCCTTCGCCTGCGAGCTCGCCGTCATAGTGCAGGACGCAGTCGGGCGCATTATCGGTGACGAGCCCGAGGACCGCTTCTGGTACCTCACCCTCTACAACGAGAACTACCCCATGCCGGCCCTGCCCACCGGCGCCGACGGCGAACGCGCCAGGGTCGACATCGTGAGGGGGCTCTGGCGATTCGCCCCCGGGAGCAGCCCCGCCAAGCCGGACGCGACCATCCTGTTCTCCGGCCCCGCGTGGATGGCCGCCATGGAGGCCAGGGATATGCTCCACTCGGACTGGGGCCTGTCTGCCGATGCCTGGTCGGTCACCTCCTACCAGCAGCTGAGGGCCGACGCGCTCTCTGTGGAGCGTTGGAACCGGCTGCACCCAGGCGAGCCGCCGAGGGAGGCCTTTGTGAGCGCGGCGCTCGGCTCCTGCGACGCCCCTGTCGTCGCCGTGAGCGACTACGTGCGAGCCGTACCCGACCAGGTCGCGCGCTTCGTCGCCAGGCCATTCACCTCGCTCGGCACCGACGGGTTCGGCCGCTCCGACACCCGGGCGGCGCTACGCCGCTTCTTCGAGGTCGATGCCCCTCACGTCGTGGTGGCGGTCCTGGCGGCGCTGGCCAGGGAGGGAAGGATCGGGCCAGACCAGGTGGAGAAGGCCATCGGCATGTACGGCCTGGATGCCGAGTCGGGCGACCCCTGGGAGATCTGAGCCGTTCCTACACCACTCCGGCGGACTCAACTCCTGGGGTGTGCGTCGAGGCTGTAGCCGATGCCCGGAGACGTCCTTATGGAGATGCCGCCCCCGTCGCCTATCTTCCGGCGGAGGCGGTGCACGTAGGTGTGGAGGTACTGGGCCTCCCGACCGTAGGAGGTGCCCCAGACCGCCTCGAGGATCATCTGCCGGGTGCAGGTCTTCCCGGCATGACGAACCAGGTATGCGAGAACCTCGAACTCCCTGGCGGTCAGCTCCAGCGGCATCCCCTCGACGCGTGCCTCGTGGTGGAGGAGGTCGATCTCGAGTCCGCCTACAGAGAGGACCCGGCTCTCCGGCTCCGGTGCGCCAGGCAGCCGGTGGCGCAGCGCTGCCCGGAGCCGAGCCTGCAGCTCGCCCATCCCGAATGGCTTGGTGACGTAGTCGTCGGCCCCGCCGTCGAGTGCAGCTACCTTCCGGTCCTCCTCTCCGGCAGCCGACAGGACCACTACCGGCACATCGCTCCATTGGCGAATCCGCCGGCAGACCCCGAGTCCGTCGATGTCAGGCAAGCCGAGATCGAGGACCACCACGTCGGGAGCGACTAGTGCAGCCTGGCTCAACCCCTGCTCCCCGCTGGCCGCGGTGTAGACCTCGTGCCCGCCTGCCCTCAGCCCCACCCGCAGAGCCCTCAGCAGCGAGGGGTCGTCGTCTATGACCAGGATGCGCGCCACGCTCAGACCTCCTCGAGGGCTGTGCCGACATTCTCTGCCGGGGTCGCCCGGCACCCTGGATCAGAGGGCAGGGTGAAGACGAACCGCGCTCCCCCGCCTGGTGGTTCCTCCACCCAGACCCGCTCGCCATGGGCTTCGACGAATGTCTTTACCAGGTAGAGACCGAGACCTGCCCTGCCACCCGAATCGAACCTGACGAAGCCGTCGAAGAGAGCGTCGCGATCGAACGGCGGCACGCCCGGCCCGTGGTCGGTCACCGACACGGTGATCTGCCTGCCATGGCTCTCGGCTCCGACGGTGATCGGGCTCGACGGCGGAGCATGGCGGTGCGCGTTCTCGATGAGGTTCGCCAGCACCTGCACCACCAGCTCGCGATCTGCCAGGGCTACCGGCACGTCCACCGGTACCGAGATGCGGAGCGCACGATCAGCCATGGCAGAACCCAAGGCAGATAGCGCCTCGTCCACGAGAGCAGCCACCGGCCAGGGCGCTGCGTGCACCTTCAGGACGCCCGCTTCGAGCCTCGTAACGTCCAGAAGGCTCCCCACCAGGCGCGTCAGCCTGCTGGCCTGCTCGTCTATGAGGCTGTAGAGCTCGTGGGCATCTGGCTCAGACAGCGAGCTGGATGGGTCCAGCAATGTCGAGGATGCGACCGTGATCGTCGCGAGAGGCGTCCGGAGGTCATGGGAAACCGCACCCACCAGCGCGCGCCGTAGCCGGTCCACCTCCTCCAGCAGCTCGTTGCGCATAGCGCTCTCCCGCAGCTGAGCCCGTTCGAGGGCCAGCGCTACATGGTTCGCGATGGTCGGAAGCAGCTCCCTGAACGCCCTGCCTTCTGGCATGTCGCGCAGCACCAGCAGGCCTACAGGGCGACCAGCGGCCGCCAGCGCGAGGGTCTGCAGCTCCCTGCCGGGAAGGCCCGTGCTGAGGGCGACGGGTTCGTGCAGATCTGGAACCAGCCTGGCTATCGCTGCCCGGTCAAGACCCGCCCCCGACGACGCGAGCACCTCCAGGTGTCCGTCGACCATGGCCAGGAGCGCAGCCTCCCCTACCCCGAACAGCCTGCAGACACCATTCACGACCGACTGGGCCAGATCACCCACTGGCCGGTCGCCGAGCAGCACGTCGGAGAGCTCTGCCAGGCGTCGTGCTGCCGTCATGCGCTCATGGGAGGCCGCCCGCGCATTGTCGAGGTGTGACACCACCCGGGCCACCAGAACCATCACCACTACGTAGACCACCGCTGCGACCCAGTTCTGGAGCCGGCCCACGCTCAGCGTCTGGTAGGGAGGTATGAACAGGTAGTCGTAGACCAGGAATCCCGCCACCACGCTCACCAGTCCCGCCACGAAGCCGCCGGTGACCACCCCCGCCACGACGGGCACCACCAGCACGAGAGCTGTGGTGGCGATGCTCATGTGGGCACGGAAGGGAAGCATGATGCCGGCCACCGCGACGACCGACAGGACACCGACCAGAACACCCAGGAGCCTGCCTCGCATATGAGGATTCTCGCACGATGTCCGGCACTGCGGGCCCGTCTGCATGACCGGGCACTGCGGGCCCGTCTGGGGCAGACCAGCGAGCAGCCGGGCTGGAGGCCGGGCTGCGTTCAGAATCTTTTCAGCTATTGGATGGCCTATCCAGATCCCGTTCAGACCTGCCGGATGAGACTGTACCCATGGGAGACTTTCTGGCAGTCATCGGCACGGTCGGCTTCGTAGCAGCGATGCTCGGCCTCGTGTGGGGCCTGGACCGGGTATGACCCTCGTGCAGGGCATACTCCTCGGCATAGCAGCGCTGCTGTTCATCTACCTGGGTGTGGCTCTGTTCAAGCCCGAGTGGTTCTGATGACTGCTCTGACGGATCGAGCCGCCAGTCCCCTCTGGGCATTCTGATGGACTACTTCCTTACTATCCTCGTGCTGGTCGCGCTCCTCGCGCTGGCCTGGCGCTACCTCGGCTCCTACATGGCTGCCGTGTACGACGGTCGGGTCAGCTGGCTCGGCTGGCTGGAAAGACCTGTCTACCGGCTTCTCGGCGTGGATCCCGAAGCAGAGCAGTCCTGGCAGCGCTATGCCGGCTCACTGATCGTGTTCTCAGGAGTCGCGATAGTGGTCACATACGGGATACTCCGCCTCCAGGGAGTCCTCCCATTCGATCCGGAGCACCTCGGCGCAGTCAGCCCAGCGCTCTCCTGGAACACCGCGGTCTCCTTCGTCACGAACACGAACTGGCAGAACTACGCGGGCGGGTCGACGATGTCCTATCTATCCCAGATGTCGGCTCTCGCTGTCCAGCAGTTCGTCAGCGCATCGGTCGGTATCGCCGTGGCCATCGCTCTCGTGCGGGGCTTCTCGCGAAAGGGCTCCGCCACCATCGGGAACTTCTGGGTGGACCTCGTCCGGGGGGTCTTCTACATCCTTCTCCCGATTGCCTTCCTGTCCGGCATCTTCTTCGTAGGCCAGGGAGCGGTCCAGACCCTGGCCGGCCCTGCAGTCATCCACGACCACCTGACCGGCTTCACCCAGACGATCCCACGGGGCCCTGTGGCGTTCATGGAAGCCATAAAGCAGCTCGGAACGAACGGGGGGGGCTTCTTCAACGCCAACGGTGCCCACCCCTTCGAGAACCCGACCGGGCTCACGAACCTGTTCTCCGTCGCGCTCCTGCTGTGCATACCTGTTGGCCTCACCTACACCTTCGGCAAGATGGTGGGGAACATCCGCCAGGGAGTGGCCGTGCTGATGGCCATGACCATCATCTTCGGCGTATGGCTCGGCTTCACCTCCTACGCAGAGTCCCAGCCGAACCCAGCCGTGGCTGCAGCTCACGTGGTGAGCCAGAAGGGCGGAAACCTCGAGGGCAAGGAGGCCCGGTTCGGAGCCCTCCCCTCCGCGCTCTACGGGGTCGCCTCCACCCAGACCTCGACCGGATCTGCCGACAGCGCGTACGACTCCTACACACCCATGGGTGGCTTCGGCCTGATGACGGGGATGATGCTCGGCGAGGTATCGCCGGGAGGGGTGGGCAGCGGCCTGTACACCATCCTGCTCTTCGCGCTCATCACGGTGTTCATAGGTGGGCTCATGATCGGCAGGACCCCTGAGTACCTGGGCAAGAAGATCCAGGCGCGCGAGGTCAAGCTTGCCGCTCTCGGGGTCCTGGTAATGCCACTGGTGGTGCTGGTGATCACCGGCATCGCTGTGTCGATACACGCGGGGCGTGCGGGGCCGCTGAATGCCGGACCGCACGGCTTCTCCGAGATCCTCTACGCGTTCACCTCCCAGGCGAACAACAACGGTTCTGCCTTTGCAGGCCTGAGCGGGAACACCCCCTTCTACAACGTCATGGGTGGCATCGCGATGCTACTGGGTCGCTTCGCGATCATCGTGCCGGTGCTGGCCCTCGCGGGCACCCTCGCTGCGAAGAACGTCGTGCCTGCGGGGCTCGGCACCTTCAGGACCGACACCGCTCTGTTCACCGGGCTGCTCATCGGCGTCATCGTGGTCGTCGGAGGCCTCACCTTCTTCCCCGCCGTATCCCTAGGTCCTATCGTCGAGCAGCTCAGCCACGGGAGGCTCTTCTGATGCCGACCGACCGCCGCGAACCGACCAGCCCGCCTCCCGCTGCCGCTGCCGCCGCCGGCGCTGGGGCTGGGGCTGGGGCTGGGGCTGGGGCTGGTCGTGGGGTGGCCCAGGCCAGGAGCCTCTTCGACCGGGAGATCCTCGTGGAGGCCCTGAAGGGAAGCGTGGCGAAGCTCGACCCACGGGTCCAGGTGCGAAACCCTGTGATGTTCGTGGTGCTGGTGGGCTCCGTCGTGACCCTGGTGGAGGCAATCGCTCATCCGGGGGTGTTCTCGTGGAGCATCACTATCTGGCTGTTCCTCACGGTGCTGTTCGCGAACTTCGCAGAGGCGATGGCCGAGGGCCGAGGCAAGGCCCAGGCAGACACGCTGAGACGTACCCGCTCGGAGACCGAGGCCCGCCGCCTGGACGAGGACGGAACGGAACACCGGATCGCCGCCTCGTCGCTTCAAAGGGGCGACCTGGTCGTCTGCGAGGGAGGTGACCTCATCCCTTCGGACGGCGAGATAGTCGAAGGAATCGCGTCGGTGGACGAGTCGGCCATCACCGGAGAGTCTGCTCCGGTGATCCGGGAATCCGGAGGGGACCGCTCGGCGGTGACCGGCGGGACGAAGGTGCTGTCTGACCGAATCGTGGTGCGGATCACCGCCGAACCCGGCCATACTTTCCTGGACAGGATGATCGCACTGGTGGAAGGTGCCAACCGTCAGCGGACTCCGAACGAGATCGCACTGACGATACTACTGGCCGCGCTCACGATCGTCTTCCTCCCGGTGGTGGTGGTGCTGGAGCCATTCGCCCGCTACTCCGGGGCGACGGTGTCGGTGGTGGTGCTGGTCTCGCTGCTCGTCTGCCTCATCCCGACGACCATCGGAGCACTGCTCTCCGCGATCGGGATCGCCGGCATGGACCGGCTGGTACAGCACAACGTGCTGGCCATGAGCGGTCGAGCCGTGGAGGCTGCTGGGGACGTCCAGACGCTGCTGCTGGACAAGACCGGGACCATAACGCTCGGTAACCGCATGGCTTCGCGCTTCGTGCCCGCTGATGGCGTCGACGAGGAGGAGTTGGCTAGAGCTGCCCAGCTGGCGTCCCTCGCGGACGAGACACCCGAGGGTCGCTCGATAGTCGTTCTGGCAAAGGAGCGTTTCGCCATCCGCGAACGCGATCTGGGTGAGGAGCACCAGTTCGTCCCCTTCTCAGCCAACACCCGTATGTCGGGCATCGACATAGCAGGGCGCCAGATACGTAAGGGGGCTGCCGAGTCGGTGTCTCGGTGGGTGGCCGAGCAGGGCGGCACGGTGCCCGGGGGACTCGGCCAGGTCGTCGAGTCCATCTCCCGGTCTGGCTCCACGCCGCTCGTGGTGGCCGACGGGAGGCGGGTGCTCGGAGTGATCGAGCTGAAGGACGTAGTCAAGCAGGGGATCCGGGAGAGGTTCGACCAGCTGCGAGCAGTGGGTATCCGCACCGTCATGATCACCGGGGACAACCCCCTCACCGCCGCGGCGATCGCCCAGGAGGCGGGCGTGGACGACTACCTGGCGGAAGCCACCCCGGAGGCGAAGATGGACCTGATCCGGTCCGAGCAGCAGGGCGGGAAGCTGGTGGCGATGACAGGTGACGGGACGAACGACGCACCCGCCCTCGCACAGGCAGACGTCGGCGTGGCGATGAACACCGGCACCATGGCAGCCAAGGAGGCCGGGAACATGGTCGACCTGGACTCGAACCCGACCAAGCTCATCGACGTGGTCGAGGTTGGAAAGCAGCTGCTGATCACCCGTGGTGCGCTCACCACCTTCTCGATCGCCAACGACGTCGCGAAGTACTTCGCGATCATCCCTGCCCTGTTCGTCGCCACCTACCCGCAGCTCTCCGCGCTGAACATCATGCACCTACACGGGCCGAAGGACGCCGTGCTCTCGGCCGTCATCTTCAACGCCCTGGTGATAGTCGCTCTCATCCCCCTGGCATTGCGAGGTGTGCGCTGGCGTCCATCGACTGCGGCCTCCCTGCTGAGGCGTAACGTCTTCATCTACGGCGTCGGCGGTGTCCTGATCCCGTTCGTCTTCATAAAGCTCATCGACCTTCTCCTCGTGGCCGTCCACGCGTACTGATCCGATGCTCTCCTACCTCCGCCGCTCCCTGGTCATCTCGGCCATATTCATCGTCCTGCTGGGCCTCGCCTATCCCCTCCTCGGCACCGGCCTCGCGCAGCTCGCCTTTTCCCACCAGGCCAACGGCTCCATCGGCCCGGACGGTTCCACCCTCATAGGCCAGCAGTGGAAGGGACCGGAGTGGTTCCAGGGAAGGCCCTCGGCCACCATTGACGCAGCCGGGAAACCCAGCCCATATGACGCCATGGCTTCAGGAGCTGCGAACCTCGGTCCACGCTCGCGGCTCCTGGAGAAGGAAGTGGCACGCCAGGCCGCGCGGCTCCGCCGGGAGGGGATAACCCCCACGAACGAGCTGGTCACTTCCTCTGCCAGCGGCCTCGACCCCGATATCAGCCCGAGAAGCGCATACGCGCAGGTCTCAGCCGTGGCCAGAGCGCGGCGACTTCCGGTGGCCGAGGTTCGCCGGCTAGTGGCCTCACATATACATCCCGCGCAGCTCGGCTTCCTCGGCGCTCCCTACGTGAACGTTCTCGATCTGAACATGGCTCTAGCTGCCCTGAAGTGACACTCCTGTCGAGAACATGAGCTCATTCGACTTCACCCAGGCGAGCAGCTGGGGAGGAAAGCCGGTGGCAACCAGCTTCGCGGAGGTTGAAGACCGGGTAAAGGTCTCCCTGGAAGGAGTCGTCCTTCGCGTGTCGACTGTGAAGGTCGGTGGTGTGGATGCGTTTCTGGTCCTGCTCCGCGATGCGGTCCCCGCCGGCGGACAGGGCGCGACTGGCTCAGGGGCCTCCCCCGCCAGCGGATCCGGCAGTGCCGGACGGACCGCCAGGGGCACCCTGGAGATCGACCTCCTCTTCCTGGGTCGGGCCACCATCAACGGAATCTCAGAGGGAGTCAGGTGCCACGTAGAGGGAACTGCCAGGTTCGAACGGGGCAGGATGGTGGCATGGAATCCCCTCTACCGGATCGAACCGGGTCGGATCGAACCGGGTCGGGGTTAGAAGTGGGCGCTGGCGACGTAACTGCAGGCGCACCTGACGCGGACGACGATGTCAGCCAGGTAGTCGAGGAAGCCGGCCGATTCAGGATCTACCTGGGTGCGGCGGCTGGGGTCGGGAAGACATTCGCGATGCTCGACGAAGGCCACCGCAGGATGAGACGTGGCACCGACGTGGTGGTCGGGTTCGTGGAGTGCCACGGACGCCATATGACCGAGGAGCGACTGGCCGGTCTGGAGGTCGTGCCGAGGAAGGTGGTGGAGTACCGGGCAGGACGCTTCGAGGAGATGGACTTGGAGGCGGTCCTGCGGCGGAATCCGAAGGTGGCACTGGTAGACGAGCTCGCACATACGAACGTGCCAGGGTCTGGGCCCAACGAGAAGCGTTGGCAGGATGTACTGGACCTTCTCCAGGCAGGCATCAGCGTGATAACGACGGTGAACATCCAGCACCTCGAGAGCATCGCTGACGCGGTCGAGCAGATGACCGGCGTAGCAGTTCGCGAGAGGGTGCCCGACTGGGTGATGCGTCGGGCCGACCAGATCGAGCTGGTCGACTCCTCCCCAGAGCAGCTGAGGCGACGGATGCTCCACGGGAACATCTACCCCATGGACAAGGCCCCCCAGGCACTCAACCACTTCTTCCGTACCGATAACCTGATCGCCCTACGCGAGCTGGCCCTCCGGTTCCTGGCAGACGAGACAGAAGAGGAGCTTCTGGAACATCTCCAGCGCCACCAGGCAGGCACTATCTGGGAAACGGCGGAGAGGATCATGATGGGTGTCACCGCTGCGCCTGGCACGGACGCCATCATGCGAAGAGCTGCCCGCATGGCAGCACGGAACAAGGCCGACCTCCACGTGGTCCATGTCGTAGGGGACTCCTCGGCCACGCCGGACGACGGCGAGAGAATCGCCTCGCTGAAGCGTCTGGCAGCCGACCTGGGAGCCGAGTGGACCGATGTGCATGCAGACGATCCCGGCAGGGCGCTCATGGACTTCGCTCTCAGCCACCAGATAACGCAGATCGTGGTCGGCTCGAGCCAGCGGAGCCGCTGGAAGGAGCTGATGGGTGGTGGGTCGATCATCCGCCGTGTCCAGAAGCTGGCTGGTGCTGCCGGCATAGACGTCCACATCATCGCCAGGCGCGCCGTCCAGAGTCCTATGTCGCCTCCCGGTGAGGACGACCCGGACCTGTCCCCCTCGGACTACGCCTGAAGCGGGTCGGGGAACCTGCTAGCCGTGACCGGCGGGCATGAACCTGCCAGCCCGTGTAGAGCGGCCCGCGTGAGCCATCGGACGACGCGAGAGGCTGCGGTAGAGCTCCAGGGTCTCGGGATGGACCCCGTCGAAGGGCTCTACGTCGCCAGCCACGAGCTGTAGCAGCTCCGACATCACCGACTCGACCCCAGCCGGGTTACCGGCACCGTCTGCCGCGCGTAGCAGCAGGCGGTAGAGGCGCTCGTCGTATGGGCTCGCCGCCAGACCGCGCCTCGCAGCCCACTCCGCGGCAGGCCAATCCTGGCAATCGATCGCATGCCCGGCATAACGAGTCGCCAGATCCACTATCCCTGCCTCGACCATCGCCTGGATCCCCTCGAACAGAGCCCAGTCGCTGGACCGGAGGCCCTCGAAGGGCCTGCCTCGTACCAGCATGAGCGCCTGACGCCATGCCTCCGGGTCGCCCGATCCAGCGAGAGCTGTGAGCATTGCCCAGTCGCTGCACACTCCCGGTCCGAGTCGCAGGCGGCCGTGGGACCTCGGTAGGTGGTCGTCTCCGGCACTCGACTGCCCTAGGGCACGACGGGCAGAGGAAGCAGTGGAGTGCAGGGTGGAGGCTGCCGGCTCACGGTCCGGCCAGAGCGCAGCGGACCACACGCTCGTCTCGGCACCGCCGGGGTGCATGGCCAGGTACACCACCAGCTCCAGCGCCCAGGCTCGGCTGAAAGCACTCGATGCGCCGCGTACCTCTACGGGGCCGAGCACGCATACCTGCACCTCCCCCGCGACTGGCGGTGATACCTCGCCCGAAGCCAGACCGGCGCCAGCCATACCGGCGCCCGAAGCCAGACCGGCAATCGACTCGTACGGAGGCTCATCAGGGGTCACCCCCTCGACATCCCGTGCCACGGCAAACAGCTCGGAGATTCCTGCCACATCGGCCTCTGCCATCAGCTGGGGACGCAGCTCGCCCAGCCTCGCGTCGGCCAGTTTCAGCTCGCTGGGCTTCGCGTCGCACATCTCCACGCTAAGCCCACCTCCGTCAGCTCCGATGCGCCATCGGGCCCCAGGGTCGTCAGCTCCGCAGACCAGGCAGAGCGATCTCCCACCATCCCCCGCTAGAGCGATGAGCTCCATCAGGTGCTCGGGGTCTTCGTCGGCCACCTCGGGCGCGCATATCACCACCAGCGGATCCCAGGCATCGGCCTGGCCAGCAGCCCGCGCCTCGACGGCGGTGGTGCCGGACTCCGCCAGGAGCATCTCCACCTCCTCCACCCGCCGCCTGGCACATACGGCGGCATCGGCCAGAGAAGCCATCTTCCTCATGCGGTCCGAGAGATCCGCGACATGGTCCCAGCCACCACCCACCAGGAGCACCTCTACCTGCTCTGCCCATGTGCTAGCCGCGAGCTCCACCGCGATCGCCCTCATCAGCTCCATCGACTGCCTCCCGGCGACCGCCAGGGAGCCTGCAGATTCGAGGTCCACCAGTATGCTCCCCCGGCTGTCCACGCCCACGGAGACGAGGGTCGGTGCCATGTAGTCCGCGCCCGCCAGCCAGGGATCGTCGCGCAGCTCCCCAGCCAGTCTCTCGCTGCGCTCCAGTGCCCACCATCCCTCGCCCGCTGGCGTGAACGGTGGAGGGAGCTCCTCGCCCCCATGCAGCCCCAGCTCCACCGAATGCTCCGACAGGCGGATTGCCGCGATCAGTGGACATCTGCGTCCCTGGGCCTTCGAGCGCGACGCAGCCAGCCGCTGAGCGAGGCCTATCCAGTCGACTGCAGCAGTGTCTGCCCCCATGCGAAGTCGTTGCTCCAGCCGGGCGAGCTTCCCTACTGGGAGCCTGATCAGGCGTCCCTCGCCACGGTGCCGTGCCTGCTTGCGCCGGAGCATCTCCAGCCCGGCCACCACCCCCGTCGACAGCACCACACCGGCTAGAGGGAGGACCGGTGACTCTGGTGCCCGATGTGTGGGCGGCCGGGCCTCCGGCGAGGCTGGGGCCTCCGGCGAGGCTGCAGGAGGAACCTCGAGGGCCGCTAGGTCCCCCACTGACGACGCAGCAGGCGCAGCAGGCGGCGGCATGGTGCTCGCAGCAGGCGCAGCAGGCGGCGGCATGGTGCTCGCAGCAGGCGCAGCAGGCGGCGGCAGCTCCAGAGTCCAGCCTGGCAAGATCCAGTTCGCGGCATCCATGAGGAGACCGCCGGGCTGCGGCCTTCCGATGTTCAGGGCGGCGATCTCGCGCCAGCGTAGGGGTGAGCCGAGCTGCTGCTGGGCTATCGACCAGAGGGTGTCGCCTGGCCGGACCACGTATAGGGCGGGCGCGGGCGCGGGTGCAGGGACTGCGGGGCGCCCTGCACTGGGCACCTCGGTGGGCTCTGTGGTGGAGGTCCAGGATGTCAAGGCCAGATCGACTACCGGCATGCCACCGGGCGCGCCAGCTTGGGCGATGCCTGGGGTGCGGGTATGCAGCCTGACTGCTCCATTCCCGCCGTGAAGCGCGACGAGACCGATTGAGGCGCTCACCATGAAGGTCACGAGGGCCTGCATGTGCCGGCTCCCGGGAATCCCCTGGGTGGTCCTGCCCCGCGCTCGCGCGACTAGATCGGCGACCACACAGGCGACGAGCCACGCCCAGGCTCCCCACGCCACGAGTGACCCGATGGCCGAGATGGTGGCATCCCCGACCGGGGAGCCGAGCCGGTGGAGCATGAGGCCGGGATGGGCCACGACATGGGCAATCCCCGCGAGGGGCAGAGCATCGCCGGTGACGCTGAGCGAGAGCGGAATGCCGGCCAGGAGAGCCAGCAAGCCGAAGGAGCATAGGAGGCCCTTCAGGATCCGCGTTCCAGGACCGGCGCCCCGCCCAGCGGTTGCTCCCGAGGCTGACTTGGACAGAGGTGAGCTCGACATATCTCTTCTCCTAGGTGACTCCGTGGACCACTGTGGCGCTTGCGGTGGCGGAGACCTTCAGGTGGTCGATCCCGATCATCGACAGGATGGTGGTGGGCTCGACGAGCCTGACGGTGACCGTGACGGTGAGGCCGTCGACGCTGGCGGTGCCCGGATGCCCGGCTGCATCGGTATAGGCGACCGCGGCAGCCAGGGCCGCTCGGGGGTTCAACACGATCTGATCGGATCGCAGTCCTCTCAGGGAGAGCTGGTCTGCACCAGCCCGCGCAGCCTGCTCTGCCTCTGCGGCAGCAGCCCGCTTAGCAGCTATGGCAGCACCACCGTCGACGACGAGACCCACCAGTGCGAACAGAGCGACCGCCAGCACAGCCAGGAATGCCGTCAGCGACCCCGTTTCGCCGAGCAAACGGGATCGATTACCCGGGCTCATCCGACTGCCCTGTAGGGATCGATCGGAGCGACCTCCGAAGCCGAGATCGTCGTGCTTCCCGGCAAGCCCGGGACCAGCAGGTCAGAGAAGCTGACGGTGCATCGCACCTGCACCTCCACCTCTCCACCTGGAGCGAAGTCAGCAGTGTCGGTGCTCACCTCGAGCGGCGAGCATGTCCGCCTGGAGCCGAAGACTGCCGGCACCGCAGCTGCCGACGCTGCAGCCGAGGCCTGGGCGGGGCCGGGCATCACCGAGGCCGACTCCGCACCCGCGCGGGCGGCCGCGACTACCTGCTCGTGCGCGATCTCCAGACGCCCGAGGGCGATGGCGAAGACGGCGAAGAGAACCACGACCGGGACGAGCACGACTGCTTCTACCACCATCGATCCCGCCTCTGAGCGGCGAGTAGCACCGGAGAGCATCCTGCGAGGTGTCATCCGGACTGCCTGAATCGCTGTTCTGGACCGATCCGCACTGCACTGACCCTCAGATGGAGCCAGGGCAGCAGGCTCTCGGCATATCCGCTCACCCTCACCTCGATCATTCCCGCTGGCAGCGTCTCTTCCGATACCTGGGGATCACTCAGCAGGCCAGAGGCACTTGCATCGAGCAGGCTCCGAGCTGCAGCCTCTCCCGACCCGACCGACGAGCCGTATGCGCGTGCGACCTGGTCGCCGGCACCGGCTGCCTCCTGGACGATCGTCGCGCAGTGTGCCCACAGGGCAGCCTGTACAGCCAGGAGGATCACCACCATGGCCACCGGGAGGATGATCACCGCCTCGACCACCGACGACCCGCGCTCGGACCCGCCGGCTGCTCGCGGGAGCACCAGGGGGAGTCCAGGTGGCCTCGATGCTCCGGGTATGGATCGCCTCGCGGGATTCACCTGGGGTATCTGCCTTTGCACTGGTCAGTTCAGGTTTATGGAGTTCGCCTTGGCGGTAACCTTCGCCACGATGATGGCCCCTACCGCGATGGCCAGAGCAGCGAAGACGGCGGTCAGGATGACCTTCTCCACCACGCTGCCCTCCTCGGAGAGATCGAGGCTCCTCACCTTCGCCTGGAGGTAGCTCCACAGGAACTGCACCTGGATAATCGACTGCATCTTCAATGCTCCTTTCATGGGTTGGTTACGTGATGATCTTGGGTATCCGGATCTCATGGACCCGGGGGTTCGTCTCAGAAGCCGCTCATGATGCGGCTCAACGCCGGATAGCCGATGAAGACGAGGAAACCGGCCAATAACAGGACTCCTGGCAGGAACAGCCTCTCGGTGAGCGTGTTCGCTTCCGTCTCTGCCTCCGCCAGCTCGTGGCGGCGGATAGAGGCTGCCTTAGCGGCCAGCGATGCCTTCACCCGTGCCCCCTCCTGGCCTGCCAACCCCATGGAGGCCGCGAGCTCGACCAGCTCCCTGACCCCGAGCTCCTCACCCAGCCGACCGAGGGCGTCCCAGGGCGTCATGCCCGCATCGCGCGCCAGAGCGAGTGCTCTCTCGGTCCTACGTGAGACCCAGTCGTCTCCGACGCGGCTGGCCGCCTGGAGGGCGCTCTCCACGCCCATCCCGCCTGCCATCGCCAGGACCACCAGGTCGAGCAGGGAGCCGACGACCTGCCTGGCCTGCCTCCTGAGGAGGAGCACCTTCGAACGGAGCTCCATCATGGGAATCGTTCCGGCCGCGACACCGGCCAGGAGGACTCCCCAGATCGGAAGGGCCAGAGGCATGTGGATGCCTGCAGCACCGATGGCCACCCAGCACAGCAGCACTGCCAGCGCGCCGGCTACTGCTGCAGCCACCACCTGGGTGCAGAGATCCTCCAGGGAGATCCCACTTAGTGCCAGGGCTGGCGACAGCCGGGCAGATATCGAGGGCTGGGATACGAGGAAGCCTGCGAGTGCCTGCCCCGGCTTCTGCATCTGACCGGCAAGGCCTTGCGGACCGCCAGCGTGAAGCCCCGCCGGATCCCTTGCAGCCCTACCCTCCGGGAGGACCTGAGCGCGAGATTCCAGACGCGTGATCGCCGTGGCGAGATTCACCCGCCGCTCGCGCAGCGCATGGACGGCAGCGAGGATGCCGCCGCCGCAACCGAACGCAAGGAGAACGACCAGGGTCATGACGGGACCTCCCCTCCAGTGCCGCCGGGCACGAGCAGCCTCAAGGGTGGAGGTGGCTTCGTCATACGCACCATCAGTGCCAGTCCGGCCGCATAGCAGGCACCGACCACTGCCAGCACCACCTGTCCCGTGGTGGATCCGAAGGGAGCCAGGTAGGCATGGGCCAGAACCGCGAGAGCCCCGGCAAAGGCCAGCGAGAAGACCACCACGGTGCGGACCCCGCTTCTAGTAGAAGCGCGACTCGTCTCCACGCGGAGCTTCATCGCCACCTGCTCCCTGGCAGAAACCGCCAGGTCGCCGAGCAGCTCCCCGAGTCGCTGGGCACGTGCCTGAGACGCGAGCACCAGCGCGCACACCACCAGGTCCGCGGTCTCGTCGTGGAGATCCTCGGCCAGCGCGTAAAGAGCCGCCTCGGTCGCGACTCCCGCAGAGAGGCGACCGGCGAGGCGGCGCAGAGGCTCACGTATCGGCTCGGGGGCCACAGGGGCGGTGGCCACGATGGCCTGCCCCAGTCCCGCCGATCCAGCCAGGGTGTCGCGCAGCATCTCGGTCCAGGTGGCCACCGCCTCCACCTGACGGATCGAGGTGGCAGACTCGCTGCCCCCCAGGAGCGAGGGGACGCCCATCGCTGCCAGGCCCGCCAGGAGCGCCGCCACCGGCCATCTGGTCAGTACACCTACCAACAGCGCGACTACCACCACGACGGTGATCCTGCGTACCTGCCAGCTGGATTTCCCCGGTACCGAGCTGCCCGCCCATGCGTCAAGGCTGCGTGGCGAACCTCCAGTGCGAGCAGTGGTGGAGCTGGACAGCGCAGACCAGGCGAGGCCCACCAGGCCACCGGCGAAGCCTGTAGCCAGAAGCGAGACGGCGATGACGCTCACCAGGTCCATCCCGAGGACACGAGGTCCGGCTCGAAGCCGAACCTCATCAGCTCGTCGAGGGTGCTGCTGCGCAGCGGTGCTCCGCCTACAGCTCTCCCGTCGGGTCCGGGGCGGAACACCTCGTTCGACACCACCTGAAGTCCTTCGGCGTCGACGACCTCGCGAACCGATGACACGTAGCGCCTCCGCCGCAGGGCCTCGAAGCGCATTGGCCCACCTGCCGTGTTCGATCCTCCATCGCCACTGTCTGCTTGGGCACCGGCTGCATCCGGACCAGCTCCAGCCTGGCCAATGGGGGATGCCAGCTCTGTGTCGATGAAAACAACCAGGTGTATCGCTCCCGCGAGCAGAAGGTTCGCGGCCTCCACCGGTAGTCTCTCCGCGGCCTGGATGGCATAGGAGGCGATACGCCTGAAGACGCCTCCAGAGGAGTCGGAGTGGATGGTGCACATGGACCCGGAGCGGCCCTGGCTCATGGCGTTCAGCATGGGGATCACCTCGTCTCCCAGCACCTCGCCTACTATGACCCGATCCGCGTTCATCCTGAGTGCCCTCCGCACCAGGCGTGCCATGGAGACCTCGCCCTCGCCTTCGGTGTTCGCCGACCTGGCCTCCAGCGCGACGATGTCCGGGTGGCGTTCATGGAGAGCGTCGAGTCCGAGCTCGAAGGCCTGCTCTATCGTCACCACTCGCTCGTGAGGCGGGATCTCCGCTGCCAGGGCTCTCACCAGGGTCGTCTTGCCGGAGTTCATGGCACCGGCTACGACGATGTTCTTCCGTGCCCTGACCGCAGCCGCCAGGAAGGAGGCCAGACCCGCGTCGAGTGTCTCCAGGCCCACCAGATCCTCGAGGGTCAGATCCTTCATGCGGTGGCGCCTGATGGACACCGCGGGACGAGCCACCACCGACATGAGGGCCGAGAGCCTGCTGCCATCGGGCAGCTTCAGGTCGAGCTCCGGCGTGGCGATATCGAACCGACGCTCTGAGAGCCCGAATCGGGCCGCGGCGGACCGTAGAATCTCGATCAGCTCCCCATCCGATGCCGCAGCGGCCGGACCACGTACCTTCGTGCCGTCGGCATAGGTCACCCACACGCAGTCGGAGCCGTTTACGTCGATGTTCTCCACGTCGGGATCGTCTATGAGCGGCTGGAGGCGGCCCAGGCCGAAGAGAGCGTCGAGCACCCATTGGGCTGCCTCGCGCTCCTCCTCGGGCTCCAGGGGGGCGAGACCCGCGGAGACACGCTCCGCCGAGTGATCGGCCAGCCGCGACATGGCGATGCTGCGTGCCAGCTCCCGCCTGTCCTCCGCAGCGAGGTCCGCCGTGTCGTTCATGGACAGGTCGTCGGCTACCTCCGCGCGCAGCCTTGACATGAGGGCACCGCCAGCCCCATGACTCATGCCGACACCGGTACCTGTGCTCCGGCCAACTGCGCCGGGTATGTGGTGCCATCTGTGAATCCGTCGAGGGACACGCCAGCCTGCCGAGACCCCCTAGCCGGATCGGGCCGCTCGGCAGGGCAGAGCTGCACGCGAAGGGGCAGCAGCGCACGCAGAGCCTTCACCAGGGGCAGTGATTCCAGTGACTTCGCCTTCGCGGGCCTCCCGCACGCGATGTCTGCCGCCCGGCCGTCACGAGGCAGGGCACCGAGGCACTCGAGCCCCATGAACGACTCGACCTCGCGAGCAGACAGCTTCCCCTGCCCCGACATGACGAACGCGAACCTCGAACGGTCGAGACCCGCTGCGCCGGTCAGCCATTCCACAGCTGCCCGCGCGTGGGCAACTGCTGGAACCTCCGGCTGCACCACCAGCAGAGCCGGCTCAGCGCGCCGGATCATCTCCAGCTGGCCGCGAGCCCCCGTGTCGAGCCGACCACAGTCTGCGACAACTGGACATGCATGGCGAGCGAAGAGATCGGCGACGCCCGCGAGCTGTACGTCCAGGGCGCGTGCGGCCTCCGATCCCACCGGTCCCACGAGCACCTGCAGACCGCCTGGCAGCTCCTGGGCGTGGCGAGCGAGCAGGCTGTCGAGATCCCCTGGGTGGCGGAGCGCTAAGGCGAGGCTGGTGATGCCGGGGTGCTGGCCGATCCCGAACCGGGCCGCTATGTCGGCCCCCGAAGGATCGCACTCCGCGACGAACACGGTGGGAACTGCCGAATCCAGGGGCCATAGGGCTCCGAGCAGGCAGGCAAGCGTCGTCACCCCAGGAGATCCCTTGGCCGAGAACACGGCTGTAAGGCTCACGATCCAGGCCTCACCACGACTAGTGCCACCTGACCCGCGGCCGACACCGTGGCCACCAGGGGAGCCAGCACGGACGGGACCATGAGGGAGACCACCTCGCTCGTAGAGCCGCTAGCGGCCGAGGGTGCCGCGCTCTCCAGCACGCTCGCGTCCGGCACCAGCACATTCCCTGCCCCAGCCGCCACCTGGGGCACGCCTGAGGAGCTGCCGGCTGGGAGCGGCTGGCCAGTGGAGCTGCCGGCGGTGCCGGGCACGCCTGTGACCGTGCCCGCTGGGAGCGGCTGGAGGCTCGCCGGGGACCCCGGTGGATCGGTCATGACCACCTCCACCTGCGCGCCCACCTGGACGCCGCCGGCGGGTAGATCACCGGGCTTCACCGACACGCCCACGACGGCCTCGCCAGGAGGCGGCGCGGGAGGCGATCCGAGCTCGCCGGGTGCCAGCAGCGTGCCGGGCAGGAGCGTCACCGCCACCCTCTGGCCGATCACCCTGGAGGCTTCACCGGCAGGAACGGTGGCGACCGACGAGGGTGCCGCCACCCGAGCCACTCCGAGGTCCGAGGCGGTCAGCCGATGCCCTGAGGAGACCTCCCGTGCCACCTCGATCACGCCGACGCGGTTGCCGGCGTGTAGGTACAGGCTGCTGAACGCGGCGATGCACAGAGCCACCACCGCGAGCGAGGCAGCGGCCATGACGGGCCTGCGCCGGTGTGCCAGTGGTGCGAGGCGTGCCGAGGTGCCCCCAGGGCCGGCGTCATGGGCGGTGGCCGTGCCCGGCGCAGCGGCAGTGCCACGCGAGACCTGCGATGGTGACCTGTTCAGCAGTGTTGGCATTCGTGGTCTCCTGGTGTCGGTATGGCTGGTGTCGGTATGGCTGGTGTCGGTATGGCTGGTGTCGGTATGGCTGGTGTCGGTATGGCTGGTGTCGGTATGGCTGGTGTCGGTATGGCTGGTGTCGGTATGGCTGGTGTCGGTATGGCTGGTGT
>JAJYXR010000010.1 GCA_021801795.1 Actinomycetes bacterium
GGTTCTGACGCCAACAACGATGTCGAGGCCCCTGGCCCCAGTGGTGGATACCCTCAGCTCCCGGTCCTCACGAATCCCCACTCATTCCGGAAGAGCCAGTTTATGTCGGAGGCCATGGGTGGCGACCCAGAGGTATAGACCGTGAGGAACCCCGGTCCTCGGTCACCAGCAGTCGTTACGTTCGCAACAATCGCCGTGGCAGAGGACGGCACGCCAGCGAGTCCGGCCACCTGGACCTGGCGGGAGCTGAACGGCGCTATGGGACTGCCGTTGCACTGGGCAGCGCCACCGGCGAGTCCAGACGGATTGCCGGGTCGCGTGTCGCAGATCCTCGTAGGCGTGATCGGCGTGAAGCCTGCGCCAGAGGCGCTGAAATAGCCCTCCACGTCGAGGATCACGTCCACCGCGGCGTTCGCATAGAGGTCGAGGGCACCATTAGCGAGTCCCACCTCGGTGAAGTTCACGCTCGGAGCCCCTGGATGGAAGATGAGGGTCGAGGTGTCCGGTGGCGAGCTCGCTGCCGGATAGACGCTCAAGTAACCCGACTCGCTCGCATCGAGGGCCGTGACGTTCAGGGCCACAGCGGTGGCAGAGGACGGAATGCCAGCCAGGCCGGTTACCTGGACAGGCATCGCCTGGTTGGCAACGAGCGTGTGCCCGTTGCACTGGGCAGCGCCGCCGGCGAGCCCAGACGGATTGCCTGGGCGGGTGTCGCAGATCCTCGTGGGCGTGACCGGCGTGTAGAAGCTGGGCGCTGGCGAGGCCGCGGTCGCATGGCTGAACGACTGCGCGCCAATGAGCAACGGCAGCAGCGCTGCGGTGGATATCACCGTCCTCGTGAACCTTGGCACCTTTGTTATTCTCGGCACAACTCGCCCCCTTGTACAGCCTGTAATAAGCGTACCGCCACTCAGGGTGGCGATGCGGTCTCTGAGCCGTGGAGGTCTAGTGGTGTTCGGACTCAGTGCCGAGCTCGACTGCGAGGTCCTCGGAGCGGCCTGCGGCTCTCGTGCGCTCGGTAACGTGGAGATGGCGGCGCAGGACTATGCCGGTGCCGACCACTATTGCGAGCAGCAGCCACGGGATCAGTACCTCGAAAAGCCTGGTCGCCGTTCCGCTTCCGAATGTGAGACAGGGAATAGTGGCGAGCATCACAAGTCCTCCTCTGTGTCGAAGTTGTCCATCACGATCTGATCTGCCAGGGCCTCGGCGTCGTAGCGCTTGCGGACGGCGAACCAGACGACCAGGCCGATGAGTGCTAGCAGGAAGAGCCACCACGGCAGGCTGGAGGCGAGCCACCAGCCAGTCGAATCGCCGGTGCGCGGCAGGATGCAGATCCGCGAGCCGATCACCACCGCGGTCGAAGCACTCGAAGGCAGGAACGTGACGCCAAAGCCGCGGAATCCGCCGTAGTGGGCGCTCACCGTATAACTGCCGGGAAGGGTCAGGTGCCAGGCAGCCAGAGCGAAGCTCTGAATCGAACCCACAGAGAATGTAAGTCTATCTCCAGGACGGCTCACGTCGAGCTGTCCTCCGAGGACCGCCATGCCATAGTCGGCCACCACCGACACGGTGCAGTCCACCGGCTTCGTCTGCGGCGTGCTCTGGTGCCTTGGCACGCAGGTAACCGTGGTGACGGTCGGCACGACGCAGTGCATACCAGCAGGGCAGGCAGGCACGGTGGTCCCAGGCGGATAGTCCGGTACAGGGCCTGATGGCGGCTGCACATGGCACTGCCGACGCGCACAGAGCCAATGGACCATGGCGGTGTAGACGATCTCCGTGGCCGAGCCAGACGAGGCAAGGAATGCTCCAGATGGAGCGTAGTGGGCCACCAGCTCGTCGATGCCTACTGGCAGGCTGGCGGTCGAACATGCGAACTGGCCTCCCACAAGGCCACCAGTGCAGATCGTGGTCGAGTCCGGGCCGGTGATGCTCACGGTCCCGGTCGGCACGGACTTACCGGTGTTGGCCCGGACTCGCACGAGAAGGCGGACCGTCGTGTGGTACTTCACGCGTTCGGATGGCGTGAGTGTGGTCGTGGTCGCCACCGGCAAGGTCTCACCCGGCGGCGGTGTGGGTGTGGGCGGAGTCGTCGTCGGCGTGGTCGGCGGTGTGGGTGTGGGCGGCGGTGTGGGTCCGGGCGGCGGTCCGCTACCACCGCAGTTGGTGCAGGGCAGCGGTCCACCGCAGTTGGTGCAGGGCAGCGGTCCACCGCAGTTGGTGCAGGGCAGCGGTCCACCGCGCTCGCAGGGCTCATAGAGGGCCTCGATCGCATCCCTCCACACCTCCTGTGCTCGATCACCTTCGACCAGGGGTCCGAGTGGAGCTGCTGGGAGACCATCGCAGCGACCTACGGCATCGACGTGTGGTTCTGTGACCCACACAGCCCTTGGCAGAGGCGTCAGGTGGAGAACCTAAACCGCCAGTGGCGCTTCTGGTTCCCGAGGGGCACCGATCTCGCCGCCATCGCCCCAGCGCATGCTGACCATGTCGCTTCCATCATCAACGGCCAGCGCCGTCGGAGCCTCGGCTACCAGAGCCCCACCGCGCTGTACGCTGCTGCCACCGTGCAGCGGTGACTGGAACTGGCCGACGCGCGGTGAACTGGTAACGATCGTAACGGCGGTGTTCGGGAACCTGCCGATGGCGGCATTCCTGGTGTGGATGGCTCGTGGCGTGATGCGTAGAACCGTGGCCGCTTTTGTCGATGGAGCCGCCGGGAGGGAGCCGCTCAGGCGCCTGAGGGATGCTCCGCTCCTGTTCACCAGCCTCGGCCAGGAGGCTGGTGCGCCCGAGGATGGTGATGACGCTGGGGGGCCTGGGGGGGAGTCGTCGTGACGGAGACCCCGGCGACGATTACGTCCGCGAGGACGATTGCTCCGGAATGCTCGACATCCTTCGTCGCCGTGATCAGCACTAGACGCCGGTGTGCCGATACTTCTCGCAGGTATTCCAGAAGCTCGCTTCCTGGAGGACTCGCCAGCTCCTCGCGGTAGCGCCGGGAGAACTCCTCGAAGCGGTCTGGGTCGTGGCCATACCATTTTCGCAGTGGGGTGCTCGGAGCCACTTCCTTCAGCCACTCGTCGAGGTCCAGTGATTCGCTGGCTATGCCGCGTGGCCAGAGGCGATCCACCAGGACGCGATGCTCCTCAGGATGCCGTCCGCTCAGGCCGTAGGCCCGTACGACTAGCGGCCTCGTCACTTCGTGGCGGCTCACGACGCTAGGTTCCACGTCGGCTTCATGCCCTGCCTTTGCCTACGCCGCTTAGCCGTGGTTCGCTCTCCTGTGCCACCCGGACGATCCGCTCTCCAGGGCACCGATACTACCTACCTGTAGCATCGCGGAGGTGTTCGTGATTCATGCCCTCTGGGACCTGGTGGACCCGCCGGGCCTCCTCATATGGGCAGAGGACGGCTCGGTGGTGCACGAGGAGGCCGTGCATGAGCCTGACGGATCATCATCTCCACCGTTGCACCCCTTTGCCCTGGGCTCGGCAGCTCTCGGTGAGCTGGTCGGCGAGGCTCTGTCAGCAGATGGATCTGCTGCGGCAGTCTTGGCGGGATCCGAGTGGCTGGAGAGCCAGGCAGTGGTCTGGCTGCCAGGCAGGGAGAGCCTGCCGGAACCTTCCCCGGGGCTGGTGATCACCGCTGAGGCCGCTCTAGGCGGTCCGTCCAGGAGCGCCAGGTCCTTGAAGCCCTACACGGTGCCGGTTGTGCGGATGGCTGCCGGGGCTGCCGTGGACGTGCTGCCAGTCCTGGCCGGCACGGAGCGGCCCGAGATGAGGCCCGCCGCCTCGCTCCGCGCGCTCGCGACGCTCGGGGAGCTGGCGCTGGAGGTGGTCGCAGCCGGCAGGATGATCCCTGACCTGGTCACCTGCGAGGGGGGGAGCTTTCGGGCACTGTGGCGTCCGACCGGCGGCGGACGTGACGCGGAGCGCGTCCGCACGGTGGCTACGTGCCTGCCGCCATCCTGCAGGGCCCTCCACTCGGCGCGCCCGATCGCCAAGGGTGCTCGGCGGCTGGCAGCACCTGAGGTGGACCCATTGGAGATAGCGGCAGGTGCCTTCGAGGCGATGGTGGATGCGGTCTGCCGACAGGGTCTCGCGCGAGCGCCACGATGGTCGATCACGGCGCGCTCGGGGTCAGCTGGTGGTCGCGGTGCTCCGGTAGCTAGGTGGCTGGAGGCCCTCGGGGCCGAGGATCCGCTGGTCCTGGGAGATCCCGAGGAGCTGGCCAAGCTCGCTGCCCTGGTCGGCGAGTGGCGATCGGGCTTCGTGGGGCAGGGCGGGCCCTGGCGACTCTGTTTTCGGCTCCGCGAGCCTCCAGCGGACAGCGATCAGGACGCAGGTGGCGCCTGCTCCGATCCGGACACGGAGCCAGCTCCATCGGATTCGGCGGAGGCAGCCCAGGATGCGCCCTGGAGGCTGGAGTTCCTCCTCCAGGCCACAGACGACCGAAGCCTGGTGGTGCCTGCGGGGGAGGTCTGGGAAGCGGGTGCCATGCTCCGCCGTGCTACCAGAACGCTGGAGGCCCCTGGCGAGGTGCTACTCGCCGAGCTCGGGCGCGCTCTGCGGGCATACCCTGAGCTCGCGTCGGCTCTCGATGACCCGGCGCCCGTCGGTATGGCGCTGGACCTGGATGCTGCCCACCACTTTCTCGCCGAGGTCGCGGTCAGCCTGGAGCTGGCTGGATTCGGGGTGCTCTACCCGGCATGGTGGAGGCAGCCATCGAGGAGGCTCGGCGTACGCCTGAAGGCTCGGGCTGCAGCGGGCTCCTCGGGCGGATCAGGCCATCTGAGCGCTGATCACCTCGGCGTGTTCGACTGGCAGGCCGCCATCGGTGACGAGCCACTCTCCGTCGAGGAGCTCCGTGAGCTGGCTGCCCTGAAGGCCCCACTGGTGCAGGTGCGGGGGGAGTGGGTTGAACTGCACCCAGGAGAGGTAGAGAAGCTGGTGTCGTTTCTCGGGGAGAAGAGACCGGGAGGTCCTCCTACGGCCTCGCTCCCAGAGGCCCTGCGTGCAGCTGCGGGCCTGGAGGTCCTCCCAGGAGATCTACCCTTGACCGGCTTGGACGCCGGGGGGATGCTAGAAGCGCTCCTGGCAGGACGCATCGAGGAGTTCATGGAGCCCGACGGCACCCCGGATGGTTTCGCGGGCGAGCTAAGGCCCTACCAGCAGCGTGGGGCTGCCTGGATCGGTCTGCTGGAGCGCCATGGTCTCGGTGCCTGCCTGGCCGACGACATGGGGCTCGGAAAGACGGCGACGGTTCTAGGTGTCCTCCAGGCAGCGAAGAACAGCGGCTCTCCGGGTCCAACCCTGGTGATCTGCCCGACTTCGGTGGTCGGTAACTGGCAGCGGGAGGCGGAGAGGTTCACGCCGGGCCTCACTGTCTATGTGCACCACGGAGCCACGCGCGCACGCGCCAGCCGGTTGACCGAGAGGATCGAGGCCGTCGATCTGGTCATCACCACCTATGCACTTGCCGAGCGGGACCGGTCTGCTCTTTCCCAGATCGAGTTCGCTCGCGTGGTGCTGGACGAGGCTCAGAACGTGAAGAACCCCGAGGCGAAGCAGACGAAGGCGGTGCGCGCCCTGCGGGCGGCGGGGCGCATCGCTCTCAGTGGCACACCGGTGGAGAACCACCTGGGGGACCTCTGGTCGATCATGGAGATACTGAACCCCGGTCTTCTCGGATCGGCCAAGGCGTTTCGCGAGAAGCTGGCGTTGCCGATCGAGCGCTACCACGAGGAGGATGCCACCGAGTGCCTCCGGACCCTCACCAGGCCCTTCGTGCTGAGGAGGCTGAAAACCGACAAGAGCATCATCTCGGACCTGCCCGAGAAGCTCGAGATGAAGGTGTTCTGCACGCTCACCAGGGAGCAGGCCACGCTCTACCAGGCGGTTGTCGACGAGATGCTTCGTCGCATCGACGCTGCTGAAGGCATCGAGCGCAAGGGGCTGATCCTGTCGACGATGCTGCGCCTGAAGCAGGTCTGCAATCACCCCGCACACTACCTGGGTGACGGCTCCGTGCTGCGGGATCGCTCCGGTAAGCTCGAGAGCACGGTGGAGATCCTGGAGGCTGTCTGTGCTACAGGGGAGAAGGCACTCGTCTTCACCCAGTTCGCCGAGATGGGCACGATGCTACGTGAGCACCTCCAGGTGCGTCTCGGGCGTAAGGTCGCCTTCCTCCACGGTGGGGTGCCTCGGGGCCAGCGGGACAGGATGGTGGAGCAGTTCCAGGATCCCGAAGGCGAGGTTCCCGTCATGGTCCTCTCCCTGAAGGCCGGGGGCACCGGGCTGAACCTCACAGCCGCGAACCACGTCGTCCACTTCGACCGCTGGTGGAACCCCGCTGTGGAGGACCAGGCCACCGACAGGGCATTCCGCATAGGCCAACGCCGCGATGTCCAAGTCAGGAAGCTCATCTGCCTGGGCACGCTCGAGGAGCGTATAGACCAGATGATCGAGTCCAAGCGCGATCTCGCCGAGCGCACCGTCGGAAGTGGGGAGGCATGGTTGACGGAGCTGTCGACCGACGACCTCGTGAGCGTCCTCGCCCTCTCCGTAGACCTGGTGGGTGTCGAGTGAGCCCCTGGGACCACCAGCGCTATGCCCCAGTCAAGCCCAGACGGGTGGACGACGGCATCGCGTCGCGCAGTCGGAGAGGCCAGATCGGTGACACCTGGTGGTCGAAGCGCTTCCTCGGCTCGCTGGAGGCAGTGATGGCCAGCGGTCGTGCCAGCCGTGGCCGGAGGTATGCCCGTCAGGGCCAGGTGATCGGCATCGACCTGCACCCGGGGGTGATAGAGGCCCATGTGCAGGGCACCAGGAGCGATCCGTACCTGGTGCGCCTCGTGATGCCCGTGGTACCCGACGAAGCCTGGGAGCGCATCGGCTCGGCGCTCGCAGCCAGGGCTGGATATGCCGCCAGGCTGCTCGCCGGCGAGCTCCCGCCTGAGGTAGAGGAAGTCTTCGCGCTGGAGGGCGAGTCGCTGCTTCCGGCACCTGGGTCGCGCCTTACCACGTCGTGCTCATGCCCCGACTGGGAGAACCCCTGTAAGCACATCGCAGCGGTCTGCTACCTGGTGGCCGAGGACTTCGACAGGGATCCCTTCGGAGTCCTGGCCTGGCGTGGCCGCGACAGGAAGTGGCTGCTCGGCCGGCTGCGTGAGCTGCGAGCTTCCAGCCACAGCTCTGGCAGCGCAGCGCAGGAGGCAGGCAGCAGCGGACCTGTCGAGGCATCGGCTCCAGAGCCATCGGGCCGCTACGGTGCGATCGAGGGAGTGCCACCTCTGAAGGAGTGCGTCGGGAACTTCTGGAAGGCAGGCACCGGCCTCGACTCCGTCCGGGTGAGGCCTGAGCCATCCCCGGTTCCGGCTGCAGTCCTCAGGTATCTCCCAGAGGGGTTATTGGAGATAAGGGGTCGCGACATCTCCGAGATGCTGGAGCCAGCCTACGCTGCCATAGTCGAAGCCGCCCGAAGGCGGGCGCTTGGTGGTGGTTCTCCGTCCAAGCGGGCACGTGGGACCTAGAGGCGCCGTTCCTGCTCCACACCCATACCGCCTCAGGACCGCTTCAGGTCTGGCTCCTGGTAGCCGGCGACGCTGAAGGCGAGCAGCACCGGTATGTCCACCGCGAAGATGGCGAGCATCAGGGTGAGGATGACGAGCATCGTCGACCGTAACCCGTCGAACACGAAGACGAACTCGAGCATGCCTGCTTCCACCACGTAGCCGAGCAGTGCCCACTTGGCGACCACGAAGAAGCGCTGCCAGGCGAAGGACCTGATCCGGACCAGCATCACCAACGATGACACCAGCACTGCCGCCGATAGCCCTAGAAGCGCGTACGCGGGACCCAGGGGCGCATGTCGTGGAATGTAGGAGGCCATGTAGATGCCGCCCACCACGACCAGGGCCATGGAGACCACCGAGGCGAGCGCTACGGGTGGCTGTGCAGCGGATACACCAGCGATGGCTAGGACAGCCTCCCCGTCGCCGGATGGCTCAGCGGGCGTGCTCCCCTGCCCAGACCCCATCTGCCCAGACCCCATCTGCCCAGACCCCATCAGGTGGCCAGCCGGCTCATGATCACCAGGGTCGCTATCTGCATCGCCCCCGTTACGCCGGCTGTGTAGATGAACCGTTTCATCATGCGACCGATGAGCTCGCCGTTCGGCTGGGGCTTGCGCATCTCGAAGAGCACCACCAGGTTCGCGGGCTCGAGGATCCCGATGGCTATCACAGCCATCACCCCTACCACCACGAAGGAGGCGATCAGCCAGGGATGGTTGGGGTAGGTCGCGCTCAGGTTCCCGAGGTGGCGCGCCAGCTGCCATCCCGCACCAAGGGTGAGGGTCACCAATGTCGGCATCAGGAGAACCATCTTCGGCATGAACCTGGCGGTGAACTCCATTCGCGCATTAACCGGGAGCCTGCCGAGGATCGGCCCGATCACGAAGCCGAGGAACAGGTCGATGCTCGTCCAGAGCGCCCCGCTGGCGACGTGGAAGAAGTCGAGCGCCCATAGCCAGTTCCCTGCTATGGCAGCCACGAGACCGGCTATGGCGACTGCGGCTATGGGGATGCCCTTCAGGGGGACGATAGTGGCCGGCGGGAGAGTCCGCCCCGCTGGCGCACCATCGGCCGCCGCCAGGTCCGGAGGTGGCGACCCGAGCACTACGTCACTCACGGGGCCAAATATACCTTCGCACTAAACCGACGTCCACGGATTCCAAGGGAGCCAGAGACGAGCTCTTCGGCCAGAGGTCAGGCGGTTATCAGACGCTCCACGATCCCGGTGGCGACGTCGTATCGCCAGCCCTCCACCCGGATGCCCTGGGGCAGGAGCTCACAGGCGCGCACTGCCTCGACGTCAGCAGCCAGGGATGCATCAGGGTCGGGCATGGCGAGGAAGCGCATCCCGGAACGACCGGCGGCTTCGGAGGGGAGATCCCGCCAGATCTCCTCGTCGGAGCGATGCGCAAGGGCACACTTCGTGTGCTGCATGACGGCGATCTCCTCTACGCCGAGGAAGCGAGTCGCGAGGATCAGCGAGCGGAGAACGTCGTCGGTCACCCTGCCGCCCGCGTTGCGCATGATCTTCGCATCTCCAGCCACGAGGCCCAGCATGGCGAGGGGCTCGATCCGGGAGTCCATGCAGGTAACGAGGGCGAATCCCCTGGCAGCGCGTGCTGGGATTCCCGCAAGGCAGAACGACTCAGCGTATTTCTGGTTGCTTCTCAGCAGCTCTTCGAACACTCAGTGATCCTCCCGGTGGCTGGCGGTCCGCTGGCTACCGTTCCTACTGAGTGCCTTTTAGTGACACCCGACCGGCACGAACGGTCCTCGCCGGTCTAGGTACCTCCGGTTCCACGTTCACCGCTTCGGATCTTATGCCAGTCCGATGACTGGTGCCCTCGCGCCTTGATGGCCTGGAGGTTCCCTCGCACTCGTGCCCTTTCCCAATGGCGCATTGCACGTGGTAGCTCCCCACACCAGCAGGTTTCCCCGCAGCTTCGATGCCGGACCCGGAGGTCCTCCGCTCGGGTGTGGTCACACCTGGACTTGCCTGTGCTCTGCGCCGGGCTCGGTGCCCGAGTGC
>JAJYXR010000037.1 GCA_021801795.1 Actinomycetes bacterium
TGAGCACCTCCGTCATGTCGGCCACGAGGTCGTCGTCCATCTCCGAAGGATCGGCCACCACGACCCGCCGGCCTTGGGCAGATAGCGCTGCCTCCAGGTGCTCCACGCCGAATCTCGCCAGCCGGTCTCGATGTTCCACCACGATGGTGGTTGCCCTTGGATCGGCAAGTATTCGCGCCAGCTTCTTGCGCCGCCCGTTTATGCCCGATCCCACCTCGGTCACGACCTCGGCTACGACCATGCCCTGGCTCGTTGCCCACTTGGTGAGCCTTGCCACCTGGCGGTCCAGGTCTGCCCGCTGGTCATGGGATGAGACTCGGGCATAGAGGATCACCCTGGAAACCGCCATCTCGCTGGCTTTAGGCACGTCCACCAGGATCAGCCGTCCGACCTTCTTCGCAGGCACTGGAAGAATGCCCTCGCGATACCAGCGATAGGCCGTGAACTTGCTTATTCCGACTTGCTCTGCCCACTCCGACAGATTCACCATGCTGAGGATAGAACATACTAGCGACTAACACAAGCAACTATGTGAGCAGCAGTTGACAACCCTATGCGACCAGCTCGTAGTCCTCCAGCCGGGGTCGGCGCATCTGGTCGCGGAAGTGACCGAAGCTCCAGGGCCATGCGGCGGGCACTCCGCGGTCGTCGAGGTACCAGCTCCGGCAGCCGGTCACCCAGACGGTCTTCTTGGCTGCCTCTACCCTCTCGTCCTCGAAGCGCTCCGCTGCCTCGTGACTGGCCGATACCTCCCGGGCCTTGCCGGAGCAGACCAGGTCGACGAGCTGCATTATGTAGTCGAACTGGAGCTCTGCGACGTCGATCAGGGAGAAGTTCCCCACCGGCCCATTCGGCCCGTTCAGCATGAAGAGATTGGGGAACTCCGGGACCGATATGGCCAGGTAGGCAGACGGCCGCTTCTCCCAGACCACGTCTAGCGAGATGCCGCCCCGTCCTATCACCTCGATCGGGCGAAGGAAGCGGTCCACCCGGAACCCGGTGGCCAGCACCAGGATGTCGAGCTCGTGGAGCTTCCCGTCACGAGTGCGCACGCCCTCGGGCTCGACCCGCTCGATGCCCTCGGTCACGAGATGAGCGTTTGGTGCCTGGATCGCCTCGTAGAAGTTCGGTGAGATGACCAGCCGCTTGCAGGCTGCCCGGTAGGGGGGGCGGAGCTTCTCGCGTAGCTCCGGGTCACGAACGTTGCCCTCGAGGTTCTCCGTGCACATCCGGGCCAGCATCTCGGCCTGCGGGGAATCCGCGTCCACCACGGCATTCGCGAAGTTGTGCTCGAAGATCTGGGAGAGCTCCTCGCGGACCGCCCTCATGGCTTCTGGGTCGTCGTGGTACTTCGCGCGGTCCTCTTCGCCGATCTCGGGGTTCGCGACCGGGAGGACCCACTGGGCGGTGCGCTGGAAGAGCGTGAGGCTCGATACCGAGCTCACCGCCGAGGAGACGATCTGCACGGCTGTCGATCCAGTCCCGATCACGCCGAGGCGCTTGGCGTCTATGGGCTCGGAGTGGTCCCACCTGGCGCTGTGGAAGACCTTTCCCTTGAAGGTGTCGATGCCCTCTATGTCGGGGTACGAGGGGTGGTGGAGCACGCCGGTGGCCGCTATGACGAAGTCGGCCTCGTCGCGCTCAGCGGTGGAGGTCTCGACGAGCCAGCGCCCGTCGTGGAACTCCAGCCGGGTGACCTCCGTCCCGTAGCGGATAAAGCTGTCCACCTGGTAATCCCTGGCCACCTTCTCGAAGTAGGCAAGTATCTCCGGTCCGGGCGAGAAGACGTGGCTCCAGTCGGGGTTAGGGGCAAAGGAGTAGCTGTAGAGATGCGATGGCACGTCGCAGGCGACTCCCGGATAGGTGTTCTCACGCCAGGTGCCGCCGAGGCGGTCTGCCTTCTCGTAGACGGTGAAGTTCGTAAGGCCGGCCTCCTTCAGCTTTATCGCGCTCAGGATCCCGGCCATGCCGGCCCCGATGATCACGAAACGCGGGGAGTCTCCCCGATCGGAAGCTGCCATAGAGCTCGAGGCGTTGCCTGCCCGAGACTTCGCACTTGCCGACTTGCTCATCCCTGTCCTCCTGTCGAGCGCCCGGTGGACCCCATATCGGCCCTTCCTACCAGTCGCTACTCCTAGGACAAGTGTCCCATATTTCTGGGCGCATGTCCAGATATATCCTCTACGCCGGTGGATCGATCCCGCAGAGAGCGGCGATGTCCAGGCGGACTCGGGCCTGGTCCACGGGGAAGACGGACTGCTGCATGCTCGTGCCGAACAGGTAGGAGGTCACGGCCATGGAGCGCGCCTCGGAATCGGCGATTCCGGCCCGGTCGAGCAGCTCGGCTACGTAGCCGGTCAGCAATGCCTGGAGTAGCCGCAGTGGCTCCAGCTGGTCGGCGCGGCTCCTGAGCGCCCAGTACTCCATCCACAGCGGCAGGAGCGATCTATCTCCGTGGGCGAATGGTTCCAGGCAGGCTGTCACGGAGCACCAGAGCAGCTCTGCCGGTTCTGGGTCTTCTGGAAGCTCGGAGGGGCCTCCAGCGCGCAGCCAGGTTATCCAGGCGGTGGTCGCCTGAAGCATGGCCTGGTCCACGATGTCCTCGACGTCTGCAAAGTAGTAGTGGACGGAACCCTTCGAGACCCCTGCTGCCGCGGCGATGGATCTCACGGTGCAGCCATGGACGCCGTCGCGGAGCAGGACCTCCACGGCTGCGGCGACTATCTCGGCGCGCTTGGCCGCCTGGTTAGGGGACAGCGCCGGGCTGTCGACTCCAGGTAATGCAGAACGGTTTATAGCGGGCCCCCTGCGGTTAGCCGACCTGGACGACCCTGGTCTTCACGATCTTGTCGTGCCAGCACTGGCGGTTCTGGTCCCACAGGGGCCAGAGGAAGTTGAGGAGGCCGGGAAGTATGAAGGCCAGGAAGAAGAGCCCCCAGAGCACCGGGCGCATGGCAGCACGCCAGAAGCCCACCGGCTGGCCGCTATAGGCATCGCGCAGAGCGATGCCGGTGGCCATCTTCCCTAACGTCTGGCCTCTTACGCTCCCGTCCAGCAGCCCGTAGTAGACAGCGGTCACGACTATGCCGATCAGCTCGACTACCGAGCTGCCCATCCCGAAAGCCGAGCTGGTCGAGGCGCAGCTCTGGCTGGTAGCAGAGGTGCAGCCGACCGCGACATGTGCGCTGGAGACCCCGATGATGCTGAAGATGATTATAAGAGGCACCGAAACCACCAGGCTGTCGATTACGTAGGCGCCCACCCGACGCCACCATCCCGATGAAGTCGTTGCCATCTGGCCATATCCGTACTGGCCGCCGTACGCGCCGTACCCGGGCGGGGGTCCGCCCGGTGGGGGTCCGTACGCGCCGTACCCGGGAGGGGGTCCGCCCGGTGGGGGTCCGTACGCGCCGTACCCGGGAGGGGGTCCGCCCGGTGGGGTGATATCCGGAGGTTCTGGGTAGTTCGCAGGCGGGGGGAGGGTCCCGAAGCCCGGCGGCGGCGCGTCGTCAGCAGAAGGCCAGGGATTCGAGGTGGGGCTTGACTGGGTAGCGTCCGAGGCGCCTGTAGAACTGGGCGCGTGGGACCCCTGGGTGTCGTCGGGCTGCTGTGGATCCAGCTGGTCGCTCATGCAGTGTCCCCTGGCTCGGCATGGGTAGCAGAGCCGAGTCTACTTCGCCGGCGGTCTGGGTTCTGTTAGGGGGCTGCCACCGCGGGCGAGCCCGTCGAGATCTGCGAGCTGGTCGGCGGTGCCGATGGCTATGAGGACCTGGCCGGCAGAGGTGATGCTGTCGGCAGAGGGATTGGTGAGGAAGCTTCCGTCTGCTAGGCGCGTGGCTAGCACCAGCGCTCCGGTGCGCTCACGTATGCGCGCCTCTCTCAGGGTGAGGCCGGCCAGAGCCGATCGGTCGGAGAGCTCGATCTGTCCCAGGGTGAACTCGACATCCAGGCCGTGGGAGACGACGTCGATGAAGTCGGCTACGTGGGGCTTGAGCAGAAAGGCGGCGGCTCTCGTTCCTCCGATCGACTGCGGGTTCACCACCCGGTTCGCTCCTGCGCGCAGCAGCTTGGCCTCGGATTCCACCACGCGGGCACGGGCAATGATGAAGAGGTCCGGCCGGAGGCTCCTGCTGCTCAGGGTGATGTAGAGATTGGTGGCGTCGCTGCTCGTCACCGCGGCCAGACCGCGTGCGCGCGCTATGCCCGCCTTCTCCAGCACGGCGTCCTCGGTGGCATCGCCGGCGAAGTTCGGGTACTCCACGTCGACCAGGCGCTCGGGATCCTGGTCGATCACCACCACGGGCTGACCTGCTGCTGCCAGGTTCGCTGCGATGACGCGCCCGCTGCGCCCCCAGCCGCAGAGGATGACGTGATCGCTGAGGCTGCTTATCTGGCGGTCCATCTTTCTCCTTCCGACGAGATCTGCTAGCTGCCCCTCTATGAGGGCCTCGATGAGCACCCCGAACGCGTACAACGCGGTGCCGACACCGAGGAGGATCAAGACGATCGTGAAGACCTCGCTGGCGCGTGTTAGGTGGAAGAGCTGGCCGAATCCGACGGTGCTCACGGTTATCACCGTCTGGTAGAGCGCATGGAGTGGCGAGAGGCCGAGAATCCAGTAGCCGACTGTTCCGCCGGCTATGACTGCCACCAGCGCGGCCAGGGCGATCCACACGCGTTTCCAGGGACTCACCCGGACATTCTCGCACGCAGTGGCCAGGTTCAGCTTCGCCGGGGGCGGGACCCCTGCCCTCCCTCCCACCGGACACCCCCCACCGTCAGGCGCGGGGAATACACCCCCGGGGGTATTGGTTCAGCAGTATGAGGTAACGCCAGAGAGCTGGTTATGGCAATGGCGAGCCGGCGTGGTCAAGGAGCTGGCCTGGATCTAGGAGGACCGGATGGAGGAGGCGATGGTCGAGCAGTCGGGTGATCGGCTGGATCACCCCGAGCTGCCAGTCGAGGTGGTGGCTGACGTCCGCAAGCGGCTACGGCGCGCCGCAGGTCAGGTAGCGGGCGTGGAGAGGATGCTCGGTGAGGGACGGGACTGCCGCGAGGTGGTCACGCAGCTATCCGCTGCCATAAGGGCCCTGGAGCAGGCTGGTTTCAGGCTGCTGGCCGGCGGGCTGACCTCTTGTATCGAGACTGGCCAGTCGGGCTCCGGTACCGAGGCCAGGGAGCTGTTCGAGGAGCTGTTCCTGAAGCTGTCCTGAGAGTGCCTGGCGCGAACGGCCTCGACGGGAAGTCGGTGTGAAAGGAGCCGGTGGGGGCGGGTGACCCTGCCCATAGACGGCTCGGATTACGGGAAAGGATCAGGTATGCCAACCGAGGAGTCGACTGAGCAGTCCATAGAGGAGATCTCCGTATCGCTGCCCACCAGCATGACCGGAGCGGAGGCCAGGGTCCGATCAGCCTTGGAGGCTGAGGGATTCGGGGTGATCACGGAGATAGACGTGTCCGGAATCCTTCGGGCGAAGCTCGGCGTGGAGCGGCCGGCTCTGAAGATTCTCGGCGCATGTGATCCAGCAGTCGCCAATCGTGCCCTCGAAGCAGACCCCTCGGTAAGCCTTCTGTTGCCATGCAACGTCGTGCTGTCCGACCAGGGAGGTTCGGTTCGTGTGAGCGCCGCGGAGCCCTCGGCCCTGCTTCCTGGACCAGCGCTGGCGGGCATTTCCGCTGAGGTATCCTCACGCCTCCGGCGAGCCTTCGAGTCCCTGGCAGGCGACTGAGGCGAACCGGGCAGCTGGCCCTCAGCGGTTCACCGTGGACATGTCAGCGTACCGAGCTCCCGCTACCGCTCCAGGAGCGAACAGCGAGTCGAGCTGGTCGATCTCGGAGCTGGTCAGCTCTACGTCGAGAGCGGACAGGTTCTCCTCCAGGTAGCGGCGACGCTTGGTTCCGGGTATGGGGACGACGTCCTGGCCGCGCGAGAGGACCCAGGCCAGAGCGAGCTGCGAGGCGGTGCAGCCCTTCGATGCAGCCAGGGACTCCAGCTCTCCGACGAGCTTCCGGTTGGCAGAGAAGTTAGCTGCCTCGAAGCGTGGGTGTTGGCGGCGGAAGTCGTCTGCAGGCAGGTCGTCAGGGTCCCGGAACGCCCCCGAGAGAAATCCGCGCCCGATGGGGGAGTAGGCCACGAAGCCGATGCCGAGCTCTCGCACCGTGGCTAGGACACCGTTGCTCTCGACGTCACGCGTCCAGAGGGACCACTCGGACTGGAGCGCAGCTATCGGATGGACTGCCTGGGCCCGCCGTATGGTCTCGGGAGCGGCCTCCGAAAGGCCGAGGTAGCGGACCTTCCCGGCTGCCACCAGCTCGGCCATGGCGCCCACCGTCTCTTCTATCGGGGTGTTCGGGTCGACCCGGTGCTGGTAGTAGAGGTCGATGTGGTCTACCCCGAGCCTTCGGAGCGACGCGTCGCATGCCCGGTGCACGTAGTCGGGCTTTCCGTTCACGCCGAGCCGGGTACCGTCTGCCAGCCGCTCGTTGCCGAACTTGGTCGCGAGGACCACCTCGTCACGCCGTGAGCTGATCGCAGAACCCACCAGCTCCTCGTTCAGGAAAGGTCCGTACATGTCGGCAGTGTCCAGGAAGTTCACCCCGAGGTCCAGGGCCCGCTCGATGGTGGCGAGCGACTCCCGATCGTCCCTGCCCGCGTAGAACTCGCTCATCCCCATGCATCCCAGCCCTTCGGCCGAGACCACCAGACCTTGTCCCAGAGTTCTGTATCTCATGGCCTAGTTCTAGCTGCTTCCCGCCCAGTACGCCGCGCAGGCTGCTCAGGCGCTGCGCGCCTGCCTGGAGCGTGACCGTGAAGTGGACCCAGCCCGGCGGCGTTGCTGGGAGTCAGCCTGGCGCCAGTCACCGGAGCCGGTCCGGCGCCGCCGCCCCGGTCGCTGCGAGGCTGCGCCCGAGGCATGTCGGGGTGGTCGCTGCGATCGCTCGCCTGCGGTGCGTGGAGCGGTCTCGGGGCCAGTGAGACCTGGGTCGCGGCGCCTGGGTCGGGGGCTGGTGCTCGACATGCGGGAGATGGTGCCGGCGAGGGCCTCTACGTCGGGCTGTTGTATCCCCTGGGCCAGGCCGAGCAGCTTCTGCATGCGCCTGACGTCAGCTACCTTGTCCTCTCCGACGAGGGATATGACGTTGCCGCCTGAGCCGGCACGTCCCGTGCGGCCGGAGCGATGCACGTAGTCCTTATGGTCGGCGGGCACGTCGAAGTGGACGACGCAGCCTACGTCATCGACGTGTATGCCACGCGCAGCCAGGTCGGTGGCTACCAGCACCCGCACTCTTCCGGAGCGGAATGCAGCCAATGCCCGGTCGCGCTGTGACTGGGACCTGTCCCCGTGCAGAGCCTCGGAGGGTATGCCGGAGCGGTCGAGCTGTTTCGAGAGACGATCCGCACCTCTCTTCGTCCGGCAGAAGACGATGGAGGTGTCATGGGCTCCGACCAGCTCGGTGGTGAGCTTCACACGCTCCGAGGAGCTCGCACGCCAGAAGAGGTGGGTGCGTGTGTCGTCGCTCTCGACCGGAGTGGCCAGCTCGTGCCTGACGGGATTCTGCTGGTAGCGCCTGACCAGGACGTCCACATCGCCGTCGAGGGTCGCGGAGAAGAGGAGCGTCTGCCTCCTGGCTGGCACCTGGTCGAGGAGACGCCGGACTACCGGCAGGAAACCCATGTCTGCCATACGGTCTGCTTCGTCGATGACCACCATCTCCACCTGGTCGAGGGAGACGGCGCGCCGGTCGACGAGGTCGGTGAGGCGCCCCGGACAGGCCACCGCGATGTCCACGCCGCGTCGGAGAGCATCGAGCTGGGGTCCGAAACCGACGGCCCCGTAGAAGGTAGCGACGCGCAGACCCGCAGAGGCACCGAGCAGGCTCAGCTCCTTGGCGATCTGTGCGGCAAGCTCTCGCGTGGGTGCGAGGACCAGGCCCTTGGGGTGCTTAGGTGTGCCGCGTCCGACGCGGGCGACGAGCGGTATGCCAAAGGCAAGCGTCTTTCCCGATCCGGTAGGAGCCTTACCGCAGACGTCCCTGCCGCTCAGGGCATCTGGGATGGTGGCGATCTGTATGGCGAAGGGCGACTCGATGGAGCGCGCTCTCAGTCCCTCTGCCATGGAGTCCGGCACGCCGAGAGACGCGAAGCTCGCGGGTGTCGCCTCTGGGGTGGGCCGCGTGATGGTGAAAGGAACCGTCTCGGCTCCTCGTGTATCGGTTGACAAGTGATTCTCCTGATTGGATGCCGCGCTGCGCGGCGGTGGAGGGTGCGACTAACCCGATGCAGCCTCCTGCGAGGTCCGTGTACTCACGGACGCACTGCTGTGTCGCTGCAGCAGGAGGCACGGCTGCACAACGAGCTTTCATCGCCGCAGCCCACCGGAGTCAACCGGTGCACACCTACCCTAGTCGGCAGGTGAAGTACCCAGACCTTACCACAGGGCAGGGAGTGCTGGCACCCAGGTCTAGGATGGGCCAATGACTGGAGTCGGTCTCACGGAGCCCCCCACGGTTCCTGGCCCGCCGGAGGCTTCCCATCCCGCCAAGCCGTTGCTTCGCGGCGTGATACACGAGATAGCCCTCTTCGTGTTCCTCGCAGCTGGAGGGTGGCTGGTGGCGGTGTCAGGAGGTTGGCAGGTGCGCTCGGCGGTGATCGTCTACACGGTGGGGGTCTGCGGGATGCTCGGCGTGAGCACAGTCTTCCACCGCCACACCTGGTCGACGCCGGCCAGCCGGCGCAGGATGCGGAGGGCAGACCACTCGACGATCTTCGTGGCCATAGCGGGCAGCTACACAGCGGTGGCGGCACTGGCTCTGCACGGTGGATACGAGGTCGGGGTCCTCGTCGTGGTATGGGTGGGAGCAGCTCTGGGTGTCGCGATGCGCCTGGCATGGACCGAGGCACCGAAGTGGGCGATAGCCGTGCCCTACGTGGTGGTCGGGTGGGTGGCTGTCGGGGTGCTGCCCGAGCTCCTGGCTGGGATGGGTTCTGGGGCATTCGCCCTGCTGCTCATAGGTGGGCTGCTCTACTCAGCGGGTGCCGTGGTGTATGCGCTCAGGAGGCCGGACCCCTATCCGACGGTTTACGGCTACCACGAGGTGTTCCACACCCTGGTCGTGGCCGGCGCGGCAGCTCACTTCGCTGCGGTCGCCAGCCTCGTGCTCTCCGCTGGGCGCTGAGCCAGGCGCGCTGGAGCAGAAGCGCTGAGCCAGGCGCGCTGGAGCAGAAGCGCTGAGCCAGGCGCGCTTCGAGCGTCGTCAGGTGTCAGCGGTGGCGCACCCGTCCACGCAGGGCCAGTAGGGCGAGGCTCATGGAGACCGCGCCGAAGGCAGCCACCGCCACCAGGGCCTGACCGATCACAGATCCGTCCCATCCTGTCGACACAAGGGAGCGCAGGCCCGCGAGGAGGTAGGTCATCGGGTTATAGGTGGCCACCGTGGCCAGCCATCCTGCCAGAGCCTGCTTGGGCACGAAGGCGGTGGTGAGGAAGGTGATGGGGAAGAAGAGGACGAAGCTGGAGTTCACAGCGGAGGGGTTACCGGTCTTCAGGGCTATGGAGTAGGGCAAGCCGGTGAAGACCAGTCCCCAGAGCCCCGAGAGGACCATGAAGACGAGCATCCCCGCCACCCCGGTGGCGAAGTGCACTCCGTAGGCGAGGCCGAGGATCAGCACCGGAATGGTGAGGGCCATCACCAGGGCGAAGTCGGCCATCATCAGGCCGAGCAAGAGGGGGAGCCGGCGAACCGGGGTGATGCAGAGCCGGTCGAAGTAACCATCCTGTATGTCGGTGACGAGGGACGAGGCCCGTGATACCCCGGTCACGGCGAAGACCACCGATACCGGCAGCTCGAAGGCCTTGAAGTCGAGACCCGCGGCCAGGTGGGTGACCTTCGACAGGGCACCGACGTTCATCACGTAGAAGAAGGCTGGCACTATGACGGCGGGAACCACCGACTCCGGTTCGCGTGGGATCTGCCTTATGGCCCGCCTGGCGATGGAGAGGAGGTCGGTGAGAAATCCTGCTGGTCTGGGCTCCACCCTCGGCCGTTCGGCGTAGCTGCTCACCTCGCGACCTCCTCGCCGGCGCTGAGGTGCGATCCGGTCATCTGGAGGAAGACGTCGTCGAGCGTGGGGGTGCGAAGGGTGAGATTCTCGACCTTGGCCCCCGAGTCGTGGAGCGCAACTGCCACTGGGCTCATGAGGGAGGCTCCGTCAGCGGCCACGATGGTGAGCTCGCCTTCGGAGCTGACGACCTCTTCCACCCCGGGCACCAGACGGAGAGCTTCTACGGCGGCGTCGGAGACATCTGCCAGATGTGCGACGATCACGTCGTCACCGACCCGGCGCTTCAGCTCTTCGGGTGTGCCCTCGGCGACGATCCGGCCACGGGAGATGATCCCTACCCTTCCGGCCAGCTCGTCTGCCTCCTCCAGGTACTGGGTGGTGAGGAATATGGTCGTTCCGAGCTCGGTATTCAGCCGTCGCACTTCTTCCCACACCGCAGCACGGCTGACCGGGTCGAGGCCGGTGGTCGGCTCGTCCAGGAATACGACGCTGGGATCGTGGACGAGGGCTGCCGCGAGGTCCAGCCTGCGCTTCATGCCGCCTGAGTAGGTGGAGATGCGTTGATCGATGGCGCCGCCGATGTCGACCATCTCCAGGATGTGGTCGACCCGCTTCCTCCGGTCGGCCCGCTTCAGGCCGTATAGGCGCGCCTGAAGGTCGAGCAGCTCGCGACCTGTCTGGCGCTGGTCGAGGGCCGCGTCCTGGAGCGCGACGCCTATCCGCAGGCGCACCTGCTCGGGCTGGTGCTCCACGTCGAACCCGGCGACCAGTCCCCGGCCACGGGTGGGACGCAGGAGGGTGCAGAGCATCCGCACGAGGGTGGACTTGCCCGCGCCGTTGGGTCCGAGGAAGCCGTATATCTCACCCTCGGCTACGGCCAGGTCCACCCCGTCCACTGCCCAGTACTCGCCGAAGAGGCGGCCTATGCCCTCGGTCACCACGGCCTCGCTTCCCATGGGGTGAGGATAGCGGGATCAGGCCGGCGGTTCGTTAGGCTGGGCAGATGCGACCAAAGGACTATTCCGACTTCGAGCACCTCACCTTCGACCACCGGCGGGGCGGCATCACGGTGGTGACCTTCGATCGCCCCGAGGTGTTGAACGCGGCGAACGTCAGGCTGCACCGAGAGATGTCCGAGGTGTGGGCGCTACTGGACGACGACGACGACGTGCGGGTGTCGGTGGTCACGGGGTCCGGTCGGGCCTTCAGCGCGGGCGGGGACCTGGAGATGATCGAGGAGATGATAGAGAGCTACGACGCCATGGTGACCCAATGGCGCGACGCGGGGGCGATCGTCGAGAAGATGCTGATGGCCGAGAAGCCGATAGTCTCCGCGATCAACGGTGTGGCTGTGGGAGCCGGGCTGGCAGTGGGGCTGCTGGCCGATGTGAGCGTCATCGGGCAGTCCGCGCGCCTCTCCGACGGCCATGTCCGCCTAGGGGTGGCGGCCGGAGACCATGCCGCGGCCCTCTGGCCGCTCCTGTGCGGCATGGCCAGGGCGAAGTACTATCTAATGACCGCGGATTTCGTAGATGGCCGTCAGGCCGAGCAGATGGGCCTGGTGACCAAGTGCGTTCCCGACGAAGAGGTGTTCGACGAGGCGCTGTCCATAGCCGAGCGCCTGGCCACCGGCTCGCAGCTGGCCGTACGCTTCACGAAGCGAGTCATGAACCAGTGGATGCGCCAGGCCCTGCCGATCTTCGGCGAGTCGCTGGCCCTGGAGATGCTCTGCTTCCTCGGTGATGACGTGAAGGAAGGCGTGGCTGCGCTGAAGGAGCATCGACCCCCCAGGTTCCCTTCTGCCGGTTAGCCAGGTCCCCTTCTACCGGTTGGCCAGGTTCCGCTCTGCCGGTTGGCCAGCCGGGCGCTCATGCAGGCAGATCCGCTGGGCGTGCGGCGTCGGATCGGCAGAGCCCAAGAAGGCACTCACGCTCAGACGTCGGGCACCACCCCGTCTCTCGGGGCTGGAACCCCACGGCATGTGCTCGGAGCGGGCTCAGAGGCGAATCGGGCGGCCACCCACTTCAGCACGGCTGAGCGCGACTGGACCGTGGCGGTGTAGTGGCCCCCGGTGGGGTACAGATCGAAGGTGACCCGGTCGTGCTGGCGTGCACAGACCATCTGGGCGAACTGCTCGTCGAGCCTGTAGGGGATGAGGAGGTCCTCCTCGCCCTGGACGATGAGGATGGGCGCGTAGGTAGGTGAGTGGCCTGGGTCGTTCTGTTCGAGGTGCTCCTGCCAGGCAGCGTCGGTGGAGAGCCCCGGCTGCTCCACCTGGTCGGGCTGGAGCGTCGAGTACGCGGTGCCGATACCGTCTTCGCACTGGGACTGGACGACGCCGATCTTCGCGAGCGCCTCTGGGGTGAGGAGGGAGGTGATGGGCAGGTTCGAATAGGTATGCGACCAGGCGTAGGCGACGGTGACGAAGAAGCCGTTCAGATCGGCAGAGGTGTCGAGGCTCGCGATGATTCGCGGGATGGCTATGCCAGGAGACATGGCCACCACACCCAGGAGGTCGATATCAGGCGCGTACGAGGCCGCCTGCTGGCCGGCGAAGAGCACTGCCTGGCCCCCCTGGGAGAAGCCGACGGCCACTACCCGGTTCGATATGTCGAGACCCGGGATCTCCCTCGCGGCACGAGCAGCGTCGAGGACGCTGCGGGCCTCGCTGGTGCCCACGAGGTATGGGTGCACGCCTGGGGCGCCCAGGCCCTGGTAGTCGGTGGCCGCTACTGCGTAACCGGCGGCGAGGAAGCCGTGGACGTCGGATATCCAGTCGATGTCGGAGTACCTGGACGGTGCGCAGAAGTCGGCAATGCCGACCGTGGCATGGGCGAAGGTGACGAGCGGCCAACCTCCAGGTGGAGGTCTTCCGCCCGGCGCCAGGACGATACCCGAGTCCACGATGTCATGACCGTGAATGGAGAGCGAGTGGTAGAGGATTCGCCATGCGATGGTCCCTGGCGGCAGGGCCACGTCGGGGGCGAGGTGCTGTATCCGAACCAGGGTGCCGGGAGGCTCGTCCACCAGCGGGGCCGGAGGCTGGTAGAAGGCGAGCTCCTGGGTCCATGACCAGGGCATCACCTCCACGGGAGGGTGGGGGGGGACCGGTGCGGTGATGCTCGGAGGCCCCGGCTGGCGTGAGTGATGTGAACCGGTGGCGATGGCCAGGGCCACGCCGGTGGCGCCCGCGAGCACCAACACCAGGGCGACCAGTAGCGCAGGGTGGAACGGTCGGCGGCGGCTCATGCCCGAGAGCCCGGACTAGGCCGGTCCAGCCTCAGCCCGGTCGAGCAGTGCCCGTCGCAGCACCTTGTCGACGGATCGGGTTGCGGCTTCATCGAGCTTCATTCCCTTCGAGTCACGCACGTAGAAGGCATCCACTACCTCGTGACCGAGTGTGGATACCCGGGCGGTGAGCACGTCTATGTCGCATGACGACATCGCGGCAGTCACGCGGTAGAGGAGTCCTGCTGAATCCTCAGCCCTGACCTCTAGTACCGTAGCCGCTTCCGACGCGGTGTTATCGACGGTCACCTGGGTCGGCGTGGGGTGCGGGGAGGTGTTACGCCGGCCTCGCCTGTAGTCCCGCTCGCGCTCGGCCAGCCTGGCGGCGAGGTCGATGCCGCCGTTGAGGGCAGCCTCTATGTCGGCGGACAGTGCGTCTACCTGCGGCTCACGCCCGTGAGCCGGCTCCACGTCGAACTCCTCTATGGCGATGCCCGCCGAGGACCGCACATCGGCCGAACGTACGTCGAGGTCCCAGAGTGCCAGCACGCCGGCCACCGTGGCGAGCAGGCCTGGACGGTCGGGGGCTACCACCACGAGCCGTGGGATGGCGCCTATGACGACCACCCCAGGGCTCTCGCGCACCCTGGACAGAGCCAGTTCGATCTCGGGATCGGCCGGTCCGACAGCCTCGGCATGTGATTCCTTGCCCTCCATGCGCGCGCGGACGCGCATGACCAGCTCGTCTACCAGCCCAGCTTTCCATGCCCCCCAGGCAGAGGGTCCTGTGGCAAGGCTGTCGGCCTCGGTCAGGGCCCCCAGGAGCTCGAGGTTGGACCGGTTGGTCAGCGCGTCGGCCACAGTGGAGATGGTCGCGGGATCGTCGAGGTCGCGGCGCGTGGCGACATCTGGCAGCAGCAGGTGGTACCTGACCATGTCCACGAGGGTCCCCACGTCCTCACCTGGCAGCCCCATTCTCTTCGCGATAGCGCCGACGACCTCTATCCCGGCCTCGGTGTGGTCACCGGGATAGCCCTTTCCGATGTCGTGTAGGAGGGCTCCGAGCACCAGAAGGTCGGGGCGCTCCACCCGGTCTGCCAGCCCGGCCGCTCCTGCCGCAGCCTCGAGCAGGTGACGGTCCACGGTGAACCTGTGGTACGCGTTGCGCTGCGGCCGGTTCCTGACCGACTGCCACTCGGGGATCAGCCTGACGAGGATGCCGCGCTGGTCGAGTGCCTCGATGGCGTCGATTGCCGGCCTACCGGTCATGAGCAGCCTCACGAGAGCGTCGAGAACTCCTGGGGGCCAGGGATCTCCCGGCGGCCTCCAGAGCGCCTCCAGGGTGTCGAGGGCCTCCTTAGACACCGGCATCTCCTGCTCTGCGGCTACCGCGGCGACCCGGAGCGCCAGTGAGGGATCGGTCTCGGGGCTGGCCTCGGCCAGTAGGACTATCTCGCCTGGCGCGAAAGCCCACCCCTTGCCGGCCTGGCTGGCAGTGGTCGGCTCCCGCCAGAGCACGATGCCTATCCCTTCCTCTACCTCGGTAGGCGCCTCGGAGGTCATCGGGGACCCCGGAGGGTTTCCGGTCGCACCGGCAGGTCTGTGTGACTGCTCGGCTGCGATGACGGGACTGGCCGGCTCCGAGCGGCGCAGGGGGGACAGCCAGTTGGAGAACCTCCCCCGACGTGGCGCGTCTGTCCTGCTGGAGCTCGATCCGAGGCCTGCCTGGCCGGACCATATGTACCCGCGGCGCCATGCCTGGTCGCTGGCCCAGGCGATAGCGCGACCCGCCCTCGATAGCTCGGCCATCAGGGCGTCAGCATCGCCGAGACCTAGAGCCTCGGCAATGCGGTCCTGCTCCTGGAGCACCAGCCGGTCGGTGGGCTTGGTCGCTGTGCGATGGAGCTCGACCCTCACGTCTGCCAGCAGGGACCGGTGTGGTGCGAGCGCAGCGAGGTCCACGCTCGACTCGAGCTCGGGAGCAGCCATGACAAGGGCCTCCAGGGCGTGGAGGTCGCGCATCCCGCCATGGGACTCCTTCAGGTTCGGCTCCAGCAGGAACGCGAGGTCACCGTGCTCGCGACGTCGGGTCTCCACCTGGGAGAGCAGCTCGGGCAGCCATCGCCTCGCGCTGGTCGTCCAGAGCCTCCTGGCCTCGCCACCCACCTCGTCCGCGAGCTGTGCGTCCCCTGCCACCCACCTGCAGTCGAGCAGGCCGAGCTGGACGCGAAGGTCCTCGCGAGCCATGGCCAGCACCTCGGAGGGGCTTCGCACCGAGTGGTCGAGGTGAATCCCCTCGTCCCAGACCGGGTACCAGATCCTCTCGGCCAGCTCGGCTATGGGGCGGCGCTGCCTGTGGAGCAGGACGACGTCCAGATCGCTGTGGGGGAACAGCTGGCCGCGTCCGTAGCCACCGACCGCCACCAGGGCTATGCCGTCGTGGTCCGAGCCGATGCCGGCTTCGAACAATCCTGCCAGCCAGGCATCGGCCTGGGAGGCATAGGCTCTGCAGAGGCTTTCTCCCCGAAGCTCCTGGTGCTCCAGCAGCTCCTGGCGGTCGGAGCGGAGGCTCATGCAGCACGACGGTAACCGATGGTGTCCGCTTCGCGCGCAGGTTCTCTAGGGAAGGTCGATTTCACTGGACAAGGGAGGTCCTCATGTCGTCTGGTAGTGGGCACATCCGCTCGTGGTGGGGGTGGGGCTACGAAGACGAAGCGCTGGGCGACCAGGAGATCGAGAGCCTGGCGCGTCTCGTGGCGGCGCAGTTCGGCCTGGATGGCCGAGTGTCCGATCCACCGCCGATCTCAGCGCTGGACCTGCGCGCCCCACGTGTGGAGGTGCCGTCCTCCCTGGCCGGGATCGCGTCGGTGTCGGATCGGGACCGTGCCAGGCACGCGCACGGAAGCTCCTACAGCGACGTGGTGAGGGCGCTGGCAGGCAGCCTCCCGAACGTACCCGACGCCGTGCTGCGGCCGCGCAGCGCCACAGAGGTAGCAGCGGTGCTCGACTGGTGCTCGGGCGAGCGGGTGGCTGCCGTGCCGTTCGGGGGTGGCTCCAGCGTGGTGGGCGGGGTCGAACCGGACGTCGGTGATGGCTTTCGAGGTGCGGTGTCGGTGGACTTGGAGGCCCTGAGCGGCGTCTACGATGTCGACGCGGTATCGCTCGGGTCTCGAATCGGTGGTGGGACCCTGGGTCCTGAGCTGGAGACCGGCCTGAAGGAGCAGGGCATGACGCTCAGGCACTTCCCCCAGAGCTTCGAGTGCTCTACCTTGGGCGGCTGGATAGCGACCCGGGCAGGTGGGCACTTCGCGACCGGACCAACCCATATAGACGACCTGGTGGAGTCCATGGAGGTGGTCACACCGGCTGGCCTCGTCGAGACCCGACGGCTTCCTGCATCGGGTGCGGGTCCCGACCCGAATCGCCTCTTAATCGGATCGGAGGGAGCGCTTGGTATCATCACCGCCGCGTGGGTGCGGGTCAGGCCCCGACCGCGCTGGCGCGCTGGAGGCTCGGCTCGGTTCCCAGATTTCCCAGCTGGAGCAAGGGCACTTCGCGCCCTGGCTCAGTCTGGTCTCGAACCGGCCAACTGCCGCCTGGTGGATCCGTTGGAGGCCCTGGTGAACGGTGCAGGCGATGGCTCGAGCGCACTGGTGATCGTGGGCTTCGAGTCGGCCGACCACCCGCTGGATGCCTGGGCGACGAGGGCAGAGGAGTGTGTGAAGGAATACGGCGGCACGATAGAGGGGGATTGGGGATGCACCGAGCAGGCCTCGGCAGCTGACCGAGGTGGCCCGGCTGCAGCATGGCGCGGTTCGTTCATGCGAGCCCCCTACGTGCGGGATGCCCTGGTCCGTCTCGGGGTGCTCTGTGAGACCTTCGAGACCGCTGTGACCTGGGACCGCTTCGAGGAGCTCCACAGCTCGGTCAGGCAGGCCCTGGAGAGCCAGTTCGCTCGCGGGGGCGTGCCGGCGCTGGCCACCTGCCGGGTTACCCACGTCTACCCTGACGGTGCCGCGCCGTACTTCACGGTCCTCGCCAGAGCACTTCCAGGAGCGGAGATGGCCCAGTGGAAGGAGATGAAGGAGGTGGCCTCGGACGCGGTGATGGCGGCCGGCGGGACGATCACCCATCACCATGCAGTAGGCCGGGATCACCGACGCTGGTACGACGAGGAGCGGCCCGGGCTCTTCGCACAGGCCATCGAAGCCGCCAAGTCAGCCCTCGATCCAGCCTGGATCTGCAACCCTGGCGTGCTGGTCGACAGGAGGCGGGCATAGACCGACGGTCAGGCAGCGTGGTGACAAGGTGCGGCGCGCGCCATCCGGAAGCGGGCTTGTCCGGCTAGCCTGGCTGTGAAGGCGTGCCGTTCTGGAGACGGGTGATTTCCGGCCCGGGCCCGTGGGCACCGATAGGAGGAAGAGATGATGCGTGCTATCGAGGAGTCCCCAGGCGGGACGAAGCCACGGCGCCGCAGCCTCGGGATGGAGCTCCTGGATGCCTCCCTCGTGGTGGTGGGTGTGGTAGTAGGGGTGATGCTGCTGCTCGCGATGGTCCACGCGGTGGTCGGGATAGTGGCTTTCCTGTTCAAGCTGGCGGTGCTCATCGTGGTGGTGGCCATCGTGGTCCGTCTCTTCCACCACGCCCGCCACCGCTGAGCCGGCGGTGATGCTCGGCCTCAGCGTCGGGCAAGTTCCTCGTAGAGCTCCAGGTGCTCGCGTACCATGCGTTCGGCGGAGAAGTAGCCTTCCACGACCCGCCTGCACTCCGCACGGCTGATCTCTCCTATGCGGTCGAGGGCAGCAGCCATGGCGGATTCGTCCTCGCAGAGGAAGCCGGTGCGGCCGTGCTCGACCACCTCGGGCGCCGCGCCCTCGGGAAAGGCGAGCACCGGCGTCCCGCAGGCCATGGCCTCGATCATCACCATGCCGAAGGGTTCCTCCCAGCGTATTGGGAACAGGAGAGCCTGTGCCCCGGCGAGCAGCTCGAGCTTGCGTTCGTGGGATACCTCGCCCAGGTATATGGCGTCGGCACCGAGGTGAGGTTTCACGTCGCGCTCGAAGTACTCGATCTCCCAGGCCTCCCGCATCTTCGCGGCGATCAGGAGGCGCCTGCCTGCCTTCCGGGCTACAGCGATGGCCCTGTGGGCGCCCTTGTCCGGGGCCATCCGACCGAGGAAGAGGACGTAGGGTCCGTCGTCATCCCCGGTTCCTTCGCCGTAGGGAAAGCGTGAGGCGTCCACGCCGTGGTGAATGACCCTGGCTATCGGGACCTCGGGTGCCGAGCGCTGCTGGGAGTGGGAGACGGCGAGTATGGGTACCCGCCTTCCCAGGGCTCCGTATAGGTCAGTCAGCTCCTCGTTGAAGGGGCCATGGATGGTGGTGACCACCGGCAGGTCTGGGTAGTGCTCGGAGTGGAATGGTCCCATCACCGTGTGGTCGTGCACTATGTCGTGGTCTGCCAGGGCCTCGTATGCATGGAGAACGTGACGCAGCTCCGGAACCGCCATACCGATCCGCATGCCCTCGGCACGGTCGAGGACGAACTTCTTATCGACCGGGCAGGTGGAGTCTCCGGTGGTGAACAGCGTGACATCGTGACCGGCTGCGTGGATCCCGCGAGCCAGCTCGTCGACCACGGCCTCTATGCCGCCATAGAGCGAGGGTGGGATAGGTGCCCAGGGAGGGGCGACGATACCGATGCGCATGGACCGATTCAATCACGCTTCGAGGTGCTGGCGTAACCTCGCTGGAAGCCCCGAGATGGGCGTATCGGCGGGTCCGGTCAGACCCGCTAGGCTCGACCGGGTCACGGCGGCGTGGCCGAGTGGTTCAGGCAGGGGCCTGCAAAGCCCTTTACGGCGGTTCGATTCCGCCCGCCGCCTCGCTGGTCAGTCGCGCCCTCGGGCGCGTCGATACGAGGGGGGTGTCATGCCTAGCAGCGCCGAAGTGGAACAGATGCTGGCCGGTCCAGGGGGCGTCTTCGAGGTGGCGGTCGAGGAGGTCCGTGGGGTGCCGACGAAGGTCTACCGGTCCCGGATGGGTTCCCTGAGAGAGGTCTCGCGCGCCGCGCTGGAACGGGGTGACACGGACACCTTCCTCGTATATGGAGACCTGCGGCTGTCCTCAGGTGCCTTCGTCCGAAGGGCAGACAGCATCTCCCGCTCGCTCTGCAACGACTACGGCGTCTCGAGTGGCGAGAGGGTGGCGGTGCTCTCGGCTAACACTCCCGAGTGGTGTCTGGCGTTCTGGGCGACCGTAGATGCCTCTGGCGTGCTCGTCGGGCTGAACGGTTGGTGGAAGACAGACGAGATCCTCTACGGCCTGGCTGACTCGGGTGCGGGGGTCCTGGTGGCAGATGGCCCACGGCTGGCCCGGGTGCTGGCCCAGCTGGGTTCGTGCCCAGAGCTCCGTGCCGTCTTCTGCACGGATCCCCTGGAGGGGGAGCTGGCCCGGCTGGCCGAGAAGTCTCCGGTGCCGGTGATGGACTTCGGAGTGCTCGAATCGGGTGCCGGAGATGGACCGGACCCGCTCGAACGCCCGATCGAGGAGGACGATCCTGCTGTCATCTTCTACACCTCCGGCACTACCGGGCGACCGAAGGGGGCCGTCTCCACCCACCGCACGATGGTCGCGAACCTCCAGAACACCCTCTACACGGCCATAGCAGGGGCAATGGTGAACCCGAGTCGAAGCCTCCTGCCGTCTGGTGGATCGCAGATGGCCAGCCTGCTCACCTCGCCGTTGTTCCACGTCTCGGGGTGCCATTCGGGCCTGGTGGTGGCTCTGGCCATGGGGGTGAAGCTGGTAATGCCCATAGGACGCTTCGACCCCGAGAAGGTGATGGCGCTCATAGAGAAGGAGAAGGTGAATGTCTGGACGGGTGTGCCGACCATGGTCTGGAGGGTGGTCGACCATCCCGCCAGGCACGACTACGACCTCTCATCGGTGGTTTCGGTGGCCTACGGAGGGTCGGCGGCCGCACCCGAGCTCCAGCGCAAGGTGGCGGAGACGTTCCCCGCGGTGAAGTCCATGGGCAATGCCTACGGCCTGACGGAGTCGTCCTCGGTGGCCACCGTGAACTCCGGCCAGGACTACCTCGACCGGCCGGAGTCGGTAGGAAGGGCACTCCCGGTGGTGGAGCTGAAGGTGGTGAGGGACGACGGGGTCGAGGCACCGACCGGTACTACCGGAGAGGTATGGGTAAAGGGTTCGATCGTCATGCCCGGCTACTGGGGCAAGCCCGAGGAGACTGCCGAGGTGCTGGTGGACGGGTGGCTGAAGACGGGAGATCTCGGTTACCTCGACGAGGATGGTTTTCTCTACATAACGGACCGTGCGAAGGACATGATCATCCGGGGAGGTGAGAACGTCTACTGCGTCGAGATCGAGAACCGCCTGGTGGAGCACCCTGCGCTGGCCGAGGCAGCCGTTATCGGCGTCCCGCACCCGGTGCTGGGCGAGGAGGTTAAGGCTGTCGTGGTAACCGAGCCGGGCCACACGGTCAGTCCAGAAGAGGTGCGCGCCTGGGTCGCCGAGACGCTGGCCGACTTCAAGGTGCCAGCCCATGTCGAGATCACCGGCACCCCCTTGCCTCGCAATCCATCGGGTAAGATCCTGAAGAACGCCCTGAGGGGCGAGGGCGAAGTCAGCTTTGCCGAGACCTTCTGATCAGCCGAGCTGCTGGCCCAGGGTCATCTCGGGATCGAGCTCCAGGCCTGGCGGCCGGAGAGCATCTGCATGGGGGCATCTGAATGGCTGAGGAACAGGCCGATCGTCAGACTCTGGATGGCGCGACCATAGAGGGACATGTCCGTGCGCTCGACACCGAGGGCTACACGATCGTAGAGGACGCGGTGGATCCAGGCCTCGTCGAAGCGCTCTCGGAGGATCTCTTGCGCCTAGAGCGCGAGCTGTCCATAGTCCCTGCGGACAACCTCTTCGAGGGCACCCAGACCACCCGCATCTATAACCTGCTCGCCCACGGTCCCCTCTACGAGCGCATCCCGCTTCACCCGAACATCCTGCCGATAGTCGAACGAGTGCTTGACCCTGGTCTTCTGGTGTCCACCCTGTCGTCCATATCCATCGGCCCCGACGAGACCGCGCAGCCCATTCATTCCGACGACATCCTCATCCCCCTGCCGAAGCCCCACGTCCCGATCCTGGTGAACACCATGTGGGCCATAACGGACTTCACCGAGGAGAACGGTGCCACGCGACTGGTGCCCGGTAGCCATAGGGAGGACCACTCGCCTAACCCACTGGAGCAATACGAGACCATCGCGGCGGAGATGTCGAAGGGCAGCGTCCTCGTCTGGGTGGGGAGCCTCTGGCACGGGGGAGGGGCGAATCGCACTGCCACGAGACGGGTCGGCATAGCCATGAACTACTGCGCGGGGTTCATACGCCAGCAGGAGAACCAGCAGCTCGGCATACCGATCGAGACCGTGAAGCGCTTTCCCCGACGCCTCCAGGAGATGGTCGGCTACTCCATCTATAACGGCCTCATCGGCCACATAGACAAGCAGCACCCCGCGAAGCTCCTTCTCGGGGCCGACGAGGACGCGCACCTGGTATGGGATTACGCGAAGGCCACCCGATAGGCGGCTAGCCTCCTTGGCGTCTCGGGCAGCCGATGGGGCAGGTAGGATGCCTCATGTGTCCGCTTACACGATCAGGGTCTATGGAGATCCGGTCCTGCGCCAGCGCGCTCTGGAGGTCTCAGACATAGACGGCCGGCTGGCCGGCCTGGTGGACGACATGCTCTCGACCATGTACGAGGCACCGGGCATCGGCCTCGCGGCGCCCCAGGTCGGTGTCCGCAAGCGCCTCTTCGTCTACGACCTGGACGACGATCCACATGTGCTGGTGAACCCGACCATCGTAGAAGCTGCCGGTGAGTGGACCTACGAGGAGGGCTGCCTCTCGGTACCTGGGCTGTCATGGCCGATCACGAGGCCGAAGCAGGTCCATGTGAGAGGTTTCGACCTCGATGGCAACGAGGTGTCCATCGAGGCAGACGAGCTGCTTGCCAGGCTGATGCTCCACGAGATCGACCATCTCGACGGCGTTCTGCTCGTGGAGCGCCTGGACGAGGACCAACGGCGGGAAGCCAAGCGCGTGCTGCGGGAGCGTGCGATGGCTTCTGGGATGGGCGAGGTGCTGGCTTCCGGTCGCTCCCCGGCCGATGGCTGAGCACGGCCCCTGCCGATTCGCTCCACGGCAGCGCCGGCAACTTCTCTGATGGCTGGGCCCGCCAGTCCCCCCGGGACACTCTGATGGCCGAGATCGCCTTCCTCGGGACCCCGGAGGCTGCCGTCACCTCCCTAGAAGGACTTGTAGCTGCGGGGCACCAGGTGAACCTGGTGGTGAGCCAGCCCGACAGGCGGCGGGCAAGGCGTGGCAGCCCTGCTGCGAGCCCCGTGAAGGCCGCCGCACTCGACATGGGTCTGAGGGTCAGCGACAGGGTGGAGGATGTACTGGCCTGTGGTGCCGACATCGGTGTCGTGGTCGCCTTCGGCCGGTTGATCCCGGGTTCGATCCTCGACGCGCTCAGCATGCTGAACGTCCACTTCTCCCTCCTGCCCAGGTGGCGTGGCGCTGCTCCGGTGGAGCGGGCGATCCTGGCCGGCGACGAGGTTACGGGCGTCAGCATCATGCGACTCGACGAGGGCCTCGACACCGGACCGGTGCTCGCTCGAAGGGCGGTGGAGATAGCTCCATGCGAGACAGCTGCCGATCTGACCAGGCGCCTGGCCTGCGTCGGCAGGGACCTCCTGGTGGAGGTACTGGCCAACGGGGTCCCTGGCCTGCCGGCTGGGATTGCCCAGGAAGGAGAGGCCACCTACGCGAAGAAGCTGGCTCCAGAGGAGCTCCGGATCGACTGGCAGCGTCCCGCAGAGGAGATCCTGAGGCTGGTCAGGTTAGGGCGCGCCTGGACCACGCTCGGTGCCAAGCGGCTGATCGTGACCGGGGCGGCAGTCGAGCCGCCGGGTGTCGCCGGCGATCCCGATCTCACCCCCGACACTGTTCCCGACGCTGTTCCCGGTGTTGGGCCAGGCGCGGAGCCTGGATGCCTAGGTGCAGACGGCGTGGTGGTCACGGGCCAGGGGCGGGTCAGGCTGCTCACCTTGAAGCCCGAGGGACGCCCTGAGATGGAGGTCTCGGCCTGGATGCGTGGCCTCGGATCGAAGCCGAGCATAAGGCTCGGCTCCTGACGCCTCGGCATGAAGGCCGTGCGTGGCCGCCTGAGGTGGCCAAGGGATCCCTGCATGGAACGGAGCGAAGGCTAGGGACGCCGGCGCCTGGCATGGCGTGCCCGGCGGGATGAGAATGCGAGCGGGTGCCCGCGGGGCCGCCTGGGCGGGCCAGCTACGTAGACCTCGGCAGGCACCGCCGGACCAGGAGGAGACAGGGGTCCTGCTTGGACCACATGCGGGGGAAGGGGGGCTGGGCTCGAGGTCGTGGGAAGGCCGGAGAATCCGGGTGCAGCCAGCTTCAGGACACGGCTGGGAAAGACCGTCACGTCGCCGGCCTTCGAGGGCCTCGGTCGGGAGGTGCCGTCCAAGGGCAGCTCGAAGGTCCAGGCCCAGAACGCCGCGAGAGCGACACCGGTGACGACGGCCAGCACGGGCTGGCAGTCGGAGCTGTAACGGGAGTCTGCCGAGAACGCCCCGACTATGAGGGCATAGAGACAGATGGGCGTCAGGAGGATCCAGATGCGCTTCCGGTGCCGCCTCAGCCACCAGAGGCCTGCCAGCCAGATGGGAAGGGTGACCATGAAGACGTCGTGGTACAGCCACCCAGCCCACACGACCCAGCCACCTGCTGCCAGGAAGTCCCATACGACGCTGTTCAGCTGGTGGGGCCAGACCTCGAACCCTCGGGCCTCGCGCGCCAGGACCACGGCAGGCAGGCGGCCGAGATGGTGGTCCAGGTATCCGCTCGCCACATGCCTCAACGCGTAGTCCTGCCTGGAGGCCCCGGTGACGTCCAGGCGCCGGACGTCTGCAGTGACACAGCTCTCTACCCAGGTGCCTATCTCGGGGCCGGAGAATGCGGCTGGGCAGTCGTCGCCTGCGAGGGTGGCGCCGAGCTGGGTGGAGAGGACCTCGGTGCGGCTGAACTGCGCGAGGTTCAGCCCCATCCAGGGCCCGGCGATCAGTAGGCCGACCGCTGCGTAGGCGAAGCTGTAGGAGACCCGGCGCTTCCAGGGGAGGGAGCGGACGAATATGGGGGCGAAGGCTATGGAGAGCACGGCCAGCTCGCTCCGCGTGAGGGCTGCCAACGCACATAGCGCGCCGAGGCCGGCCGCAGTGGGGAGCCGAGGCCTGGCGTGCATCCGGTAGGCCAGCAGGACGGTGGCTGCCACGAGGGGAATGGTGAGGTTCTCGGAGATCACCTGCGCATTGAAGGCCCACATTCCAGGCAGCACCGCAGCTGCCCATGCAGCCGCCATGGCGCCGCGACGCCCAGCGAGGTCCCCGCCGAGCAGTCCGCACAGCACCACCGCAGATGAGCCCACGACGGCTATGGCAGCACGCTGCGCGTCCATGCTGCGAAGACCCATGAGGTCTGCCAGGGCGAGCAGCGCGGAGAAGAGCGGCGGGTGGTCTGCACCGAGGACGAAACGTCCTACGTGAGCGAGGCATGGGTTCACGAACCACTTGCCCTTGGTGAGCCATACCGCCTGCTCGCGGAACCATCTCGGGTCCACTGAGCATCCCTTCGGCGGGGATGGCTGCCTGACTCCGACACCGAAGTAAAGACGAATGCCCAAGCCTGCAGCGGTGGCCAGGGCGATGGCGGGCCACGCCGACCTGGAGCGCTTGGAGGGCACGGAAGATCGTATATCGGACAGACGTCCGCACAGGTGCATGGAACACCGGCCTGTTCGGCGGCGCGTAGGCTGGTGGCTGGTGCGCGCTGAATGGACGATCTGCAGGTGAGGGATGCCGGGGTAGAGATTCTGCTGGCTCCGTCGGTGCTGTCGGCAGACTTCGGGAACCTGGCAGAGGCCGTTGGCGAGGTGGCTCCAGCCGCAGACTGGCTTCACATAGACGTCATGGATGGCCACTTCGTGCCCAATCTCACCGTCGGGCCTCCGGTGGTGGCGTCGCTGCGAAACCACACGGGGCTGTACTTCGACTGCCATCTCATGATGACCAATCCCGGTGACCACCTGGAGGCATTCGCGAAAGCCGGGGCAAATGGCTGCACTGTCCACGTCGAGGTCGGCTCCACTCGCGAGCTCCTGTCGGAGATCGGCCACCTGGGGATGGCTGCCGGTCTGGCCATGAACCCCGACACGCCCTTCGACGCGGTGGAGCCTTACCTCGACGAGGTGGACCTCGTGTTGTGCATGACGGTATTTCCCGGATTCGGCGGCCAGGCGTTCATGCCGGAGGTACTGGAGAAGGTCGCACTCAGCAGGGCTGCGCTGGAGGCCAGGGGATCAGGGGCTCTCGTAGAGGTGGACGGCGGCATAGACGAGCAGACTGCGGCGCTGACGGTTCGTGCGGGAGCACAGGTCCTCGTGTCTGGAAGCGCGGTGTTCGGCCACGAGCGCCCCTGGGAGGCAGCGCGCAGGCTGCGCCAGGCAGCCTTGAAGGAGCTGGCCAGTGGACAGGTAGGCTGGTGAACCCATGATGACCGGCTCCGATGTCGCGCCTGGACGTGTCCGCCGGGACCGTCGCCCACGGCTGGACCCGGCGTCGGGGTCCTCGCCGATGGCACGCGCTCTGCAGCTCGCAGCGCAGGTGAGGACCGCTACAGCCCCTAATCCCTGGGTCGGCTGCGTCCTGGTGAGCAGATCCGGTGAGGTGTTCGAAGGTGCCACCGAGCCCCCTGGTGGTCCCCACGCGGAGGTGGTGGCCATCGGGCGGGCCGGCGAGGAGGCCCGGGGGTCTGTGCTCTACACGACACTGGAACCGTGCGCCCACCAGGGCAGGACCCCACCCTGCACCGGTGCGATAGTGGCGGCCGGTGTGTCGAAGGTGGTGGTCGGCATCCTGGACCCAGATCCGCAGGTCTGTGGCAGGGGAGTGGAGGAGCTGCGCGACCGCGGCGTGGAGGTGGAGGTCGGCGAGATGGCCGAGGAGGTCTCCGCCCAGCTGGCCCCTTACCTGAAGCACCGCCGCACCGGTAGGCCATGGGTGATCCTGAAGCTGGGAGCCAGCGCGGATGGCCGGATAGCGGCTCCTGACGGTTCGAGTCGCTGGATCACCGGGGAGGCTGCCCGGCGGGACGCCCACCGGCTGCGGGCGGAGTCCGACGCGGTCCTCGTGGGTGCGGGCACCGTGAGGGTCGACGACCCTTCCCTCACCGCTCGTGACGGCTCCCAGGTGGTCGCGGAGCCCCTCAGGGTCGTGCTGGGCAGCGTGCCCCGGGGCGCGAAGGTCCGGCCTGCCCTGGAGATGCGGGGCGACCCCGGGGGAGTGCTCGACGACCTCGGCGCGCGGGGGGTGCTGCAGGTACTGGTGGAGGGCGGTTCACAGGTCGCGCATCGGTTCCATGAAGCGGGGGTCGTCGATCGCTACGTTCTCTACCTGGCTCCTGCCCTCTTCGGCGGTGACGACGCGGTGCCGATGTTCCGAGGAGCCGGCGCGCCTGACATGGCCAGGATCTGGCGGGGAAGGTTCGTATCTATGGAGCCGCTCGGCAGTGACCTGAGGCTGGAGTTGGAGGCAGTGGGTGCGGAGGTCCCCGCCGGCCTCGATGCTCTGATCGGCTCGTCGTCGAATATGCCTGCTGGCGAGGATGCTCGGACCCAGCCGGACCAGGAGGAGGTCTGATGCCGTTCTCGAGCGTCGAGGATGCCATAGCAGCCATAGGTCGCGGCGAGATTGTGATCGTGGTCGACGACGAGGACCGCGAGAACGAGGGGGATCTCGTGATGGCGGCCGAGACGGCTACCGCCGAGAAGATCGCCTTCTTCCTGGCTCACACCTCGGGGGTGATATGCGTGCCCCTCACGCCCGAGAGGCTGGACCAGCTGGAGCTGCCGCTGATGGTCCATGCGAACACCGAGTCCCAGCGCACCGCCTTCACAGTGAGCGTCGACTACCGTCATGGCACCACCACGGGCATCTCGGCGGAGGATCGGGTGGCCACCATACGGGCCCTGATAGATCCCCACACGAGGCCGTCGGACCTCAGCAGGCCTGGGCATATCTTCCCCCTTCGGTACCGGCCGGGAGGAGTTCTGAAGCGAGCGGGGCATACCGAGGCCACGCTCGACCTGGTAAAGGCAGCAGGTCTCTCACCAGCCGGGGTCCTCTGCGAGGTGGTGAGCGAGGACAAGACCCGCATGGCACGCCTGGCGGAGCTCGAGCAGCTCGCCGAGGCCTACGGCCTGGCGATGATCTCCATCGCCGACCTGATCCGCTACCGCCGGCACAAGGACAAGCTGGTTCGCCGCATAGCCGGCCCCGCGCGGATCCCGACAGAGTTCGGGGAGTTCACGGGTTATGCCTACGAGTCGGTCCTCGACGGAGAGCACCACCTCGCGGTCGTCATGGGCGACGTGGCTGGAAAGGCCGACGTCCTGGTGCGGGTGCACTCCGAGTGCCTTACCGGCGACGTGTTCGGCTCCCTGCGCTGCGACTGCGGCCCGCAGCTTCGCGAAGCTCTCCGTATCGTCGCCGAGGCCGGCACTGGAGTCGTGGTCTACCTGCGGGGTCACGAAGGCAGGGGGATAGGTCTGGCACACAAGCTGCGCGCCTACCACCTTCAGGAGCAGGGCCATGACACGGTGGACGCGAACCTGGAGCTCGGCCTGCCGGTGGACAGCCGCGAGTACGGCATCGGTGCCCAGATCCTGGTGGACCTGGGGGTGACCACCATGCGCCTCATGACGAACAACCCTGCGAAGTACGGCGGCCTGGAAGGGTTCGGTCTCGATGTCGTGGAGCGTGTCCCGCTGGCCTCCCACGTGAATCCCGAGAACATCGAGTACCTGAAGACGAAGCGTGAGCGCATGGGACACCTGCTGGAGGGCCTGGATGACGTCCTCTGACATAACCCGTTTCGATCCCGAGCGCGCGGGCACCCTCGGGGCACTGGCCGGTGCCGTGCTGGAGGCGCATCCCGCTGGGGCGACCGACGGGAGCTATGCGGTGGCCTGCTCGAGGTTCAACGGAGGCATAACGCTGCGGCTCCTTCAGGGCGCGCTCGACTGCTTCGCCCACTTCGGGGTTCCCCGGGGGAGGGTCGAGATCATGTGGGTGCCGGGAGCCTTCGAGCTGCCCCTGGCGGCCTCCAGGCTGGCGAGATCGCGCGCCTACGACGCGGTGGTGTGCCTGGGCGCGGTGATTCGCGGGGAGACTGCTCATTTCGAGCTGGTGGCAGGCGAGTGCGCGAGGGGGATAGCGCAGGTGACCCTGGACACCGGTGTGCCGGTGGTCTTCGGGGTGCTTACCACCGAGGACGTGCCCCAGGCTCTGGAGCGATGCGCTCCGGGTGAAGCCAACAAGGGTTACGAGGCCGCTATGAGCGCGCTCGAGATGGCAGGTCTCATGCGGATCGCACCGCGCCCTGCTGCCAGGGAGCCGACGGGCCCGGTCCTGGAAGCCGGAGTCGCGTCCGGCCTCGCGAGCAGGTCCGGCCATGATGTTCCCAGTGGCTCCCGGGGAGGTGCCTGATGCTTCGCCTGGTCCTGCCGAAGGGATCTCTGGAGGCGGCCACCTTGGAGCTCTTTGCCTCCGCGGATCTCGTGGTGTCACGCTCCTCGAGCGTCGACTACCACGCCTCCATCGACGATCCGCGCATCGACGACGTCCGGATCCTACGCCCACAGGAGATCCCGGTGTACGTGGCAGATGGTCTTTTCGACATCGGCATCACGGGGCGCGACTGGATCGAGGAGACCGGTGCCGAGGTGGTGAGCCTCGGACAGCTCGAGTACTCCAAGGCGACCGCGAACCCGATCCGGGTGGTGCTGGCCGTGGCAGGCGACTCGGCGGTCGCGCGTGCAGCCGACCTGCCGCCGGGCACCAGGGTGTCCACCGAGTACCCGCAGCTCACCAAGCGGTTCCTCGAATCACATGGGGTCCAGGCGGAGGTCAGGGTCTCCTACGGGGCCACCGAGGCGAAGATCCCCGACATAGCGGACGCGGTGGTGGAGATCACCGAGACGGGGCGCGCGCTGCGTGCAGCGGGGCTGAAGGTGATCGACACCCTGCTCGTGTCCAGGACAGAGCTCGTAGCGAACCCGACCTCCGCGGCTGAGCCAGCCAAGCGTCACGCGATGGAGCAGGTGCTCACCTTGCTCCAGGGCACCCTGGAAGCTCGTGGCAAGGTGCTCATAAAGCTGAACGTCGTCTCGGCGGGCCTGAAGGACGTGATAGCGGCCCTGCCTTCGCTTAAGGCACCGACCGTGTCGGAGCTCTCGGGGGCAGACGGCTTCGCGGTCGAGACCGTCGTCGCGAAGTCCGAGGTGAACGTGCTGATACCTGCGCTGAAGGACCTGGGTGCCACCGACATCATCGAGCTTCCCCTCTCGAAGATCGTCCACTGAGGGGATGGTCATCCAGGTGGACTCTGGAGATGGAGCAGCTACGGATTCGCCGGGCAGGTCCACACGGTCACCGGGTAGGGCGCGCCAGGTTCTCATCGGGACCGTCCATAGCTTCGACGCGGCCCGTGGCTGGGGAGAGGTGGTGGACAGCTCCGGTCGGATCTGGCCGTTCCACTGCACCGGGATAGCCGATGGGACTCGCGAGGTGCAGCCTGGTGCCCCGGTGGCCTTCTGCGCGGTGGCCGGCCACCTGGGGCGCACCGAGGCAGGCTGCCTCACGAAGCTGGCCAGATGAAGCTCAGCCGAACCAGCCCACCACGTCGACTATCACGTCGGCAGAGCCCGAGTTATTCCTGAAGCTCACGTATCCTGTAGCCGCGATCTGCACCACGACCATGTTCGCGACTGTCTCGCCACCGGACCAGTTCAGGTCCGACGTGGCGGGAGGCGATGAGGTGGAGGGATACGCGACGAGGAAGGACGCTGCGTCGGTGCCGGTCACGGTGACGTTCGCTATCAGGGCCACCGCGCCGCTCCCCGGGATGCCTCCCTCCCCGGCCACCTTCACCGTGAGGATCTCCCCCGATGGGGTGAGGCTATAGCCGGTGCACTGGTCGTCGATACCGGAGACGGACGTAGGCCTGGTATCGCAAATCCGGGTCGGCGGCAGGGGGTTCATCTGGCTGCCGATGCCCGTGGTGAAGTAGCCGGAGGCGTCCACGACTATCCCGGGGCTGCCCGAGGAGGTGTACACATCTACCGAACCGTTCGCGCCCAGCGGAACCACCACCCTGTTGGCCACTATCTGGCCCGTGTGGTAGTTCACGTTCGAAGCCACCGGTGGGCTCTCGCCGGCAGGGTAGACGCTTAAGAACCCGGGCGTGGACGCGTCCACCGCGGTCACGTTCAGCACCACAGCGCTCACACCGGCTGCAGGTATGGAGCCCTGGCCCTCCACCGGCACCGTGATGCTGGTGCCCGGCGCGGTGGACATCCCTGTGCAGGGCGTGGTGTAGCTGACGTCCACCCGGGTGTCACACAGGCGCGACGGCGAAGGCTCGATCGGCTCGAAGAGGCCCGCCGGGACAGAGGTGCCGGAGGTGACGTAGCCCTCCACGTCGACCACCACGTTCGTGGCAGTACCCGATCCGTTGAATACGGTCACCTGCCCCGATGCACCCAGCGGTACGCTTACGAGGTTCGGGACTATGTCGTAGGCGCCGAAGTTCAGGCTGGACGCCAACGGCCGGTAGGCACCGGCTGGGTAGACGGTGAGGAAGCCGCCGTACCCACCGGAGAGGGCGGTGACGTTCAGCAGGACGCTCGAAGCACCCGAGGATGGTACTCCTCTGGTCCCGGCCACCTGTATGTCCAGAGAGGAGCAGGCCTGCAGGGTCTGTCCCGCATAGGGCTCCCCCGAGCCGGCCCTCGTGTCGGCGATCCGTGCGGGTGTAAGCGGAACGTAGCCGCCCGAGGCAGGTGTGGGTGCCGGCGATCCGAAGTCGAACCCATCGGAGCAGTTCTCGCCTGTAGACGATGTGCCATTCGGCGTCGTCACGGATACAGCCACCTCCCCGCCCTCGGGCACCGCGGGCGTGACTGCCGTGATTAGGGTGTCGGAGGAGACCGAGAAGCTCTGCGCGGCGTAGCTGCCGAAATGGACCGCGCTGGCAGAGCTGAATCCTGCACCCGTGATGGAAACCGATGTACCACCCGAGGTCGGCCCCGAGGGTGGCGATACGGAGGTGACCACCGGTGCAGGCGGCCCCGGGGGGCTGGTGCCGAAGCCGACCCCGCCTACGTAGAGCTGGCGCGCTCCGCCACAGGAGTACGACGTGCATCCCGATGTCCAGGCAGCGTAGGCCATCCACCATCGACCCTCGGGGTCCTCGACCAGGCTCGCGCCTGCCGGACCTGCGACGTCTCCGTAGGAGCTGAGGATGGGTCCCTCCTGGGTCTGGTAGCAGGGGCCTGCCGGACCGCTGCACAGAGCGTAGCCCTCGGCGTAGCCCGACGAGTCCCACTGTCCCCCCGAGAAGAACAGGTAGTAGGTGCCGTTCACCAGCACCATGTCTGGGTTCTCCACCGTGGTCTCCCATGGGTAGGACACGGTGTTCTGGTCGAAGATGTCGGTGGGGGGACCTGCCAGCCCCAGGCCGTTCGAGTCGAGCGGCGCCGACCATATGTGTGCTGGCTGGCTGGAGGATCCGTCGTTCGACTTCCACTGGAGCCAGGCCTGACCGTCTGCGTCGACGAAGGGGCTCGGGTCGATCGAGCCCCCGTAGCTCACCTGGCAGATCATGGGACCGGTGGAGGTGTCCCTGAATGGCCCCTCTGGGTTCGTGGCCGTCGCCACGCTTATGCAGTAGTGGCCGTTCGCGCTGTCCACCGCGTCGTAGTACATGACGTAGACGCCGTCGTCTAGGAACACTCCAGGCGATGTCTGGGTGTTCCTCTCCTCCCAGCCAGGTGGGTCGGGAAGTGCGCTCGAGCCGTAGTCCTGCCCGGTTATGGTCTGCCAGCCAGATGTCGGGAGGGGTGATGTGAGGACCCCGATGTAGTTACCCCAGGTGGTTCCGGTGGTGTACATGTAGTAGGTGGAGCCGAAAAGGGTGATGTCGGGATCGGGCGCATCTGCGGGGTAGGCAGGAGACGGCATCTCGGCCACCTCGGGCACCGGCGCTGCCTGGGACCTCGGCGCCGACGCAGCCGCCATCGGGGTGGATACAGCACCCAGGGAGGCGAAGCATCCGGTGGCGAGGGTGGTAACGGACAGTGCCAGCAGACGGACATGCCCGAGGCTGGAAGAGGTCCTCGTGGTCCTCGTGGTCGGTGATCTGGTTCCGGGGCGCATGTGGGCAGTGCCTAGGCCTCGTTATCCTCGCGCAGGCTCTGCATCCGAGGCTCTTCCTGCTCCGGCTCTGCATCCGAGGAGCCGCCTGCGCTGCTTATCTGCACGAAGGCCAGGCGGATCTGGTTCAGCGCCTGCACGAGGGAATGCTCGGCCTCACCCAGCCTGCCGGTCAAACCCTCGACCAGGGCCCCCATGGCGTCGATCGCGAGCCGCGCTGCGTCTAGACCCGGTGGCCGCGCGGACAGGTGCAGGGCAGCCAGCTCGAACAGCCCGTAGGCATGGTTAGCCACCACCACGCTGGGCGGGGTGGACAGGAGCTGGGTGCGCAGCTGGTCGATCTCGGCCATCTCGGCTTCGGTGGGATGGCCGTCGGCATCATCGGGGCGTCGACTCCTACTCCCAGGGGAGCTCGCGGCAGGCTCGCCCGCCCGGCTGGGGGCCCGCTCGGGGGCCCGCTCGGGAGGCTGCTCCGGCTGGCGTCGTACGGGTCTCTCGCCTCCGGGTGTCCATAGTGTGCTCACGCCTGGTAGCGTAGGCGAAGAGCAACAGGGAAAGCGGGGTAATGCCGTCCAAGCGCCCCCACCCGGCCACGGCTAGTCATGAGTGCGCCGGGTTCCACGGCGGGCCCGTAGGGGCCGGCATGGGCGGCATTCCCGCTCTCGGTAGAGGTTCCGGGGAAACCCGGTGCCAGGAAATGGGAGGATGCCGCATCGCCACCGCCACGACCACGAGCGAGCCTCGTATAAATGACCGTATCCGAGCGCGAGAGGTGCGCCTAGTCGACCACGACGGCGGCCAGCTGGGGATAAAGCCCCTCCCGGAGGCCTTGGCCATAGCGCGCCAGGCCGACCTGGACCTGGTCGAGGTGGCGCCGACGGCTAACCCGCCGGTGTGCCGGATCATGGATTACGGCAAGTACAAGTTCGACGCGGCCCAACGGGCCAAGGAGTCGAGGCGTAAGGCCAGTAACGTCGGGATAAAGGAGATGAAGTACAGGCCGAAGATCGGTCCTGGCGACTTCGAGACGAAGACCCGGCTGGTCTCCAGGTTCCTGGCCGAAGGCCACAAGGTGAAGGTGACCATCATGTTCAGGGGCAGGGAGGTATACCACCCGGAGCTCGGCAAGCGGATACTCGATCGGATCGCCGAACACGTAGATGGCAGCGCCCGCATCGAGTCCGAGGCGCGGCTCGACGGTCGTAACATGGTCATGGTCCTGGCACCTGACAAGCGAGCTCGTCAGTCAGCCGCCGCTCGGGCCTCCCACGACGAGGTTCTACGGGACGCTGGCGTGCAGGAAGGACCGGAAGAAGCCGGTGACCAACCGACCGAGGAAGCTCGTGACGAAGCGAGCACCACGGGGCTCGGGTTGGCGGATGGCCCGGATCAGGGATCCGGATCAGGAGGGAACTGAAGAGATGCCGAAGATGAAGACAGACAGGGGCGCAGCCAAGCGCTTCAAGGTGACTGGCACGGGTCGTCTGCGCCGGAGGCAGGCCATGCGCTCCCACCTGCTCGAGAAGAAGCCATCCAAGCGCACGAGGCGCCTCGGGCGCGAGGTGGATCTCGCACCGGCGGACATGCGCCAGGTGAAGCGCCTTCTCGGCCGTTGAGTCAGGCAGGCGAGCCGCCGCCGGCGTTCGAGGACAGTCGAATAGCCGGTTCTAGACAGCCAAACAGCCAAAGGAAAAGGAGAGAGTCATGGCCAGGGTGAAGCGAGCCGCTAATGGGCGTAAGCATCGCGGTGCCGTTCTGGAGCAGGCACAGGGGTACTACGGGAATCGCTCCAGGAGCTTTCGTTCCGCGAACGAGGCGGTCATGCACGCGATGCAGTATGCCTACCGGGACCGCCGTGCACGCAAGGGAGACTTTCGCAGGCTCTGGATCCAGCGTATAAACGCTGCTGCCAGGCAGAACGGCTCGAGCTACAGCCGGATGGTGGCAGGGCTGAAGATGGCAGAGGTCGACGTCGACCGCAGGCTCCTGGCGGACCTGGCCGTGAACGATCCCCAGGCCTTCTCCGCTCTGGCAGAGGTGGCACGCGGGGCGCTCGAGGCGGCCGGCGCGTCTGCAGGGGAGCGCGCCTCCTGAGCAGCCAGCTCGGATTCCGTCACCAGAGGGTCCAGAGGGTTCGCCGTCTCCTGAACCGCCGGAGCGTCCGTCACCAGGAGAGGGCCTTCGTGATAGAGGGAACGAAGCTCACGGCCGGTGCCCTTGACGATGGGGCGGAGATAGAGACAGTCATGCTCGCCGCGGGCTCTGGCCAGGAAACCGGACTGCGGTCGCTGGCGGAAGCTGCCATGTCGAGAGGAGCCAGGGTCTTCGAGATGGCTCCTGGCGTCATGGAGCGGGTAGCTGGCACCGTCACGCCCCAGCCCGTGCTGGCTGTCGCCAGGATGCCTGGTACCACCCTGGAGGAGCTGGCCTCGGCGTCCTTTCTCCTGGTATGCGTCGAGATGCGCGATCCGGGGAACCTGGGTGCACTGATTCGGGTGGCGGATGCCTCGGGCGCCGACGGGGTGATCTGCTGTGGCGGGACCGCCGATCCCTACAACCCTAAGGCAGTAAGGGCGGCAGCAGGAGCGGTCCTGCACCTGCCGGTCGTCATCGAGGGGGCGGCCGACGCGTCCCTCGCCAAGCTCGGGGAGCTCGGGTTCAGGAGGTTCGGCACTGCCGCACGGGGTGGTCTCGGATACGAGGATGTCAGCTGGAACGGGCGCATAGGCCTGGTCTTCGGCAACGAGGGTTCAGGCCTTCCTGATGTGCTCGCCAGCTGCATAGATGGGCTGGTGAGCATACCGATGGCCGGTAAGGCCGAGTCGCTCAACGTGGCGGCGGCAGCGGCGGTCATCTGCTTCGAGGCGCTCCGGCAGCGCTCTAGGGTATAGGCAGTGAACCACCTCAGCGACCACGAGAGATGCGGGACCGGGACATGCGGGACCGGGACATGGTGACGCGACAGGACCTGGACGCTGCCGTAGCGCAAGCCCTGGTGCGCGTCGCGTCCGTCGACTCGGTACAGGACCTGAAAGCTGTAGATCAGGAGCTTCTCGGAAAGTCCTCGTTCTTCGCCGAGGCCAGCCGCGCTATCGGCAGGCTCGATCCCTCTGACCGTAAGGAAGCCGGCCGACGGCTCCAGGAAGCTCGCACACGCCTGGAGCAGGCATTGGCCGAGCGCTACAAAGTGCTGAGCCGCCTGGAGCGCGAGAAGCGCTTGTCAGACGAGCGGATGGACTTGAGCGAGATAATGCTCGCGGCCCGTCCCGATGGGCAGGAATGGGTGGCAGCCTCACTGGGGTCGGGACTCGTGGCGGCGGGGGCACTTCGACCAGACAAGGCTACGGAGGCTGCAGTACCTGCTGTGGCGCACGTAGGTGCGGTACTGCCGCCGGGGCAGATCCACCTGGTCCAGAGAACCCGGGACGAGCTGGAAGACGTCTTCGTCGGGATGGGATTCGTGGTGGTGGAAGGTCCGGAGGTGGAGACCGACTGGTATAACTTCGAGGCCCTCAACATACCGCCGGCTCATCCCGCACGCGGGATGTGGGATACCTTCTACCTCGACCTGGGGGACCCCGAGACGCTCCTTCTGCGCACCCACACCTCACCTGTCCAGGTCAGGCTGATGCAGAGCCAGCCACCTCCTCTCTTCGCGGTCATGCCCGGCCGGTGCTACCGGCGGGACACGCCTGATGCCAGGCACCTGCCTTCCTTCCACCAGGTGGAAGGGCTGGTGGTGGACAGGGGTATCAGCTTCGCAGACCTGGCTGGCACCATCGAGACCTTCACGACGGCATACTTCGGGCCAGACATCCATTCGCGCCTGCGTCCCGCATATTTTCCCTTCACCGAGCCCTCTGCTGAGTTCGAGGTGACCTGCACCATATGCCGGGGCGATGGCTGCAGGACCTGTTCCCACACCGGATGGATCGAGCTGGGAGGCTGCGGGATGGTGGATCCCGCGGTGTTCGCGTCCGTAGGGCTCGATCCGGAGGAGTGGACCGGCTTAGCGTTCGGGTTCGGCATCGACCGCTGCGCGCAGATGCGCCATGAAATCCCGGACATGCGCTCCCTTCTGGATAACGACGTGCGCTTTTTGACTCGGGTATAGACAGCGTAGGAAAGGCAGGCAGATGCGAGTACCCGTGTCATGGTTGCGAGACTTCGCCCCATTCGACGAGGACGTGGAAGCCCTGGTGGCGAACCTGGACGATCTTGGCCTGGTGGTCGAGAGCGTGGAGCGCGTCGGCGAGGGACTGGCTGGCGTCAAGGTCGCGCGTGTCGCGCAGATCGCCCCTATCGATGGTGCCGACCAGATCAGGCGGGTGGTGGTCGAGGACGGCGACGGATCGGTAGAGGTGGTCTGCGGGGCATGGAACTTCGAGGTAGGCGACCTCGTTCCCCTGGCTACCATAGGCGCAGTCCTGCCCGGTGGGTTCGAGATCTCGCGCCGGAAGATGCGTGGGGTGGTGTCGAACGGAATGCTCTGCTCCATGAAGGAGCTCTCTCTGGGTGATGACCACGGCGGCATCCTCGTCCTCTCCGGCAGTGCCTTGCCGGGATCCGGGCACATAGAACCTGGGATGGATCTCGCGGAGGCGATCGGGATAGCCCCAGACGTGGTGCTGGATGTAGCCGTCGAGGCGAACCGTCCGGATGCCTGGTGCATGGCGGGCATCGCGCGTGACCTAGCCGCCCGCCTCAGGCTCCCCTTCGCCATTCCCGATCCGGGCTACGTGCCCATGTCGGAGTCCCCTGCACCCGCTCCTATCGAGCACCCGCAGGGGGGTCCCGAAGCCCCTTCGAGTGCCAGCGACGCGCTGACCAGGGGTGTGGGACCTGCTCCCCATCTGGAGGTGCTCGATCCAGATCTCTGTCCGCGCTTCGTCGCGCAGATCATCACCGGCGTCAGCGTCGGCACATCTCCTCCATGGATTCAGAGGCGCCTCACCCTCGCTGGGATGCGACCCGTGAACAATGTGGTGGATGCATCGAACTACGTGATGCTGGAGCTCGGGCAGCCTACCCACCCATATGACCTCGACCGGCTCGAGGGTCATGGTCTCCGCGTGCGTGCTGCCAGGCAGGGCGAGGCGGTGGTGACGCTCGACGGCGTGAGGAGGCAGATGGCCAGCAGGTCCGTGGGCCCGGGAGACGACATGCGCGACTGCGTGATCTGCGACCTAGCGGACCAGCCTGTCGGTATAGCGGGGATCATGGGCGGGGGGACCACGGAGATAGATGCCTCCACGGAGAACGTCCTCCTCGAGGCCGCCTACTTCGCCCCGATGGCGGTAGCCCGTACCTCTAAGCGTCTGGCTCTGCGTACCGAGGCGTCAGCGCGCTTCGAACGGGGATGTGATCCATATGGCATAGACCGTGCTGTCGACCGGATCGTGGAGTTGGTAAGGCTTTCCTCCCCGGAGATCTACGCCATGAGCGAAGCGCGATCCGAGACACGCGGGGAAGTCCCGTTGCCCGGAGTGATCGAGCTGCGCAGCGCGAGGGTGGGGGAGGTTCTCGGAACTCCTGTATCGGACTCCGAGATGGTCTCGCGCCTCACGGCGATCGGCTTCGGGTGCGAAGCGGCTGGCAACGGCGTCTTACGGGTGACCGTGCCCACCTTCAGGCCCGATACCTCCAGGGAGATCGATGTGATCGAGGAGGTGGCGAGGCACCTCGGCTACTCCCGGCTCGCTAGGAAGCGCCCGGTGTCGCCAGGAGTGGGCCGGCTTACCAGCTTCCAGGTCGAACGCAGGCGCATCAGAGGCCTCGTGGCCTCCATGGGAGCCCACGAGGCATGGACCAGCTCGCTCCTGGCTCCCGGCGACCATCGAATGGCCTTGCTCGGCGACGAGCAGGTCGTGGTGGCCAACCCGCTCACGCCAGAGGAATCCGTGCTCAGGCGCAGCCTCCTGCCTGGGCTGATGAAGGCGTTAGTGTACAACGAGGAGAGGCGTCAGGGCTGGTTGCGTCTCTTCGAGATCGGCCATGTCTTCCCGATGCCCGATGCCTCCCGGCTGGCTGCAGCCAGTCTCCACGAGGGGGCTACACCCATCGACGAGCGCGAGGTTCTCGGCGTGCTGTTCGCATGGCCCGACGACGGAGTCGCTAGCGCGGTGGCGGGGTGGTCGGTCATGGCGCACGCGCTGGGCGTCGAGTCGTTCCTTCGCTCGAAGGAGCCTGACGGACCTCCTCCGGGGTTGCACCCGACGCGCAGCGCCTGGATCGCGGCCCCAGCAGTGGGCTCTGGTTCGAGTGGGATCATCGGCAGCGTTGGCGAGGTGGATCCTGATGTTGCCGAGGCCTTCGGTATCGGGGCAACGCCCGGAGCCGTGGAGTCCTCACCGCGCCGGCGGATCGGCTGGCTGGAGGTAGACCTCAGGCTACTGGCCTGCACCGAGCGGCACTCCGCGAAGGCCAGGCCAGTCAGCCGCTTTCCATCCAGCGACCTCGACCTCGCCTTCGTCGTCCCCGAGGAGATCGATGCTGCCGACGTCGAGAAGGTTCTCAGGGAGGCAGGTGGCGAGATGCTGGAAGGCATCCACCTCTTCGACGTCTACCGGGGGAAAGGGGTGCCTCCGGGCACCAGAAGCCTCGCCTTCAGGCTCCGGTACTGCTCCCTAGAGCGCACCATGACCGAAGCGGATCTGGTCGACCTGCGTCAGGCCTGCGTGGCCGCGGTGGAGCGCGCATACGGCGTCCACCTCCGTGGCGAGACTGGTGAACCCAGCGGAGAGCAGGCCTGACGAGGCGCTTGACCGTCGATTGTCGACTGGATAAGGTGACTACCGCCTCACGCAGAGTGGGGTAAGAACAGGGGGCGGGCAAATGCAGTTGCCTTGCATCAGGTGGGTATCACGACCGTAGGGTCCCCCGCGGCGTAATCTCTCTCTCTCTCTTCTTGTTGGCCAGGCTCGATGACGCAACCACCGCGCCGCCGAGGCCATGGCCTGCTCCGTCCTTCGCTCGTGAGCCTGATTGGCGCAGCGGTCCTCGTCGCGTCCTTGGGCGGCCTGGTCCGCATCGTAGCTGCACCGCCACCTTTTCACCCGGAGCTTGCCTGGTATCGCTCGATGCGCTCGCCTCGCGAGGGACCGTGCAACCCATCCGAGGCACGCATGAACGCAAAGGTGGCTAAGATCGGAAAGACCCTGAAGGCGCCGAGTGGTCACAAAGGCGACTTCTGCGATCCCTTCAACGGTGACTTCAACACCACCGTCCCGGTGTTCTCGGTGGCTGGCCGGGGCATAACGCCGTCGCTGGCTCTCACCTATGACTCGCTTGCGGCCCAGTCCGAGACCACGGCCGGGATGTTCGGCTTCGGGTGGAGCTCTGCCTGGGACGCCTCGGCACAGATCGTGACCAGTGGCACCGAATGCCAGGTCACCATCACCCAGGCAAATGGATCGCAGGTAGCCTTCAGTGCTCCATCGGCGTGTGGGACATCCGGTCTCGTGTTCATGGCCGTAACGCCTGGCTCGTTCACCTCCGGTGGGGCTGGCTCCCCGGACACCTTCGTCACGGCGACCTTGTCATACGAGTCGAGCTTCCCGGCTACCTCTACGGCCGGCATCCCTGCGGGCAGCCTGAAGAACGTCTACGTCCTCAGCCTCCATGGCGGCCTCGATGAGCTCCTGTTCTCCTCATCGGCTGGCATGCTCGTCGCCGAGGCAGACGCAAGTGGCTACGTCACGACCGTCGATACGTGCACCAAGCCTGGCACTGGCGCCTGCCCCTCAGAGGTAACACTGCCCTCGATTGCCAGCTGCACCGTTATCGACGACACCGCGAGCGACCAGACCCTCACGCTCGCACTCGACGCGTCGGGGCAGGCAATAGAGGCGATAGATCCGATGGGTCGGACGGCAGCCTTCAGCTATGACTCCGACCACCAGCTGACTGGCATAACTAACCCCTCTTCTGGTTCAGTGAGCTCTGGTGCCGGTGGGGCGACCACAATCACTTACGGTCGCTGGAACCTCCTTGCCACGATCACCTCGCCAGCCGGCGACGTAACGACGAACACCTACGGCTCCACGCCTCTTACCACCGCAGGCGAATGGTCCTACTATCCGGTGATCGCCCAGAGCGACCCGATGGGCCGGACGTCGCTGTTCTGCTACTACCTTCCATCGTCTTCGACCTCTTTCACTGGATACGGTGGCAACATCAGCGCGGCTGATTTGCCGTCTGGAGCAGGCCAGCCATGTCCACCGGCAGCGAAGGTGAGCGTACCTGACAGGTCCAGTTTCACTTATCCGTTGCCCTACCTCGCCACCGACGTCGTCGACCCGAACGGTACCCAGACGCTCTACGATTACCGTTCGGACGGCAACCTGCTCCAGAGCGTCACCACCGGATATGCCACGCCGGAAGCAGCCACGTGGCAATATCACTACAATGTTTGCCCGGGCATCGGGAATGCGACCTCCTCCCTAGTAAACGGCTTGCCGTGTGAGATAATTGGACCACGGGGGGATGCCACGGGATTCGCCTACGGACCCGGAGGGAACATCACCTCCTACACGAACGCTGACGCCGAGACAACGACATACACGTACAACTCCTTCGGTGAAGTGACCTCGGTCGTGCCTCCAACTGGCCCAGGTACCGCGAATACTTATGATGGCGGCGGTCAGCTAACTGCTTCGAGTACGTGTCCTTTCGGGAGCCTGAGCGAAGTTTCGACTGGCTTCACTTGTGCAGTACTGCCATCCCAGTCACTGACCACTGAATACGACTATGGGGATCCTGCATTCCCTGGCGATGTCACCTCCCTAGTCGAGCCATCTGGAGAGGTATGGCATTACCTGTACGATACCGAAGGGAATGTCGCCGCGGTCATCGATCCAGAGGGCAACGAGACGACGTATTCCTACAATCCGGACGGCCAGGTCACCTCCTCGACTACACCGAGAGGCAATCCGGCCGTCTATGCCGGCAACCTCACCGGCATCGCTATCGGCCCGAGTGGATCGCATGCCTATGTAGCGAATCTCACATCTGGCACTGTGGAGCCCATCGACCTCGCAACTGGTGTTCCGGGCACTCCGATCCCACTTGCTATCTCCACGGGTTCGGCCAACCCAGACCCCGCGATGATAGCCGTCGCCGACGTACCGGGCGTAGGGGAGACCGCCTACGTGAGCGACAACGGTGCAGGCAAGGTAACGCCGATCAACCTCGCCACCGACACACCGGTGAGCTCGGTCACCGTGGGGGCGAACCCCATCGGAATAGCTACTGCCTCCGACGGTGTGGGCTTCGTGGCCAATTTCGAGGCAGGAACCGTGAGCGCGATCGATCTCGCCGATGACCGGGTGGTGTCGACGATCCCTGTCGGATCGGGACCTGTGGACGTAGCAGTCGGTGCGAACCCGCGCGACGCGGCCGCGGGACAGGTGGCGTGGGTGACCAACTATGAATCGGAGTCGCTCACCCCCATCGACGTGAGCGCCGCGGCTTCAGGGTTTCCTTCGGCTGGCACCCCGATATCGTTTGCAGCGGAGAACTTCCACCCGCGCATGATCGTGGTTTCGCCAAGCGGCGATACCGCATATCTGACTGGCGAGATGACAGAGGGTGCGACTTCAGAAGGGGAGCTAGCCAAGGTCGATCTGCAAACTGGTGCCTTCCAAGGTCTGATGACAGCACTTCCCAATCCTATGGGCCTGGCGCTCGACAGCTCTAACGGTGAGCTTTACGTAGCTGACTTCGGCTCGGACACTGAGATCGTGCCCGTGGACACAGCGACCAACACTCCAGAGGCGCCCATTTCCACCTCGCCGACACCTACGGTGCCCTCGCCCCCACCAGCGACGACCTGCAGCTCCGACAGCTCTTCTGCATCTGGAGCCTGCCTGCCGCTTCCTACGATCACGCCCACACCCCCTGCAGGATGTCCGGCTCTCGCAAGCGGCGGGCAGGGCAAGCATGGCGGCCGAGGGGACTCCCATGTCGTGGTCCTCCGAGTGGCGCACGGGCACGGCAAGGGGTCCAGGGAGTCGAAGGGATCCAAGGGCGCAGAGGAGGTCGCGTACGTAGCGGATCGGTCGGGCGATGCGATCGTGCCGGTGGATCTGGCGACCTGCGTCACCGGGGTACCCATCTACCTCGGTGTCCAGCCTGACGCGCTCGTTGCCTCTCGTGGTGGCAGGATCCTCTACGCGGTGAGCTTCGAAGCCGGCGAGCTGTTCGCGATCGACACCACGACCGACACCGTGACGAATAGCATCTACCTCGGTGTCGAGAACGTAGCGCTCCAGAGCCCCATCCCAGGGAGCATCGCCCTCGCGCCTGACCAGAGGACCCTCTATGTCACCGGGGGCCTCGGCAGCTCGGATATCCTCGCTGTGGACCTCACTACTGGCAAGGTCGCCAGGCACATAGCTGTCGGGCCTGCGCCGACGGGCATCGCCATCTCCGGGAACGGCAGGTACGCGTTCGTGACGAGCTTCAGCGGGGGCACGCTTACCCCGGTGAACCTCCGAACCGGCAAGGTAGGTGCCGGGCTTCTGGTAGGCAGCGGTCCTGTCGCTGTGACGCTCTCGCCATCGGGCAGGATCGCCTATGTGGCAGATGATCGGGCAGGTAGTGTCGTGCCAGTCGCGATCAACGAGCCTGCCAAGAGAGGCGCTGCCCCGGTCCTTGGCATCGGGACCCCCCTTGGCGTCGGGGCTGGACCCGTCGCCCTCGCAGGCCGCCATGGCGACGTGCTAGTTAGCGTGCAAGGGGCGAGCGCGCTGCTCACCCTTGCTCCCCTAAGCAGGAGGACCTGGTCGGCGCCTGCCAGCTGTGCTTCGGCCAGCGGGCTCGCTGAGCTCTGGTGCGCCGAGCTCCAGAACCTCGCCAACTTGCTGAACGCTCAATGCTCCACCCCACCGCCCGCATCGGATCCAGCAGCGCAGTTCACTTGCGCGATCCTCGCTGGCTGGGGAGAGCTAGTTGGGCTCAATACCGCCACGAGCTACGCCCTGAAGGCCGTTTCCTCTGTTGCGATCCAATCGCCCTTCGCGCTCGCTCTGGCTACAGGCGGACATTACGCGTACGTGAGCTCCTACGCGACAGGCAGCCTCGTGCCGGTCGGCCTCGCGGCTGCGAAGTCCGGCCCGGCGATACCGGTGGGCCCCGAGCCTGCTGCAGTCGCAGTCGTTCGGGTGGCGCCCCCTGCCTGCGGGGTTCGCTCGGCTCGCGATGACACTTACGAACCGAGCAGTTGTGGCCATCGCCCGGTCAAGGACCCGCCGGGCCCCTTCACCACTACCTACACCTACGATGCGCTCGGCAACCTCGTTTCCACCACCACGCCTGCTACGCCCGCAGCTCCCGCTGGAGCGACCACCAGCTACACCTACACTCCTGACAGCCAGGTCGCGAGCGTCACCGACCCCATGGGGAAGGTCACCTCCTATGCCTATGACGCTGATGGGGAGACCACCTCGGTCACCAGTGGTGCGAACAGCGCTTCAGCGTCGACCACTACCTATACCTACGACGCCGAGGGCAACGTAGAGACCTCCGCCACTGGCGTCACCTCGACTAGTACCGGCGAGGTGACCTCCTATGCCTACGCGGACGCCGCCTACCCGCACCTCGCCACCGCCAGGACCAACCCTGACGGAGAGACCACCACCAACTTCTATGACGCCGCGGGCGAGCTCGTCTCCTCGAGCGACCCGATGGGCCAGGTGACCAGCTACGCCTACGACCCTGCGGGGCGACTCACCGATGTACTAGAGCCCGCTAGCGCACCCTCCTACACCCTCTACGTGACGAACGCGGGAAGCGGTACAGCATCTTCCGGCTCCACTGGCACCGTCGCAACCTTGAACACGGCGACAGAGGCCCTAGGCCAGAGCATCGACGTCGGATCGAACCCCACTGACGTGATCGTGAGCCCGGATGGCACGCGTGCCTACGTGGCCAACCACGGCCTCGGTGGGGCGAACACCGTGAGCGTGATCGACACCCTCACCAACCAGGTGACAAAGACGATCACGGGACTGCCACCTGGTCCAGAAGGCGTGGCGATGGCGATCAGCCCATCTGGGAGCTACCTCTACGTGACGAGCTCGGGCCCGCCCCCGGGCTCGCCCCCGGGTACTGCCTCGGGGACACTCAGCGTGGTGAGCCTTGCCGACGATCAGCTCGTCGCCACTATCCCTGTCGGGATCAACCCCACCTACGTGGCACTGAGCCCTGATGGCGCCACCGCGTATGTCACGAACTCCGGCTCGGACACCCTGAGCGTGGTCGACACCGTTACGAGTCAGGTAACCGGCTCGATCACAGTAGGGCAGAACCCTGCGATAGTCGCATTCGGCCCCAAGGGCGCCCACGCGTACGTCACCGACCTCGAGGCCTCGTCTGCCAACGGCGCGCTCAGCGTGATCGACACCGCCACCGACAAGGTGTCCTCGACGATCCCCCTCGGGCACCTGCCGCTCGGGCTTGCGATCGGCCCGAACGGAACACACGCGTATGTGACCGATCCCGGGTCGTGCTCGGCGACACCTGGTTCGTGCTCGTTGAGTGTGGTCGACCTGGCAAGCGAGAAGGTCACGACGGTCTCGTCGGGCTCATTCGACGGTCCAGCCGAGGTCGCCCTCGCCCCTCTCCCCTCGATCACCTATTCATACGACAGCCTTGGCCGAGTGCAAACCATGACCGATGCCACGGGCACCACTACTTATGCCTACACCCCCCTCGGCCAGCTCGCCTCGGTTACCGACGGAGCGGGCAACACGGTGTCCTATGCCTACGTCCCAGGGGAGGTTGACCCGAGCTCCGTGGATTTTGAGAGGTGGTCCTCCGCCTCGGGTGCTGCCGTGAGGCAAGCTTGAGGTGTCCAATCCCGAACCAGAAACGGAGGACCACCAATGAAGAAAGCATCCCACACGACGAAGAGCCATTCAGGGAGCCTGCGCCTCATACCTGGCCTCGGCCTCGTTGACCTGGGGAAAGCTGGCCTCAGCGAATCCTTGGCCGACAAGCTCGAAGGCGAGTTCGAGATCTTCGCCACTCGTATGCACGAGGGCCTGCTCGCTGCCGCCCTAGCGGTCGGTCTGGAGGTCTTCTCCGAGGTCATAGAAGCCGAGGTGACCCAGGTGGCCGGACACAAGGGCCGACACGACCCGGGCCGGGTGGCGGTACGCCACGGAACCGATCCCTCGAAGGTTCCCTTGGGAGGGCGCATGATCGATTTCAAGAAGCCCCGCGTGCGGGCGACCGACGGCTCTGGTGAGATCACCCTTCAGACCTGGGAGGCCCTGGCCTCGAAAGAGCTGCTGGATCGCCACACGCTCATCTCCGTGCTCACTGGCGTCTCCACCCGCAACTATGCGAGCGTGCTGGAACCCGTCGGAGCCGAGCTGGAGGC
>JAJYXR010000009.1 GCA_021801795.1 Actinomycetes bacterium
TGGCTGGTGTCGGTATGGCTGGTGTCGGTATGGCTGGTGTCGGTATGGCTGGTGTCGGTATGGCTGGTGTCGGTATGGCTGGTGTCGGTATGGCTGGTGTCGGTATGACTGGTGTCGGTGTGACTGGGTTATGGCGCCGAGCAGTGGATTCCAGCCGGCGACCTCTGATCAGGCAGGCGGCGCTATGGCCTCCACAGCCTCGACCTGCTCGACGCGTAGGTGGGTGGCGGAGCTGGTGGTGAGAGGCGGGAGGACCCCCGAGGAGCCACCACCCGACCAGCTGACCGACCAGGACACGGTGGCGGTCACGTAGAAGGAGGCGTCGGCCGGATCACCGTTCGGGCTCGGCTGGCCTGCAGATGACTCACGGTAGGTATACGAGCAGGAGGTCGCCTGGTCCGAGGCAGGCAGTGCGGCGTCATAGGGTGTACCGGGACCATCGCAGGTGACCGACTGGCCGTTGCCCATCTGCCAGGTAACCGAGGTAGGGGTCGCGGTGGCCGTGGCCGACTCCCCTCCCGCGGAGGCGGTGGCGGAGTATGGGTGCCAGATCGAGGGGTCGACCCAGAGCCAGGTCGCCAGGTTCACGACGCTGAAGGCCGGTGGGTTCACCCCTATGGCTGGGCTGGGCAGGGTGATCGACTGCTCGGCCCTCTGGCCCAGCTCGCGCGGCGGTACAGCAGGAGTAGGGGGCACCGCTGGCTGGCCTGTGACCACCCAGACGTAGGCGACGTTGTTGAAGCCTGGGCCCGCGCCTGTGCAGGCCATCAGGTACCAGGCTCCATCGGATGGAGACGCCCCTGGCGGCGGCTGGTTGGTCTGGTCGAAGCTGGTGGGCAGGGGGGCGTAGGTGCATGGTGGGGGCGTGCTGGAGCCGCCTCCAGATGACCCGGGGACTGCAGGCGCTCCTGGCGCCCCTGGACTCCCAGGAGTGGTCGTGGCGGTAGAGACCGAGACGGTGACGGTCCCTCCCTGCTCCCCAAGACCGGTTGTCGCGCTGGCAAGCCCGGGATGGGCGAGTACCAGGCAGGCGCAGATCATCAGTGTTACCAGCAAGCTCATCCAGCGGGACACTTTTCCTCCTCTATGTTTTCGGCAGCCAACTTCCAGCCCGAGCTGGTCTTCGCCATTCGCGCCATGACCAGCTCGGGACCCTTGTAGCCGAGGGGCCCCGGAACAGGGCGGCCGGTCGCGGCGAAGACACCGACCTCGCTGCCGGCTATGCATCCCTCCACGATCGCCCAGCCACTCCCGCGGCTGAGGACTCGGTCCCAGATCACCGTGCCGTCGGGCCCGACGCCCACCTCGCCTGCTGCTGCCATCTTCTTCAGGTTTGCCTCGACCCGCGCGAGCTGGGCTCTCGTGTGGGTGGCTGCGAGGGCAGGGGTTATCGAGCCGGGTCTGCGGGAGGCGGCGTCGATCGCAGCGTGCGCAGCTCGCCAGGCGGCCAGTATTTCCTGTGTTTCAGCGGATCTATCCCCGACAGACACCGAGTGATGTGCTGGGGCCGCGCTGCGTGGTGAGGTGGAGCACGCTCCTAGGAGGGTGGACATCGCGAGCGCAATCGACGCCGAAAATGCCGCCGTCGCGCCGATGCGCCCGCGCCCCCGCCGATGTCCTTGCCTTCCGGTTCCCGCCCGCACGAGGGTGGCACTGTAGAGACCGCGGCCGACGCGCGCAAGTCGGAGCATTGGCAGTCTGCTGTGCATGTGTGGTCCGACGATGGATGGGGAGTCGCCCATGGGAAGGATCATGGCCGGTGAAGCTTGCAGGCGACCTTGCCGGGAACCTTGCAAAATCCTTTAGGTAAAAGGATTTTTCCGGACCTCTCGGCTGTCTCCTTGCAGGGAACCTTGCAGGAGCGGCGAGAGGCACAGACCGTGATGCTCTTATCCAGGGCTGGGCATCCTCACCTCTGGTGGCCCGGCGTCCTAGGCTTCCTACGCGACCGATATGTGTGGACGAATCGTCTCCTTCACGCCGCCTGGACGGATGGCCAACCTCCTGGACTGCCGCCTCGCGCCGGGTCTCGACCCGGTCGGACACCCGAGTTGGAACGTGACCCCCATGCGACGGGTTTTCGCACTGAGCGCGAGCCATCACCCACTGCACGCGCTTGACCCGATGCAGCAGGGCACGAATAGCACCAGGGGCAGGGTAATAGACGCCTACAGGTGGGGACTCGTCCCGTCGTGGTCCCAGGACCCCTCGGTAGGCAACAACCTCTTCAATGCCAGAGCCGAGACCCTCGCGGACAAGCCAGCCTTCCGTTCGGCGTTCGCGCAACGCCGTTGCGTGGTGCTGGCAGACGGCTTCTACGAGTGGCGGCTTCCTCACGCCGACGATCCCCGCGAGGACCCACGCGACGGAAAGATCCCCTACGCATTCCGCCGCCCTGATGACGATCTGCTGCTCATGGCTGGGCTCTGGGAGATATGGCGCGACCCGCGTAGCCCTGACGACCTCGACACGATGCTGCGCACCTGCACCATCATCACCGTGCCTGCCGGCCCCGACGTGGCTCCAGTGCACGAGCGCATGCCTGCCCTCATCTCACGTTCCGACGTCGACCGCTGGGTAGATCCGGCGGTGCGCGACGGCTCGGCAGTAGCGCCCCTGCTCCGTCCGGCCCCGGCGGGCACCCTCATCTCCTACAGGGTCGATCGTCGTGTAGGAGCCGTCGCGAACGACGGAGCAGCCCTCTTCGAGCCTCTGACCAGCTGACCTACGTCAGCCACCCGACTGGATCATCCGCTGGCGATATCGAACATCTGTTCGCTATAGTCAGGTCGTGGCTATCCACCCCCGAGCCGTCGGACAGAGGCAGGTGGCGGCGCGCCCGCAGCTGGCTCCCCTGCTCGACGCGCGCGCCAGGACAGTCTCGCTCGGCATCGACCGATCGCTCCCGCTGGCAGACCCACTTGCTCCCCTCTTCCCTCGTGGTTTGCCCCGAGGGTCTACAGTGGTCATAACCCCTAGGTCAGGCATCACCATCGGCCTGGCGCTGACGGCCAAGGCGAGCGCTCGGGGATGCTGGTGCGCTGTCGCCGGCGTGGCCGACCTGGGAGCATGCTGTGCCACAGAGCTGGGGGTACGGCTGGACCGCCTGGTGATCGTCCCGAACCCGGGGCCCCTCTGGCCAGAGGTGGCTGCCGAGCTGCTCGAGCACGCGGACATGGTGCTCGTCAGGCCATGGGGGAAGGCCTCTGGATCTGTGGCCAGACAGCTGGCCGCCAGGGCCAGGCGCTACGGAAGCGTGCTGGTGGTGCTCAGCGGTCCTGCCTGGCCCGAGACACCAGACGTGGTGCTCGACGCCCTAAAGGGGACATGGCAGGGGTTAGGTGGCGATGACCGGCCTTCTCGCGGGCACCTCTACGGGCGTCTGGCAGAGGTCAGTGCATCATGGCGGCGGGGACACCCTGACACCCTGTACTGCAGCCTATGGCTGCCCTCCCCCGACGGGATGCTGGCACCGGCATAGGGACGGTACGGCTGGTGGAACGTTTTCTCGTCGCCTGCGCAGTAGCCCGAGAGGTCGAGGTCGAGCTCCCCCTCCCGGTGCTGGGCGTGCGCGCGGCGCGCCCGGCGCGGGCTGGGGGATCTATCCCCCACCAGTTCCTGGCCGCCGTAGAGGATCTTTGCCCTGCAGCCGAACCCCTGGCGCCTGGGGTCTGCATCTTCCCGGTCCGCCTGGCGCGCAGGGCGTTCGGGGGAGAAGAGTCGCTCGGCCGGGCAATCCTGCAGCGTGTCCGAGAGCTGCCCGACCTCTCCCCCATGCATGCCGCTAGAGGAGTCGGCATAGCCGATGGGGTGCTGGCTGCCTGCATCGCAGCCCACCTGTCTGCAGGTAGGCTGCCCGGCTGGCCACTTCGTGGGGAGGTGGGGACTGTCGCGTCAGGGCAGACCCCGGAGTTCCTTGCCCCATTCCCTCTGGAACTGCTCGTCTACCCGGAGCTTGCAGACCTTCTGGGACGCGTCGGGATCCACACCCTCGGCCAGCTGGCCTGCCTGCCACGCGACCGGTTGGTGGAACGATTCGGGCATCTGGCCGCGTCGTACCAGGATCTCGCGTCGGGACTATCCGACCGACCGATCCCGCCAACAGGTCATACCCGCGACCGCACTGCTAGCGACCGCTCTGCTAGCGACGCCATGCAGCCGCCAGAGACTCCCGGGGCCGTCGGGATAGACCGGGCCCAGATGTCGACGCGGTATGTGCAGCCAGGGTTCTGGGGGGAGGTGCGGGACGGAACCGGGGAGATGTCGAGAGCAGTCGAAGCTCTGGAGACCCTCCTCGGCGAAGGCACGGTGCTCATGGCCCATATCCTGGGGGGGAGGTCCCCGGCAGAACGCGCGATGTTCGTCCCATGGGCCAGCTACGAACCCAGGGGTGGACAGCACGAGAAACCCCTGCCTTGGCCGGGTCGCATACCGCCACCTTCGCCGTCGCTCGTCTTCGACCCTCCCATCGCCGCTGACCTCCTGGACGCGAGGGGAGAGAGGGCAGAGGTGACTGCCCGCGGCATCCTCAGGGCTGATCCTGCTCAGGTCTCCATAGGCGGCTCACCGCTAGTCCTCGTAGCGGGGTGGGCTGGACCGTGGCCAGCAGACGAGCACTGGTGGTCTGCGCCCCGCAGGCGGAGGGCACGGGTCCAGCTGCTCACCGCCGAGGGAGATGCTCACCTCCTGGTGGTCGAACGAGGCAGGTGGTTCTGCGAGGGAACATATGACTGAGCACATGCTGCCCGAGTACGCGGAGCTGCATTGCCACTCCAGCTTCAGCTTCCTGGACGGTGCATCCCACCCCGAGGATCTAGTACGCCAGGCAGCGCGCCTCGGCCTGGCTGCCCTCGCGATCACGGATCACGGCGGCCTCTACGGAGCCGTCCGTTTCGCCAGCGCCGCGCGCGATGTGGGGATGAAGGCCGCCTACGGAGCAGAGCTGACCCTGGAACCAGCCGGGGCGCGCACCGGGGTCCCGGACCCCGAGGGAGCCCACCTGGTGGTGATAGCACGCGACCTCACGGGATACGCCTCTCTGAGCAGGACCATATCCGAGGCGCGCCTGGCAGGCTCCTCGAAGGACCAGACCGCGTGCTCCCTGGACGCGCTATCCGACCGCCACGGAGGGCACTGGCTGGTGCTGACGGGCTGCCGTAAGGGCCTGGTCCCCGCGAGCCTTACCGGGGAGGGCCCGCGGGCAGCCCGACGCAGCCTGTCGGTGCTCATCGAGGCGTTCGGACGCGAGAACATCGCTGTGGAGATATGGGACCACGGAGACCCTATCGACACCCCACGTAACGATGAGCTGGCAGCGCTGGCGGTCGGCGAGGGAGTCGATCTAGTGGCTACTAACAACGTCCACTACGCGACACCCTCGGGTCACCTGCTCGCAGGCGCCCTCGCGGCAGCCCGTGCCAGGCGATCTCTCGATGAGCTCGACCCCTGGCTCTGCCCTTCGCCGACCGCATCGCTTCGTTCAGCGCATGAGCAGGAGCGTCGTTTCGCGCGCTGGCCCGGAGCTGTGCGAAGGGCTGCCGAGCTCGGGAAGGGATGTGCCGTCGACCTCTATGGCCTGTCTCCCGGCCTACCTCACTTCTCCCTGCCAGCCGGGTATAGCGAACAGAGCCTGCTGGTTCGTCTGGTCGAAGCTGGTGCTTGTGAACGATACGGCCGTCGGGAATCAGAGAGGGTAAAGGGTGCCTGGGATCAGATCGACCACGAGCTGTCGGTGATAGAAGCACTTGGTTACGCGGGGTACTTCCTAATCGTGTGGGACATCGTGGAGTTCTGCAGGAAGGAGGACATCTACTGCCAAGGCCGTGGGTCTGCAGCGAACTCGGCTGTCTGCTACGCGCTCGGTATCACCAGAGCGGATCCGGTCTCGCTCGATCTTCTCTTCGAACGCTTCCTCTCCCCCGAACGCGACGGCCCACCGGACATCGACATCGACATCGAGTCCGGTCGCCGTGACGAGGTGATCGCCTACGTATACGACAGGTACGGACGCGAACATGCTGCCCAGGTATCGAACGTGATCACCTACCGGACGCGATCTGCCAGACGCGACATGGCAATGGCACTCGGCAGCCTGGCAGGCGACGAGACCTGCAGCCGGGGAAAGTACCCACTGGAGAAGCTGGTCGCTCAGGCAGTCGGGCTTCCCCGCCATCTAGGGATCCATCCGGGTGGCATGGTCATATGCGACCGCCCGGTGGTGGAGGTATGCCCTGTCGAATGGGCCAGGCGACCGGGTCGCAGCGTCCTGCAATGGGACAAGGACGACTGCGCGGCTCTAGGGCTCGTGAAGTTCGATCTCCTGGGGCTAGGCATGCTCGAGGCCCTCCACCGGGCGGTCGACCTGGTCGCCGGAGCACACGGCAGGCAGATCGACCTGGCGCGCATACCCCAGGAGCAGGCCGTCTACGACATGCTCTGTGCAGCGGACACCGTGGGGGTGTTCCAGGTGGAGAGCAGGGCCCAGATGGCCACCCTGCCGCGGGTCCGGCCCCGGTGCTTCGCAGACCTGGTAGTAGAGGTGGCGCTGATCCGTCCGGGACCCATCCAGGGTGGATCAGTCCACCCCTACATACGCCGTCGTCAGGGCCTGGAGGCCCCAGAGGCACCCCATCCATCGCTAGAGCGCTCACTCAGAAAGACCCTGGGGGTCCCCTTGTTCCAGGAGCAGATGATGCACATGGCAATCGATGCAGCAGGATTCACCCCGAGCGAAGCAGACCAGCTCCGCCAGGCGATGAGCGCCAAACGCTCAGGCGAGCGCATGGCACGCCTCCACGACAGGCTCCTGTCGGGAATGCAGGCCAAGGGCATTGACGCTGAGTCAGCAGAGCAGATCGTGGCCAAGCTGCAAGCCTTCGCCAGCTTCGGGTTCCCCGAGAGCCATGCCGTATCGTTCGCCTACCTCGTCTACGCAAGCGCCTGGCTGAAGCTCCACTACCCCGCTGCATTCTACGCTGCCTTGCTGAACAGCCAGCCCATGGGCTTCTGGTCACCCCAGTCCCTGCTGGCCGATGCCAGGCGTCATGGAGTCGAGGTGAGACCCCCGGACGTGCAGGTCTCCAGAGCCGGAGCGACCCTGGAGAGCTACCGGACCGCAGCCGGAGCGACCCTGGAGCGCGACCGGACCGCTGGCCTGGCCGTGGAAGGCCCCGAACCGGCCATCCGGCTCGGACTGTGCACCATACGCTCCATCGGGACCGATATGGCAGAGAGGATGGCTGCCCACTCTCCATACAGCTCTATGGAAGACCTGGTAAGGCGCACCGGCGTAGGGAGAGAGGGCCTAGAGGCCCTCGCGCTGGCTGGAGCCCTGGACCGGCTGGCTCCGTCCCGCCGGGAAGACGGCACCCCCGCGGGTGCTGGGGGCGACCACGCCAGGAAGATCATATGGGCCGCCGGACCCATCTGCGCGACCACCAAGGAGCACCTTCCGGGGATGATCACCGGCATCGACGCCCCCCCGCTGCCTGCGCCTACGGCAGTCGAGCACCTCGCAGACGACATCTGGTCGATGGGGCTCACCCTGGGGCCGACTGCTGTCGAGCTGGCCAGGGCAGACCTCGACGAGCTGGGGATAGTGCGGGCGTCTGATCTGACATCCATGGACAATGGTGCCAGGGTGAGCGTCAGCGGAGCTATCACCCACCGGCAACAGCCGCCTAGCGCCCGGGGGACGGTGTTCGTGAACATCGAGGACGAGACGGGCATGGTGAACGTGATCTTCTCCCCCGGAGCCTGGAAAAGGTGGTACAAGGTGGCTGCTGGCTCTCCCGTGGTGGTCATACGAGGTCGCCTGGAGCTGTCCGGAGGAGCGGCGAACGTGATCGCCGAAAAGGTATCTGCCCTGGAGCTTCACCACGCCCGAAGGTCTCCAGAGGGACCCGTCTCCCCGCCAGCCAGGAACTTCAGGTGACCGGACCCGTCTCACACCCAGGATTCATCCGGAGCTAGGACGTGGCTGAGCTAATGACCACTCCCGCTCGCTCAAGCCGGGATCGCGACATGCCGATGCCTTACATGTCAGATAGCTGCCGGGCGAGTCCGGCAGTCCGGCGGGTCCGGATAGCTCGATGGATCCCACCTGCACGGGTTCACATCACCACCCTCGGAGAGGTGCCAGTGGTGCTACCGATGATTACTGAACCATGCCCCGGGTACCTGATCGTCCATCACGACGAGACCGTAGCCGTCTGCACGGAACAGCTCGAAGGACGCCGGTGCCCTGGATACCATCCCTCCGCCCACCAGGGCATGAAACCCTGCTCGTCGGTCCTGATCGACGTCCCCTGCCTGTACTGCACTACGGCCGACGAAGGCCGGTGGGCGCCTAGGGGATCCTAGAGACTGGTGTGGGTATGCGCCATAGATCTCAACACACCCTGCTCCCCCGCCATGGCAGCCTGGTGCTGTGCCATGGAGTGCATCTCGTCGCGCAGCCCGCCTATCTCCGAGTGCATCTCGTCGCGCAGCCCGCCTATCTCCGAGTGCATCTCGTCGCGCAGCCCGCCAATCTGCGAGTGCATCTCGTCGCGCAGCCCGCCTATCTCCGAACGCAAGCTCGATCCGAGGAGATCAATCTTCGCGTCCAGCCTGTCGAGCCTCGACCACATCATCCCGAGCACGCTGGCAGCGAAGGCGCCGAAGATCCCTATCACGACCCAGGTCTGTGCCACTCCCATAAGCATAACCGCCCCTTCGAAAATCCATCGTTACCGTAATCCAACTGGGCCCGTCAGGCCGATAGAGGCATTCTCGCGTCAGGGTGTAACAGTGGCCAGCGAGGTGGAGAGTCAGTCCCGTCTCTGCCAGGGCCACCGGCGTCGCTGGGTGGGCTCCCCGGTCGCCGTCGCCTTACGCCCACGTCGGCGTTCGTCGTGCTCGACCTCTGCTAGCACCTCCGGGGCCGCAGCGTTGACTATGTCCTCGGCCTCGTCCAGGAGGATGGTGACTTCCGGTCCTACCGGCTCGGGTTCCTCCTCCACGGGCGGCTCCACCAGCGAACCGTGCACCCAGCCGGCGTCAGCCAGACGGCGCTCGTAGGATCCGCAGTCGTCAGGGCAGCGCCAGGGAGCCTCGGGTGCTAGATCCAGCTCGCAGAAACGGACTACCTCACCGCTCGAGTAGGTCCTGCTCTGGAAATGCTTGCACTCCTCGCGCATGGGCACCCCACCATCATGACGCGTGATGGACATACCATCCAGCTCGCGTGGGACCAGGCGCCACGCCTAGAGGCTCAGCCGACCGAACCCTCCATCTGCAGCTCGATCAGCCTGCTCCATTCCACCGCGTACTCCATGGGAAGTGTCCGGGTAACCGGCTCGATGAAGCCGTTCACGATCATGCCCATGGCCTGGGACTCCGACAGACCCCGGCTCATGAGGTAGAACAGCTGGTCGTCACCGACCTTCGACACCGTGGCCTCATGTCCGATGCGGGCGTCTCGCTCTGCCACCTCCATGGTCGGCTTGGTCTCGGACACGGAGTCGTCGTCGAGCAGGAGGGCATCACAGCGGACGAAGCTCTTCGAGTGCTTCGCGCCCTCGTTCACGTGGACAAGGCCGCGGTAGGTGGATACACCACCGTCCTTGGAGATCGACTTCGATACTATCGTGGAGGTCGTCTCGGGTGCGGCATGCACCATCTTCGCCCCTGCATCCTGGTGCTGGCCGCTGCCAGCGTAGGCGACCGAGAGCACCTCGCCCGACGCCTTCGGACCCACCAGGTAAACCGACGGGTACTTCATGGTGAGGCGAGACCCTATGTTCCCGTCTATCCACTCGACATGAGCCTCTGCCTCGGCACGGGCTCGCTTGGTGACGAGGTTGTAGACGTTGGTGGACCAGTTCTGGATCGTCGTGTAGGTTATCCGGCTTCCCGGCAGCGCCACGAGTTCCACGACCGCAGAGTGCAGGGAGTCGGTGGAGTAGACCGGAGCCGAGCACCCCTCCACGTAATGGACCTGGGAGCCCTCGTCGGCAATGATCAGGGTCCGCTCGAACTGGCCCATGTTCTCGGCATTGATCCTGAAGTAGGCCTGCAGCGGCATCTCCACCTTCACACCCGGCGGGACGTATATGAAGGACCCACCGGACCATACCGCGGAGTTAAGCGCGGCGAACTTGTTGTCGTTGGGGGGGATGACCGTCCCGAACCAGCGCCTCACCAGCTCGGGGTGCTCCCGCAATGCAGAGTCCATGTCGGAGAAGAAGACTCCCTGGGCTTCGAGCTCCGCGCGGTTCCTGTGGAAGACCACCTCCGACTCGTACTGCGCGGTCACACCTGCCAGGTACTTGCGTTCGGCATCAGGAATGCCGAGCTTGTCGTAGGTGCTCTTTATCGCGTCTGGGAGCGCATCCCAGGAGTCGACTCGCTTCTCGGTGGGCTTCACGTAGTAGTAGATGTCGTCGAAGTCCAGGTCGGGCATGTTCACCGCGAACCAGGGAGCCATGGGCTTCGCCAGGAAGCGGCGCAGGGCCTTCAGACGGAAGGCGAGCATCCACTCGGGCTCGCCCTTCATCTCGGACATGTCACGTACAATCTGCTCCGAGAGGCCCTTGGTCGGCTTGTACACGTAGTCCTCGGCGTCAGACCAGCCGAGCTTGTACCTACCGAGATCGAGCTGCGTAGTAGCCATGCTGTGAGCCTCCATCCGGGAACCTCGGGCAGCAGCGTCGCGTACCCGGGGATTTCCCCTATGTCCATAGTAACAACTCCTGACGGGCACGACGTCGCCCACTCTGGGATCATCGCGGACCATGACCAGACGCGAGCCCAAAGCCCCTGGCTTTAGCCATGGGGATGATGTCAGCGACGAAGACCAGAGAACCCCCGAACCGGGTATCAGCCGTGCCCGAAGCGAGACGTCGCAGGATGCTGGTCCCCGCCGGCCACCGGTAGCTCCCCGGAGGGCCCAGACGATCGAGGCACACGGGGACTCGAGAACCGACTACTGGTCCTGGCTGCGCGACTCGGACAACCCCGAGGTGCTGGCCCACCTGCGGGCCGAGAACGCCTATGCAGACGCGGAGCTCGCCCGTCTCGACACGCTGAGGGCAGAGCTCTTCGAGGAGATCCGCTCCCGGATAGCCGAGACCGACGTGTCGGCACCCACCAGGTACGGGCCATGGTGGTACTACGACCGCACGGAGGAAGGCCTCGACTACCCAATCCACTGCCGTGTTCCAGCTTCCGGCTCCACCGGCTCGCCCGACGCCTCCGACTCCAGGCCACGGCTTGGCGAGGAACCGGCTGGTGGACCTGCCTGGCCAGGTGAGGTGGTCGTCCTCGACGAGAACCTGCTGGCCGAGGGCCACAACTACCTCGACGTGGGGACGATGGCCATCAGCCCAGACCACTCACTGCTGGCCTATGGCGTCGACCACAGCGGTGAGGAGCACTTCACCATCCATGTGAGGGACCTGCTGGCAGGAGCAGACCTAGCCGACGTGCTGGAAGACACCTCCTACGGTCTGGCCTGGTCCGTCGACTCCCAGACCCTCTTCTACACGCGGACCGACTCCGCCAACCGCCCCTTCCAGCTCTGGAGGCACAGTCTGGGCGAGGCGAGCCACTCGGACGTCATGGTCATGGAGGAGCCCGACGAGCGTTTCCACATGGGCGTGGGGACCACGAAGGACGGCGCATTCGTGGTCGTCATGCTGGGCTCGAAGATCACCTCCGAAGTCTGGCTCATCGATGCCTCCTCACCCCATTCGCCACCTCGACTGGTCTGCCAGAGGCGTCAGGGGGTCGAGTACTCACTGGAGCACCACTCGGGAACCCTCCTGGTGCTAACGAATGACCAGGCGCCTAACTTCCGGCTCATGGCAGCCCCTGTCGGGTCATCAGGGCAGCACGAGAGCTGGACGGAGCTGATAGCGGAGCGCCCCGAGGTGAGGCTCGAGGGCTTCGACGTGTTCGTCGACGCGCTCCTATGCGCGGAGCGCTTCGACGCGAACCCCCGGATAGTCCTCTACAGGCTGGAGGGCGACGACCCCTTTAGAGACCCGCTCCCACCAGGCGAGATGATAGAGGTGCCCGAGGACCCCTCCAGCTGCTATCCCGGGTGGAACCCCGAGATCAGCTCCCCGGTCGTGAGGTTCGAGTACTCCTCCCTGGCCACCCCCCGCACCGTCTACGAGCTCGACAGGCGCACTGGGGTGGTGGAGGTCCTGAAGCGTCAACGGGTGCTCGGCGACTACGACCCCTCTGCCTACGTCACCGAGAGGCTATGGGTGCCCGCGAGCGGTGAGGTGATGGTCCCCGTATCCGTGGTGCGCAGGCGCGACGTAATCCTGGACGGGTCGGCTCCATGCCTCCTCTACGGTTACGGAGCCTACGAGATCAGCATCGACCCGGTGTTCTCCTCGCTTCGCCTCAGCCTGCTGGACAGGGGCTTCGTCTTCGCGATAGCCCACGTACGCGGCGGTGGGGAGCTGGGCAGGCGCTGGTACGAGGACGGCAAGCTCCTGGCCAAGCCGCACAGCTTCGAGGACTTCGTCGCCGTCGCCCGACACCTGGTCGAGATCGGATACACCTCGCCGGACCGGCTGGCAGCCAGAGGCGGGTCCGCAGGTGGGCTGCTAATGGGTGCCGTCGCGAACATGGCCCCCGAGCTCTTCCGCGCCATAGTCGCCGAGGTTCCCTTCGTGGACTGCCTGAACACCATGCTCGATCCCTCGCTCCCCCTCACCGTGATCGAGTGGGAGGAGTGGGGAAACCCTGCGGCCGACAGGGCCGTCTACGAGACCATGAAGACCTATGCCCCCTATGAGAACGTCCGTCCAGACCGCTACCCTGATCTCTACGTCACCGCAGGTCTCGGCGACCCCAGGGTCGGCTACTTCGAGCCCGCCAAATGGGTCCAGAAGCTGCGGGCTGCGAACCCGGATAACCGGGTAATCTTCAAGGTGGAGATGGACGCTGGCCATGCCGGACCGTCCGGCCGCTACGAGGCCTGGCGCGACGAGGCCCGTGTGATGGCCTTCCTCCTGGACGCCCTAGGTGCTGGCGCGGATCGTCCTGGCTCCTAGTGGCATCACGACGGAATGAAGGTCATGGTGAAGGGCGACTGGTAGCCGCTGGGGAGCTCCACCTGCTTTCCGTCGATCGTGACACTCGACACCGTAGCTGCGCCCAGATCTACGCTCACCTGACCGCTCGCCGAGAACTTCTGGCTCTCGCCCGGGGTAAGGGTGCCAGTCCAGAGCACCTGACCGGTTCCCACCTCGCGCGCCATCACCCAGCAGTCGCCCGTCGATGCCCCCACCACGACCGTATAGCTGCCCGAGGGTGCCTGGTAGCTGCCCGCTGCCGCGCTCGAGCTGACGGCCGTGAGGACAGACGGGGTCGACGACCCCGAGGTCGAAGAGTGCTTCGAGTGCGACACGGTCCCACCTCGGCGCTTCGAGCGGGTGCTGGTGGTGCCGGAGTGCCTCGAGCGGGTGCTGCCATGTGCCAGGGACGCCGCCGAGCTGCCCCGCTTCAGCGCCAGGGACGGCTTGCCCCGATGCGCCGAGGGTGAACCGCCAGCGGTAGAGAGGACGAGCAGGACCAGCAATAACAGCACGACCGCCGCTCCGGCAGTGACGATCCTGGTACGGCGCCTTCTGGCTGCGGCGTGTGCAGGATCGTAGTCACCTGGCCTGCCTGCCGACCCACTCGAGGCGCCTGGACCACGACGGGCGCCCGGTGCCTGAAACGGGTCTCTCCCATCAGCAGCCGCTCTAGCCGAGCGATCGGTCTCGGCCGGTTCCACCAGGCCACCAACCGCGTCGTCGAAGACTAGAGCGGGTCCACTCCCGGGGCGGATCTCGCCAGCTGCTGAGATCCCCCCTGCCTCGCCGCCCGCGTGGATCCCCCCTGCCTCGCCGCCCGCGTGGATCCCCCCTGCCTCGCCGCCCGGCTCGATCTCGGGGAGGGGGGTCCGGGGAGCGCTGCTGGCACCATCGGGGACACCGTCGGGTACAGCATCGGGGACGCCTGCCCGCACGGGTCCGATCGTCCGGACATGACCCCCGCCGTCGACCCGGTCGGAGACCTGGCGGAGCGTGTCGAGTGCCTGCTGGTAGTGGATGACCGACTGGCGTTCGTCACCGTACTGGCGGGAGAGGATCCATGCCAGGGCACCGCCGAGCCCTAGGAGGACGATGATCAAGATCGCGACAGTCACGGTCACCATTCAAGCCACTCTCGCGCGCCGGTGCTGCGCGCCTGGAACCGAAGCGGTCCTCCTCAGCGCTGGCTCAGGTCCTCAGCCCGTAGCGGGGCCTCAGCGCAGGCTCGATGGCAGAACGGCTGGGATTAGAACGGTCGCGTTCGGAGAGCACGGGGTCTGTAACCGTCCAGTCGGCCGCCACCTCAGGATCGTCCCAGGCCAGACCGAGCTCGTCTGCGGGGTTGTAGTAGCTGTCTACCAGGTACCACAGCAGCAGGTCGGTCACCGACGCGAAGCCGTGGGCCACACCCGGCGGTATGAAGAGGCCGCGATCGACCTCCCCGTCGAGATCGGTGCAGAGCGTGGCACCCTCGGTAGGGGATCCCTCGCGCAGGTCATGAAGCACCACCCTGGCACGTCCTCTCAGGACGTACCAGTAGTCGGCCTGGTGGAGATGGTAGTGAAGCCCCACGACGGCACCGGCCTGCTTCTCGGAGCGGTTGCCCTGGATCATCTCCCTGCCCAGGGGGAACCAGGAACGGCGGTAGGTCTCCACGAACCTGCCGCGGGCATCCCCGTGGGGGTCTGGCTCGACGACGACCACGTCGGCGATGACGTCCGAGCTGCGGATCTCAGGCACGGCCGATGACCTTAGTCGAGAGAGCCCAGGTGCGTGAAGGCTCCTCGGTAGAAGAGGAGGGGCGAACCTTCTGACACCCCCAGGTCCACCACCCGACCGACCACCAGCTCGTGGTCTCCTGCCTCATGGGCCCCCAGCAGATCGCACTCGACCCAGGCCAGGACCCCGTCGATGATCGGGTCGCCGTTCGCTCCGGGGTGCCATTTCACACCTGCGAACTTGTCCCCTCCGGAGATGGCGAAGGCGCGGCAGAGCATTTCCTGGTCGGCTGCGAGCACGTTGACGCAGAACGACCCGGCGGCAGCGATCTTCGGCCAGCTAGTAGAGGACTTGGAGGGCGCCAGAGCCACCAGGGGCGGGTCGAGTGACAGCGAGGTGAAGGACTGGCAGGTGAACCCCACCGGACCTTCGGCCTCCATGGCAGTCACGATGGTTACCCCGGTGGCGAAGTGCCCGAGCACGTCTTTGAACCTCGAGGGGACGATCTCAGCCATCACTTCGCTCCTTGGCACCGGACGAACGATCTGCCCCGGGCCCCTCTCTGCGACCAGGTGGCGACCCGTTGCCGAGGGTGAAGCTGCCCCCTTCGGCGGCCGCGAAAAGCGTGGTGATCCCAGAGCCGACCGCTGCATCGGCGGCGGTGTGGAGCAGCCGATCTACCTCCTCGTCGTCGTGTGAGGGGTCGTGGTGGAACAACGCCAGTCCTCTGGCCCCAGCCTCGCGAGCGACATGGACCGCGTAGGTCGGCGTCGAGTGCCCCCAGGAGACCTTCGAGGCGAACTCGAGGGAGGAGTACTGCGCGTCGTGTATCAAGAGGTCCACCCCGTCACAGAGCTCCAGGACTCCCCGGTCCACCTGGAGGCCGTCCGGGGGTCTCTGGTGGTCGCTCACGAATGCCACCGTGGCTCCGCCGGCCTCCACGCGAAACCCGAGCGTGACGCCTACATGGGGCACCCGGCGAACCGCCACCTTCGCAGAGCCGATGGCCAGGACCTCGCCGGCGTCGGTTTCGGTCAGCTCTACATGACCTGCGAAATCAGCCATCTCCACAGGGAAGAAGGGAGGGCGGACCATGTCCACGAGCACGTCCTGGAGCCTTCCAGTCGGCTGTGGCGGACCGAAGACCTCCACGCGCGTCATCGGGTGCCTCAGGGGCGCGAAGAAGGGCAGACCGATGAGATGGTCCCAATGCAGGTGGGTGAGCAACGCGGTGAGCTCGACAGGAGAATCGGGTCCTCCGAGTGTCGGCTCCGGCGAACCTGGCGATGGTCCAGCTGACGAGCTCACGCCCGCGAGCTCGTCGCCGAAGGGGCGAAGACCGGTCCCGAGGTCGAGGATGATCGGAGCACCACCGGGTATCTCGAGCACCACGCAGGAGGTGTTACCCCCATAACGCCGCTGGGCGTCGCTCGAACAGGGACATGATCCCCGCACGCCGAAGAACCTGACGTTCAGCTCCGAACCCCCTTTCAGCCGGCACTCGCCGGGCCTACCCGACTAGGGCCACCGACGTCCAGACCTGACACCTACATGACGATCCGGAGCTGGCGGTCCTCACGGCCTACATACCCATGACGCTAGCCTGATCGGATGAACCAGCGAACAGTCGAGGCCAACGGGATCGAGATAGCCCTCATGGAAGAGGGTCCCCTCGACGGGCCACTGGCCCTGTGCCTACATGGCTTTCCCGACACCGCCCACACGTGGCGCCACCTCCTGCCGGAGCTCGCGCTGGCTGGTTTCCACGCGGTGGCTCCCTGGATGCGTGGGTACGCCCCGACCTCGATTCCCGATGATGGCTGCTACCAGACAGGCGCCCTGGCGGTCGACGCCTGCATGCTCCACGAGGCTCTCGGGGGCGCCGACGATGCAGTCATCGTCGGGCATGACTGGGGAGCTTTCGCCGCCTACGGTGCCGCATGCTACGAACCAGAGCGCTGGAGGCGACTGGCCACGCTGGCAGTGCCGCCTCCTGCGGCCATGATGAGTGCCTTCTTCTCCTACAGGCAGCTGAAGCGCAGCTTCTACATCTTCTTCTTCCAGACCCCTCTGGCAGAGACGGCAGTCTCGCTGGAGAGCTACGCGTTCCTGGACAGCCTCTGGGCCGACTGGTCTCCTGGGTACGGTGCCGGTTACGACCTCGCGAAGGTGAAGGAATCGATCGGCTCCTCGGCCAACCTCCAGGCTGCCATCAGCTACTACAGGGCCATGTTCGACCCAGCCCAGCACGATCCCTCGTACGCGGATGCCCAGCTGGCGAGCGGTGCCATACCCGAGCAGCCGCTGCTCTACCTTCACGGCCAGAACGACGGCTGCATGGGTGCCGAGGTGGTATCGGGCATCGCCGAGCAGCTTCCTGCCGGATCCAGGTTCGAGGTCATCAGCGATGCCGGGCATTTCCTGCACCTGGAGCGCCCGGAAGTGGTCAACCCGCTCCTGATCGACTTCCTCCTGGAGGGATGACAGATCCTCAGCCGCCAGGCGAGCCGCGGCTGGCCACTCGGCTGGCCTGGCATGACATCTTCACGATTCCCAGATGTCGTCTGGATAGGGTCGCCTCCGAGCCGGCAATGCCTCGCGCGTCCAGACCATGACCTTGCGGCGAAACGAGCAGACCTCGTCGCCACGCTGGTTGAAGGCCTTGGTCTCGACCGTCACTATCCCTCGATCTGGCTTCGAGGTCGATGCGACCTTGTCCAACACCTTGGTCTCCGCGTAGATGGTGTCACCGTGGAATGTCGGGTACCTGTGGACCAGCGACTCCACCTCCAGGTTCGCTATCGCGGAGCCGCTGACGTCGGGCACGCTCATCCCCAACACCAGGGAGTAGACGAGGTTCCCGACTACGACGTTCCGGCCGTGCACCGTATCGTTCTCGGCGAACCAGGCGTTCGTGTGCAGCGGGTGGTGGTTCATGGTGAGCATGCAGAAGAGGTGGTCGTCGGACTCGGTGATGGTCTTGCCGGGCCAATGCCTGTACACATCGCCTATCTCGAAGTCCTCGAGACAGCGTCCGAAGGGTCGGTCGTAGCTGGTCATGGGCTCTGGTGTAGTACGCCCCCGCTCTGAACGCCAGACGGAGCACCCGATAGGCCTCCGTCGGAGCCGGCCGCGCCCCGAGGGCCTACTGGGGGGTCGGCACCGGGCAGACCACGCCGGCTGGCTGGGGCACCGGCAGGGCTCACCAGCGATCTGGGGCCAAGGGCAGCCGCGGCCGCCACCACCGACCAGTAGCCGATCGCGGCCAGACCGAGCGAGTTCGCGAATATCGTGACCCGGTCCACCGAGGTGGCCAGCCAGAAATCGATGACGGTGGTCCCGATCACGTAGAAAGCCGCGGTGGCCAGCACCTCGGCTGCCCCCATCGCCCATATCCATGGGTCCGCGCCTATGCCCAGACGCCTCCGCAGGGTCCCCATCAGGAGAAGGCCGAAGACCCCCACTGCGAGTGCGAGCCCAGCGGGGTGCAGATGGTCTGCAAGCGAACGAACTGTCGCGTCTAATCTGGAGGCTATCGAGCCGTGTCTCCTGCCACTCAGGTCTGGATCGGGCTGGGCGCCGACGAGGATCATCGTGAGCGGCCATGCGATCACCGATGCCAGGCCGAAGATGCCCCACGCGACCTGGCGGGAATGCCCTGCCACGATGCTGGCCAGCCTGGCCGTGACGGAGCTGCCCATGCCCTGTGGAGGTAGGCCAGCGGCAGGGGGCAACGCCCCGAGATCGTCGCCGGGACCCACGTCGGGCCGATGCTTCCACCAGCGCAACACCAGCAGCACCACCAGCGCAGCTCCGGCTGCCGCCCCCTCGTTCTTCGTAAGCCCCCCTGTGGCCATGAGCACTGCGGCCACCCTGAGCGAAGAGCTGCCGAGCGGCATGGCTAGACCGAAGCCGGCAGCCCCGACGGCAGAGGCCGACCAGAGAAGATCCACGTAGCCGTTCGTAGCCGAGCCGCCGGCCAGCCCGTAGACGCCGAAGCACCAGGCGACAGCCGCGATCACCCCCGCTGTGGCCACGAGGCTCGCGGGGAGGAGGCCCCCGCCATGCACACGGAGTCTCCTGCCAGTAGCCGTCCCCAGCTCCACCAGCACGCACCCTGCTGCCCCGACGGCGACGGCGGTGGCGGTGGCCAGTATCACCTGGCCCACCCGGTAGCTCTGGGTGTGGCTGACGCTCCAGCCGATCGCCACCACGGCTCCCCCGAGCGGGGGATAGCTCTGGTGGGCAAAGGGCAGGGCTGCGTTCATGAGAGCGGCATGGGCTGTGGCGTGACCCAGGTAGATCCAGGTCGCGTGCTCCAGCCAGATGCTCCGGGCATCGAAGCCGATCCGTGGCCTCACCACCGAGCGCAGGCACCACCCGACAGATCCGAGCACGCATACCAGACCGGTCAGGGACCATGCCGAGCTGAAGTGGTCTGCCGTGCCCCTCTCGTGGTGCCCAGCCAGGCCCTGGGCTTCTTCACCATCCTCCCGGTGGGCCAGCCAGGAAGCCAGGGCTGCGGCATTCACCGAGACCACGATGGCGACGAACCAACGCAGCACACCACCGGCCACCAGCACGGTGAAGGCCCCCGCGATGCCCGCCATCAGCATCCCGGCGAGCGGAGACAGGAACAGCGTGACCGGTCGCCATCCGACCAGGCGCCATGCAGGTAGCAGCCCAGCGGCAGTGAAGAGAGCCATGGTCACCAGGACCGCAGGCAGCGTGCTCATGATCTCGACTCCGCGGATCCCGCTCGCAGCTGCGGCGCCCCGGCAGCGAGTCGGCTGCGCCGCGGAGGACCAGACCGTGATGCGGGACCAGACCGTGATGCGGGACCAGACCGTGATGCGGGACCAGACCGTGATGCGGGACCAGACCGTGATGCGGGACCAGACCGTGATGCGGGACCGCGTGAGGGCAGGCTCCGGGAACGGCCGAGACCGCCGGGGAGGGCCACTATCGAGCGACCCGCACAGGAGCCGGGGCCTGTCGAGTCGACGAGGCGCAGCTCCACCACTGCCTCGGAACGCCGGTCGACGAGATCCGCCCAGCGCTCGACCGCCTTCGCGACAGTGATCCAGGCACCTGGTGGATGCTCGGAGATGTGGACCGGCTCGTCCGGAGACACCAGGCGGCGGGCATTGGCACCTAGGCACCTGTAGTAGCCGTCGAAGAACTGGGCGAGGCGCACCGAACGGGAGGAGGAGAGGACGTCGACAGTTCCCTCGCCACGCGACGCATAGGACCAGAGGATCGTCGCGGCGGCACAGAAGACGGCCAGGGCGGCGATGCGCGCGAGGAGGCCCACCCAGGAATGCCTCACCCGCTTCCCCTAGCTCACCTGCGACCGAAGTGGCGGAGCCAATGCTCAGGAGTCCTCAAGAACGGCCGGGCGGGTGGTGAAGGCGAGCGCCCAGTCCGCGTGGCTGGAGCCGTCGATCGCCAGCCTCCAGTTGAAGCGGTTGCCTGGTGCGAGCGGGAGCGGGCCCAGGTTCACCACCAGGGTGACGTCTGCGGGGGTGCCGGCGGGAACCGTAGGGGGCCTGGCTACCTGGAACTCTCCACGAACCTCTACTGGCTGTGCGCCGTCGGGGGTGTCCACCATGACCGGACGGCCGTCTGCATCCTCGAGGTAGAGCTCCCAGTGGTGGGGCACCTCGGCTTCGTTCCACCCTACATCGATCTTCAGGGCGATGGCCGAGGGCATGGGCTCGGGACCGGTGAGGGACCAGCCACCTCCCAATATGTAGAGCTTGCCGTCAGCCACCTGCGCCGCGTCGCACAGCAACATCATCACCTTCATCGGGACGAGGCTAGTTCCTCGTCGGGACAGCGGTACTACTCATCCAAGAGGCAGGACGTGAACCAGCATCCTGTTCAGGAGATGAGGGCCAGGAAGGCTCGCAGAACCGACTCCGGCCAACTGCCGGGTTCCATGGAGGAGTTGAAGCGGAGGCCGCCCTTTCGCATGGCCATCTCCGGGTTCAATGTCGAGTTCGCCAGGCCAACCAGGGTGGCGAAGTCGACCAGGATCGTCGGCAGTTCCCCGCCACCTCCCCTCCTCACGGTGCCAGATGCGAGGTCAACGCTCCAGGAGGAGCCCTCGCCGCAGTCCGAGACGAGCAACCGGAACACCTCAGGCGCTCTGGTCTCCAGCTGCCGCTCGGCTGCCGAGCGATCCCCTAGGAGCCTCTGCTGCACGCGCCCGGTCATCATGGCGGCTACCGCCGCGTCCCTCGACGGGTCGAGGATCCCGCCCCGTAACGGCGAAGCCTCCATGCCCCATGTGGGGCCCACCGTGGGGTACTGGAGCCTGGCGAGCAGATCGTTCACGACTCCCAGGGTGATCTCCGGGATCAGCTCCACGTCGACCGCTGCACCGGTGCCGATGGAGCGGCTGTGGAGACCGTCGGTGTAGGCCTGGTTCCCGTCGCCGGGGCCCGCGACGAGACCTTGGGTCCAGGCCGAGGAGAGCACGGCAGGATCCCACGCGAGGCCGATCAGATCGGTGCAGCGGCGAAGCACGCTCTCGGGGCTGCGGACCAGGTCTTCGTAGCGCACCCTCGCACACTGATCCGGATGGGACTCCTCGAAGGCGAGAATCCGGGCGGTACGGTCGATCCAGTACTGGGTGAGGCCATAGACAAAGTTGTCGGGCGGTATGTATGGCGATACGCCGTAGTAGCGAAATCCCCAGGGGCTGGACTCCACTATCGAGGCAACTACGTCCATCGCGTGCCTGTAGAGGCAGATGAACCGTGCATCGGGAAAGAGCCTGACCAGCAGGTCGGCGTGCTCGGCATTGATGAGGGACTTCTCGCAGTAGACAGGCTTGGCGGCTGCGCGGCGATGCCAGTCCATGACCGCCTCCAGGGAGCGGCGGGACTGGTCGATGGCGGCGCGCTCCCGTTCGGCGGCGGTGGCCTGGTCCTCTGTGGTCATCCAGGTGGTGAAGGTGGTCCTCGCTATGGCGGCCGTGTTCAGCTCGGGCGGGCAGGTCACCTTCGGGTGAGCGTCGAGCAGCCGCCGCATGAGGGTGGAGCCGCAACGCGCTGCGGTAAGGACGAACACCGGGTTATCCAGACTGGAGACGCCCATCTGTGCAGACGTTAGCCGACCCGACCGGCTGCCCCAGGGGAGAGCAGCCGGGGCCAGCTATCCTCTCGGGCATGCAACAGGGCACGGAGGATGAGGGGGGCAGCACCTCTCTGCCGCTCAGCGAGGCGATGGAGTCGGCCATGTACCACCTCCGCGACGACGTCTACCGCAGGCCCCTCGCGACCGCCCTCGGACGGCTGGGCATCGAAGAGGGCTGGCGCTGCGTGGACGTCGGTGCCGGAGGGGGTGACGTCTCGGTGGCCCTGGCCGAGGTGGTGGGCAGGTCCGGACGTGTCTACGCAGTCGACTCCGACCCAGCCAGGCGGGACGAGGTGGCAGCAGCCGCGGCCAGCCATGCCCAGGTGCTGGCCATCACCCAGGCCGCTGAGGATCTACTCCTGCCCGAGACCGTGGACCTCTCCTTCTGCCGCTTCCTGCTGCTGCACGTCCGCGACCCGCTGGTAGCGCTCGACCGTATGATTCGGGCGACCCGTCCTGGTGGATGGGTGGTGGCTCAGGAGCCGATCACCTCGGCAGGTCGGGTAGACGGTCGGCCTCTGTCGATGCCCGGAGCGCGCTGGCCAGACGTGGGTGCCGTGCTTCCGGCCCTCGCGAAGCAGGTAGGCCTCGATGTGGTGGACGCCTGGGCGGAGGCCCCCGCCGGGGCAGGTCCCGGCCCCATAGCGCGCTACCTGGAAGCCCTCACAGGGGTGGACCCCGGCGATGACGCCGTGGTCCTGCCTCCGCTCGTCACCGTGGTCGCCCGCGCTCCGGTGCCGGTATCCTCTCAGGCGTGACCACCAGCGAGAACCCCCCCGACACCTCGGCAGCGTCTTGTGCCCTAGCCCTGGCTTCGGGGATGATCGGGCAGGCAGCTGCTCACCTGGCCAGCACCGGAGGCATCGAGGAGCACCAGGTAGCCGCCTACGACCTAGCTCACGGGGCGGCAGCCGTGAGGACGGCGGAGGCTGTGCTGGCCTACGCGGCACACGGCACTGACGAGGCACGCATCGCGTGCGCCTTCGTGGCCGATGCGCTGGCAGACCTGTTGGCCCGGACAGCAGGCCGGGAGCCTCTATGGGGCATCCAGCCTGGATGGGCTGACCCGGCACGGGACTTCCTCGAGGAGCATCGCGATCCAGCCCGCCTCGCCCAGCTCTGCGGAATGGAGGGTGATCGGCATCTCGACGCAGACTTCGAGATGGTTCGCGACACCTTCCACAGGTTTGCCCTGGAGCGCGTGAGACCGGTGGCCGAGCACGTTCACCGCGCCAACGACGACATCCCCGAAGAGGTGATCGAGGGCCTGGCCGAGCTGGGTGGCTTCGGCCTGTCGGTGCCCGAGAGCTACGGAGGGTTCGCCTCGGGCGGCGAGAGCGACTACCTGGGGATGGTCGTGGCGACCGAGGAGCTGTCCTGGGGATCGCTCGGCGCAGGAGGATCGCTCATCACGCGCCCCGAGATCCTGGCGCGTGCCCTGGTGAACGGGGGCACTGAGGAGCAGAAGCGCGAGTGGCTGCCTAGGCTGGCCTCGGGCGAGATCATGGCTGCCGTCGCGGTCACCGAGCCGGACTTCGGCTCCGACGTGGCAGGCCTGACCACCTCGGCTACACCGGTCGGGGGCGGCTGGCTGCTGAACGGGGTGAAGACCTGGTGCACCTTCGCGGCCAGAGCAGATGTCCTCATGCTGCTCGCGCGCACCGACCCCGACCGCAGCCTGGCCCACCGGGGGCTCTCGCTCTTCGTGGTGCCTAAGGACAGAGCTGCCGGCCACGGCTTCGTCCTGAACCAGAGCGCCCGCGCCGGGGTGAGCACCGGCGGCCGAATGGAGGGGCGACCGATAGACACCCTGGGATACCGGGGGATGCACTCCTACGAGATCTCCCTCGAGAACTGGTTCGTCCCCTCCGAGAACCTGATCGGTGGGGCATCCGGAGAGGGCAAGGGCTTCTACCTCCAGATGCAGGGCTTCGAGAACGGCCGGCTCCAGACAGCGGCGCGGGCCCTGGGAGTCATGCAGGCTGCCTACGAAGCCGCCTATGCCTACGCGACCCAGAGGACCGTGTTCGGAAAGCCGATCATCGACTACCAGCTCACCCAGGCGAAGCTGGCACGCATGTCCGTCATCATCCAGGCCACGCGGCAGTTCGCCTACCAGGTGGCCCGTCTCATGGCCAAGGGCGAGGGGGCGCTGGAGGCATCCATGGTGAAGGCCTACGTCTGCAGGGCTGCGGAGTGGGTGACGCGAGAGGCGATGCAGGTCCACGGCGGCATGGGATATGCCGAGGAGTTCCCCGTCAGCCGCTACTTCGTCGACGCACGGGTGCTCTCTATATTCGAGGGCGCCGACGAGACGCTGGCGCTGAAGGTGATCGCCAGGCGCCTAACCGAGGCTGCCGGTACCGGGAACGAGCTCCCTAGGAGTTAGAGCGGCTGAGACCTGCTCGCTCCCCGCGGCTTACGAACTTCGTAGCCATCTTCCGGCTGGCCTCGTCGATCATCTCGTCGCCGAACATGACCGCACCCTTGCCTTCGTCCTCGGTGGCGGTCCGGTAGGCATCGAGGATGTCCCAGGCCCGGTCGAACTGCTCCTGGGTGGGCGAGTAGACCTCGTTCAGGATCGCCACCTGGTCGGGATTCAGCGCCCACTTACCGTCGTAGCCGAGCGTGCGGGTGCGTAGGGCGAACCGCCTGAGGCCCTCCGTGTCACGGATCTTCAGGTAGGGACCGTCGATCACCTGGAGCCCGTTGGCCCGTCCGGCCATCAGGATCTTCGAGAACACGTAGTGGAAATGGTCGCCGGGGTACTCGGGGATCTCCACCCCTCCAGTGAGCACCGGCATCTCCATCGAGGCGGCGAAGTCGGCTGGGCCGAAGATGATCGTCTCCAGGCGCTCGGAGGCTGCACAGATCTCCTCCACCGCTATCAGGCCCCTGGTGGTCTCGATCTGTGCCTCGATGCCTATATGCCCTTCCGGAAGGCCACAGTTCGCCTCCACCTGCCTTAGCAGCAGGTCCAGGGCCACTACCTCCGCGGCCGACTGCACCTTGGGCAGCATGATCTCGTCCAGGCGCTCTCCTGCCCCCGACACCACCTCGATCACGTCGCCGTATGTCCAGCGGGTGTCCCACGCGTTCACCCGGACGCACAGGACGCGATCATCCCAGGGCTGCTTCCTGATGGCCTCCACCACCTTCGCGCGCGCCCCCTCCTTCTCCTGGGGCGCCACCGAGTCCTCGAGGTCGAGGAAGGTCATGTCCGCGCCGACGGTCGGGGCCTTCTCGAGGAAGCGCTCGTTCGACCCCGGCACCGACAGGCACGAACGGCGTGGCAGGTTCCTGCTGCGATTGGACATGCCCGAGATGCTATCCGGTGCGAGCGGCCGGGCCGGCAACGCCAGACCCGGTAGCCTCGAGCCTATCCGGTGCGAGCGGTCGGGCCGGACCGCACCTAGCATGACTGCGGTGGATGCATCTTCTGGAAACCCCGCTGGCTGGCCTGCCGAGGTCCTCGACATCCTCCACCGGGCAGTGACGGCCGAGTTCGCCACGTTGACGCGTGCGGGGACTCCGATAACCACCCCCACCACCCCCTACGTCGGAGACTCGGGCCTCAGCCTCGACATCTCGACCGGGCTCACCTACCCCGCGAAGGCCGAGCGCGCCCGGCGCAACCCGAAGGTATGCCTCCTGTATGCCGACGAGGTGGGCTCGGGGCTCGAACGCCCACCTGTGGTGATGGTCCAGGGTCTGGCCACGGTGCGCGATGCAGACCTCCAGGCGAACACCGACCGCTACGTAGCATGCTCGACAGCCAAGCTGCCGGAGGCCACCAGGGGAAGCCCCAGGTTCATGCTCAGACGCATGGCCTGGTACTACGCACGTATCTGGATCGAGGTCACGCCGACGAGGATCACCTGGTGGTCTGATCGCTACCTATCGAGCCCACCCCTTCAGTGGTCGGCCCCTCCCGGCACCGAGGCACCGGCCTCGGACCCCGCGCCCTCCGGCAGGCAGCCAGCACCCTGGGTCGCACCGCCCACCTCCTGGGAAGCCCAGGGAGCGGACGCCTTCACCCGCATGGGCTCCCATGACCTGACCTTCGTCCAGGACGACGGGTACCCTGCCTGCCTACCCGTGGAAGTCACCAGGATGGACATCGCAGGGTTCGCTATCCGTATCGGGCCAGGGGCCCCGATGCCAGCCGATGGCCCGGCCTGCCTCACCTTCCACACCCACCCCGAGAAGTTCACCTCCCAGGAGAACCGCACCTTCGTAGGGGTCCTGGAGGGCACGGCTGGACCCGGCGGGAACCTCGAACGGTTCTTTCGCGTCGAGAGGGCCCTGGCCGACTGGAGCCTGGCGGGCACCCGGACGAACGTCGCCCTCGGCTTCCTGGCCAAAGGCCGGACCCTGCGTCCCCGTCTGATCGCAGAGTCGGCGCGGCGAGGTCAGCCGGTGCCAAAGGTGAGGTTCCGCCACTGAGCGCCCGGGTGCCCTCCTCCCCGCCATTATCGACGGGCTTGCCAGAGCTCGAGGATCCTCAGGAAAGCTCCCTGCGGAGGAACGCGAGCGTTCGCTGCCAGGCCAGGCGCGCCGCAGCATCATCGTATACCTCAGGCCTGGTGTCATTGAAGAAGGCATGGTCGCAACCTTCGTACACGAAGATCTCGGCCTCCTTCGAGAGGGAGTGGAGTTCGCCTTCCAGAGCCCGGGCTGCCTCCGGGGTGAAGAAGCCGTCGAGCCCGGCATAGTGACCCTGTACGGCAGCCCTCATGGCACCGTAGTCAGGTCGGGCATCAGGCCAGGGAATGACCCCGTAGAAGGGCACGCAGGCCGCGACCACGTCCGGGCGCTGGCATGCGAGCACCAGCGCCAGACCCCCTCCCATGCAGAAGCCCACCACCCCGACATCAGGGTGGCCTGAACGGCGCACCACCTCGTCGAGGGCACCTGACATGTCGCGTCCTGCCTGATCCATCTTCAGTGCCATCATCTCCTTGGCCGCCTCGTCCGGCTCGGAGACATGCCTGCCGTGATAGAGGTCTGGCGCCAGGGCCACGAACCCCTCGCGAGCAAACCGGTCGCAGACATCCTTTATGTGGGGAACGAGGCCCCACCACTCCTGTATGACGACCACTCCAGGACCGCTTCCGCCGTCCGGCAGGGCCAGGTAACCCTCTGCCTGGCTGGAGTTGCTCGGGAACTCGATCATCTCACCCATGGGAACGACGCTAGCCGCTCGGCAATACCCGTTGCCTCCGGCCTGGACCTAGACCCCGGACGGCTGGTGGACCTAGACCCCGGACGGCTGGTGGACCTAGACCCCGGACGGCTGGTGGACCTAGACCCCGGACGGCTGGTGGATCAGTAGACCCCGCCGAGCTTGCGATGGTCCCAGGAGACGACCCTGTGCACGTCGATGACCACCCCTACGCGCTTGGCACCCATCTGCTCGACTATGGGAGCTGAGTTCTCGTCCACTGGCCCGAAGTAGCGCCCGTATATGTTCTCACCGAGACGGGACACCTCTGCGCGGTCCTCCACTATCAACGCCCGGCCGACCAGTTCCACCCCCTGAAGCTCCTCGTAGCGATCCCCCTCTTCCACGAGACAGGTGATCCGCGGATCGCGGCGCAGGTTCAATACCTTCTGCGATCTCGCATATGTCCAGAAGGCAGGCTTGGAGTGAAGGAACCCGTACCACATGGCCACCAGATGGGGCTGCCCGTCGGCCCCGAGGGTGGCGACGTTCATGGTGTGCCTGCCTGCCAGGAACTCCTCTACCTCCGACGGGGACATGCGGATCAGGGATCGTCTGCTCATGACCGGCCAGTCTGGTCCATCGGCTGACCGGTATCCAGCGCCCAGCCCAGCCAGTCCCAGCCCAGCCAGTCCTGTAGGCGCTCCTACCAGCCGCCGAGCAGGGCAGCCGGCTCCGGGCAGGAATGCTGTGCCTCCTTCAGGGCAGCCGCCACGGTCATGAGCCCAACAGGTCCGAGCACCCGAGCAGACTCTGTCATCGGCTCCAGGACCCACCTGGAGCTTCCTGGCGCTGGCTGCTGCAGGGATGAGGAGCTGACGAGGGTGACGTCGCTGGCGATGCCGAGATTCCTCCTCCTGCCAGCCGGGCTGTGCCTGTCCTGCGTGACGCGGCCGGCGAGCGAGGTCCAGAGCCGAGATGGGAGCATCCTGCCAGCACCGGCCACCAGCCAGACCTCCAGGCTCAGCTCGGAAGCGTCCCTCAGCCAGGATCGCGCGCCAGGCGAGAGCAGGATCTCGCCTCGGCCGGTAACGCCGACCCCTATGCCGTCCACGTCTATGGCAGCGACCTCCGCCGAGGCCATGGCGCTGAATGATCCCCCGAGCAGCACCCGTCGGCCATCGGAGCCGACGAGGTCGTCGAGGAGCTCATGCGTGGGATCGTCCCAGAGCTCAGATGCGGCCTCCATGCCCTCTGCCACGGGATCTGCTGCCGAGAGCACCCTGGCCGCCACCCACCACAGCGGCACACATCCCACATGCCTGTCGAGCAGGCGCCTGCAGGCCGGCACTAGCGCCTCGGGATCCGACGAGGCCAGAGAAGCGAGAACCTCTCCTGCCTCGGCTGCCAGCGCGACCGAATCGTCGTCCTGCGAGCGGGCCAGCAGCCGGAGCACCTCGACGGGATGCACGCTGACTCAGGCTCCAGCTGCGGATGCAGGGGCGCGGGAAGCTCCGGCGCGGGGAGCTCCGGCGCGGGGAGCTCCGGCCCTCACGGCGTCGGGGGCACCTGGTCGTGTGCAAGCAACGGTCCTGGAGGCAGCCCCGGGCTGCCGCCATCAGTGCGCGGCCCGGGGGCCCTGGAGAAGCGATATGCGGTTGGTTCGATGCCTGCCTGTACCACGACTGCCTGCCCCGTCTGCCCTCCCGCCATGCACGCGACTACGGCCGCAGCCACCTCCTCAGGCGCTATCAGGGGGAAGCCCGACCCCTCCAGTAGCTCACGCGAAGGCCCGTCCAGGAGCGGCGTGTTCACCAGACCCGGACACAGCGCGTTCACGGAGATCCCCATGGGGCTCAGCTGGGGCGGGAGGGAGCGGACGAGGCCGATCAGGGCGTGCTTGGTGAGGGTATAGATAGGATCACCCCCGAACGCCACGAGCCCGGCCAGGGAGGCCGTGACCACTATAGCTCCACCTCCCCCAGCTGACATGACCGGCACGAGGGCACGGATCCCGAAGACCACGCCGTCTACGTTCACGCCCATGATGCGCCTGTAGGCCTCGTCGCTGACCATGGCCAGCTCGGCCTCTCCAGTGGTCACGCCCGCATTCAGGTGAGCCAGGTCCAGACCACCCAGCAGTTCCTTCGCCACCGTGACCACCTTCGCCCACTCCGAGGAACGGCTGACATCGGCTCGGATCGACCATCCGCCCACCTCCTCGGCAGCGCGCCTCGCGCCATCCTCGTCGAGGTCCACCACCAGCACGCGCACACCCCTGGCGCCGAGCAGCCTCACGGTGGCGAGTCCTATGCCCGACGCGCCCCCGGTGACGATCGCCGACCGGCCCGCCAGATCTCTCATCGGCCCGGGACGTTCGAGATCGTTCGCGCCGCTCACGCTTCCTCCGCTCGGATCCGGCATATGCCTGATCCTGCCACAGGACTGCCCTGATATGAGAGGCACGCCTGACAAGAGACAGGTCTGCCAGCCGGTGCACGCGGCAGTGCGATAGCCTCGATCTGACGAGCTGCGCCGCCAGCCAGAGAGGAATCCTCCTTGAAGCCAATACCCGTGGAGTTTCACATCGGGCCGCTGGTGGTGCACACCTACGGCATCGGGCTCGCGATCACCTTCTGGTTCGCTTACAGGTACTTCGAGCGACGGCTACGTGATCGCGGGTACAGGGTCGAGTGGCTGACAGGTGTCTTCCTCTGGGTCGTCGTGGCCGCCGTGGTGGGGGCTCGGGCAATGCACGTCTTGGCAAATCTCTCCTACTACACCACCTATCCGGGCCAGGTGCTCCAGGTCTGGCACGGTGGCCTGTCATCGTTCGGTGGCCTGCTGGCGGCCGTGCCGACCGCGATAGTGCTCACGCGCCGTCGCTGTCCGGAACTGCCTACCCTCAAGGCTCTGGACATCGTCACCCCCGTCCTGGTGGCTGCCTGGGGCGTCGGACGGCTGCTCGGACCGCAGCTCATGATCGCTGGAGGCGGGCACCCCACGTCCCAGTGGTTCGGCATGTACTACGCGGACCAGGTGGGCAAGCGCCTCCCCGTACCGATCTTCCAGGCTTTCGACTGCCTGGTGATCTTCCTAGTCCTCATCGCCATCGAGCGCCACTGGCTGGCTCGGCCCACCGGGTTCGTGTTGGCTGTCGGCATAAGCCTCTGGGATCTGGCTCGGTTCTTCGAGGAGTACCTCTGGCTCTCCTACCCTGGCCATCTGGGTGCAAAGCTCGTCGAAGCCGCCGGCCTCGGCCTCTTCGCCGCCGGCGCAGTCTGGGCGTTGCTGCTCTATAGGCGCGGACGATCCCAGGGGGGCATCGATGCAGTACCTCCTGAGACAGGAATGGGCACCGGCAACAGCGACAGCGGCGCTCCTGGCGCTGACGCCTCAGGGCACGGCACCGACCCAGCCCTGGTCAACTGAGGAGTCCCCCGGAAAGGGGACGGACCTCCCCGCGTAACGGCTATGCGCGGGGCCCCAGGAGAGGTGCTCTTCACACCACACCGCGAAATGCCCGAAAAGTCGGATCGCCACCCACGGCACGGGACGGTCTTGGGAGGCTGTGGGGCGCCACTGGAGCGCCTGCCTTGCTCCACAGCTCTGGTCACCCCCAGGGGGCACCAGAGATCGGTGTCCAGTCTCCACCTCCGTTGGTCGTCGCGTAGAGCGTGAAGACGTTGGAGGAATTAAGGGCATGATTGGAAAGGACCTGGTATTCAGCCAGGACCCAACCGTCTGATGGAGCATCCGAAGGGAATGAAGCACCATCGATTAGTGGCGAGTTCACATCGGCAATCGTCTGTATCGAGAAACTGGCACCACCATCAGTGCTGGACGCGACGCCCAGGAGGTTATCTGCCCCTAGGGTGTCACCGGGCGTGGAGCCGGTTGCTACCAGGTGGAGATCCTGCTCCCCCGTTAGTCCCACCAAGTTGAAGTCCATGGTGTCGAGCGGCAGGAGTGACTGGCCTGCTGCGGGCACATCGGGTCTTTCTGGCACCTGCCAGCCAGTCGAGTAGAGCGCCCGCCACGTCGCACCGTTATCACTGGTCCCAGCAAGCACCTCTGCTGACCCGTAGCCAGCGGCGTTCAGCGGAGGCAGAGGCAAGAGGGCCCAGGCACTCGAGCCTGAGCATGCGATAGCCATGGGCTGGTCCCCTGCGATAGGCTCTGAATACTCCGGTGATGACGACCAGCTCTGCCCAGCGTCTAGCGACTGGTATATCCCGCTACGGGTAGTCACCCAGCCGTCCTGCTGAGAGGCGAAGCAGACGTCGGATATAGAATGGGGTGCATTTGACAAGGCAACCCAGGTTGATCCTCCATCAGTAGTTGCCACCAAGCCACTTGCTGCCGTGACGGCCCAGCCGACGGCCGGTGTCACGAAATCCACTACTTGGATTCGGTTCGCTGAGCCGCCTGAAGGCTCAGGGAGTGTCTGCCAGGCCGCTCCACCATCGGTAGTACGCAGGATCCCACCGGATCCTCCTACCACCCACCCATCCTGAGAGTTCAGGAAGTCTATGTAGGAACCCACTGCACTGCTGCTTAGCGGACTGAACCATGTGTGACCTGCGTCGGTTGACTCGTAGAGGCGACCGCTGCCACCGTACGTACCGCTAGCTGATGAGAACCAGCCTTCACTCGCTGAGGAGAACACGAGGGGATTTTGCGGGGCGGGTATGACATTAGCCTCCCAAGCAGGTACCTTGATTACCGGCAAGGTGGGTGACGATGCCTGCGCAGCCGAAGCTTCCCTCTGGCGTGCCAGGTTCTCTGCCTGGCTGAGCTTCCTCCGAATGAATTGACGGACAGGCGAAGGTGCCGAGGTATCCCGGGAGCTAGCTATACCTACTCCGATGACGGCCGCACCAGCAATCACTGCCACCACGGCTGTGTATAGAGCCGCCTTTTTCCATCTCACATGGAACTTCATAACTTGTTCTCCTCCTCGTCATCCGTCGCTCTACAGCTAAAGTCCCTAAGGCGATCCCGTATCCCAGTAGTCACCAGTCACCGTTAACGATGTGGAACCATTCTCGGCGATAGTCTTCGTCGTAGTCTGCGTATCGACATCCTGGGTCGTGACATCGAGATCGGCGCCGGTAGTCGCTCCAAGCGGAGGCACCTGGTACTGCCAAAGCGAGACGCTGTAGCCACCGTTCGTACACTGTCCTGAATTATTTAGGCTCTGAATATTGGAGAATGCATTAGCCACTGTGCTAGATGGCTGTGGCGATGAATATTCGGTGATCCCACCACAACTGGCTGGGCTCGTAAGCCACCACACGAACGGCAATGCAGGGTCGTTCAGGCTCGACCACATGAAACTCGGTGTGAACGCATCGTACGTATTAATGCCCTCATAAAGCCCCGGTGAGACTCCTTGACTTGCACTTATATAATCTAGAAATCCTTGAATAACTTCTGCATTATTAGTGATGTAATTAGGATCTTGAGGTGTTTCCCACCCCAGGTTGTCTAGCTCGACATCCGCGAATATAGTTATGCCATTGACATCACCATATGTGTGATTTGCGTTTAGCCAACACTGGACTGCATCCTCACCTTGTGTATATCCCCACACATATGGACCATATCCCAATGCGGTCAGTGGCGACACTAGATTTCCCTCGAGTGTCCAGTACGCAAAGGTGTTCTTTGCTCCTGCACTAAGGGCATCTGCTCCGGAAAACGCACCCAGATCTCCACAATCACTAGAGCTTCCGTTGACGAAGTAACCTAGTCCCCCGATATAGAACGACTCCGACTGACCAGATTGCACGAAGGAATTGCTGTCCGTGTCGCTACCCCAGTAGTTACAACCAGCCAATACTGCTGCACCAATCATGAGATAGGCTATCGCGCGGCCTGTCCTAAGTTTACCCGCCATGCGGAAACCTTACGCCCCCCCCCGATCTGTCAAGCGAATTTCCCGGCTCCACGCGATCAGCAGTCGGAAAACTCGGCCATTTCCGGTGATTACCAACTGGTAATATAAGTTTACAGCGGTGTGAGCTGGTAGTCGAGTGCCCTAAGTAGCTGGCTCTTTTCGTCGAGGTAATCGGTCTGAGCGTCAAGGTGGACGCCACAACGCTAAGTCCGGCGGGCTGGTCGCCGCTACGGGATAGGAGTAGGAGAGGAGCTGGCCCTCGACCTCATGGAACGCATATGGCCTGCCGGGAGTCCCCCGGAAAGGGGGACCTCCCCGCGTAACGGCTATGCGCGGGGCCCCAGGAGGGGTGCTCTTCCGGGCCCGGGAGGGCCCGCGTAGGCCTGCGCGATACCCATCCACTCCGCTGCGGGTCCATCGGTCACCGTGAGGGAGGTGTCCGCCAGGCAGCTGCGCTGGGTGACTACCAGGCAGAAGTCGAGTGCGCTGCCTGCCACCCTGCCCACGATCTGGCCCCCTGGCTCACCGGCCTCGAAGTGCCATGTTCCACCGTCGGGGGCCTCCAGGTCGACATCCACGACACCCACCGGAGCCTCGAGTCCGTGGACCAGGTAGGAGAAGGCCCTGGTCCGGGATCCGAGGTGGGCGATGTGCCTGAGCCTCCCGGTCGAGACACGCTCGATGCCTAGAGCGTCTGCCACGTCCTGACCATGCGCCCAGGTCTCCATTAGGCGAGCAGTCACGAAGGACGCGGGTGACATCGGCGGTCCGAACCAGGCGATCCTGCTGCCAGGCGCCAGAGCCGCGAGTGTGTCGAGCATGTCGGAGCGTGCCCTGCGCCACCAGACCAGGACCTCGTCACCGGCCATCTCCCTCCCGCGCCTCAGGTGCTCCTCCATCGGGTCGAGGCGCTCTGCCTTCACATCCTCGGCCAAAACGGCGAAGCGATCGGGATCGATGACCGCCATGACCGCGACCTCGTCGAAGTACGCCAGGTGGCTTACCTGGTCGCGCACCATCCATCCCTCGGCGGGGGTGTCGGCGTCCCATCCAGAGGGATCCATGCCTGACAACACGGTGTCGAGGGAGTCGTGCTCGGCCTCCAGGTCCCCCAGCAGGTCGCCCAGGCTCGGCGATCCCTGCTGGATGGATGGAGCCGGCTGATCCAGGTTCTCGCTGCCCATCCCACCGAGGCTAGCCAAGGTAGCCCCGGGACGCGTCGGGCGCTCGGGCCTAGCGATGCTTTATCGCCTCCACCTCCAGCTCCAGGCGGACCTTGTCAGCGACCACCACGCCCCCGGCCTCCAGGGCAGCGTTCCATGTGAGCCCGAAGTCCTGCCGGTTCACGGTCGTGCTGGCAGAGAAGCCGGCTCGCAGACCGAAGCTGGGGTCTTCCATCACACCGAGGATCTCCAGATCCAGCTCGACGGGACGAGTGATGCCCTTTATGGTGAGGTCACCCTTCAGGGTGAACTGATCGCCACCCGCCTCGGAGACAGAGGTGGATACGAAACGCATCTCGGGGTACGCCTCTACGTCGAAGAAGTCGGCTGAGCGGAGGTGGGCGTCACGCTGCGGCTCACCGGTGTCCACGGTGGATACGTCGATCTTCGCCTCGACCTTCGACGCCAGGACGTCAGCGGGGTCGATCTCTATGCTCCCCGAGATGCCCGAGAACCGGCCACGCACCTTCGAGACCATGAGATGGCGGGCAACGAACTGGGCGGTCGTGTGGGCTGGGTCGATGTCCCAGGTGCCAGCCTCGAGCTTCGAGAGCACGGGATGTGTGGAAGTAGATGGCGACATGGTGTCAGCTCCTGATTCTCTTGAGGCCTGGAGAGCCTATGGTGGACATGGTCATCCCCGATCCTTCTCGGATCGGGCCATCCAGGGAGTCGCTCCGGCGCAGCCCGGTAGCATCCCAGGAAACTTGCTTGTATATGCAACTATATCACAGTGTAGTTGCATACGCAAGCGGAAAGCGGTCGGGTAAACTGTCTGGGTGAGCGAGACCAGATGGCTCGATCCGCTCGAGACCCGTGCATGGCGCGGCCTCATGTGCGCACACGCCCGGCTGGTAGCCCAGCTCGATGCAGAGCTACTGGCCAGCTCTGGTATCTCCCTGCCCGACTACGAGGTGCTGGTCCACCTGTCCGAGGCCGACTCCCAGCGGCTGCGCATGAGCGAGTTGGCCCTCAGGCTCGAGATATCGCCTAGCGGCCTCACCCGCAGGCTCGACGGCCTCGTCGCGTCGGGGATGGTCGAGCGAGTCCAGTGCCCAGAAGACCGGCGCGGAACCTTCGCGGTCCTGACCGAGCTGGGTGCCGAACGCCTGGAAGCTGCTGCCCCTGCCCACGTCGCGCAGGTGAGAAGGTGGTTCGTGGATCGCCTGACCCGGGACCAGCTCTGCGCCCTTGCCGACGCGATGGCATCCATCATCGCTGGGAGCGGCGCCTGTTCGAGCTCGGAAGTCCGCGCCTCCTAGGGCTGGCAGTGGGGGTGGAGGGGATCGAACCCTCACTGGGGGCGGTTTAAGCGCCCTGCCTCTGCCGATTGGGCTACACCCCCGCAGGCGCCATCAATGCTGGCACACCCTACCGGCAGGCGACTGGCCGTCTACGACTCAGCTGGCGTGATGGCCGGTTCCCGGATGCACCCCCAGCCGATCCCAGGCCCCTCTCTCAGGGCCGCGGGGATCCTCCGCCAGCTCCTGGCGCGCACCGAGGACCATGGTCTGGCGTTGCTCGGCATCGTATGGAGGCCACTCGCCGAGACGGTCGCACGAGGGGTCACCGGACCTGGCGAACGCGACCCAGGCCTGCTGCATTGCATCGGACAGCGCCTCGGCCTCCGGTCCTCCACCCGAGAAAGGGGCCACCGACCGCTCCCGGAGGGTGCCGAACACGAATGGCACGTCGAGTGCATGGCACGAACCGAGGACTCCTCCGAGCAGTGGTGTCTCCCAGGTGAACAAGTAAGCGTAAGAGCGACCTGCGCTTGCCGCGTGGGGGCTTGCCGCGTGGGGGCTTGCCGCGTGGGGGCTTGCCGCGTGGGGGCTTGCCGCGTGGGGGCTTGCCGCGTGGGGGCTTGCCGCGTGGGGGCTTGCCGCGTGGGCGCTCGCCACCTGGAGGCTCGGCATCCTGAAGATGAAGTCCGTGAGAATGGCATTCCACAGGGCGGGAGGAGATACGTCCTCCGAGCGTCCACCCCTGGCGTCACGATATGCAGTCACCAGCTCTTCTGATGCACCTGGAGCGATTAGCGACACACGGCGCACCAGCGTCTGGTCATCCATGGAAGACAGCCCTGGGTCGAGGATGCTGAAGAAGGTGGCCTCGTCACGCGTGGTGCCTATCAGGAGGTCGACCTCGGAAGCCCCGGTCGACTCGATCGCCTCGCCAGGCGGCGTCGGCAGGCTCGCGGGATCGATCACGGGCACGAACGCAAGCGGCATGGTCAGCTGGCCAGCCAGCTCGCCGGCAAGGCGCTGGCCCGCCTCCACGAGAGCATTCGCGCCTAGGGCCTCCAGCTCGGCGCGCGTCCAGGGGGCCCCGATGCCGACCAGCTCCACCAGGCGCTCGGCTCTTCGGGCTGCGAGCGGACCGGACGCGCTCACCGGCGGCCCGCTCTGGACGACAGCCCTCCTGAAGAGCCCCTCGGCCGCTGGTGCTGCCAGTAGCGCCATCACGCTCATGCCACCCGCCGACTCGCCGAAGACGGTTACGTTCGCGGGATCACCGCCGAATCCACCGATCGCGTCGCGCACCCACGCCAGGGCGGCCATCTGGTCCAGCAGCCCCCAGTTCGCACAGGGTCCACCTTCTGAACCAGCCAGCACCGGGTGCGCCATGTAGCCGAGGGCACCGAGACGGTAGTTGATGCTTACCACCACCACGTCCCCGGCCAGCGAGAGCCTCCGACCGTCGTAGAGGGCGCTGGACGAGCTGCCTGTGGTGAAGCCCCCGCCGTGAAGCCACACCATAACCGGACGGGCTCGATCGTCGAGACCTGGAGTCCAGACGTTCACGCTCAGGCAGTCCTCCGCCCACTCGGTCGGATCCCCCGGGATCGACATTCCCGGCACCGGAGGGCTCTGGGGGGCAATGGGACCGAAGGCCGTGGCATCGCGAACGGACCCCCAGGGCTGCGGTGGCTCCGGTGCACGCCATCGGCGGCCACCCGAGGTGTCGGCTGCGTATGGAATGCCCCTGAAGACGATCACACCGCCCTCATCGAGTCCCCTTACCAGACCTCCTGGCGTCCTCGTGACCGGGCTCGTCCCCATAGAGTCCTCGTGCTACCACCACGCCCGGGGAACCGGCAAGCGCGGCCTGCCTCGCATCTGGTCCGGGAGACTCTCCCATGGCGGCGCCCTCCCCCGCCGCCTGGAGCTGACACCAGTTTCTTTTTCGCGCCGGCGAGCCTATGCTGCAGGTAGGCAGACGCTTGCTCGGCTACCGCTCCCGTGAGTGGACCACCGGCAGGGGTCTAGGGGCACGCTGAGGGGGGCGGCGCTCGGAAGAATGGGGGAACCGGTGGACCTAGGGGACGGTGCCGGGAGGATCACTAGAGACGACGAGCCGCTACTCAGCATCGTCATACCTGCCTACAACGAGGAGCACCGGCTTCCTTCCGCTTTAGAAGAGCTCGGGAGCGTGTTCGACGCAGGGCTCCTGGATGCAGATTCGACCGAGGTGCTCCTGGTGGACGACGGATCGACCGATGCCACAGCTGAGCTCGCGAGGCAGGCCCTGTCGTCGCTGCCTCACGCTGCGGTGCTGAAGCTGACCCATAACTGCGGGAAGGGTGCCGCCATCCGGGCAGGCGTCGCACGGGCGCGGGGAGCTGCCGTCACCTTCCTCGATGCAGACATGTCCGTGAATCCCCTGCTCCTGCCGGACCTCCTGTCATCTCTGGCGGATGCCGACGTGGTGATCGGGTCGCGTGCTCTGGATGAGTCGGTGGTCGACTGCCGCAGCATGAGACGCACCCTGATGGGCCGCGCGTTCAACCACCTGGTGACCGCATCCACCAGCCTCGGCATCCTGGACACACAGTGTGGCTTCAAGGGCTTCCGCTCGCCTGTGGCTCGGCTGCTCTTCCACCTCTCCATGGTGGACAGGTTCGCGTTCGACGTAGAGATCCTCCTGCTTGCCCAGTACCTAGGGCTCCGTATCGACGAGGTACCCGTCGACTGGCACCTCGTGGAGGGAAGCCACATCCGGCCGGTAGCAGACCCGCTCCTCATGGTCAGGGACCTCGTCCGCACCAGGGTTGGCATCCGCTACAGGAGACCGGTTCCCATGACACTTGCCGTGCCTCCTGGCGCGAAGGCAGGGGCTGGCGAGCGCTCCGTCGAAGCCGCCCGCGAGGTGGGGCAGGTGCTGAGAGCCACCGACCTGGTGCTCCCGTGGGGCCGTGGCGCTGCCGTTCTCCACCCGCTCACCTCGGAGGCCGAAAGGCACGAGATGGGTGCATCGCTGGCCAGGCGCCTCGCCGGTTGGCACGTCACGGAGCGCGACATCAGCTTCACCCAGCTCGCGAGCGTGGCCCCGCTGTCGGGCCGCATCATCCCATCGCAGCCTGCCTGGGGGGCGGCTCCTCCCGAGTCCAGGCGGCGCAGGGCCATGGCAGCGCACCCGGCCGGCGAGGGTCACTGGTGGAACAGGAACCGGAACCGCGTCGGCGGACCTGCCATCGTCGCTCCGATGGCCACTGTGTCCGACGGGTCCGAGGCCGCTACTGCACCGGCTAGGACCCCTCCCGCCCACGCCGACCCGACCGCCCTGCCACGCGCTCTCCACGACCGCATGCACGTGGAGAGCGATCGCGGAGCAGACGGTCACCTGAAGCGCGATCACCGGGCATACGGTGCCGAAGACGCCCCTCGGAACACCGGGCACTCTCAGACGGCGGACTGTCCGGACGCCTGAGGCATGCGTCTTGCCATCGTCACATGGCGTGACCTCGCGCACCCCCTCGCGGGCGGATCGGAGATCCTCGTCGACCGCCTCGCCCGAGGGTTCATGGACCGCTCCCATGAGGTGACGGTGGTATGCGGGGGGCCCACAGGCAGCCGCCCTTACCGCGTCATCGAGGCAGGCGGCACCTACTCCCAGTACCTGCGGGCGCCCCTGGCCGCCAGGCGCGAGCTCGGTGATGTCGACCTACTCATAGACGTCGAGAACGGCTTGCCCTACTTCTCCCCCTGGTGGCACTGGGGGCCGCGGATATGCCTGGTCCATCACGTCCACACCGAGCAGTGGCGTGACAGGTTCCCTGCCCCGGTAGCCCTGGTGGCAAGCAGGGTCGAGTCGGGCCTGATGCCCCGGACCTACCGCCAGGAGACATTCGTGGCCGTGTCACCCTCCACGGCAGAGTCCCTGGAACGCATCGGGGTTCCCCGCGACCACATACGCATCATAGAGAACGGCGTGGAACCGAAGCCTGGCGAGACCCCAGCCGAGGATCCCGATCCGCTCTTCCTCGCCGTCGGAAGGCTGGTTCCTCACAAGCAGGTGGACCTGATCATGGACGCCTGGGCGGAGGTGCGACCGCGCACCGGCGGGCGCCTGGTGATCGTCGGGGACGGTCCGGAGATGGAGCGCCTCAGGAAGATTGCCCCGCCTGGCACCGAGCTGCTCGGTCATGTGAGCGACGCAGAGCGAGACCGGCTGCTCGGCGCCGCATGGCTGCTCGTGCATGGAGCCCGGCACGAGGGATGGGGTATGGCGATACTCGAGGCCGCCGCGTACGCGACACCTGCCATCGGCCTCGACGCCCCGGGCGTGCGCGACGCCATCGTCGGGGGGGTCACCGGGGAGCTCGCGAGGGATCCCTCGGACATGGTCACGCGCTGGATTGCCCTGGCCTCGGACCGCGACCGTAGGACCTTGCTCGGAAAGGCGGCCCTGGTCCGCTCGCGGGAGCTGTCCTGGGACCGCACCGTAGACAGCTACCTGGAGCTCGCGGCTGAGGTCGTATCCACATGGCCGCGAGGCGGCACCCGCCGGCCGACTCGGCTGCCATCAGCGAATGGCCCTGCTGGTGGCCCTAGTGGTGGCCCTAGTGGTGGCCCTAGTGGTGGCCCTAGTGGTGGCCCTCGTGGTGGCCCTCGTGGTGGCCCTCGTGGTGGCCCTGCTGGTGTGCTCACGGGGGCCACTTCGCAGGGCTTCTGGGATCCCCCCGCGAACCGGCACCCTGCCGACCGGGGGGTCAGGCGCTCTGCTGCCCTCTTCAGGGGTTTCATCCACCAGTTCGAGGACCCCGGCTCCTTCTACGAGATGCTCGCCGAGGACACTGTGCAGCTGGTGTCTCGTTACGCGAACCTACGCGACGCCACGGTGCTCGACGTAGGCGGCGGGGCAGGGTACTTCGCCCGCAGCTTCGACCTGGCCGGCGCACGCAGCGTGCTGGCGGACGTCGACTGGGAGGAGCTGCATGCACATGGCGGCCCCCTCGGGACGGCCGTGATGGCAGACGGCTGCCGGCTGCCATTCGCCGACGGCGCCTTCGACCTGAGCCATTCGTCGAACGCGATCGAGCACGTAGCAGAACCGCACGAGATGTTCGAGGAGATGCTCCGGGTGGTCCGCCCTGGCGGGATCGCGTTCCTGGCCTTCACTAACTGGTGGTCGCCCTTCGGTGGCCACGAGACCTCCCCCTGGCACTGGCTGGGGGCCGAGCGTGCAGTCAGGCGCTACGAGCGCCGCCATGGGGAGCCGCCGAAGAACCGATATGGCAGGAGCCTGTTCCGGCTCCACATCCACGAAGTCCTCTCCTGGGCGCGAGATCGCCCCGATGCCACCCTCATAGAGGCATTTCCCCGCTATTATCCCTGGTGGACGAGGCGCCTGGCAGGCGTGCCTGTGGTGCGCGAGGTAGCCACGTGGAACCTCGCAATCGCCATGAGGAAGCACTAGGGATCGATGGCCATCCTTTCACCCCCCACCAGGCGCCCCGGTGCCTCTCCACTGCCTCGGCGACCTGCGACCAACGGCGCCCACCCTCCGGGCAAGCCAGCGAGTAGAGCCCGCCCTGCCACAGCAACCTCCGGCCGCTACCGGCCTTTCGTCCTGCGGCGGTTCCCGGAACTGCTGGTGAGTGCCGTCCTGGTGGTGGCCTCCTTCGCCCAGGCCTTCGGTCGGATCGTGGTGGACTCGAAGGTGGAGCTCGCCCTAGCACCGGGAAGCTTCCTGGCCGCGGCCACCCATCTATGGGACGCCTCGACCACCTTCGGGCACCTCCAGAACCAAGCCTACGGCTACCTCTTTCCGATGGGACCCTTCTGGGAGGCAGGTCACCTGCTCCACATACCGATGTGGGAGGTGGAGAGGGCCTGGCTCGCAACGTTGTTCCTGGTCGGCTTCTGGGGCGTGGTGATGCTCTGCGAGGAGCTGGGCATCGGGACCAGCACCACCAGGTCGTTGGCTGCCTTCACCTACGCAGCCTCTCCGTTGGTGCTCACCGCCGCGATTGCCTCCGCGGGCCTGGCCCCCTCTGCCCTCCTGCCGTGGGCCATACTCCCCCTGGTCCGCGCTCACCATGGAAAGACCCGCCCGGGGAAGGCAGTGGCCCTCTCCGGCGTAGCAGTGCTCTGCATGGGAGGCGTCAACGCGACCGCTGTGCTGGCTGTGCTGCCCATGCCCTTCCTCTGGTTCGCCACCAGGAAGCCCGGTCGCGAACGTAACCGCATGGTCGGGTGGTGGCTGCTCGCCGTGGTGCTCGCCACGGGGTGGTTCGTGATGGCTCTGCTTTTCCAGGGCAAGTACGGTTTCGACTTCCTCGGCTACACCGAGAGCGCTCGGGTTACCACGGAGTGGACCTCGATCCCCGAGGCGCTGCGCGGAGCGGGCATGTGGATGTCCTTGATCGCCATACACGGCACCTGGACGCCCGCGGGCTGGATGTACGAGACGAACCCGATAGTCATACTGGCTACAGCGGCGACCGCCGCGATAGGGCTCTACGGGCTCGCGCGCCGCGATCTGCCCGAGCGGGTGTTCCTGGTCGTATCCCTGGTGGTAGGCACCATCGCGATGTCGTCGGGCTACTGGGGCCATCTCGGTTCGCCCGCAGCCCACGTGCTCGATGCTCTCCTCCAGGGACCGCTGGCCCCGCTCAGGAACGTGAACAAGTTCCAGCCGATCATCACCCTGGCTCTGGCTGCCGGCATCGCTCACGGTCTGGCCAGGGTCGATCTAGCGCGCCTCGACAACGCACTGAGAAGCGGTGTTTCCTCCGCGCGCCAGAGGCTTCGTCAGGGTAGGCATGCCGCCCTGCGCCGCATCCAGGTGGGTGCTCTGGTAGTGGTAGTCGCCATCCTGGGCGTATCGGCAGCGCCCCTGTTCACCGGGAAGGTCTACGCGCAAGGCTCCTTCACCGGACTTCCCGGATACTGGCAGCAGGCGATCGACTGGCTCGACGCCCACGGCGGGCACACCACCACCCTCGTGCTCCCAGGTGAGTCCTTCGCTCGCTTCACCTGGGGTACTACCAATGACCAGCCCCTGCAGAACGTGGCGACGGTGCCCTGGGCAGTGAGGAGCATCGTGCCGCTCGGGTCGACGGGGAACACCATGTTCATGGACGCGGTCGACAACGTCCTCGTGGGCGGGATGCCGGTACCGGGCCTGGCCGCCTACCTGGAGAGCGCCGGAGTCCACTACCTCCTGGTGGAGAACGACCACGGCCCCCTCCAGGTATCGAGCCCAGCGCCGGTGGTCATACGCTCGGTGCTGGCAAACGAGCCGGGCATCACCCAGGTCGTCCAGTTCGGCCCTTACATAGCCCACCCTGACGCAGGTGCCGGAGCCGACGTGAACTTCGACCCAAAGGGCCTCACCGTGGGCATCAGAGCGCTCTCTGTCTACCAGGTAGGCGGCACCAGCCCGCCGCCTGTGGCTACCACCTACCCTGCCTCCCACGGGGTGATCCTCTCCGGCGGGCCCCAGGGTCTGCTGGCAATGGCTGACATCGGCGACCTCTCGGGCGAGGCGGTCGCGCTGGCGGGAGACCCGCTGGCACCCCGCTTCTCGGACCCCACCTGGGTGGTGGCCGACACCCAGCAGCGTAGGGCCGATGACTACGGCCAGCTATACGACAACGCCTCTTACGTGCTCACCGCGAACCAGCTGGCCCCGCTGAACGAGGGCACAGTCGGTGGCAACGTGCCGAGCGCACCGGCACAGTGGCAGGTGGTACCGGGCTCCAAGTACGAGACGGTGGCCGTCCTGCACGGCGCCACCAGCGTCACCTCCTCCTCCTACGGGACCCCTATCGCGCTGCTGGCGGGATACCAGCCCCTGGAGGCCTTCCTGGCCCACCCCGAAGGAGGGGCCTGGGCGGCTGCGAACACGAACACTGTGGATCCCTGGATACAGGTGACATTCGCCCATGCCATCCCGGTAAGCCACATCACCATCACACCGCTCTACGACGGACCCTGGCGCCCAGGGGTCACGCAGGTAGAGGTCACCACCTCCAGGGGCTCCGTCACCACCTCGACCAGCCCCGCTCAGGTCCCCCAGCGGGTTCCGACTGCCCCGGGTCCGACCACCTTCGTACGCGTAACCCTTACCGGGGTGAGCCCGGCGAAGCAGGCCAACAGCGGATCGGGTCCGGGCATCGCCCACATAGCGATACCAGGGGTCACGATATCGGAGTCCTGGAAGCTGCCCGACGATCCCGGACCTGCGGCAGCACCTGGCTCGCCGACGCCCACCTACATCTTCTCCTCACCGCTTCCAGATCCGTGGGTATACCTGAGCGAGCCTGACGACGAACCACACATGTCGCGTATGTTCGACGTGCCCAAGGCCGCCACCTTCCAGGTATCTGCCACCGTGACCCCGAGGCCCGGGGCGAAGCTGCTCTCGTTGGTCTCCGGGCACAGCGGGATACGGGTGACCGCCACCTCCACCTTCGCGAACCTGCCCCTCTTCAGGCCCGAGAACCTCCTCGCCGGTGGCGACCTGACCGCCTGGTGGGCCGGTGCCGGCGACCCAGACCCTGCGGTAAGCATGTCGTGGAACGGGCCCAGGGTCCTCGACTCCGTCGACGTGGTCCCCGACCCTTCGGCATCCGAGCCCACCGAGTTGCGCATCGCCTCGGGTGCCACGAGCCGCCTGGTGAACGTGCCGCCCGGTGGCGGCACCGTCAGCTTCGCCCCGATGGTGACCGACCACGTGACCATAACCTTCCCGCGGGTAAAGGTCCTCCCGAGCTACGACCTGCTCACGAACTCCCTCATCGCCACGCCGGTGGGGCTGTCGAAGATCACCTTCCCCGCGCTGAGCACCGAGACGCCACCGGCGCTGGACCTATCGGCCCCCTTCGACCTCGCCTGCGGCCAGGGTCCTCCCCTGTCGGTCGACGGGCACATGGTCCAGACCTCCGTGACAGGCACCGTAGGTGACCTCTTCTCGCTGGAACCCATGAAGCTGGAGGTATGCGGCCCCTTCCCGGGACTGCTCAGCCTTCCTGCCGGTGAGAACACGATCACGGCCATGGATGCCGGATATGGGATGAAGGTCACCGGCCTCACGCTGAAGGGGTCGCCGGTCCCGTCGTCCCCTACACCTCCACGCTCGGTGAAGATCGACACCTGGAACTCCGGATCCAGAACCTTCAGCATAGGCGCCGGCCAGGCCGCCATCTTCGATCTGCGCCAGAACTACAACCCTGGCTGGATAGCCACCTTCGACGGCAGACCCCTGAAGGCGGTGCGCCTGGACGGCTGGCAACAGGGTTGGATGCTTCCTCCGTCCGCTGTGCCTGGCGTCCTCCACGCCTACCTGGCACCTGCCCATCCATTCCGTATCGCACTGCTCGTGGGCCTGCTGCTGGCAATCGCTCTCGTGGTCTGGGCACTTTGGCCGAGCCGGCGGAAAAAGGCCCGCTCCCGCACCGGCGGCCGCGAACGCGCGCTCCAGGGGGACCTCAGCGGCGAGCACGCGCCTGGCGGCAGCCATCGAGTACCCCAGGCCTCCTTCGGCGAGCACGCCCCTGGCGGCGGCGAACGCAGAGGTATCATCGGCGTGGCCGTTCTCACCCTGGCCCTGTTCGTGCTCGCGGGCCCCATGGCTGCTGCTGTGCCACTCCTGTTCGTGCTCCCCCTGCGGCATCGTCTGGAGCGCTTCAGGGTGCTCGGCTCCGAAGACCAGGTGCTGGAGGTGCGCAAGGGTCGTGTGTGGCTGTCACTCCCCTGGATAGCCGCGGGCTGCATGCTCGCCGCCGGGGTCGTGACCGCGCTGCGGCCCGGGGGCTCGGGGAACTCCGTGCTCGGCTCCCTCAGCTACACGGCTCAGATCTTCGGAGCGCTGGCACTCGCAGCAGTCGTCGTAGCCCTCCTGCCTTCGCTGCCTGGTCGGCACGGCTCTCGACCTGGTCCGCACGGTCCTCGATCCCCTAGGACCCACGATGGCAGCAGGCCACCAGGGGCGCCGCTGCCCCCGCTGCCGCCACAGGCGCCACAGGCGCCACAGGCGCCGCCAAGCGTGCCGGGCGTAATGGGCGTGCCGGGCGTAATGGGCGTGCCGGGCGTAATGGGCGTGCCGGGCGTAATGGGCGTGCCGGGCGTAATGGGCGTGCCGGGCGTAATGGGCGTGCCGGGCGTAATGGGCGTGCCGGGCGTAATGGG
>JAJYXR010000035.1 GCA_021801795.1 Actinomycetes bacterium
GCGCTGCTCTAGATGCGGGCATGTGGTGGAGAAGATGCCCCTTGGCGAGCGGACCTTTGCCTGTCCGCTCTGTTGCCTCGTGATCGACAGGGACCGGAACGCGGCGAGGAACTTAGAGCAGCTTGCACCGGTCTTGCTGCTGCTCCATGCATTGGTGTCCCTCGGCCAGATCGACCAGAACGTTCTCCACAAGCAGTTCTACCAAGTGTCAGGGCGAGTGGCGTCCAGGACGATAAACGGGCGTGGAGGGGACAGTTCGACACCAAGCACACTCGCCGGTGTCCAGGTCCTCGCTGAAGCGCCAACCGGCGAGCAATGTGCTCGAAGGACCGAGGGTGGCGTGGCTTCGGTCACGCCTCCTCTGCACCAAGAGGTCGCATGAGAGGCGTTGTGCAACTCATGCCTACTCAAAGTGCAACGGATAGTGGCGAACCTCACAGCCGTCTCTCCTACGGCCCCCGGCTACCTCACCGTCTACCCCGCGGGGTCAGCTCGACCGGTCATCTCCGACGTGAACTTCCAAGCAGGCGTGCCAGCAGTCGCGAACATGATGGTGGCCGAACTCGGGAGCAGCAGCTCCATAGAGATCTACAACGGCTCTGACGGCGACGTGAACGTCCTAGTGGACCTCACCGGCTACTTCGTAACAGGCGGCTAGACGGGACCGGGCACCCCGAGATGTGCTGCCGGCCGTCCTGAGTCACGGGTCCCCGACCCTAGTCATCACCTACCAGCAGGACGATCTTTCCCAGCTTGCTGCCCGCGGCGAAACGTTCGTATGCCGCGGGGGCATCGACCATCGGGAAGGTGGCCAGGATGGGGACACTGAGACGACCAGCTCCCAGATGGTGGAGCGCAGCTCGGGTGGCAGCTCTTACCACCTCCCCTTTCTCCTCGGCGCTCCGGGCGCGAAGGGTGGACCCGGTGAGGTAGGCACGGGCAGCCCATAGCTTCCGGAGGTCGAGATCTACCCGGTGGCCTCCACTGATGCCGATGACGACTACCCGCGCGTCGGCCGCGAGAGCTCCGGCATCGAGAATCGTCTGGAGGCTCGGTGCCCCGACCAGCTCGAGTACGACGTCGAAGGGACCCTTCTCCACGGCTTCCTCCGGTAGGACGGCAGCCGTTGCACCTAGGGCCCTCAGGGTCTCGTGGGTGGCAGGGTCGCGGGCCGAAGCCACTACTTCGCAACCGGCCAGTGCCGCTAGCCCGATAGCCATGCAGCCGACCCCACCAGCTGCACCGGTCACCAGCAACCTCTCTCCTAGAGACAGCCGGCACCGCCTGAAAAGTGCGTCGTGCACGGTGCAGAGGGCTTCGGGTATGGCTCCGGCCAGTGGCCAGTCGATGGTATCGGGCAGGGCTGACGCACAGCGCTCATCTACCAGCGCGAGCTCGGCCTGAGCGCCCCCGGCCAACAAGCCCATGACTCGGTCACCTGGCGAGAACCGCTCCACGCTCCTCCCGACCGCCACCACCTCACCAGCCAGCTCGAGGCCCGGAATGTCCGCCGGCACTCCAGGTGGGGCCGGATAGTACCCGGCCAACTGAGCCAGATCGGCAGCGTTCAAGCCGGCTGACCGCACCGCTACGAGTAGGTCGCCATCTCCGGGTTCGGGGTCGGGGTGCTCCTCGATGCCCAAGGCTGACCCTTCCCGGATCGTAACGGCTTGCATGGGTAAAGAGTATTAGCTGATGCTGGGATGCGCCTCCGGGCACTACCGGTCCTGGGTCACCTGGTCGACCGGGGTAGGCCGTTCAGCCGGATGGCTATCGGGCAGCCAGGGGGCTGCCGGTATGGGCTCTGGCGCAACCCCGAGGACCTGACCGAGCGCCAGGAGCGCAAGCTCGCCTGGATCGCCAAGGTGAACACGAGGCTCTACAGGGCGTACCTGATGAAAGAGCAGCTGACCGAATGCGCCCTGCGAGTCGCTGGCTCCAATCATGGGGAGGATATCGGGCACGACATGCCATCATGGCCGTGCCCGCGCTGCTCAGACGGCATCCGATCCTGCACCACCTGGCTACGGGCACACCGATCAGCGCGGAATTCCCCCGATCGGCAAGCAGCGTCCGGGGCGTTGTCCGGAGCGTTGTGCGGAGCACCAGCGGCTGGTCAAGCACGGCGTGGTAGCCCGCCTCGAGAACATCTATCACCGGGGACAGATACGGCAACTCGATCGGATGCCCAGTGCCTACGCCTCACGGTGCGCGCTGTCACCGTGCCCAGAGAAGTCTGTGACGAGGACACCAGGCCAGCAGCAACGCGATTGGAGACTTGCGTCCACTAGCGAATGACGGCACCTCCCCCGTGAGCGAACCGTCACCCGCGGCTCTGCTCCACCGGCGATCCGGAAAGCGGGCGTCCCTGCCACCGGTCCCGCGTGGTCAATCATCTGAGCGGCGGCTCATCTATGGCAAGGAGATGGTGGCGGGGCGGGAGTGGCGCGTGACAGACCGTCCTTGCGACGTTGGATCGTCGACCCGAGCCCAGGTCTTCGAGCCAGCCGCGCCTGCAACCGTTCCCGGTCCCCCGCTGGTTCGTGCTCCCAGGCCGGGACCGGCGCCCGGTTTTCCTGCAACACCTTTCGTTGCGCTATCGTGGAAGCATGCCGCTCCCCACCGCCGAGAAGGTGCGCTCACTCGCCTCCTGGGCGGGCTCGGCCAGGCGCCTGGCCGAGATGCTAGGCGTCGACCCTGCCCAGGTGAGCCGCTGGGGTAGGGGAGAGCGGCCGGGTCCGCTCAACGCCGAGCGGGTCGAGGTGCTCGAGCTCGTAGCGTCGGAGCTGTCGCGTCTTTACGAGCCCGAAGCGGCCCGGCGCTGGCTGGTGGGGACGAACCCGCACCTCGGCGACCGCAGACCGCTCGACGTGGTCCGTTCGGGACGCCCGGAGGAGCTACTGGCCGCCCTGCGGGCCGAGCGGGCCGGCTCTCCCGCTTGAGGATCTGGCGGGTCTTCCCCCGCTCGGGCCACGAGCCGTCCGCGGAGGGCGGCTCGCTGTGGGCGCCCCGTGCCTTCCAGGGCGACGGGCGCCACGACAACCCCGCCCTCTACGGTGTCCTCTACGCTACCGAGGAGCCGGTCGCGGCAGTAGTGGAGGCGCTGGCGCCCTTCCGGGGGAGCGGGCCGCTCTTGCCTGCCTTGCTGCAGCGCGCCGGAATGCCGCTCGCGTTGGCCGAGATCGACGTCGATGAAGGTTTGCTCCTCGTGGACCTGGATGACCCCTCGGTCCTGCTCCGAGAAGGGCTGTGCCCCTCCGTCGTGGCCACCCGTCGCCGGGAGATCACCCAGGCCCAGGCATCAGGGCTGTTCGCCAGCCACCCCGAGGCGAAAGGGCTCAGGTGGTGGTCGACGCACGAAGCCTCGTGGGCCGAGCTGAGCCTGTTCGCCGAGCGCTCCATAGGCCTGCTCCAGGAGAGAAGTGTGGTCGAGCTCGCCGTGGGCCAGGCCGTGGTCGAGGAGGCGGCAGCGGCCTTAGGGCTCTGAGCGCCACAGCGGCGTCCCGGTAGGCTGGCGGGTTAACCGGTCCGTCACCGCCCCACACCTGCTCGCGTAGACCCCGTAATGGTCATTCGGTGATTTCCTTCCCCGCCCTCTCAGCTCAACGAATCGGTCGCCCGATCTGCCTCACGTCAGGAATGACACAGCGGGGAAGGCCCCCCTGAACGCAGAAGGTGAGCTTGCTCCCGTGCCACTCCATCGACCAGCGGCGAAAGAGTTACGTGTGCCTCTAGCAGCCGGGCAATGACATGGGGGCACGTGCCTAGGTGATCCTCTAGCAGGCACTGTGGAGCACTGGGCTCCTGAGGCGACGAGGCGCTATTGGTCTTTCCAGGCCAGATATCGGGCGCGGCATGTGGGAGATGCAAGTCCGGGCGCTCCAGCTTGGCTGCATGGTGGAGGGAGAGATCCCTGACGGCCCCGGCCACGATCTCGGCCTGCTCGAAGAACGGAGCGTCACCCGCGAGCACATGGGCCTCCAGGCCAAGGCCCATGTGCGCCCCGATCTCGACTTTCGTCGCCAGCTCCCTGGCCCGCTGGTGAAAACCATCCTTGCTCGAGTGGCTGGCAGACCCAAGTAGAGCCTTGGCCTTGATCCGTGCTGATCGAGTCTGTGCGGCCAGCGCGCGGCGCTCGGCAAAGTTGTCTGGGTGACCAGGAAGGCAGGACAAGAGGACCGCTGCTGCGTAGTGACCTTCGGCTCTCAGGAGTGCTGCCAGAGCCCGGGCCTGCAAACGGCGCTTCCTGACTGGCCAGACCAGGAATACCAAGAGAGCTATTCCGCCACCTATTGCGGTAGCCACCACCCGTTCCCGAGCAGTGACGCCAACGGGGAGGCCGAGCAAGGCCAGCAGCGAGACAACGGTCGCAGCCATGCACATGCTGTAGATCCCATAGTTCGCCTTGGAGGTGCTGTAGACGCCGAGTCCGAAAAAAGCCACTGCCACCACGAGCACGGCCCGGTTGGGCGAGAGGAGCGCGGCAATCGCGGTGATGAGTCCGCAGCCGACAAGGGTGCCGAGGATCCTTCCCATGGAGCGCTCCAGGGTGGCAGTGAAGTCGTTGCGGATCACCAGAGCGCCCGTCATCGGGATCCAGTAGCCGTTCGGGATGTCAGCCAGACGAGCCACCAGCATCGCAGCGACGAGCACGATCGATAGGCGCGTAGCATGGCCCCAAAGCCCAGCGTCCACCACCGAGTTCCACCACGCCCGGAGTCGATGCTGGCGCTTGGTGTTGGAGACCACGTGGTCTACGACGAGGGCATGGGGCATGCCGCTGGCTCGGCGAGCGTGAGGGGCCGATCCAGTGAGCTGATCCGCAAGGTCCTCTATGAGGCTCAGCTTGGCATCCAGCAAGGCAAGGGCTGGTGCAGAAGCGGGAACGTTCGAGGGTGGACTGCCGGCGGTTACAACCGTGTCGGACTGGGCGGCTCCCATCTCCTTGTCCCCGGCGGACCTGACGTCCTTCTCCCCGGCGGACCTGGCGCGACGAAGCCTGAGGCGTCCAGGTGTCAGCTGTTCGGCGACCAGCGCGAGGCGGGCTGCAGCATCGGCCAGGGCATCTATTCCAGTGGCGTCGATCACCCCCGACTCCTGGCTCGGATGGGCGAGATCGAGGGTCATGGCACTGAGCAGGATCCTCGTATCCTCTGCTGCGTGGTAGATCCGGCGAATCAGTGCCAGATCCCCACGGGGAGCGGCTGGGTTCGGGTCGGCTAGAGACTCGGCTCCGGGAAGCAGGTGGTCTGCCTGGGGAGCGGTGCCTGGATGGGAGGCGGCATAACGGGACAGCTCCACCAGTACGTGGGCTATGCCCTCTTGCTCGCCCCTGGTCCCGCGAAGCGGCCAGAAGGCCATCACGAGGATCGTTTCGACCAGTCCCCCGACAAGCACCCACAACGCCCGGATCGCCGCAGTGGCTGGACTGGCGGGAAGCGCAGTCAACACCACGAGAACCACAACGGAGAACAGTGCAGCCGAACCCATTGCGGTGCCCCAAACGGAGGCCAGGCTGGCTATGAAACCCCATAGAACCAACCCAACCAGCAAGAGAGCCAGATGATGGGAGGTGACGGAACCCACGAAGGCAGATACTGCGGTGCCCAGTGCTCCGATGCCCATTCCCTCCACGGTGACCCGGTGCAATCCTTCGTATGAGATGAGGCCAACCACCAGGGCCCCCACAGCTCCAACCACCGCATCGGTGACGTGCCCCGTAGCGAGGCCCACGGAGAGCACCAAGAGCAATCCAACCAGGCAGCGCAACCCGCCAAGGAAGGTGAGCCGTGACTTGGAAACGCTGAAGACGTTGAGAAGCGTGGTGCGCTTCCTTGCCCTATTCGATAGCCGGGCAAGGAAGGTGCTGCTAGTGGCGGTTCCGGACGTGTTCATAAGGTGACTACCCCAAATGTAAAGCCGACTCACTCCCTCCCCCCCCCTGCTGCATGCGCCAGCAGCCCAGCCAGCAGGGCAGGTACCTTCGCACCAAGCATCATTGTCTCGCAGCTCTCATCAGGCAACGCGATAACCGGGCCTTGCGGTCTCAGTGGGGATCAAGCCTGCCGGTCGTGAGTCGGGCATCCGCTGCTGAAGGTGCACCTATCAGACCTGGGTTTGGCCCCTTCAGAGGCCGACCGGGCTGAAGCGAATCCAACGAGCACCCCCGTCGGTGGTGACAAAGGTCGTGACGGACTGCACCAATGCGGACGGGCTGGTGAAGCCACTGATGGTGGCAAAGGCGATGTTGGCACTGACGGCGTGGATCGATACCCTCCACGGTGAGACAGGGCTACGGACAGCGGGCAGAGACACGGGGAGTCCCTCTGCCGCTGTACGAGTCCACCGCCGCCCGGCGTCCGTCGTCCTGTAGAGAGTGATTCGACGGGAGGGATCCTCCGACAACACCCACCATGTCCTGGACGTCGGTACCGAGATGCTGAGACTGGGACGGGGCTCAGCGCCTGGATATGTGAGCTTGCCTGTCGCGGTGGTCTGCAGCGAGGACCGAGATGACCACAGGGTGCCGCCGTCGCTCGTTTCGTCGAAGTCAATGGTGACCGGGCCGGTATTGTCCTTGCCTAGCTTGGTGACTTCAATGGGCAGTACGCCATCGGGGCCGAAGAAAGCGGGTTGCCGGTAGCTCACTGACCCACGAGTCGCAACAGGTGGGTAGGCTGCAGCCCACTCAGCTCCACCGTCGGAGGTTTCCATGAGTTCACCTTGGAGGGTCGGAGGGTCGGTTGGTGACAACGTGGTCTTAGCCACAAATCCGTGCTCGGGGTCAGAGAAGGTCGGCGTCTCTTGCCCGAGGTCGGAAAGCCAACCCGCCTCGTTGAGCAACGGTTGCCACGCCTGACCCCCGTCAGTCGTGACCGTTACCGTGACGGAGTCGGCTCCGTTGGCTGCTGGGTTACCGCTAATGAGCCAGCCGTGAGTCGGGTCGAGGAAGTAGACGGACGCCGTTCCACCTGATCCCACCCAGAGTGTGCGGATCAGGTGCCAGGAAGTCCCTCCGTCAGTCGTATGGTACAGGTACCCAGTGCTGGCGTCGCCGTTCCCCACGGCCAGCCATCCGTCGTTCTCCGTGGGGAAGGAGGCACTCATAAATACTCCGACCACCCCGTTTTCGGATGGAAGAGGTGGCAGTGTGATTCGCTGGTAGTGAACGAAGTCATGGGTAACCAGAAGCTGGGGTGTCGAGGTAGCGAGGGGAGGACTTGTGATCGTTGTCCATACGGCCACCCCGAACAGCGGCGAGGCCGTGCTGTAGAGGATGGTGAAGTTGTGAACGGGCTGGTCGGTGGCCATCGTTTCATCCCGCTCGTGGGATGGCGAAGCAGCGCGCGGGACGCCGCAGGCACCGAGGGCTACGGCCATGGCGACTAGTGCAATAACGACTCCAGTAGCACCCCTGGACATGACTTTGTCTCACCTTCCCATCGTTGATCGACGCTATCACCGGGTAGGCTTACAATCGTTTCCCCGACCTCGGGGTGGCCCGTCATAAACGGGCAGTTTCTGGCTCAGCCGGTGAAGTAGCCGACCACGTCGAGCAGCACGTTCACCGTACCCGAGGAGCCGTTATAGATGACCACCGACCCGCTCGACGGCAGGGACACCACGGTCAGGTTCGGCACGGCGGGCACGCTCGCCGGGAAGTTCACGTCCGAGATGGTGGGCTGCGCTGAACCAGAGGGGTAGACGGTGAGGAAGCCAGGGCCAGTCGGCCCTACGGCGGTCAGGTTTGCGACCACGGCGGTCGCAGCCGAGGGCACTGCCGCGGTGCCGCCTACCTGCACCGTGATGCTCGTACCCGGCGACATCTGGCCGAGCATGGCATTTGCCTCCGGTAGGGCCTCCGAGGAGCAGTACGAAGGCTGAGGACTCGCCGCGCAGCGCGTGTCCAGGATCCGCTGCGGACTCACCCCCACGAAGTCAGAACCACCGGAGGCACTGGTGTAGGTGCCGCTCACGTCGATCACCACGTCCACCGGCGAGGTCGACCCGTTGTAGACCTCGATGGAGCCCGAGGAGACGGGGACCTCGATCCTGTTGGCCACGGTCTGGCCTGCGGTGAAGTTCAGGTTTGACGACGGCGGCAGGCTCTGCCCGGCTGGGTAAGCCGTCAGGAAACCTCCCGCGGACGTTCCCGTGACCGTGAGGTTCGCCACCACGGCGCTGGCGGAGCCAAGAGCGCTCGGAAGCTTTATGGTGGCAGAGGAGTGAGCCGGGATGGACGATGCGGGACTCACCTGGTTCGGCACCGACTGGCAGTACGCAGCGTTAGAGCTCTCGTAGCTGGAGCTGAAGCAGCGGGTGTCGACTATCCGCTCCGGGGCCATCGGGTCGAACGTGTCCCCGGGAGACCCACTGGTCCCAGCAGCTACGTACCCCTCGATGTCAGCTATCACCTCGGTAGATCCGTTGGCACCTCCGAGTGTGAAGTCCACCTGGCCCGAGGAGGACAGGGGCACCTCGACGAGATTCGCCACCACCATCCCGGGGGTGAAGTTCAGGTTCGAGGCCACCGGTGGGCTCTCGCCTGCGGGGTAGACGGTGAGAAATCCTCCTGTCGTGACCTGAGCGACCGTGACGTTCATCACCACATCGGTTGCTCCAGAGGGTATCCCGTCCACGCCGGCTACCTGCGCGGTATCCGTGGGATTATCCGCGGGTTCGTAGTAAAGGGCATTGCCCACCCCGTCCACCGCTGTGCAGGCACTCGCCGACGGGCAGGACACTGAGGTAAGACCGGCGCTTGAGCCGCTTGCATCCACCAGGTGGAAGCCTCCCCAGGAGCTGCCCTCGTAGTCGAGCGCGTAACCGCTGTAGTCGAGCGCTACGCAGAAGCTGGCCGACGGGCACGACACAGCGCTCAGGTCGCCATTGGTGTCTACCGATACAGGGGCGCTCCAGGTGCTGCCGTCGAAGCTCAGCGCGTCCCCGTATGCCACGGCCATGCAGAAGCTCGCAGTCGGGCAGGACACCGAGGTGAAGCTGCGGTTCGGGTCTATCGCCGAGGGGGAGGACCACGACGTGCCGTTGTACTCGAGCGCATCTCCACCCTGGTCGACCGCCATGCAGAAGCTCGCAGTCGGACAGGACACCGAGGTGATCCCGATGCCTATGGGAGGCTCCAGGGTCTTAGGGGCGCTCCAGCTGCTGCCGTCGAAGCTCAGCGCGTTCCCGTCCGCATCGACCGCCATGCAGAAGCTCGCGGTCGGACAGGACACCGCGTTCAGG
>JAJYXR010000018.1 GCA_021801795.1 Actinomycetes bacterium
TCTTCTCGGTGAACTTCCGGTCCATGGCGTCGAACATGGCGGTGAACTTCTGGTCCTGAGCGTCGATCTTCTCGGTGAACTTCCGGTCCATGGCGTCGAACATGGCGGTGAACTTCTGGTCCTGAGCGTCGATCTTCTCGGTGAACTTCCGGTCCATGGCGTCGAACATGGCGGTGAACTTCTGGTCCTGAGCCTCGAACCTGGCATCCATCTCGGCACGCACACCTTCGAGGATTGGATTCACGATCAGCCTCTTCAGCATCGCTCCACCTCCTCTAGCGGACGATATGGCGCTAGTTGCCAGGATAGTCCCAGCGGCAGTCACTACGACGGCCAGCCAGATCGTACTCCCCATCACGCCGACCTATAGCCCGGTCTATCGGCCCTGCCGGTGGACTCATCCCCGGCAGGGCATTCCATGGTCTCGAGTATCTCCAAGGTGCATGGTCCGATCCATGGCAGCAGTCGCTCTGTGGACTCTGCCCCCAGGCTGTCCAGGAAGGCCCAGCCGACGAGTTCTTCGGCAGATTCCGAGGACCTGGCGAGCGTCTCGACGGCAGACAGGTAGGAGAGCAACTCTGGACGGCAGGTCTCGATCTGGCCGAGCAGCGAGGTGACGCGGTCTGCCATCTCGGCGAGAAGCACCGACGCGTCCGGGTCCTCGTCCGTCGCCGCAGCCATCTCCAGGTAAACACGTTCCATGCTCGGGATCGCCGCTAGGAGCAGGGCCACATCGGGATCGAGGAGAATGCCCGAACGCACCTCTGCGCCCGGCTGACCAGCGGCCGGACTGTTTTTAACCATCTCAGAACCCTTCCTCTGTGCTCGCGTAGCTGTGTGGATGAGCTTTGCGGTACTACTACCCAAGTTACAGGAAAGATTATGAGAGATAACTAAAGGTGTCAACAGTTATACGGCCGTCTCTTGCTTGTATCTATATGCAGAGGGACGTATACTAATGCGGCATGAGGGTAGGGATAGCAGGTGCGTCGGGATTTACGGGAGCTGAGCTCATGCGCCTGCTCAGCCAGCACCCAGACGTAGAGGTAGTGGCCGCGGGCGCGCTTAGCCATGCTGGCGAATCGGTCGGGTCGCTGTACCCATCGCTCAGGCTGGCCTGGCCGGACCTCGTGTTCGAGGACTCCGACCCGGAGCGCTTCAGGGGACTCGATCTGGTCTTCCTGGCCCTTCCACATGGGGCAGCGGAGGGTATGGTAAGGGAGATAGTCGGGAACGTCGGGGTGATCGTCGACCTCTCGGCTGACTTCCGGCTGAAGGATCCACTGCTCTACAGACAGTTCTACGGTCGAGACCACGGTGCTCCGGAGCTACTGGAGGAGTTCGCCTATGGCCTCCCGGAGCTGTTCAGGACATCCCTCCAGGGGGCTTCTCTTGTCGCCGCACCAGGCTGCTATCCGACCGCTGCGGCTCTGGCGCTCTCCCCACTGGTGAGCGCGGGGGCGGTGGAGCCTCATGGGGTAGTGGTCGATGCAGCCAGCGGTGTGTCGGGCGCGGGGAGCTCTCTCAGCCCGGCCACGCAGTTCTCCACAGCGGAGGGCGATTTCCGGGCCTACGGGCTGCTCAGGCACAGGCATACCCCGGAGATCGAGCAGGCGACCGGCGCGCAGGTCCTATTCACCCCACACCTGGCACCGATGGCCAGAGGGATCCTGGCCACCTGCTATGCCAGGCCTAGAGCTGGGCTCGATACCAGTGGCGCGCTGGAGATACTGGGGAGTGCCTACGCAGGCGAGCCGTTCATCTCGGTTCGTCCCGAGCCACCCTCGACCAAGGCGACCCTCGGGTCGAACTCCGCTCATCTGAGCGTGGTGGTCGACGACCGTACAGGATGGCTGGTGGTGATGGCGGCCATCGACAACCTGGTAAAGGGCGCAGCAGGCCAGGCAATCCAATGCGCGAACCTGGCCCTCGGGCTTCCCGAGACTCGTGGTCTGCCTGTCGCCGGGGTGTTCCCATGATGGCGCCAGTGGAGGGCCTCACGCCGTCCGATCGGGCACATGTGCTGGTAGAGGCCATCCCCTACATCCGGCGATTCTGGGGAAAGGTGGTGGTGGTGAAGTACGGTGGCAACGCCCTCGCCGGGGCTGGCGCGGATGGATCCTCGGCGGGATCGAGCCAGGCCGCTCCGCTGGCATCTTTCGCACAGGACATCGTTCTCATGAGGTCGGTCGGGATGCTGCCCGTGGTCGTGCATGGTGGGGGACCGCAGATCGGGGCTCTCATGGATCGTCTCGGGAAGGTCCCTGAGTTCCGTGACGGGCTCAGGGTGACCGACGCCGAGACGTTGGACATCGCCCGAATGGTCCTGGTCGGTAAGGTGAATCGCGAGATCGTCTCTGCCGTGAACGTCCACGGGGCACTGGCAGTTGGACTGTCGGGTGAGGACGCGAACCTGCTGCGTGCGAGTGCCCGTTCAGAGGACCTGGGGTTCGTCGGCGACGTGGAGGTGGTGGACCCCACCATCCTGGAGCGTCTGATCGGCCAGGGTCTGATACCGGTAGTCGCGACCATAGGGGCCGATGCAGAAGGCCAGGCCTATAACATAAATGCCGACACAGCAGCTGGCGCTATAGCGGCCGCTATTGGTGCCGAGAAGCTGGTTTTCATGACCGACGTCGAGGGGATCCGTGGGGAACCAGGGGATCCTGGCAGCCTCCTGCGGAGATTGACCGTCGATGAACTAGACCTGCTCCGGGAGCGTGGGGTGGCTGCAGCGGGGATGGCACCCAAGGCCGAGGCCTGCTCCAGGGCAGTGCGTTCCGGCGTGGGGCACGCACACATCCTCGATGGCAGGGTGCCGCACGCGCTGCTGCTGGAGATCTTCACGGACGAGGGAGTGGGGACCATGGTCTCGCTCGGCGCCAGTGGAGCTACGGAAGCCAGGAGGCCAGGCATGTTCCCCGGGGTAGCGGGAGGTGCGGGGTGAGCGATTCGGGCGGATCGGCCCTCATGAACACCTATCGCCGTCCGCCGGTGACCTTCACCAGGGGATCCGGCAGCGAGCTGTTCGACGCAGCCGGAAATCGTTTCCTGGACTTCCTATCAGGCCTGGCGGTCACCTCGCTGGGGCACTCACATCCACTGGTAGCAGAGGCCATCGCTGCCCAGTCCCACCGGCTGCAGCACGTCTCCAATCTCTATGGCAACGAGCTCGCTCCTGAAGTGGCGCAGCAGATCGATTCCTTGATCGGTGCAGGTGCGCCAGGTGGCGGGAGGGTGTTCTTCGCGAACTCCGGTGCGGAGGCGAACGAATGCGCCATCAAGCTGGCTCGCCGCTACGCGGGTCCCGGTCGTCACGTGGTCATGAGCACCTGGGGGTCCTTCCACGGACGCACCCTCGCGACGCTTCATGCCACGGGCCAGCGCGAGAAGCACGCGCCGTACATGCCGTTGCCCGAGGGGTTCGAGCACGTCGCCTACGGTGATGTGGACGAGATGGCGCGGGCTCTCGACCCGGCGAGGGTAGCCGCCGTGCTGGTGGAGGCCATCCAGGGAGAAGCCGGCGTGATCGAGCCACCTGAAGGCTACCTGGTGGCGCTACGTGAGTTATGCACGGCGCGGGGCATCCTTCTCATGGTCGACGAGGTCCAGACAGGTCTCGGTAGAACCGGCAGGTGGTTTGCCTTCGAGCATGCCCCCGTCAGGCCGGATGTGGTGACGCTGGCCAAGGCTCTGGGCAATGGCATGCCGGTAGGGGCCTGCTGGGCCGCATCGGAGGTGGCGGCATCATTCGGCCCCGGCGACCACGCGACCACTTTCGGAGGCCAGCCGCTGGCCCTCGCCGCAGCTCGGGCCACCCTGGAAGTCATGGTCGCCGAGGACGTACCCCGGCGTGCCGAACGGGCTGGGAGGATGCTGACTGCGGGACTGGCTGGCTTGCCCGGCGTGCTGGAGGTGCGAGGAAAGGGGCTTCTCCTCGGGGTGGGTCTGGAGCTGGAGGTGGCAGCCGCTGTCGAGGAGCGCTCGCTAGAGCTGGGTCTCGTGGTGAACGCCCCGAGGAACGACACGATACGGCTCGCCCCGTCGCTGCTGGTGAGCGACCAGGAGATCGAGGAGGCACTGGCCATCCTCGGGCGTGCTCTCGGTGAGATCGACGAGCGGCGTGGGCCAGGCAAGTCGACCAGGAGCGATGGTGGAGGTTCGACTACGCAGGCAGGGTCGGCACAGAGCGGAATGGAAGCGTCCCCATGAAAGACATGCCCTGCGGCCACGGCCGCCACCTGCTGGACATCACCGATCTCACGCCGGCCGAGCTCGATCAGGTCATGGCAATGGCCGAGACCGGTGTCGGGGGTCTAGGGCGGGTACTGGAGGGTTCCGGTGCCGCGCTCGTCTTCGAGAAGCCGTCTGCGAGAACGCGTAGCTCCACTGAGATGGCAGTGCATCACCTCGGGGGTCATCCCGTCTACATACAGGGATCGGAGATCGGCATGGACGTTCGCGAGAGCGTCGAGGACGCAGCGCGAACCCTCGCCTGCTACCACGCAGTCATCTGCGCCCGTGTCATGGATCACCGGACGCTCATAAGGATGGCGTCGGCGCTCGACGAAGCCTCGTCAGCCGTGCCGGTGGTGAACCTACTGAGCGACGTCGCACACCCATGCCAGGCGATCGCGGACCTGCTGACCGTACGCGAAGCGTTCGGATCGGCTGCGGATAGGACGCTTGCTTTCGTCGGAGACGCGAACAATGTCTGGCGTTCCCTAGCCTGGGCGGGGGTGTACCAGGGCATGGCTCTGCGCATTGCATCCCCGCCAGGTTATGGTCCGCCCCGGGAGGACCTGGAGGCCTTGGAGCGAGCGGGGGGGGACGTGACACCTCTTGTCGACCCCGAGGAGGCGGTCGCAGGGGCAGACGTCATCTATACGGACGTCTGGACATCCATGGGTCAGGAGGCAGAGGCCGAGGCGCGCCGTGAGGCCTTCAGAGGCTACTGCGTAGACGAGGCACTTGTATCGAAGGCCTCCCCCTCTGCGATCGTGCTCCACTGCTTGCCCGCGCACCGTGGGGAGGAGATATCCACCGCCGTCATCGAGGGGCCCGCCAGCCGGGTGTGGCGTCAGGCCGCTAATCGCATGCCGGCTGCTCTAGGGGTGCTGGCCTGGCTGTTAGAACCGTCGCGAGCCTCGCACGGGGCATCTGGGCAGAGGCATGAATCAGTGCCTCCCGGGGGAGGCGATGTCGGTTGAAGCTCGGTAAGACCCAGCGCCAGCACCGCATAAGCCGCATCATCGAGCAGCAGGCTGTATCGAGTCAGGCAGAGTTGGTGGAAGCACTGAGAGCGCAGGGCGTGGAAGCGACCCAGGCGACCCTGTCGCGTGACCTCGAGGAGCTCGGGGCGATAAAGGTCCGCTCAGGTGGTGGTGAGAGCGTCTACGCGCTCCCCGAGGGCCCGACTGCACTGAAGGGTGTAGTTCCGGAGGACCACCTGAGGAGAGTGCTCGGAGAGTGGGTGGTGGAAGTGGAGCGATCAGCGAACCTGGTGGTGCTCCGCACGCCGCCAGGTTCGGCTCACGTGGTCGCCTCGGCGCTGGACAGGAGTGGTTTTCCCGGGGTGATCGGCACAGTTGCAGGTGACGACACCATCCTAGCGGTGGTTGCCCAGGATGCGTCGGGGGCAGATGTGGCAGGTCGGCTTGCAGACCTGGCAGGTGTCAGGCGAAGCTCACCCCAGAACGGACCTTAGGAGATATTCATGGCAGAGCGCGTCGTCCTTGCATACAGCGGAGGCCTGGACACCTCCGTAGCGGTGAAGTGGCTGGGCGAGAACATGGAGATGGATGTCATAGCCGTGGCGGTGGACGTCGGCCAGGGCGACGACTTCGACTCTATTCGCAGGAGGGCTCTGGCTGCCGGGGCCGTCGAGTCGGTGGTCATAGACGCTCGTAGCGAGATGGCCGACGAATACGTCGCTCCTGCGATCGCGGCAAATGCACTGTACGAAGGTCGTTACCCACTCGTGTCAGCCCTGTCCAGACCGGTGATCGTGAGGCACCTGGTGGCCGAGGCCCGCCGCCACGGTGCCGGGTCGGTAGCACATGGTTGCACCGGGAAGGGAAACGATCAGGTCCGCTTCGAGGTGGGCATCAGGTCGTTGGCGCCGGAGCTGGACATCCTGGCCCCGGCCAGGGTCTGGGGGATGACCCGTGAGGACTGCGTCGACTACGCTGCCAAGCACTCGATCGAGGTGGAGGCCACGAAGGAGAAGGTATTCTCGATCGACGAGAATCTCTGGGGAAGGGCGATCGAGTGTGGCGAGATCGAGGATCCCTGGTCTTCGCCACCCCCGGAGGCCTACACGCTCACGCGCCAGTCGAGGAACGAGCCACTGGAGGTGGTCATAGGATTCGAGTCGGGCGTACCTGTGAGCATCGACGGAAGGCAGATGAACCTGGCGCAGCTGATCGGGGAGATCGGTGCCGTGGTCGGCTCCTATGGCTGGGGGCGGATCGACATGGTGGAGAACCGCCGAGTCGGGATAAAGAGCCGGGAGACCTATGAGTGCCCCGCTGCGCTTGCTCTGATCATGGCCCACCAGGACCTCGAATCCCTCACCCTGGAACGGGACCTGGCCCACTTCAAGACCTTGATCGAGGGGAGATGGGCCGAGCTGGTATACGACGGGATGTGGTTCTCCCCGCTGAAGCAGGCTTTGGACGCCTTCATATCCACCTCCCAGGCGCATGTGAGCGGTGAGGTTCGCCTAGCCCTGGCGCCCGGAGTATGCCAGGTGTCTGGCCGTCGGAGTCCCGTGGGGCTCTACGACCACGGCCTCGCCACCTACGACGAGGGCGATACCTTCTCGCATGCCGACTCTGCAGGCTTCGTCAGCCTCTTTGGGCTCTCGGTGTCGACCTGGGCTGCCCGGCAGGGCATAGCCGTCCCGGGGTCTGGCCAGTGACTCTCTGGGAGGGTCGCCTCGGGAGCTCGACCGCCGACGAGGTGATGGCGTTCACGTCGAGCCTCCATTTCGACAGGCGCCTGGCGGCTGACGACCTGGTGGGCACGCGAGCCCATGTCCAGGGCCTGGCCCATGCAGGGATTCTCGACAAGGAGGAGGCTGCCGTTCTCCTGGCTGCCCTGGCGCGCGTCGAGGAGGAGCTAGCGGGCGGATCCTTCGTCTTCGCTCCTGGGGACGAGGACATCCACACTGCCCTCGAGCGCAGGGTGACGGAGATAGCAGGCGAGGTAGGCGCGAAGCTCCATACGGGCAGGAGCCGGAACGACCAGGTGGCGACCGCGCTACGTCTCTGGACTCGCCGGGAGCTCCTACAGGTGGGACGAGGCCTGCTGGAGCTCCAGAGGGCCCTCTCGATGCGTGCCGAGGAGGCAGGCGAGGCCTACCTGCCCGGCTACACCCATCTCCAGCGGGCCCAACCGGTTCTCGTTTCCCATCACCTGCTGGCTCACGGCTGGGCTCTCGCACGTGATCTGGACAGGATGATCCACACAGTGGACAGGCTGGACGTGAGCCCATTGGGTGCCGGCGCGCTCGCCGGCTCCTCCCTGCCCCTCGTGCCTGACTTCGTCGCGGCCGAGATGGGTTTCTCGCGCAGGTTCGAGAACTCCCTCGACGCGGTCTCGGATCGCGACTTCGTGGCAGAAGCGCTATTCGATCTGGCGCTGGTGGCCGTTCACCTATCTCGTATCGGCGAGGAGATGGTGCTCTGGTCGAGCGAGGAGTTCGGCTTCGTGATGCTGGATGACGCCTACGCGACGGGCAGCTCGATGCTTCCCCAGAAGAAGAACGCTGACGTCGCGGAGCTGGCCCGAGCGAAGGCCGGCCGCCTCATCGGGAACCTGACCGGGTTCCTCGCCATCCTGAAGGGTCTGCCGCTGTCCTATAACCGGGATCTCCAGGAGGACAAGGAGCCGCTGTTCGACGCGGTCGACCAGGTGTCCCTTGCCATCGGGGCATTGACGGGGATGGTCCTGTCCGCGACGTTCGTGTTCGACAGGATGCAGGCCGCAGCAGATGGGCCGGCCGCGGCAGCGGTAGACCTGGCCGAGTGGCTCGTCGAGCGGTCCATGCCCTTCAGGCAGGCCCACTCGATAGTAGGTGGCCTGGTACGCGACTCCATAGAACGAGGAGTTCCCTTGGGAGAGCTGGTCCAGGCTCACCCGGCCCTGGGGACAGAAGCGCTGGTGCTGCTCGAGCCCGGGGTGGCCGTGACACGCCGGACCACTCCCGGCGGGGCAGGGCCTGCGGTGGTGGCTGCCCAGATGGATCGCTTCAGGCATCGCCTGGAGGTCGACGCCGAGCGCCTCAGCCACGCCTACGAGGGATGGTCCACCACTCGGGGTGATGAGAAGACCCAGTCCTGAGGCTCCAGGACGCTCGGCCTATTCTGCCGACGCCCTGGAGGTGGCACCCTGGCTGCTGAACAAGCTTCTGGTGGTGGGTGAGCGCTGCGGCAGGATCGTCGAGGTCGAGGCCTACCGGGGGGACGAGGACCCGGCCTCTCACGCATACCGAGGTCCTACCCGGCGTAACGCCACCATGTTCGGCCCCCCAGGGCACCTATACGTCTACTTCACCTACGGCATGCACTGGTGTGCCAACGTCGTCTGCGCGCCTGAAGGGACTGCTCAAGCGGTGCTCCTGAGGGCGGCGGCACCGCTGGACGGCATCGAGGCCATGAGGGCCGCCCGCCCGAAGGCTGCGAAGGACACTGACCTCGCGAGCGGGCCGGCGCGCCTCTGCCAGGCCTTCGGCATCACGGGAGAGTACGACGGAGCGGACATCGTGGCGGGCGACAGGACCGTAGTGGTGCTCGACGACGGCGTCGCGCCGCCTGAAAGTCCTGGAATCTCAGGGCGCGTCGGCATCAGCCGCGCCCAGGAGCTTCCATGGAGGTGGTGGGTGCCGGGAGACCCGAACGTCTCGGGAGGGAGGTCACGCTCTCACCGTTAGAGGTGAGCGCCGGTGCCAGAGAGCGAGCCGCGTTGGTGCGACTGCGGTCCCCTGCCTGCATTCCATGAGCTCCGGGTTCCTACGGGAGGGTTCCTACGGGAGGGAGCGCACGGGAGGGTTCCTACGGGAGGGAGCGCACGGGAGGGTTCCTACGGGAGGGAGCGCACGGGAGGGTTCCTACGGGAGGGAGCGCACGGGCGGGTTCCT
>JAJYXR010000005.1 GCA_021801795.1 Actinomycetes bacterium
CCTTGTCGTAGCTCTCCGTGGATGCCGGCAGGGGGGCGGTGCCGTTGTCGTAGCTCGTGATGGTGAGGGTGACCGTCACGCCTTTGGCGACACTGAGGTCAGCGGGCACGAACCTGGGCCAGCCAGGTTTGCCGTCCATCTTCCCGGTCTGCACTGTCAGAGCGACGCTGGTCGCTGCGGTGCCCGAGGTGCCCGTGGTGCCCGAGGTGCCCGAGGTGCCCGATGTAGACGCCGTACTGGGCGAAGATGTCCCCTGAGAGGCCGGGCGCGTGGCGCTCGGCGTGGATGACGTGCTACACGCTCCCAACGCGCCAGCTGCTAAGCCCAGAGCTGCCACGGCTACTCCCATTCGCGACACTAGTGCAGTCTTTCTTGAGTACATATCGTCTATCCTTTCGTTTCCCTCCACATTGGAGGTTGCTGTGTTTGAACCTGCTGATCTCATCGGGCACTCGCCTCAGGCCACCGTTATGGTTCCCCGCATCCAGCCGGGGGTCATCATGGGGCCACCCATGCCAGAGGCCCCGGTGCCGGACGGAGCCATGCAGAGCCACGTAAAGCTGCCCGACTTGGTGGGCACGAAGGTGAATACCACCTGGACGCTTGTCTGGCCTGCCTGTACCGCAGGGATGGGTACGTTCACCCCGAGCGACGGGACTGTGAAGGTGTGGGCAAGCTCGGCGTTCGGGATACTGGTCACCGCGGAGCCGTTCACGGTCTCGGTCCCACCTTGGACCTTGTCGTAGCTCTCCGTGGATGCCGGCAGGGGGGCGGTGCCGTTGTCGTAGCTCGTGATGGTGAGGGTGACCGTCACGCCTTTGGCGACACTGAGGTCAGCGGGCACGAACCTGGGCCAGCCAGGCTTGCCGTCCATCTTCCCGGTCTGCACTGTCAGAGCGACGCTGGTCGCTGCGGTGCCCGAGGTGCCCGAGGTGCCCGAGGTGCCCGAGGTGCCCGAGGTGCCCGAGGTGCCCGAGGTGCCCGAGGTGCCCGAGGTGCCCGTGGTGCCGGGCATTGTCGTCATGGCGGGCTGGCTCGCAGCGCCAGCCGAGGCGCTGGAACTCGGAGCGGAGGCCTCTGCGGCGATCGCGGCGTTCCCTGCTCCCGGCGCGGTGAGCCATGCGTTGGCACCACCAGAACCCCAATAGGCTGCAAGCCCAACCATCCCTGCCAGCGCTGCTACACAGAGTCCTATCACCGCGGTCACGGGGGAGATGTGGTTCACGACGGTGGTCTCACGGTGCCGGCGCACCGCAGCTGCCTCTAGCTGCGCTCTGTATCCGAGACGATCGATGTAGTCGAGCCACGACTCGCCGATCGTGCTGCCCATGTCGATGATGCTCATCACGCCTTCACCACCGTCACCGATCCCTCCATGAATCCCATGTGGCTCATCGACCACGGATCACAGGGGATCTCGCATTGCCAGTCGTACGTACCTGCCTTGCCGGGATGGATGGTGAACGTCGTGCTGCTCGGTGAGGATGACCCACCGGCGGGGATCATCGCGTTCACCCCTAGGGCCTGAGAGGTCCATGTATGCGGCATCGAGGTGTAGTTCGTGACGCTGACACGGACCGTCTCGCCAGAGTGCATCACGAAACTCGCCGGCACGAAAGCCTGGTGCGGCTGCCCCGCACTATTGGGTATGTCCTTCACCACGAGATGGATCGTCACCACCCCTGCGGCGCTCCCGGCACTGCCGGAACCCGCGGCCACCTGCCCGCTGCCGGTCACGGCATTCCAGACAGCACCGATCCCTGCCGTCAGACCGAACAGCGACCCTGCGAACAGCAGGATCCCCGCGGCCAGCACAGCCAACCCAACTAGGCGGTGATGTCCGTCCTGCCCGTTTCTCTCGACAGCAATGGTGCTCATTCCATCCTCCTCGACTCGTCGATCAGTCTTCACCGATGCCTGCTCACTTCCCCGACTCAGGGTGCGGGTACCCGTTTAACCATCAGGGTGCGCCCTGGCGTCAACGCCCACCAGTGGGACACCACGGGGCGAACCGACCCGTGTATCCACGGAGGCGACCGTGGGAACCCACATGCCCGCGCACGTGGGAACCGGGTTCCGGCCGCTTCGAAGCTCACGCATCATTGCTGCATGGTCGAGAAGGACGGTCGAGACGGGAAAGAGCCTGGGCACGCACCGAAGCGGCGCGGTGCTGCAGTCTTCCTGGTCAGCGCAGGGATCATCGGCATAGTCGTAGGGCTCGGCGTATCGGTGGCCCTGGTCGCGGGCTTGGCGAGCGCGGTGCACTCCGCGGGCGGGCAGCTCGCGTCGACTACCGCTCCGCTGCCGGGAGGGAGCGGAGCGGTAACTGAGTCAATGGAGATCCTCACCAACAATCCATTCGGACCCCAGTACACGAATACTCACCTGACCGTCCGGGCCGGCGAAACCGTCACGCTCCGGATAACCAGCTACGACAACGGCACTGCGCCGCTGAGCGGTGCGGAGAAGATGTTCGACCGTGTCAGCGGGACCATAGGTGGCACCGAGACCGCTGGGGGAACACCCGTGCGCTCGGTGGCCAACGACGACTTGGCTCACACCTTCACGGTGCCAGCACTGGGTCTGAACATGCCGATCCCTGCGGCCGCCACGCTAGGCGGAAGTGTCACTGTCGTGGCACGCTTCGTAGCCAGGCGTGTCGGCACGTTTGTCTGGCAGTGCTACGCACCATGCGGATCGGGGGCAAACTCCATGGGAGGCCCGATGTCGACGATGGGGTGGATGGAAGGAACCATCCGGGTGCTCGCATGACCAGGATAACGACGGATACTGGCCAGATCGGCGCCGGTGGTGGCGATGACCTGAACCCTCAGGTCGCCGACGGAGGCAAGCGGCATTCCGGCTCGCTGGGTCGGAGAGAGTTCCTGCTCACGGCAGCCGGGGGGCTGGGCTTGGCCGCCCTGGCCGGCGTCACCGAGGAGCTGGTAGGTCCCTCTGGGAACAGCCAGCTAGCCTCGATGTCGGTCCCGGAGCAGGTGGCCACCCACCAGTGGGCGATGGTGATAGACCTCCGGTACTGCAACGGCTGCAAGCTCTGCACCGCAGGATGCCAAGCCGCGCACTACCTCCACCAGGACCAGACGTGGATCCGGGTCTTCACCATGCGGAACGCCGCTGGTGACACCTACCACATGCCGAGGCCGTGCATGATGTGCGAAGACCCTCCCTGCGTTCCAGTCTGCCCCGTCAGCGCGAACTTCCGCACCGATGAGGGCCTCGTGCTGGTCGATCAGAGCCGCTGCATAGGAACGCGGATCTGCATGAACTCCTGCCCATACGAGGCACGTTATTTCAACTGGACGTCACCGCTGGCTGTAGCACGCCAGCCATTCCCGCAGGAGCCAGAATGGCCTGTCCCCCAGGTGGAGGGCACGGTGGGCAAGTGCATATTCTGCGCTGCCATGCTGCCTTCGGGACAGCTGCCCGAATGCGTTACTCGATGCCCCATGGGAGTCCTCTACCTGGGCGATCTTGAGGCAGATGTCGCGGTGAACGGCATCGGCAACACCGTGAAGCTCTCCGAGTTCATCGCCGACAACGACGGTGTGAAGTTCAAGGAGTCCTACGGCACCCACCCACGCGTGTTCTACATACCTGGCCATGGCCAGGATCTGGAGGCAGACGCAGATGCTACCTGAGTCCCCCGTCACTCCCCGAGCAGCGAGCAGCGAAGATGCCCTACGCCAGCAACCGGTAGCCACCTTCCAGCCCGAACGTCTCGTACAGATGCTCCTGGGGTGCGTCTGGCTCGCCGACGGGGCACTCCAGCTGCAGCCCTACATGTTCGGTCGCGGCTTCGTCACGGGCGTCCTCATGCCCAATGCCCAGGGTAACCCCAGCCCGATCGCCGGGTCGATAACCTTCATGGCGCACTTCCTCGAACCACACATAACTGCCTGGAATGCGCTGTTCGCTATCATCCAAATAGGCATAGGCGTGGGTCTGCTGGTGCGACGTACGATAAAGTCGGCCCTGGCGCTCTCGTTTGCCTGGTCGCTCGGAGTCTGGTGGTTCGGTGAGGGATTCGGAGGGCTTCTGAGCGGGACTGCCTCCCCTCTGAGCGGAGCCCCTGGAGCGGTACTGCTCTACGTGATAATCGGCGTTCTCGTATGGCCGCCCCGTCACGCCGAGGATGGAGCGGTGGGGGCTGGAGGCGGTCTGCTCTCCGAGCGCGGCGCTCGTATCGTCAGCGCTCTGCTATGGCTGGGAAGTGCAGCGCTTCTGCTCCAGCCATCTGCGCTCGACAGGGCTGCCCTACACGACAGCCTGGTAACAGCCGCAGCCGGCCAACCCCGGTGGTATGCGTCACTACTGCTGCGGACTGCCCATCTCGTCGGTGCCAACGGCCTTCCCTTGACCCTCGCTTTCGGCGCAGGGATGATCGTCGTGGGAATAGCTATATCGTGCTCCAAGAGAACCGTACCCCTGCTCGTACTGGCAACCATCCTCGCTCTCTTCATATGGGTATTCCCCGAAGGTCTAGGCGGGATCCTCACCGGGCAGGGAACGGATCCGAACACCGGACCACTTCTCGTGCTGGCCGTGCTGGCCTGGTACCGGTACGTCCCGGAGAAGGTGCCGCTGCGAAGACTCATCGTACCGGCCGCGCTCGAGGCCGCAGGTTCATAAGGCGAGCTCCATGACCGACCACACCTACCATTCCGCCAGCAGCGTGTCCGAACCGCGGAGCACACCCGGCGCCCTAGTCACTCTGACCGAAAGCTCTGCGATGCCGCCGTACATGCAGGAAGCCATGAGGCCTGTCCTCGAGACACCGAGGTGGTGGTGGCCGTCGGTGGCAGTGTTGAGCGCGATCGTCATAGCAGGCATAGGAGCCTGGGCAGTTCAGGTAACCGACGGTCTGGGCGTGTCCGGATACAGCGACAAGGCATTCTGGGCTGTATACGAGGCCGATCTGGTCGCATTCATCGGGGTCAGTTACGGTGGAGCAGTAGTCTCGGCGATCTTGCGCCTCACCAATGCCACCTGGCGCGCACCGCTCACTCGTATTGCCGAGGCAACGGCGCTCGTGACGCTGCCGGTAGGGATGCTGTTCATCATTCCTCACCTCGGGAGTCCCTGGCGCATCTGGGAGCTCGTATGGCCTCCTTACTGGAATCTCTCTTCACCGATCCTCTGGGACTTCTTCGCGGTAAGTACTTACCTGCTCGCGACCGCCGTGTTCTTCTACCTACCGCTCATCCCGGATGCTGCCCTCGCGAGGAGGTGGCTGGGTGAACACGAGACCAGCATCCGCGCCAGGGTATGCAGGCAGCTCTATACGCTGATAGGCGGGCGTTGGCGAGGAACGCCAGAGCAGTCCAAGCTACTGAACGGCGCCATCGGGCTGGTAGCGATCATGATCATCCCGATGGCCGTCTCGGTCCACTCGGTTCTGTCGTTCGCGTTCGCTTCGTCCAGCCGGCCTGGCTACCTGGAGACGATATTCCCGGTCTACTTCGTGGTCGCCGCCCTGTACTCGGGAGTAGCGCTGGTGGTGATCGCCCTGGCCGCCTGCCGCCGGCTGTGGAAGCTCGATGCCTTCATCGAGCCACGGCATTTCGTACGCCTCGGCTTCGTAATGCTGGCGTTCGGCGCTGCCTACCTGTACCTCACCTTCACCGAGTACCTGGTGGACGGCTACTCGGGAACAGTAGGCAACGCTGCCTGGGTACACCAGATACTCGTGGGACGCTATTGGATCCCGTTCTGGTTCTACTTCGTGGCTGCCGGGGTATTCCCGATCGCGATAATGGCCATACGAGCTACTCGCACCGTAGCCGGCGTGGTCACAGCCGCCGCACTCGTCGTCGTAGCGATGTGGGTGAAGCGGCTGGTAATAGTCATACCGCCTGCTACGGAGCCGATCGTCAGATCTCCGCTGGGCTCAGCCGGCCTGCTCGGGGGTAACTGGGGCACCTACCACTTCACCTGGGAGCCGGTAACGATCACGCTGGCGGCAACGGCTGCAATACCGCTCCTGTTGCTCATCGTTTTCCGCTTCGTCCCCATATTGCCGGTAGCGGAGATGGAAGAGCTTGCAATGCCTGAAGAAGGTCTCCGGTGAGCACAGCCGGCGCCATCGGGCCACGCACGGTCACGCCCTCGACTGCCGCTGACCGGCATACCCCGCGGCCCACTGCCCTCCGGGGTGCCATCCACCGTATGACCTATCGGCGCCTAGCCCTATGTCTGCTCACCGGCCTCGTCACCGGTGTGGTCAGCTGGGGTATCGTGCTGGGCATCCCAGCCTCCGCCAGCCTGACCGTCGGCAGAGTTGGCACGTACCCGTCTCCGCCCGCCACTGCAGCCCGGCTCGCCCTGGTAACCGCCAGAGCAAACTCCCCCTACACCGAGGACACGGAACATTCCAGCTCGCCGGAGGCAGGCGGCAGTGCCTCGCTCCTAGCCGCCCAAGTCCAGAGCGCGTCACCGTCAGCGGGTTACGGACGTCTACCTGAAGGTGCGGAGGCAACACGGCCCGATGGGATCATCGGGCGCTTCGTGGTCGGAGTGTTGCTGGCGGTAGTGGTGGCGCTCTGGATAGCTCTCGTCTCCATCGTCGTCCGGGTCCATCTCGGTCTCCGGTCCACCTCAGAGGGCTCCCAGGAGGCGAGCTCCTAGACCCAGCCGGATGCCCTAGGAGCCGTGACAATGCTTGGCCTTCCTGCCACTACCGCACGGGCAGGGGTCGTTGCGCGGTGCCCGACGGAAGACCTGCATTACATCGCCCGCGGGCATACCGCTTCTGCGCAACCGGGTCATGAGACGCATGGATCCGTCGATGTGGTGGAAGAAATGCCGGTAGCCGTTGCACAGGTAGTTAAGTGGGCCAGTCGAGTCCGTCGCTGAGATGAACCGGTTCTTCGGGCACTCTCCGTGGCAGGCGAACCGAACGTCGCAGTCCAGGCAAGTCTGTGGAAGGGCAGTCAGCTTCGCTTCGCCGAAGCGCTGCTGTGCACCGCACGACGCCAGGTCGCATAGGCGATCCTCGAGAATATTACCGAGCAAGTGTCTCCGATCGACGAAGTGGTCACAGGAGTAGACGTCGCCGTTATGCTCCAGCGCAAGCGCATCTCCACAGGTCCGCGCGAAAACGCATAGGGGCGATGGCGACCCTATCCAGGCAGCGAAGGCTGCCTCGAACGTCTGAACGAACACCTTCCCGACATCGTGACGCACCCACTCGTCGAACACCTCCACCAGGAAGCGGCCCCACTGCTCGGGTCCGACGCTCCGATCGGTGACCTGGGTCCCGGGCGCGGTCGTGGCCGCAGAGCGCTCGACGATCGGTATGAACTGCAGGAACCTGGCCCCGCAAGTGTCGCGCAGGAAGCGGTACACCTCCAGGGAGTGCTCCGCGTTCGTCGCATTGACCGTACAGAGCACGTTGAAGCGCAGCCCGTGGTTCCTCGCTAGCCCAACGCCCCTCATCACCCTGTCGAAGCTGGGCTTCCCGCCACTGTCCACCCTGTAGGTGTCGTGCAGCGAACGAGGACCATCGACGCTGATCCCTAACAGCACGTCGTAGGATTTCAGGAGCTTGCACCACGAATCATTCAGGAGGGTGCCGTTCGTCTGGAAAGAGTGGGCAACTCGCTGTCCTGGCTGGGCCAATCTTTCAGCGAGGAGGAAAGCCTGCCGAAAGAAGCCCATGCCCGCCAAGGTGGGCTCGCCCCCCTGCCACACGAAAGTCGGGCGACCGGAGCGATCTGACGCGATCACCTGGCTCAGGTACTCGGTCAGCACCGCCGTGGGCATCCGGAGCAGCTCACCGGAGTAGAGATCGGCCTTCGACCTGTAATAGCAGTACCGGCAGTCGAGGTTGCACCGGGCACCGGTTGGCTTCGCCATCACCTGGAACGGTCGTCGGCTCATCTCCTCGCCGACATCTCCCCATAGCGATGGCCGACCTCGATCATCTGGGTCGGCGTGTCGGGAGGCAGCACTGCTTGTACTTATTCCCGCTACCGCATGGACAAGGGTCGTTACGCCCGGTCTCGCGCCAGCGTGCCTCTTCGGAGGCTTCTTCGTCGCGGAGCTGATCGACTATCGCGCTGACTGGGTACCCGCGAGTCGCGAGTGCGACCATCCGCTTCATATACGGGGCGGCGTGCTCGTAGAAGGCGCGATAACCAGAGCACAGGTAGTTGTGCCCTGGTTCGCCGTCTGGAGCACGGCTAAAGCGATCCTTCGGGCATCCACCTCGGCACACTACGAGGACCGGACACTCACGACAGGCACGCGTGAGGACATCACGTTTGGAAGCGCCGAACATCAGCTGCGCAGGCAACGCGAGCAGTTCTCCTATGTCGTCGGTGGTGGCGTTCCCGAGCAGGTGCTCGAGATCTACGTAGTGATCGCAGGAGTAAACGCCGCCGTCATGCTCCATGGCGAGCACACTCCCACAGGTATCGGACATAGTGCACAGGGTAGGAGCACGGCCGGAATAGGCGAGCAGGCACTCGACGAAACCCTGTACGGCTATCCTCCCCACGTCATGGCGTACCCACTCGTCGAAGACGCTGATCAGGAAGTCGCCCATGGCATGGGGGTCCACGGAGTCGGCGGATGGCACGGCTACCAGAGCCCCACCGCGCTGTACGCTGCTGCCACCGTGCAGCGATGACTGGAACTGGCCCACCCCAGCTTCTGAACGCCTGACAACAGGTAGGAACTGCAGCCAGCGCACACCCTGGTCGAGGAAGAAGCGATATACCTCCCTGGGGTGGCGCACGTTAAGCGCGTTCAGGGTGCAGAGCACGTCGGGATCGATGCCTCGCTCTCGCAACAGGTTCAGGCCCCGCATCGCCCGCGCGTGGGTGGGCCGCCCGCGCCGGTCACGCCGTAGCGCGTCGTGCAGCTGGGCTGGCCCGTCAATGCTTATGCCGACGCTGAACCCCTCGGCCAGGAGGAAGTCACACCACCTCTCGTCGAGGAGGGTGCCGTTCGTCTGGATATTGTTCGAGCACTTCCAGCCGTCAGGCAGGTAGCGGGACTGTATCTCGACCACGCGCTGGAAGAACCGGATGCCGGCCAAGGTCGGTTCCCCACCGTGCCATGCGAAGTGCACGACAGGACCGGCGCTCGCATCGATGACGGAGCGCGTATAGCGCTCGAGAACCTCGTCGCTCATCCTGTAGCGCTCCCCGGCAGCGAAGAGCGCTTCCTTTTCCAGGTAGTAGCAGTAGCTACAGGAGAGATTGCAGACCGGACCCACCGGCTTGGCCATCACGGCGAAGGGAGCGGTGCTCATCGGTGTTCGTTCGCATCTGAGACAGCCCCCGCCGAACCAATGGTCAGGCTCAGTACCAGGAGCACCAGGACAGCTGTGACGAAGCCGACGACGAAGCCAAAACTGCCCTCGCGGAGCATCCCTATGGCCAGGGGACCCGTGAACCACGGACAGACGGTGGTCGCGAGAGCCAGAGCTGTGCCGCTGCACCACGCGACTAACGCGGCCAGCTTCAGATCAGGAGTGAATAGGTAGTGATACGCCAAGCTCTCCCCACCGATGTCAGCGATATCCCGGCGCCGCAGGGATACGCCGAGTTGTCTGCGCCTGGCGCTTTGGCGGGCCATCCACATGTCCACCAAGAACACGCCTGCCCATGCCGCCAGACCGTCGCCCAGAACCTCGAGGAAGCTCTCGAACGGTCCGATGAAGCCCTGCCTGCCCAGCATGACCACGAGCCCGAGACCAAGAACCACTCCTGCATCGATGAAGATCGTCCGTGAGCGCCTGAGCCGTACGCCGAGGGCCATCAGCCCCAGTCCAGACGAGTAGCAAGCCAGGTCCGTCTGGGCAAGCATCCCTCCCACTGCCGCCAACAAGTAGGGTGCCGCCATCCACGGCGGCAGAACTCCTCCTACCAGGCGAATGGGATCACCAGAAGTCGCGATCCCCCCAAGATCGCTTGCCAGCAGGTAGCCCACGATCACTATGAACATGGTGGGCAGTGTGCTCGCTAGGGCTACCCAGAGGACGACATGCCTCCCCTTCTCGGTACCCGGCAGGTAACGGCTGTAATCAGCTGCCACGTTCACCCAGCTCAGTCCAGTTCCCGCGGCCACGATGCTCGTCGCCGCGACGACACCGGCGAGGGAGGCTGCATGCGCGGTAGCCACCTCGTGCCAGTTCGTCCTGGAGACGAGAAAGGCTGCCACCAAGAGGGTAAGCGCACCAAAGGTCAGCGACGCAGCTCGCTGGAACCTCACGATGGCTTCGTGCCCGAGAACGCCCAGCGTGAGGGATGCCAGGACGACGATGGCCAGGCAGGAAGCGTCCACGATCTGACCGGGACTCGTCGGCAGCACGAGAACAGCCAGCATGGCCAGTGCCCAGGCAGCTACCACAGAGGTCACCACCTCCCAGCCGACCACGTTCACCCAGCCCAGCGCTGCAGGTCCCAGGTTCCCTCGGCGGCCGAAAGCGGCTCGGGAGAGCACGAGTGTGGGCATGCCGCCCCACTTACCCGCCACTGCCACTACACCTACCAGCAGGAAGGACAAGGCAGAGCCCACCGCCACTGCGACCAACGCCTGCATGAGGTCGAGGCCCAAGGCACCCAACACGGCACCGAAGACCAGTGACAGCACCCCGATGTTCGCAGCGAACCACACCCAGCCGAGATCCCTTGCCTTCCCATGGCGCCGGCTGACGGGCACTGGCTCGCATCCAAGCTGTTCCACCGATGTCCAAAGCGCCATAGTCGACCTTCCTAACCACGTAGCGGGAGCTTGTCGAAAGCTAAGCGCGCACGCGCTCTTCGGACCAAACTCTCGGCGGGCTAAGCGCTGGAGCTCTCACGACCGCCGATGCCGGGTGCGCCGCGCGTGAGCGTGCTGCGGGCGGGACCAGGGCTCCTCAAGGCAGGCTCAGTCGCTTGGACCGCGCCCGGTATCCCGGACCACGACATCGAGTACGGGCACGACCGCGCTGACTGATGTCCCACGACTCGGCGAGCTCACGATATCGAGGGTCCCTCCGAGCAGCGAGACGCGCTCGCGCATCCCCCTGAGCCCTAGGCGAGAGCTTCCCGTGGTCGACATCGAGTCGAAACCTCCCCCGTTGTCTACGATCGAAAGCCGCACCAACGCTTGCTCGTAGACAAGTCCCACTGCGATAGAGACTCCGTCGTCTCCGGAATGGGCGAGAGCATTGTTCACGGCTTCCTGGCCGATCCTGAACAAGCCCAGCTCGGTATCCAGCGGTAGTCGCCGCTCCTCACCCGAAATGCTCAGAGGCACCCGCCTTCCGGTGGCATCCTCCACCTCTGCCAGGAAACCTTCGAGAGCAGCGACCAGCCCCAGCTGGTCTAGTGCCGGTGGCCGGAGGCCACGGGCAATGTCGCGGAGACGAACGGCTATCTGCACCGCTTCCACTCGGGCGCCTTCGAGGTGCTCGGCGCACCCGGCTGGCAGGCCTCCCTCTGTGGGAACGGCTTCCAGCACATGCGTCAGGTGGACGAGCCGCTGGAGCGGGTCATCGTGGAGCTCGCGCGCCAGGAAGGCTCTCTCCTCCTCCTGGGCTCTAAGCAGGGCGTCGGCATAGGCACGCACGTCACGCCATGCCCTGTGTTCGGCGGTCACATCCTGCAGGATCACCTGCACCACCGCGTCACCAGCACCTTCCAGGGCTGTGGCCAGGTAACGGAACTCGATCTCCTGCCCACCAGATACGAGCTGCACTCGGCCCGAGCTACCAGGGTCCAGGCTCTCGCGCGAAGGCATCCCGAGCAGGTCTACGGCCATGGTGTCGAGAAGACCTCGTCCCAGTATGGCCCAGCTCGCCGGGTTCGCATCCACGATCCTGCCGCTCCTGTCGAGAAGCAGGATAGGGGCGCGGGTCATGGCAAACAGCTGACGATAACGGGCCTCGCTCGCTCGCCGGCCGCTCGTAGCGGCATGTGCAGCCTCTTCTACGAGCGCCTGGTGCTCTATCCGCTGGCCTACGAAGATCCCCACCGCATCTACCAGCCCCAGACACAGAAGCTCGTTTCCGCGGTCGACGGCCATCGGATGGAAGACCAGTGCCGGCAGCCAAAGCACGGTGGCCCACATAGCAGTGGCCGCCGAGCCGTGCAGACCGTAACGGACGGCAGCGTAAGCGACGGGCAGCACGAGCGCGGCGACAGGGAGAGTGGCGACAGGCGTGGCGGCACGGCCAAAACCCGAAGCGTCAAGAACCAGGTGCACCAGGCTGAAGCCCACCACCGCAACTTGGATCAGCCAGAAGGCCCGGTCGCCGACGGGAGGATGGAAGGCTCGCCTGAGCACGTCACCGAGTCCTACGGCGATGGGCTGGCGATCAGCCTGGCTCTCGTGAACACTGCTCTGCGACACCGTCGACACCCTAAACCCTGCTGTAGCGGCACTGTTCAGAGGCATTCTGGAGCCTCGCATGCTCCCCAGCCTCCTCGGCCAAGCATCGGTATCGGCCTGAGACTCTCGGGGCCGGGATAGCTTCGGCTCTCCAGCCCCGGTTATCACGGGGCCGACCCCGGGATTCCCGCCTGGCGCCCATCTTCCCTGAAGCGCACCATGACATTGTGAACGCGTACGCGCCAGCGGTCGGTGGACCACACCCGGCACTACGAGTGCTCGTAGTGGACGACCATGCTCTGGTAAGGGAGGGAATATGCGAGTTGCTCGCCCAGCACCCCGATATCGAGGTCGTCGGACAAGCTGGATGTGCAGCAGACGCCATCGAGCTGGCCGGTCTACTGCGTCCGGAGGTCGCCATCGTGGACATCCGGCTGCCTGATCGCAGCGGGCTGAGCGTCGCCGCAGAGCTGAGTCAGGATATCCCCGCTACCCGGGTGCTCATGGTGAGCGCCTTCGAGGATACCGACTACGTGGTGGAGGCCCTCTCGCAGGGAGCGGCCGGATACCTCTTGAAAACAGCCGATGGTGATGAGCTGGCCGATGCCGTAAGAGCTGCAGCGGCCGGAGCCGTGGTACTGGAGGCCGACCTTGCCAGGGCGCTAGCCAGACGTGACAGCCAGAGAGGAGGTGACGAACTGGCCACGCTCACGGCACGAGAGACCGAGGTGATGGAAGGTCTCACCCAGGGCAAGTCAAACAAGCAGATCGCGGCAAGCATGGGCATCGGGGTGCGAACCGTGGAAGGCCACCTCACGGAGCTGTTTGCCAAGCTCGGCGTGGCTTCACGCACCGAGGCCGCGCTCTGGGCGGTTCACCACGGGATTACATCCCCTGGGGACAGCGCTCGCCAGGCGGGTGCCATCCAGTGAGGCCGCCCGACGGCGCTCGGCAGCACCTGCAGGCTCTTCAGCCGGCAAGGCTCCTGCACCCACCACTTCGAGATCCGCGATTCTGGCTGGTCCAGGCGATGCTGGTGTCGATAGCCGCTGCCCACCTGGCAGTCGACGCTGCCGGCCTTCTGCGCTCCACCCCGTTCCCTGCATCGGAGACCGTGGGCCTTTTGCTCCTGCCAGTCGGCTACGCAGCCGTGAGCTTCGGTCTCGGCGGCTCGGTCGCGACCGCCGTGTGGGCGTGCATCCTCTGGCTGCCCGACCTGATGCTACCCGGCGACCAGGGCCAGCCTTGGGCTGATCTAGTGGAGCTCGCCTTGGTACTCGCAGTGGCCGTGCTGGTCGGGACACGGATAGAAGCCGAGCGCGAGGCGCATGCCAGAGCAAGCACCGCCGAACAAGATCATGCCGCAGCCGAGGAGGCGCGCAGGAAAGCCGCTCAGGCTTACGCCAAGAACCTGGTGGCCATCCAGGAAGAAGAGCGTCACCGGCTCTCGCGCGAGCTCCACGACGAGCCCGTACAGCGACTCGTGCATCTAGCCCAGCGCCTCGAGCTGATGCGCAAGCTAGGCACCAGCACAGAAGGACTCTCCGCATCACTCGCCAATGCGCTCGCGCTCGCGCATACGGAGGCGCTCGTCGTGATCGGGGAGCTTCGCTCGATAGCCCGGGGGCTACGTCCGCCGGTCCTCGATGACCTAGGGCTCGCGGTGGCACTGCGCACGCTGATCTTCGAGATAGGACACGGGCACGCTACCTCGCTCGAGATATCCGGGAGGCCGGGCAGACTGCCTGCAGATACGGAGCTCGGGCTGTTCCGTATAGCCCAGGAAGCGCTGAACAACTCTGCCCGCCATGCCAGGGCCTCCAGGCTGGAGGTCACGCTCGACTTCGCCTCCGAGGAGGTGAGACTACGGGTGTCCGACAACGGTACGGGAATACCCGATAGGGGTAACGGTGAAACGGAGCATCCAAGGGGACTCGGCCTGATCGGGATGCGCGAGCGAGCAGAGATGCTGGGGGGTTCTCTCACAATCAGGACTGGGCAGGGGGTGGGTACCGTGGTAGAGGTGACAGTCCCAGCTGGCCCGCCTGAACCAACGATCACCCGAGAAGAGGCGGGTCCCGCCAGGACTCACGACGGATCTCCCGCCACTATGTGGTGCGCGACTGCCCAGAGGGCGGCTTCGGTACGGGAAACCACGCCGAGCTTCCCGAAGACATTGCTCACATAGCCCTCCACAGTGCGTAGCCCCAACCCCAGATCACGTGCTATATCCTTGTTAGACGATCCCTTGGCAAGCAGGCGAAGCACGTCCAGCTCGCGCTGGGTGAGCTCGACTGCGGGCTGGCCTGGATCACGCCAGCGACGCTGGAGGTGACGCGAGACCTCCTTGCCGAGCACCATGGCTCCACTCGCCACGGCTCGGATCCCATCGAGCAGCTCGGAACGCGACGCTGTCTTCGGTAGGTATCCGGCGGCACCGGCATCTAGCGCACCGGTGACGTACCCGTAGTCGTCGTAAGCGCTTACGACGAGTGCCCGTACCTCCGGAGCGCGCTCGCGCAACCGCCTCAGCAGTTCCACCCCACCCGCACCCGGGATCTGCAGATCCACCAGCGCCACGTCGGGCTGCTTCTCCACCAGCACCGCCAGGGCTTCATCGGTGTCTCCCGCCTCTCCGACAACGGTCAGATCCGGCTCGGAGTCCACGAGCTGGTTCATACCCGCACGCACCAGGCCGTGGTCCTCCACCACCACCACCCTGATCGGGGATCCTGGAACCCGCCCTTCTCGCGGATAGCGGCTACCGGCTGTCTCCTCCACCCTCCCAACCATACCTCCAACCTATCGGGAGGTATCCTGTGACCTGGCCTCGGTACCGCCACCGCCCACCCGGGCCACGTCTCACCTGGTGGTGACCATCTCCCTGCCGGAGAGGTCGTCCTGGGCGCCAGCCGGCTATGCCGACTCCGCCACGATCCTCGCCCAGGCCTCCTCGAGCTCCAACAGGTCCTCCCTGCGGACACGGTCTCCCGTTTGCCAGTGCCGCGCACGTGGAAAGCCTGGACGGTCACGTACGTATTCCCTGAGGGCCCCGACCAGGACTCCCGTGGTCAGCACAGCCCATTCGAGCACCACGATCAGCACTACCAGCGTAAGCAGTCCTGCCCCGACATAACGCATTATGGCCATCGCTACCTCCTCGAGATCCTGGAAACGCCTCGCATCGCCTACCAGCATGGGCTTCTCGACAGGGGAGCGACACCCGGAAAAGCGACTCCGGAGGCCCGTGATGACCCTGGTACCCGCCTCCGTGGTAGCCCTCCCAAAGGCTCCGGCTACCACCTCCGCCAGCCGGGCCAAAGCCCCTGCTCGCCAGTCGCGGCTCCCTAGGATGAGCACCTTCGGCCACCGCCGAGGGCACACCGCGGCATCACGGTAGCAACGGTCGATCCGGAGCGCGACGATGACTCCAGGCCTGGAAGCTGGCCGGCTGGAGGATCGGGAGGTGCGTGACGATGGCTTTGGTACTAGGGCGTGAAAAGGTGGAGTCCGGCATCGAGCCGGGAGCCGAAACAGCTCAGCACCTGCGACTTGCCATCTCGGAGGTCTGGGATGTGGTGGTGAACCACTCGGCGTCTCGTTTCCCGTGGAGCGACGACACGGCTTCATCGACCGGCGACACATGGATGACCGACGCCCATCTGGTAATCGCCGAGCAGCTACTCGTGGCAGCAGCCAACCGGCTGAGCCGCGTCATCGAGACACCCGCTGGGGAAACCCCTTTCCTGTCGGCCGTCCACATCACGTGGCCACCCCGGATCCCTCCCGGCATGGCCTCGGGTGTGATCGCACGCCAGACTTCCCAGGCTGCAGAGCGCTTCGCCCAGATGCTCGAAGATATGACACCTCGGGACGCCCGGCGCGCCTGCACCTCGGACGGCGGATGGGACGCCGTGGGCGACCTCGTAACCGACATCATGGCCCGCGTCGAGCTCCACCTTCACGCCGTCGTTGACCCGCCAGGGCGCCATGACGGCGCTGGGCCCGACCGCCTCCGATCGGACCTAGTCGGCCGAACCCAGTAGGCCGGACAGCTCGCGGGTGAGCCTGATGCGCAGGCGGGTCGGCTCCATGACGAGTTGACCCGGCCCCGAGCACTGGTCCTACTGTGGGACCGTGGCTCCGAGGGTTGCCGGCGTCGGCACCGACGCAAACCAGCCGATGATCCTCGTGGAGAACCTACGCAAGTCTTTCGGCAGGGTAAAAGCCCTGGACGGCATAGACCTGTCCGTCCCCGCCGGAACGGTTCTCGGACTTCTCGGTCCTAACGGAGCAGGCAAGACGACTGCTGTGAGGATCCTCACGACTCTCCTGCGTCCCGACAGTGGTCACGTAGAGGTAGCCGGTTACGACGTCGTGAGCGATTCACGGGCGCTACGTTCCGCCATCGGTCTGGCCGGCCAGACCCCCGCTGCCGATGCCCACCTGACTGGCGAGGAGAGCCTCGTGCTCGTAGGACGGCTACGCCAGCTCGGCCGCAAGCAGGCCCGTGCCGAGGCGCAGGACCTTCTGGAGCGTTTCGATCTAACAGGTGCAGCCAGGCGCCTCACCAGGACCTACTCAGGAGGTATGCGGCGGCGTCTCGATCTGGCGGCCAGCCTGGTGGGTCACCCACCCGTGCTCTTCCTCGACGAGCCCACCACCGGCCTCGATCCGAGGAGCCGGCTGGACCTGTGGGAGGTGATCGAGGGCCTGGTAGCTGACGGTACGACGCTGCTGCTCACCACCCAGTACCTCGAGGAGGCCGACCGTCTGGCATCTTCCATCGCGGTCATCGACTCGGGAAAAGTGATCGCGGAAGGCACCCCTGACGAGCTGAAGAAGCTGGTGGGTGGCGAGAGGCTGGAGCTGTCCCTGCGAGAGGTCGAGGACCTGACCAGGGCGAGCCGAGCCCTGGCCGCCCTGGGAGCGGGTGAGATAGGCGTGAACACTTCGTCCAGGACCCTCACCTTACCGGCACCCGATGGATCTAGCACCCTCATGGAGGCCCTGAGAAGGCTGGACGAAGCCGGTGTGGAACCCGAGGATCTCACCCTGCGGCGGCCCGCGCTGGACGACGTCTTCCTCACCCTCACCGGCGGTCCACCCACACCGGCAGGCGAAGGCGGACATGAGCGCCCAGCCGTCACCGCCGAACCCCGCCCGGGGCTCGGGCGCAGTACCCAGCGCCGGCAGGGTAAGCTGACAGACCTGCCCAGGCGTCTTGCCGGCACGGCTGGCGATACCGGGGTGGTGATGTGGCGTAACCTCCTGCGATACCTGCGGCTGCCGAACCTGCTGGTGTTCACCACCGTACAGCCGGTCATGTTCGTGCTCATGTTCGACTTCGTCTTCGGCGGTGTCATAAAGCTGGTCGTCCACGGGCCCTACGTCGACTACCTGATGCCCGGGATCTTCTTGCAGGCCGTCGTCTTCGGGTCCACCCAGACCGGCATAGGCCTGGCAGAAGACCTGTCGGGGGGAATGGTCGACCGGTTCCGATCACTCCCCATGGCACGCATAGCCGTGCTCACCGGCAGGACCACAGCCGATACCGTGCGTAACGTCTTCGTCGTCCTCCTGATGACGCTGGTCGGCTTCCTGGTCGGCTTCCGGCTCACGCACGGCATCCTGCCGGCCGTAGCAGTGCTGGCCATGGCCATAGTGTTCGGCACGGCATTCTCGTGGATATCTGCGGTGATCGGTCTCGTCACGAGGGATGTGGAGGCTGCACAGGCAGCAGGCTTCGTATGGATCCTGCCCCTCACCTTCGCCAGCTCAGCCTTCGTCCCCGTCTCCACGATGCCTGGATGGCTGCAGGCCTTCTCGAAGGTGGACCCAGTCACCGTGGCTGTCGATGCCATGCGCGGCCTGCTCATTGGCGGTCCGGTGGCCACACACCTCTACGAATCGATTGCCTGGGTGGTAGGAATCCTGGTCATCTGCGTACCCAGTGCTCTTCGCCTCTACCGGCGACTTGGCTGAGCTGCGCTACCGGGTTGCCCATGACCGTGACCAAGCCGAAAGAGGGACCTTAGACCCTGGTGGCGCCCGGAGCTGTGCAGCACACTTCAGAAGAAGGCCAGTTGTAACGGGCTCGGACAGCTAACGAAAGTGGCGATGGTCCGTGCTCACATCACGTCCAACGAGATCCCGCCAGAGAGGCATCAGGTGCCCAGCATCCCTTTCGCAGAGCCGCTGTACCCCGACCCACCGGTCGAGTATCGTGGCGCGAGGCTTGCGGTTGCCTACCTCGAGGGATCCCTGCCACCCGGCATGCTCCCCAGACGTGCCGAAGCTGCGGAGACCCCGTTGCGGCTGGCCCTCTTCGCCGACTACCCCGACAGCACCATCGGCCCTTACCGCGAGGTGGCGCTGCTCGGATCCATCACCCTGGAAGGCAGCGCAGCTCTGTTCTGCGCCCTCATCTACGTGACCACCGACGTGGCGCTCGCTCAAGGGCGTGAGGTCTGGGGCTTCCCGAAGAAGCTGGCCGAGATCGATTTCGAGAACGACGGGAACCAGGTGACTGCCCGGCTGGCGCGAAACGGCAAGATGCTTGCCGAGCTGCGCGGCACTGCCGCAGACGAGATGCCTGTCGACACCATGGCCGACCTGGCGTCCATGCCGATAATAAACCAGAAGTGGATCCCCAGCCCCTCAGGCAAGGATGCTGACGTCGACATCCTGACCTCGGCCAGGATGGACCAGGACCTAGACCATGCATGGGTAGGAACTGCCACGCTCGATACCTACGGCGAGGCAGCTGCCGCTCTCGGGCCCAGCAGGGACGTGACCCTGGCACGGATGAGCGGAAATCTGGTTCTGCACCCCGGTGAAGTGGTCGCCTGAGACGCCGATGGGGCTGGTCACCGTAGCGTGGGAGGTGACGAGGTCATGCCCGCTACGGTGCAAGCACTGCCGTGCCGATGCGCGCATACGGCGCGACCCACGCGAGCTGTCCACTGACGAGGGCAGGAGCCTCATAGCCGAGATAGCCGCTGCAGGAGCGAAGGTCCTCGTGATCACCGGAGGAGACCCGCTCGCGAGACCAGACGTCTTCGACCTTATAAGGGCAGGACGGGACCATGGTCTACATGTGGGCTTTTCCCCCAGCGGCACGCCACGCCTGAACCGCCGGTCGCTCGAGGGCGCTCTGAACGCGGGCGTCGGAACCATCCACCTGAGCCTTGACGGTGCGGGGGTCGAGACGCACGATGCCTTTCGAGGAGTACCGGGGTCATTCAGGCGCACTCTCGGCGCAGCGAAGATCGTGCGCGAGCTGGGCTGCCGCCTCCAGATCGGGACGACGGTATGCAAGGAGACTCTCGCCGAGCTCCCTGCTATCGCCTCGCTGCTCACCAACGAGGTCGAGGTGGACGTCTGGACACTCTTCTTCCTGGTGGTCACCGGACGGGCCACCTCTGGCCAGCAACTCGACGCCGCTGAGCAGGACCAGGTGCTGCGTGACGTCGCGCGTGCACGCTATCCGTTCGCCGTCCGCACGGTGGAGGCACCTGTCTTCCGGCTAATGCTGGCCGAGGAAAGCGGCGTCGAGCCACCTGCCTTCGGCGTCGGAGACGGGCGTGGCTTCTGCTTCGTGTCGCATGTGGGAGACGTATGCCCTTCGGGTTTCCTCGAGCTCCCGGTCGGAAACGTGAGAACCAGCTCCTTCACCTCGTGCTACTTCGATGCCCCCCTGATGCGCTCGCTGCGCTCGCAAGAGCACTACCGGGGACGGTGCGGCTCGTGTGACTGTTGGAGTGCCTGCGGCGGTAGCCGCGCACGGGCATGGGCGACGAACGGGGATCCTCTTGGCGAGGATCCTGGATGTCTCTACCAGCCACATGCACCAGGCCACTGTGGTGATGCGGCCCTACTGCGCTCATGAGAACTACCACCTCAGGGCAGCATCTACCCTCGCAAGATATCGAACAGCGCGCAGGGCAGGACCTGGGCAGGCGTGATCGAGGACTGCGAGCGATATCTCTGTCCACCGTGATCTTCACCTACTGCCTGGTGGTGCTCGGTAGCACGGTACGCGTCACGAACTCGGGAATGGGATGCCCGGGCTGGCCGCTGTGCCACGGGCAGATAGGCCCGGTCGACCACTTCCACGCGCTGATCGAGCAGAGCCACCGTTACCTGGCGTCCATCGTTACCGTGCTGATCCTCTGTACTGCGGTGGTGGTACACCGGTCGCGTTCGGGGTGCAGCGTGCTCAGAACCACCGCCTTCCTGGCGGCTGCCCTTATACCGGTGCAGATCCTTCTGGGCGCCATTACAGTCTGGACGCACAACGCCCCGGTTACCGTAGCCCTGCATCTCCTCACGGCAATTGCCCTCCTCGGACTGGTCACCAGTGCGGCCACTGCCGCCTTTACGGGCACCCCGGCCAAGCCTGCAGTCGAGCGCCCCAGGGCCGGCCTCGTGGGCATGGCGGCGATAGCCCTCACCTTCCTCCTCTTCGTTTCCGGCTCCCTGGTCGTCGACGGCGGTGCCTCGAAGTCGTGGCCGGTCTGGCCTGTCGGGAGCACAGGGAGCGCCAGCATCGGCCTCGTGGCCCTGCAGATAGCCCACCGGTCGATGGCACTGATCGCCGGAGCTGCCATAGCACTTCTGGTGCTACGCGCCCTTCGGTCATGGCGGGACATCCCTGCAGCGCAGGTCCTAGGGTGGGGGCTGGTGGGCGCGTTCTGTGCCCAAGTGGGCGTCGGTGCGCTGGATGCTCTCATGAAGGCCCCGGAAGGACTGCAAGATCTGCACCTTGCCATCGCCGGCATCATCTGGTGCGCGGTGGTGTCCCTAGCCACGCTCGGACATCTAGCCACGCTCGGGCACGGAGCAGCCAAGCCCCGAACGCCTTTACCAGCGGCCCTCTGATGACCTGGCCAGGCGCAGGGCGTCCGCACGAATCCTGGCGAGCTGCGAGGCCGTAATGGGATACGAGCCGGGATACCACCGGCGCACCAGGGAACCCAGCAGACCCGATGCAGTCGGCTGGCAGCTCGCCGAGGTCTGCTCGAGGAAGCGCAGCACGAGCTCGATAAATCCCTGTTCCTCGCTACCCTCCTCGCCTAGGAGCGATGCAGCCTTGAGAGCTGCACCTCCGATCGAAGCGTCGTGCGCCATCCACAGACGGCGTTGCGCAACTGCTGGAGCAGCCTGGACGTACATGACCCAGGCGTCGGCAGCAGGCCAACTGCCGTCCTCGAGCAGCTTGTCGACAGCCGACTCCAACGATCTCGGGATCGGCATGTCCCTGCCGGTCAACCGGCCCGCTGCAGCGAGATCCATGACCAGGTATCCGTTCACCGCGCTCCACCAGGGTGATCCCCCACCATCGGCAAGCCTGCCACTGGAGATCTCCCAGGAGAAGAAGTCCACCAGGGCCCTACCCAGCCCGAGGACTCCGGCCAGCGATCCTGGCTCCTCGGCGAAGAAGCCGACCATCACCTCCCTGCGCTCCGATATGCCCAAAGCGCAGGCTGCGCTCAAGTCCCAGACGCCAACGGGTTCAGCTGGCAGGCCGCCCGTATCCCTCTCGGTCGCGGCTTGCACTTCGTCTGCTGCATGCGGGGATTGGGACTTTCGGCCCTGGACGGAAACGTTCATACTGCGGATGCTATGCGACATGGGGACAGTTAATGTCGCAATGTCGCATCCACCCCGTTCGCGCCACCGCGAAGTCGAGGACCGGTACCGGTCCCGCTGGAGCTGGGAGCAGGTCGGCTGGGGCACACACTGCGTCGACTGCTATCCTGGCAACTGCCCTTTCAGGGTCTACGTACGTGATGGGAAGGTCCTACGAGAAGAGCCATCGGCCTCGTTCGACCCGGTAGAGTCTGGCGTACCCGACTTCAACCCAATGGGGTGTAACAAGGGAGCCTGCTGGAGCCAGCAGCTCTACGGTCAAGACCGCGTCACCCACCCGTTGCGGAGGATCGGCGACCGGGGTAGCGGCCAGTGGGAGCGGATCACCTGGGACGACGCCCTGACGCAGATAGCGGATTCGATGCTGGACGCCATCGAGGCCGACGGACCCGAATCGATAGTCCGCGAGGGCACCCCGGAGGTCGCCGCCGTCATACCCACCGACCGCTTCTTCAACGTCGTTGGCGGCAGGGCCCTCGACCTCCATCCCTCCTTCAACGACTTCTCCATAGGCCTCCACGAGACCTTCGGGAAGTGGAACCCAGTGTCCTCGGCAGACGACTGGTTCCACTCGGAGCTCATCCTGATCTGGCACATGAACCCGGCATTTACCCGCATCCCCTTCTACCACTTCATGCTGGAGGCCCGGTACCACGGGGCCGAGGTGGTATCCATATCACCAGACCTGAACGCTTCCCATGCGCACTCCGACTACCACGTGCCGATCGCTCCTGGGGCAGATGCCGCCCTGGCACTTGCGATGGTGCAGGTGATCATCGAGGAAGGGCTCGTGGACGAGACATTTGTGCGGGAGCAGACCGACCTTCCCTGCCTAGTGAGGCTGGACACCAAGCGCTTCCTGCGCCAGACGGATCTGGAAGGCGCAGTCGCCGGCGCACGCGAAGACCAGCTCTACCACTTCGACGAAGAAGCAGGGCTGGTGAAGGCAGATCGGGGCAACCTGCTGCTGGCAGGACGCCGCGTGTCCCTCGGGGGCACCTACGACGTGCGCCTGGCCGATGGGTCCGAGGTGGAGGTGACTCCGGTGATGAGCCTCCTCGCGGAGCACCTTCGCTCCCACTACACCCCTGAGCTCCAGCAGCACGTCACAGGGGTCCATCCCGATGTAGTCCGCATGATAGCCCGCAAGGCCGCAGCTAAGCGTACCGACATCATGCTCGGCTGGAACTCCTGCAAGTACTACCACGGGGACCTGATGGAGCGCTCGATGTGCCTGCTCCTCGCCGTGACCGGGAACTGGGGCAAGCCAGGCACCGGGATCCGCTCGTGGATGATCGGCATGGCTGACGGCATGTTCACCCTGATGGCGAAGAGCGCCCCCGGCGTCGAAGGAGCAGAGCAGCTCTTCTCCACCCAGCAGCAGGCCACCGAGGCGCTCCGCGAGGCGGACCCTAGCCTCACCACCGACGAGCTGGCAGTCCGCGAGCTGGCAAGGCTTCTAGCGAAGGCCGGAGCCCTGAGCGACGTCCCGAGCCGCATTTCAGGATCTCCCCCGGCATTCTGGTGGTACTGGCAGGCAGGCTTTGCCGAGCGTTGGAACAAGCGTGAGTGGGGCGACGAGTCCCTTCCCCGCAGCTTCGACGAGTACTTCCGCGAGGCGCTCGACGAGGGCTGGTGGCAAGGGCTAGACGAGCCGCGGCCAGAGAACCCCCCGCACGTGCTCATCGAGTGCGGAGGGAACATGCTCCGCCGCACCAGGGGAGGATGGACACAGCTCGGAAGCACCCTATGGGACCGCTTGGACCTCATAGTTTCGATCGACTTCCGTATGAGCTTCACTGGCCTGAACTCCGACCTGGTCCTCCCCGCAGCACAGCACTACGAGAAGGTCGGCTTCCACATCCCGAGTTCCCATGTGATGAACCTGATCTTCTCCGACAAGAATGCCGAGCCAGCAGGTGAGGCTAAGCCCGAGTGGGAGATCTACCAACTGCTGCTGAGGAAGTTTGCCGAGCGTGCCGAGGCGCGTGGGATCGGAGAGTACAAGAACCGGCGGGGAGCCTCTTTCCAGCCTGGGCAGATGTGGGATGCGTACACCCTTGGCGGCTACATGGCCAGCGAGGAGAAGATGGCGGACGAGATCGTGCGTGACTCGGTCTACGCGGGCACCCTGCCGGAGGGAACGGACCTCGAGACCATGCGTGAGGTGGGCCATGTGAGGTTCATCGGATGGGGGACGAGCCCCTTCGCCCTGGGACAGGCCTCACCCCTCCTCTCAGACCGAACCCACTCTCCGTTCCGTGACCACGTCGAGCGAGGGGCCCCCTTCCCCACCTACGCGCGCCGAGCCCAGTTCTACATAGACCACCCGTGGTGGCTCGAGGCAGGGGAGGCCCTTCCCTGCCACAAGCCGAACCCACGCTCGGGAGGTAACCAGCCACTGAGGATGACCTCCGGCCACAATCGTTGGAGCATCCATGCGATGAACCAGGCCAACCCCGTGATCCTCCAGACGCATCGTGGCGAACCGTCCGTGGAGGTCTCTCCTTCCGACGCAGCGCTGCGAGGGGTAGCCGACGACGACCTCGTCAGAGTCTTCAACGACATCGCCTCGTTCGTGGCCCGGGCCAAGGTCTCCCCCGGTGTCCGCCCCGGCCAGGTCATCTCCTACAACGGCTGGGACGGTTACCAGTACAGGGAGTGGCAGGGTGCCAACGAGATCGAGGCGGGCATGGTGAAGTGGATCGCCTTCGCAGGCGGCTACGGGCACATCAACTACTCCCTGGCCGAGTGGCAGCCCATACCCGTCGACCGGGGCGTTCCCTGCGATTTCGAGCCCGTAGTCCTCGGGGGAGCACCGGGAACCACCAGTCGACTCACCTCGGACGAAAAGACCGAAGGAGGTAACCAGTGGAAATAAACCAGTCCGCGCTCGACTCCCCAGACCCGTCGGCCATCGGATGGGCCGACCTGCCGGAGATCGCCGTCAGGCTCTCCCCCGTCCCGCTGGCCGCGCAGCCAAATGCCTATATAAGGGCAGCCTGGGAAGGACGGCCCTACGGGATGGTGACCGAAGTGAAAGTCCGCGCGGCCCGAGCAGCCGACAAGCTGAACGTGTTGCTCGACTGGGAACGCCCCGGCGCTGCCACGGGTGAGTTCACGGATTCGGCTGCGGTGTTCTTCCCTCCCCCTGGCGGTAACGAACCACCGGTGACCATCGGCACCCATGACGAACCTGTCACCCTCTGGCTCTGGCGAGACCTCCTGGACATCCAGACCGCACTCGATCCCGCCAGGGAGCTTCTCTCCACGGGGCCCGGCAGGCTCCGGCCACGCGACAGGGCGTTCGGCGCCTCGGGAGATCGGAGCTCTGCCCACGGCACTCCGGCATCTATCGAGGCGGCATCGAGCTGCCAGGGAAGCCGCTGGCGCTTGGTGCTCCAGGGAGACCTCGACACCGCCCTCTCCGCGGGACGCATGGGTGTGGCCATCTGGGACGGCTCGAACGACGAACGGGCCGGTATAGGTGCCGTCAGCAGCGACTGGATCCCTCTGGAATCCGGAAAGGACATGTGATGACGGATACAGAGATCCTCACGGCTGCCGAGCAGCCAGGCGCGAACGGCGCTGCTCATCCAGCCGGCCAGGTGGCGATGGTGTTCGACCTGAACAAGTGCATGGGCTGCCAGACCTGCTCCGTGGCCTGCAAGGTGCTCTGGACTCGCGAAGAGGGTGAGGAGCACCAGTGGTGGATGAGCGTGAACACCCAGCCAGGACTCGGAACGCCGAAGGGCTGGGAACAGATGGGAGGGGGATGGAAAGACGGTCTCCCGGCCGCCGGTCACCAGCCCGATCGCGCGGAGTTCGGCGGTGGCTGGGAGTTCAACTACGACGAGGTCTTCTATGGCGGCAAGGGTCGCTCCGTCCACCTACAGCCACGCGACACGGGTGACGGCACCACTCGCTGGGGCATGAACTGGGACGAGGACCAGGGTGCCGGCGAATACCCGAACGCCTATTACTTCTACCTGCCACGACTCTGTAACCACTGCAGCAAGCCGGTATGCGTTACAGCGTGTCCCACTGGAGCCATGTACAAGCGTGCCGAGGATGGCGCCGTCCTACGTGACGAGGAGATCTGCCAGGGATCGCGCTTCTGCATGGAAGCCTGCCCGTACAAGAAGATCTATTTCAACTACGTCCGTAATGTGGCCCAGCACTGTATCCTGTGCTTCCCGCGACTGGAGGTCGGGGTCGCACCCACCTGCGCGAGGCAATGCCCGGGCCGGCTCGCATTCGTCGGGATGCTCTCCGACCCCGATGGTCCCATCCACAAGCTGGTCGAGGAGTGGGGGGTGGCCCTGCCTCTCCACCCCGAGTACGGGACGGAGCCGAACATCTTCTACGTACCCCCCCTTGCCCCCTACCGCCTGAACGACGACATGTCGATCGACGAGGAGACACCGCGAATCCCTCCCGAGTACCTCGAGTCACTGTTCGGCCCGAAGGTGCACGATGCGCTTCAGAAGCTCCGCTCCGAGCTCGAGCGCGTAAGGAGCGGTGGGACATCGGAGATTCTCGACACCCTGATCGTCTACCGCTGGTCCAGCTTGTTCGGTCCGTTCGTCACCGACCCTGCCACCCTGGACCGCCGCCCGGAGAAGGTGGCTGTCGAGCTCTCGCCACGCGGGGCCGCACGCAGGGACGAGGAGCAGTAGCCATGTTCACCTACTCCCTTTCCGGCCTGGAGATCACGGCTAGCGCAGACGTGCCCGCAGAAGTCGAGGAGAGCGAGACCACGGCCCGTAGCGCCGTCTACCAGGTGCTGGCATCGTTCTTCGGACCGGTGGATACCGAGCACTACGACAGGGCCTCACGTGGTGGATGGGCAGAAGAGATCGAAAAGGCAGCCACACTGCTTCCATACGCCATCGATACGGGTCCCGAGGGGCTCTCGACCGAGATGACGCTCGAAGAGTACGCAGCCGAGCGCGCCCGCGTCTTCTCGGACCCCTCCGAGGAGGACCACCTGCTACGCGAGGCTACCTACGCGTCCGAGCCCGATGCAGTGATCCCACAGGTAACCCGCGAGTACGATTATTTTGGTCTCTCTACCAGCACTTCAGGATCTCGCCCGCCGGACCATCTGGTGACCGAGTGCGACTTCATGCAGTACCTGTGCTTCCGTGAGGCTGCCACCTCGTCGGATCGGCTCCGCGCCTCCTATCGCAGGGCCCAGCGCGAGTTCCTGGACCGGCATCTAGGGACATGGGCCTCGCTCGTAGCCGTCTCGGTCTCACAGCGCTCACCGAAGGACCCTTTCATGACGGGAGTAGAGAGGCTCGCCAGCTTCGTCCGGGCAGATCTCGCATACGTGACGAACCTCCTGGCAGCGTGACCCGCCGCGTCGTGGCATGACCACTTCCTCCCGGGAGCACCGAGCCCCATCCTCCGATGGCCCTACAGGGCTCCTCGGTGGCGAGAGCGCAAACTCCTACAGGGCTCGCTGGTGCTGGGACAAGGTGACCTGGGGAACCCACTGCCTGAACTGCCTGGCGACATGCCCCTACCGGGTCTTCTCTCTCGGGAACGAGGTCGCCTTCGAAGAGCAGGGAGGCACCATCGATCCTCTATCAGCGGAAATCCCCGACATGAACCCTCTCGGCTGCCAGAAGGGCGGGGCCTGGAGCCTCCAGCTGAAGAGCGAGGACAGGGTGCTCCACCCCCTGCGCAGGGTGGGCGAACGAGGTGAGGGACGCTTCGAGCAGGTGAGCTGGGAGGAAGCCCTGAAGGAGATCGCCGGCGCGGTGGTCGACGCCATCGACGAGGACGGACCGGAGTCGGTCGTCTTCGAGGAGAGCGTGGAGGGAGGACTGCTCGCCCAGGCGCCCTTCCTCCGCCTCGCGGCCCTGCTCGGCGCTGTCACGCTGGACGCCAACGGTCTCGTCAACGACTTCCCGACCGGCCAGCACATCACCTTCGGGAAGTTCTCATGTGCCAGCACCGTGGACGACACCTTCTGCTCGGACCTGATCCTGCTCTGGCACTCGAACCCTGCCTACACATCCATCCCCTACCACCACTTCATCTCCGAGGCCCGCTACCGGGGTAGCAGCGTGGTAACGATTGCCCCTGACTACAACGCCTCGGCGGTCGGCTCCGACCTCTTCGTCCCGGTGCGTCCGGGGACCGACGCGGCGCTCGCCCTGTCGATGTGCCATGTCATCCTCGCAGAAGAGCTGGCTGACCTCGATTTCGCGTCCAGCCAGACCGACCTGCCATTGCTCGTCCGTACCGACACCGGACGCTTCCTACGCGAGCGCGACGTAAGTCGTGGCGGCTCCGAGGAGGTGTTCTTCGTCTGGGACGCGTCTCGCGGCCCCGTCGCGGCCTCCCGTGACAGCCTGCACCTCGACGGGCTGGGACCATCGCTTCGCGGATCTGGGACGGTAGAGCTCGCAGACGGGACGTCGACCTCGGTGACCACCGTCTTCGCACTCATGGAGAGCCGGCTGGAGGGCTACCAGCCCGAGCTGGCCGGCCAGACATGTGGCGTCGCTGCCTCTACGATCCGCACGCTGGCCCGCATGGTGGCGAGCAGGCGATGCAAGATCCTGGAGGGCTTCAACGCTCCCAAGTACTACCACGGCGACCTGATGGAACGCTCCATGTGCCTGCTGCTGGCTCTCACCGGGAACTGGGGAAGGCCGGGCACAGGCATACAGGGCCTGGCGCTCGCCGGGCTGGACGGGTACCTGCTGTTCTCCATGAAGACCAAGGGTGGCGCCGAGGAAAGTGCCAGGGTGCTCGACGGCATAGACCAAGCCGTCGCCTCGATGCGCGAGCGCGATCCCGACGCGACCGACGAGATGCTCGGTAACCAGCTTCTCGCCCTGGCGGCAAGCTCGGGAACCTCGGCTCCACCGGTATTCTTTAACTACCACCACGCCGGCTACCGTGAAACCTGGAATCGCAGCGACTGGTCCGACCCGTCCATGGAGCACAGCTTCGATACCTACTTCTCCGAGGCCATCCGGCGAGGGTGGTGGGGCGGGGTCGCGCGACCGGCTGCCTCCACCCCACCCAGGGTGCTCTTCAGCGTCGGCACGAACCCTCTGCGCAGGTCGCGGGGAGGTCGGACAAAGATGCTCGATGACCTCTGGCCCAAGCTCGACAAGGTAATAGTCGTCGACTTCAGGATGTCTGCGACCGCGCTGCACGCAGACCTAGTGCTTCCTGCTGCGATGCAGTACGAGCGGGTCAACGTCCAGTACCCGATCACCCACACCCTGCGTCTCTCCTTCTCCGACGCCGCCACGCCGCCACGCGGCGACTCCCGCACCGAGTGGCAGATCTTCTCCGCGCTGGCGCGCGCCATCTCCGAGGAAGGGGCCAGGCGAGGTATATCCGAGTATGCCGACGCTCGCCGCCAGACTCGTCGTCTGGGCAGCCTCGCCGAGAACTTCACCCTCGGAGGCAGCTTCGAGGACGAGGAAGCGGTACTGGACGAGTGGATCCGCGACTCGGCCGGCGTCGGCACGCTTCCAGCCGGCACTTCGGTGGATACCATCCGGCGCGACGGAAGCATCAGGTTCACAGGACTCGGCATCTTCGCCACCGGGCTATCGCTCGCAGCCGACGTCTCGCCGTCGGAGGTGATGACGGCTTTCAGATGGCACGTAGAGAAGGGGATACCGTTTCCCACCCTTACACGCCGTGCACAGTTCTACGTGGATCACCCCTGGTTCATAGAAGCCGACGAGCACCTGCCACGCCACAAGGAGCCTCCGCAGATGGGCGGTGATCGTGCCTTCGCCCTGACGAGCGGGCACTCCCGCTGGACCGTGCACTCCATCAGCATGGGCAACCGCCAGCTACTCGGCACTCACCGTGGGCGACCGCTGGTCGTGATGAGCGATCCCGACGCTAGCCGTCTCGGCATCATCGACGGCCAAGAGGTGCTCGTGTCCAACGATCACGGCTCATTCAGCGCCATGGCACGGGTCACACCACGGGTACGGCCGGGACAGCTGATCGTCTATAACGGCTTCGAGCCTCACATGTTCAAGGACTGGAAGGGTGCGAACGAGGTCGAGCCAGGGATGGTGAAGTGGTTGCACCTCGTCGGCCGTTACGGGCACCTCCGCTACCTCCCCTTCGGCTGGCAGCCTGTCCCGGCTGATCGCGCCGTATTCGTCGACGTGGAGCCCTGTGAGATGACCGCTACGGGTAAGGACGGAGGTGCGGTGTGAGGTTCGGCCGGAGGGAGAGCCCCGAAGAGGAGCCTGCTGTCCAGCCACGACCGGTAGCTCAGCAGCTCGCGGTGAGCCCAGAGGAGGAGCGACTCCTCGCTCAGGCATTCGAGTCGGATCGCTCGGTGTTCCAGCTCCTGTCCACGCTCCGTACCCGCCGGATGGGCCTGGGATACCGATCCGAAAGCGGCCACGAAGAAGTCCTCGACTGGTCTACCGGCAAGGCCGTTGTCCAGGATCGCGGACCGCTCCACCACGTCTCCGGCGCCCCCCCTATCCCGCTCTCGGAGCTGGAAGAGGCCCTGGTCTGCTGGGCAGCTCTAGGGCCGAACGGAATCGCACTGGCAGATATCCCGGTCAACGGTGCACTGTCTGGAACCCTCTCGTGGGCAGGCCGCACGGCCCCCTCCTCCTCCGGCGACCTGGCTGTCGACCTCTTCATAGTCAACGACGGCGGGGTATGGCTCTACAGGCCTTCGACCGACCGGAACGCTCCCGTCGAGATAACCGGACCCCGCGACTACTCAAAGGTTCTCGGCTGGTACCGAGAAGGCCGCACCCATATAGCAGACCGGCGGCCGGACGTAGGGTGGGGATCAGGCCCCGAAGGGACCCGGAACGTGAACCCGATGGGACCTGGCCAGTACAACCTGAACCGGCCTGGCAGTAGCTGGTTCCTGCCGGTAGGTGACGTGGGACTCGAGTGGTTCAACCAGCTCCTCGTCTCCTACGAATGGTCCGGCTTCTACCTGATGGACCCCGACTCCGGCGATCCCGCGGGGTGTGAGGAGTGGATCCGCCCTGGCTTCCTCGAAGTCGGCTTCCCGATACCCGCCTTCGACGAGCTGGCCCTCATGCTCCATGCCGGTCAGGTCGGATGCGTGGTGCAGAACATCAGGCTCGCCTGTGAAGCCATGGGGCTAGGTGCATGGACCGTCGGCTCGTACGCCGACGACCTCCTCCTCGGTGCCTACCCCGAGATCGCCAAGGGACTCGGCTTCTCCTTCCTCGAGCGGAACAGCTCCACGAACCCCTCGACTACGGCTACGTGTCTCGGCCTGCCCGGTGTGAAGGACGCCGTGGTGGTGCCCTCGCCGCGGTTCCCCGATGCCGCATCGGTAGTGCGCTACGTACGAGAGCGGCGCTATGCACCTGGGTCCCACCTCGCGCGCCAGAGCAACTGGTCGGCTGCCAGCGGGGGTCCTTTCGCCGGCGGTGTCCTAGAACAGATCCTGCGAGAGCCCCGTACGTACATTGCGGATTGGGCCGAGGAGGCGGCCATCGCGACCGTGGAGTACATCGTCGCCAAGTACGGATGCTGCCCCGCCTATGTAAACCCGGTGAGAGCGAAGCTATCGGTCCAGGCCCACCACGTCGATACGGCCTTCTACCGGAAGTACTACCCCGCCTTCCCACCAGCCTCCTCCAGCGGCGCCTCTGGCGACCCAGACGGGGGAACGGGAGCGGTGTCCTACGCTCTTACTCCTGCCATACTCGAGCACTTCTCCACATGGCACCCGGCCATGGAAGACCCGACCTCAGAGAAGCCCTCTAGTGGCGGGGGACCACCGGAATGACCGCCACCTGGGTGAGCGTGCTCGCGTCGTATCTTCACCTACTGGCAGCCGCTGTCTACGTAGGGGGATCCGTCGCCATGGAGCTGGTCGTCAGGCCGGCCCAGCGATTCGTGCCGCCCGCACAGGCCCAGGTGATAGGCCAGCGTGCCGCAGACAGGTTCCTCGTCCTCGTCTGGTCAGCACTGGCGCTCTTCCCGATCAGCGGCATCCTCCTGTTCTTCTCACTCGGCGACCAGCACACCCTCGCCGGTGGCCGGATCTTCACCACCAGCTACGGCCAGACGCTCCTAGCCATGATGCTGCTGTGGGTGGTGCTCGTGATCAACGGTGCCATCATCACCTTCGTCTTCAGACCCCGTCTTCTCGAGCGTGCCAGCGCCCGCGCGGGCGGCCGAGCCGCCTCCGAGCATGTAGAGGCACTGCAGTCGGCAGCGAGGTGGGTGTCGTACATCACCAGGGCCGATCTCGCCATAGCCCTCTTCATCGTGCTGCTCGGGGCATCTATGGCCTACGGTCACGGACTCTTCTGATGCGTCTTGCCGCGATCTTCGTGACGACGCTCGGGTGGGCGACCTACCTCGGCGGTGTCCTCGTGATGGAGATGGTCTGGCGCCCTCTCCAGGCAGATCTGCCCCCCGCTCAGACCGGGGTCCTGTGCCAGCAGATGGGTGTCCGGTATCGCTGGCTCGCGCTGTCGGCGCTCCTGGCTGCAGGCGCTGCATGGACCACCCTTCAGCTCACCAGCTCATACGCTCTAGCGACACGGCAGTGGCAGACCATCCTTGGCCTGTCATCGCTTGCGCTGCTCGCCGCGCTGGTAATCGCGATGGGAGCCTTCGTCCATCCTCTCTCCCACCAGCGCTCCCGTTCCGGCTCCAGCCCCGAAGAACGCGGCGAGCTCCGCTCCCGCAGGGTTCGGGCCATCGCGATCATGAACATCATGCTACGCGCCGAACTAGCCATCGCCCTCCTGGCCACACTGATCGTCGCGTGGCCCGCTCATACCCTAACCGCAGGAGGCATCCGCTAAATGCCGAAGACCATAGCCACCACCCCATCGTGGTACTGGCCCGAGGGTACCCCCCGAGTGCTCGGTATACCTCCATACTCACTCGAAGAGATGCTTGTCCAGCCCTGGATCCAGGCCCGTCCGCACGAGGCGCTGCTCGTGTCCGGCGATACCCGCCTGAGCGGACCGGAGCTCGCTCAGGCGGTACACGCAGCCAGCGCGAGGGTAGCTGCCGAGATCCCCCCGGACAGCTCCGGCACCCTGTATGCCGGTCCCGACCTCGACGGGGTGGTGCTCGTCCTCGGAGCGCTTGCCTCGGGTCGCCAGGTTCACCTGAAGGCCCTGGATGCAGCCGAGGCGGCCCGGATCGGCGAGACGCTGCCAGCGGCATCGATAGGCGAGCCGATAGCCAGCCGAGGCACGCACCCGGGCACAGCGACATACGAGCCCGCCGTGTGCCTCGACGGGCGCTTCGGCCGCGCATGGCACTCGCAGCGCTCCCTGCTTGCCTGGGCGATTTCCATCCGGGGATTCCTCCCCAGGGCCTCGACGGAACCCGAGACCTGGCTCTCCACCTTCTCACCCTGCACCTGGGAGGGGATGACGGCCCTCGGTGCAGCCCTCATCGACGGTGGCACCCTCGTGCTAGCGGCCCCCGGCGAAGCAAGCCGGGAGGCCGCGACAACCGAGCATCCTGCCTGGCTCTTCACGTCTTTCGAAGACGCAGCCACTACCTTCGCAGGCAGCGGCAGGCGGCGGCGCTCCGAAGGAGTGCCCTTGCGCTCAGCACTCCTAAGTGTCGACGGGCCATTCGATCCAGCTGCCAGGGGAGCGCTCACATCCTCCCTCGGTAACGCACTCACCGTCTACGGCACCGCCGAGACCGGTCCCATGCTCGCCTCGCACCCGAGCTGGTACCTGGACGAGTCGGTCGGCATCCCGGTCACCAACATGCACGTAGTGCCCGGCGATCCAGAGACAGCCGAGCGGATAACGACCATGTGGGAGCTCATCGACCACGCCATGATCACCGCCTGGTCCCCCTCTCTCATGCTCGGTTACGAGGGTCCGACCGGCGCATCTCACCTGGAGGGCCACCGTTTCCTGACCGGCATGCTGGCCGCGTCCGATCCCAACGGCATGCTCTACCTCCTCGGCGACGAGGACGTCCCCGGCCGCTAGAGCCAACCGCCAGTTGAAGCCACCGGCTAACCGCGTGATGGCAGTGCCTGCCCGGCCCTAGGATCGGACGATGACACCCGGAACACATGCTGGAGCCGACGGAGGGGGCCTGATGGAGCCCGGCCAGGGACCAGGAGGCCAGCCCCCCCACCCACCCGGTCTCGCCCTGGTGACCGGCGCCGCATCCGACATCGCGCCGGCCACCGCCCTGCTGCTCGCGAGGCGCGGCATGCCCCTCGCGGTAGCCGACCTCGACGGCGACGGCGCGAGAAGGACCGCAGCCGAGATCCAGGCCTCCGGCTCCCAGGCATCCGCCTGGCAGGTCGACATCTCCGAGCCGGCCTCCGTGGAGTCCATGCGCGACGGCATCCTCGCGGAGATGGGCGTGCCCTGGGTGCTCGTGAACAACGCCGGCTGGGACGAGGCCAAGCCCTTCCTCGACACCGAGCCCCCCTTCTGGGACAAGGTCCTCGGCATAAACCTCATCGGGCCCATCGCGGTCAGCCATGCCTTCCTCCCGGCCATGATCGACCAGGGGCACGGAGGCCGCATAGTGAACGTGGCCAGCGATGCCGCCCGTGTCGGAAGCGCCGGTGAGACTGTCTACGCCGGGGCGAAGGGAGGGGTGGTGTCCTTCTCGAAGTCACTTGCGCGTGAAGTTGCCCGGCACGGAATAACCGTGAACGCCGTCTGCCCCGGCCCCACCGACACCCCACTCTTCCGAGCCCAGCCCGAGAACGTCCAGGCAGCGCTCCAGCGGGCCATACCGATGCACCGCCTGGCTGCCCCCCAGGACATCGCTGTGGCGATCGCCTTCTTCGCCTCGGCTGAAGCCGGCTACCTCACCGGGCAGGTCCTCTCCGTGAGCGGCGGCCTCACCATGGCCGGCTGAGGCTCCCAGCCGGACCCCCTCCGCCAGGCGCCCCCCGCCGCCAGGCCCCCGACGCTGCGGGAGCAGCAGGCAGGGCTGCACCCGGCATCGGCTGCGCCGCATCTCCACCACGATGAGCCGCCTTCCCAGCGAGTAACATTGCCTCCCATGTCAATCAAACGCGTCGGTATCGTCGGATCGGGGATCATGGGCTCGGGAATCGCCGAGTGCGCTGCGCGCAACGGCTTCGAGGTGGTTCTGCGCTCCCGGGCGCAGAACACGGCCGACGCCATGGTGGCCGGCATGGAGAAGTCCCTTGCCAAGCAGGTGGAGAAGGGGAAGCTCACCGAAACCGAGCGCACCGAGGCGCTGGAGCGCGTCACCGCCACCTCCGACCTCGCCTCCCTCGGCGCCTGCGACCTCGTCATCGAGTCGGTCGTCGAGGATCTCGCGGTGAAGAAGCACCTCTTCACCGAGCTGGACCGGATCTGCGACGAGCAGGCCATCCTCGCCACCAACACCTCCACCCTCCCCGTCGTCGAGATGGCCATGGAGACCGGTCGGCCCGACAGGGTATGCGGCATCCACTTCTTCAACCCCGCCCCTGTCATGAGCCTCGTCGAGGTCGTCCGCCCCATCACCGCCTCCGACGACACCATCTCTGAAGCCCTCGCCTTTGCCGAGGCCTGCCAGAAGACGCCTGTGGAGGTGAAGGACCAGGCCGGCTTCATAGTGAACGCCCTCCTCTTCCCCTACCTGAACAACGCCGTCCGGCTCCTCGAGGCCGGGGTGGCCACCAGGGAGGGGATCGACGAGGCCATGAAGGGCGGCTGCGGCTTCCCCATGGGTCCCTTCGCCCTCCTCGACCTAGTCGGCCTCGACACCAGCCTCGCCATCCTCGACGCCCTCTACGAGGAGTACCGGGACCCGAACTACGCGCCCATGCCCCTGCTCAGGCGCATGGTGGCTGCCGAGCTGCTGGGGCGCAAGTCCGGGCAGGGATTTTACGACTACAGATCCTGATCCGCCACTAAGCTTGGTCCGAGGGGGACAATGGGACGTAACGAGGAGCTACGAGGTGCCGCGAGGCACGCAGCAGAACGGGCCAGAGGGACCGCCCGCCATGCTGCCGGAAGGGCTAAGTTGACCGTTCGCGATGCTGCAGACCGGGCCAGGGACGCGGCGCGTGTAGCCGCCAGGTCCGCCGCCGACCGCCTCGGTTCCTCCGTGCCCTGGGGATCAGCCGGCGCCGGCGCCGGCACCGGCCCTGTCACCGGCACCGGCCCTGTCGCCGGCCCGGCGGCTGCGTCCCACCCGGGGCCTGCCCGCCTCGAGAACGGCCCCGATGCACCCTGGGTGATGCGGACCTACTCCGGACACTCCAGCGCCAGGGCCTCCAACGAGCTCTACCGCTCGAACATAGCCAAGGGGCAGACCGGCCTCTCCGTCGCCTTCGACCTGCCCACCCAGACCGGATACGACCCCGACTCTCCCGAGGCCGCAGGTGAGGTCGGGAAAGTAGGGGTCCCGGTGGCACACCTCGGCCACATGGCCGAGCTGATGGACGGCATCCCCCTCGGCCAGATGAACACCTCCATGACCATAAACGCCACCGCAGCCTGGCTTCTCGGTCTCTACATAGCCCACGCGCAGAACATCGGGGTCGACCCGAGGGTGCTCCAGGGCACCACCCAGAACGACATAGTGAAGGAGTACCTCTCCAGGGGCACCTACATCTTCCCCCCCGGACCCAGCCGCCGCCTCATCGTCGACATGGTCGCCTACACCGTCCGCCAGGTCCCCAAGTGGAACCCCATAAACGTCTGCAGCTACCACCTCCAGGAAGCCGGGGCCACCCCCGTCCAGGAGCTCGCCTACGCCCTTGCGACCGCCATCGGGGTGCTCGACGCCGTACGGGACTCCGGGAAGGTCCCACCCGGCGACTTCCCCGCAGTGGTCGGCAGGATCTCCTTCTTCGTGAACTCCGGCATCCACTTCGTGGAGGAGACCTGCAAGATGCGGGCCTTCACCTCCATGTGGGACCGCATCTGCTCCGAGCGCTACGGGGTGGCCGACCCGAAGCTGCGGCGCTTCCGCTACGGCGTCCAGGTGAACTCCCTCGGCCTCACCGAGCAGCAGCCCGAGAACAACCTCCAGAGGATCGTGCTCGAGACCCTCGGCGTCACCCTCTCCCGCAACGCCCGGGCAAGGGCCATACAGCTGCCAGCCTGGAACGAGGCTCTCGGCCTGCCCCGCCCCTGGGACCAGCAGTGGTCCCTGCGGATCCAGCAGGTGCTGGCCTTCGAGACCGACCTGCTCGCCTACGGTGACCTCTTCGAGGGTTCCCATGTGATCGAGTCGGCCACCGCCGAGCTGGTGGACGCAGCCACCGAGGAGCTCCACGACGTCCTCGCCATGGGTGGGGCCTTCGAGGCAGTCGGGGAGCTGAAGCGTCGCCTCGTCGCCAGCCAGGCCGACCGGGTACGCAAGATCGAGTCCGGGGAGCTGAAGGTCGTCGGGGTCAACTGCTTCACCGAGACCGAGCCCTCACCGCTCACCTCCGGCGACGCCGGCCTGCCCAGCATCCTGAAGGTCGACCCCGCAGTCGAGGACGAGCTGCGAGCCGACCTGGCTGCCTGGCGCGGCGCCCGGGACCAGGCCGAGGTGACACGGGCACTGGATGCCCTCAGGCGTGCCGCCGAGGACGAGGCGGAGAACCTCATGCCCCCGACCATCGCGCTGGCTCATGCCCGTGGGACCACCGGGGAATGGTCGGATGCCCTCCGCGAGGTATTCGGCGAGTACCGGGCACCCACCGGGGTCTCCTCCTCTGGGGCCAGGGGGCACGCTGCCAGCCCCGCCACCGTCGAGCGAGCCCACCTCCTGGCCCAGGCCACCGGTGCCCCGCCGAAGCTCCTCGTGGCCAAGCCCGGGCTCGACGGCCACTCCAATGGTGCCGAGCAGATAGCCGTGGCAGCACGTGACGCCGGCTTCGAGGTCGTCTACCAGGGAATACGCCTCACCCCTGAGGCAATAGCCCTGGCCGCACGCGACGAGGACGTAGACCTAGTCGGTATCTCCATCCTCTCCGGCAGCCACCTCGATCTGGTGCCCGAGGTGATCGACCGCCTCCACCAGCACGGCCTCCACGTCCCCGTCGTCGTCGGCGGGATCATCCCCCCAGAGGACGCCGAGCTGCTCAGGGAGAAGGGCGTCGCAGCCGTCTACACCCCCAAGGACTTCGAGTTGACCCGCATCATGGACGACCTGGTCCGCCTGGCCGAATCCCACCGCCACGGCACACCACGAGCGGTCCGGCCCACCAGCGACCGCTGAAGCGCCAGGCCTCACCGCCGGGCGAGACCCCCCTGAGGTGCCCGGCCGGGGACAGAGGCGGATGGGCACGGCGGGCCAGCAGGGTGCCGAGCGCCGTCACCACCGCTGCCACTTCCTCCGCGGAAGGTCCGCCCTCCACCTCGATGACCACGCCCCTCACAGCGGCACGCCCCTCACAGCGGCACGTTCCCGTGCTTGCGCTTCGGCAGCTCCTCCCGCTTCGAGCAGAGCAGCCGGAGGGAGCGAACCAGGACCCGACGGGTGTCCGCCGGGTCGATCACGTCGTCCACGTAGCCCCGCTCGGCGGCCACGTAGGGGTTCGCGTAGCGCTCCGTGTACTCCTCGACCAGCTCCGCGCGTCGTGCCACCGGATCCGCAGCCTCTGCCAGCTCCCGCCGGTAGACGATCTCGACGGCTCCCTGGGGACCCATCACCGCCAGCTCCGCGGAGGGCCACGCGAAGGCCAGGTCGGCACCGATCGACTTCGAGTTCATCACCACGTAGGCACCGCCATAGGCCTTTCGGGTGATCACCTGGATCCTCGGCACCGTCGCCTCGCAGTACGCGTAGAGCAGCTTCGCGCCGTGACGGATGATGCCTCCGTACTCCTGGTCGGTACCCGGCATGAAGCCTGGCACGTCCACGAAGGTGACCAGCGGGATGTTGAACGCGTCGCAGGTCCTCACGAACCGGGCTGCCTTCTCCGATGAGTCGATGTCCAGGACGCCCGCCAGCACCGCAGGCTGGTTCCCCACGATCCCGACTGGCCGGCCGTCGATGCGGGCGAACCCACAGGTGATGCTCATGGCCCAGTGGGAGTGGACCTCGAAGTACTCCCCCTCGTCCACCACCGAGGAGATCACCCGCTTCATGTCGTAGGGCAGGTTCGGGGATGCCGGCATCAGGTCCACCAGCTCCGGTGTCCCCCTCTCGGGATCGTCATCTGGCTCCAAGCACGGTGGCTCCTCCAGGTTATTCGAGGGCAGGAAGGACAGCAGGGTCCGCACCTCGTCCAGGCAGGTCCTCTCGTCCGGCGACACGAAGGTCGCGACACCCGACTTCGTCGCGTGGCTCATCGCACCGCCCAGCTCCTCCAGGGTCACGTCCTCCCCTGTCACCGTCTTCACCACATCCGGCCCGGTGATGAACATGTGGCTCGTTCCCTGGACCATGAAGATGAAGTCGGTCATCGCCGGCGAGTAGACAGCCCCTCCCGCACAGGGCCCCATGATGACGCTGACCTGTGGAATCACTCCCGAAGAGCTCACGTTTCGACGGAAGATCCCCCCGTAGGAGTGCAGGGAGACCACACCCTCCTGGATGCGCGCACCCGCACCGTCGTTCAGCCCGACCATCGGCACCCCGATGGATGAAGCCAGATCCATGATCTTGTGGATCTTCTCCGCGAAGACCTCCCCGAGAGCGCCCCCGAAGACGGTGAAGTCCTGGCTGAACACGCACACCCGCCGGCCCTCGATGGTGCCGAAGCCGGTGATCACCCCGTCGGTGTACGGCCGCTTCTCGTCGAGGCCCATGCCGTGTGCCCGGTGGCGGGCCAGCATGTCCAGCTCCTGGAAGGAACCCTCGTCGAGGAGGTACTCGATCCGCTCCCGGGCCGTCATCTTGCCCTTCGCGTGGTGACGCTCTACGGCATGGGGAGAGCCAGCGTGCAGCGCCTCCTCGCGGCGCTCCTTCAGCTCGATCAGGCGTTGGGTCATCGGGTGTTCCACGCCTGACCACGCTACCCGAACCTGGATGCCCTGAGAGCCGGCCACGGGCAGGCTATGGGCACCCGGGGGGCTGGGGGCTACTCCTCTACCAGCTCGATGAGCGTCCCGAATGCAGCCTTGGGATGGACGAACGCGACGGTGGTGCCACGGGAACCAGGCCTCGGCACCTCGTCTATCAACCTGCATCCGAGGTCCTTCAGCACGTCGAGGACGGCGGCGCAGTCGGTGACCCGGTAGCCGACGTGGTGGAGCCCCTCCCCGGTGCGCTCCAGATAGCGGCCAACCGGGGAGTCGGCGCGCGTGGGCGTCAGCAGCTGGATGTAGGAGTCGGCCACCGCGATCAGGGCCTCCTCCACCCCGTCCGAGTCGACCCGCTCACGATGAACGACCGCAGCACCGAAGGCCTTCGCATAGAAGTCAACCGCCGCCTCCAGGTCCTTCACCGCGATGGCCACGTGGTCGATCTCACTGAGTAGGCCCCCCGGCAGCCCCTCCGGCAACGCCTCGGGTAGCGGCCCGCTCACGCCCCGTGCCTCCTGAAGAGGGTGATCCGGTCCTCGCCCACCCGCTCCCGTAGCTCCGGGTCCTCGACCCCCAATCCTTCCGTGGGAGCCAGGCAGAGGACGCCGATCTTGCCCTCGTGGAGGTTTCGATGGACCTGCAGGGCGGCCTCACCGACCTCGTCAAGGCTGTACACGGCAGACAGCGGGGGCAGAACCTTCCCCTCGCAGATCAGCCGGTTCGCGTCCCATGCCTCCCGGTAGTTCGCGAAGTGCGATCCCTTTATCGTCTTCAGCTTCATCCAGAGATGGCGGTTGTCGTACTCGATCATGTAGCCGGAGGTCGCGGCACAGGTGACGATGGTTCCGGCCCGCTTGCAGACGAACACCGACGCCCCCATCGTCTGGCGACCGGGGTGCTCGAACACGATGTCCGGGTCCTCGCCGACCAGTGCCCGGATGTCCTTGCCGAGGCGGCGCCACTCAGACTCGTCCTGGGTGAACTCGTCGGACCAGAACTTGTATCCTGCGGCCTTCCGGTCGATCACGGCATCCACTCCGAGGTCGTGCAGTAGATCGACCTTCTCCGCGGACGACACCACGCCGACCGGCACCCCGCCTCCGTTCAGCACATGCTGCACCGCGTAGCTGCCCAGCCCGCCGGTGGCGCCCCAGATCAGCACCCGGTCCCCCTGGGTGATCGGGGCACCGTTACGCGAGACCAGCATCCGGTAGGCCGTCGAGTTACACAGCGCGTTGATCGCGGCCTCCTCCCAGGTGAGGTGTGCTGCCTTCGGCATCAGCTGGTTAGCCTTCACCACCGTGAGATCGGCCAGGCCGCCGAAGTTCGTCTCGAACCCCCAGATGCGCTGGTTCGCCGCCAGCATAGAGTCGTCGTGTGCGGAGGGGTCCTGGTCGTCCACGTAGTTACAGTGGATGACCACCCGGTCGCCCGGTCGCCAGTTCCGGACCGCCGACCCGACGCGCACCACCACGCCCGAGGCATCCGAGCCCACCACATGCTCGTCTCGCACGTGCCTCGCACCCCAGATCCCCTCCCTGCCCAGCCGGTCCAGGAACCCGAAGGTAGGCAATGGCTCGAATATCGAGGTCCAGACCGTGTTGAAGTTTATCGCCGAGGCCATCACCGCCACGTAGGCCTCGTCGGGAGCCAGCTCCGGGACGGGGACCTCGCTTACGTGCAGCGACTTGCGCGGGTCCTTGTCCGCGGAGTCCAGACCCTCGAACATGTCCACCTCGTCACGGCGGACATATGCGCCGCGGTACGTGTCCGGCATCGGGATGGATGCGATCTCCTCGGAACCTGCGTCGGCGAGGATCGCCTCTTGGAAGCGTTTCATGGGGTGCCAGGTTACCGCCCCGTACGGGACCGTGCGCTGACAGTGCCCCCGATCGAACCCAGCGGGCACCTGCGTTTCGACGAGGAGCTGCAGCGTTCGCACTGCCTCGGCAACGGCAGGGCTTCCCCGAACCTGTCGGTAACGCCCAGCTCCTTGACCACATCGACAGCCGGTCCCCCGATGGCTTCAACAAGGAGACCGCGTCCTTCCTGAGCTCCACGCGGCAGATGAGATCCGTGGGATAGACGCTGTCCGGCCCCGGGGTTGGTAGGCCCGGGGTTCTAGGGCTTCGCCCACGAACACCGGTGCCATGGCAGAGACCTTCATGCCGAGCGGTCCCGCGAACGGCTCGGCGATGGTGCTCGGCGTGGTGGGTGTAACTGGCTCTGCCACCTGCGAGCTGGTCGTCCCGGCATGTCTCGCCCTCGTCGTGCTCACATGCGCGTGGGCCTTGGTGCTCGACGAGCACGCAGCCAGCAGGACTCCCAGGACCACCAGGGCGACAAGGCGGCGCGGGCGAGGCGCTCCGCGAGATCCTGTCCTACCGGCTCTCTTCTCCACTAGAACATCCCCTCGTACTGTGCCTCACCGGCAGGGAGCACTGCCCCATCCGCACCGAAGAGCCAGTAGCCCGGAAGGGCGAAGTCGAAGAGGGGGGCCGGCGGTGCCGATGGAGGTTGCAACCCGGGCGGTCCCTGCGGGGCCCCGTCCGCCTCAGCGGTCGTGCCGACGAGCGCCACGAGAAGCGCCGATACCCCGAGACCTACCCGCCACCAGGCCGTACCAGCTCCTTCGGGTGCCGGTGCGAGGGTGAGTTCAATATGGTTGCCGCGTGACTCGGGTCTGACCCTTGTTAGGACTTACCATCCTGCCTTGGCATTGATCCCCGCCGGGTCACGCCGACGGTGCGTGGCCTGAACACCGGAGACGACCCTACCGAGTCCGACCGCGTCCGAAAGCCTCCCGTCGTAAACCCCGACCACCTACCCCGCGTCCCCCGGAGCTGCCCCGTGAGACGCGGGGGCAGGGTGACGCTGCGGGAGCAGCCGGAGCAGCGTTCGCAGGCTCGGGGCTGCCCGACGTCGTGAGCACGCTGCGCTGGTAAGTTTGGGCGGGCAAGTTTGGGCGGTAGGTCGGGGCGGGCGAGTTTGGGCGGTAGGTCGGGGCGGGCGAGTTTGGGCGGGCAAGTTTGGGCCGCACATGCCGGCCCCGTAAGATGAAGGCTCATTCGCGGACAGCCCGCACCAGAGCACTCGGAGGTAGTCATGCCAGGTTCCGTCATCGTCTCAGGCGCCCGCACGCCTATCGGCAAGCTCGCGGGAGCCCTGGCCGGCTTCAGCGCAATGGAGCTCGGCGGGTTCGCCATCAAGGCAGCCCTCGAGCGCGCCGGAGTCGCCCCTGACCAGGTGGACTATGTCTTCATGGGCCAGGTTCTCCAGGCTGGCCAGGGCCAGATCACGGCCCGCCAGGCGGCTGTCAACGCCGGGGTCCCCATGTCGGTGCCCGCCACCACCGTCAACAAGGTCTGCCTGTCCGGGCTCAACGCCATCTACCTGGCCGACCTCATGATCGCGGCAGGCGAGGCCGAGGTGGTGGTCGCCGGCGGCATGGAGTCCATGACCCAGGCCCCCTACCTGCTGCCCGGTGCCCGCGCGGGTTATCGCCTCGGTGACGGCACGGTGGTCGACTCCATGATGTACGACGGGCTGACCTGCCAGTTCGACCACTGCGCGATGGGTCTCGGCACCGACCGGTACAACGCGGAAGTAGGCGTAACCCGTGAGCGCCAGGACGCCTTCTCCGCCCAGTCCCACGAGCGTGCCGCGGCCGCCATGAAGGAGGGCCGCTTCACCGACGAGATAGTTCCCCTGGAGGTTCCCCAGCGCAAGGGCGACCCCGTAGTCGTCGACGCCGACGAGGGAGTCCGACCCGGCACCACGGCTGAGTCGCTGGCCGCGCTTCGCCCGGCCTTCGACAAGTCCGGAACCATCACCGCGGGGAACGCCAGCCAGATTTCCGACGGTGCCTCTGCACTACTGGTGATGTCCAAGGCACGGGCTGAGGCACTGGGGTTAGCTCCACTGGGCGAGATCCTCTCCTATGGCCAGGTGGCAGGACCCAATGCCTCGCTTCTCCACCAGCCCGCCAACGCGACCCGCAAGGCACTCCAAAAGATCGGCAAGAAGGTATCCGACGTCGACCTCTTCGAGATAAACGAGGCCTTCGCCGCCGTCGGCATCGCCTCCATGGACGAGCTCGGCATCACCGACGCGGTGACCAACGTGAACGGGGGTGCCGTCGCACTCGGGCACCCCATCGGTGCCTCCGGTGGCCGCCTCGCCCTCACCATCCTCCACGAGCTACGCCGTCGTGGGGGCCGGATAGGTGCCGTCAGCCTCTGCGGCGGTGGCGGGCAGGGAGACGCCCTGGTTCTAGGCACCGTTTCCTGACCGGCCCCCTGGCTGATCGGGATACCAGATGCCGCTGCTTTGGTAGGGTTGGCCCATGATCATTGCCCTCTGGGTGGTCGTCGTCGTGCTCGCCGCTACCAACCTCACTACCTTCCTGATCGCACGCCAGGGACTGAACAGCGTTCCCACGGCGCTGGAGCGGAGCGCCGAGAACCTCCGTTCCGAGGAGCGCACTGAGCTCGCGAACCTGCGTGAGGAGCTCACCATAAGCGTCGACAAGTTCCGTAAGGACATCGAGTCGGCCCTTCACCAGGAAGTGACCAAGCTCGAGGCCAAGATGACCCACCTCGAGGCCGAAGCCACGGCCGAGGGTCTCGAGGCGCGGATCGTCCAACTATCTGAGCAGTTCGCCGAACACCTGAAGGGCTACCAGCACGTCTGAGGCTGGGTACGCCGCCCCCGCCCGCTGCCCTCCCCCGCTGCCCTCCCCCGCTGCGAGGGCCTCTCGGGGTCCTAGGGTCCGTTCGGGCTCTCGGGATGGCTGCCCGGCGCCCGTGGCTCACCGGGCCCGAAGATCCGCTCGGAGATGGCGGGCCTAAGGGGCACCGTC
>JAJYXR010000001.1 GCA_021801795.1 Actinomycetes bacterium
GCAATTTCGAGAACTATCGACTCCGGCTGTTGCTCCACTCGGGGGTCAAATGGGAAACTCACCCAACAGCTCGAATAAGGGGGCGCTCCCCACGCCTGATCGCGTAGAGCCGTCTTGGCGGCGCTTCCTGTTGGGTGATCGGTGGTCGGTGCTTGCCGCAATCCGGCACCCGGGGCTCCTACCGCCTACTGTGCGGGAGTGCCCTTCGAGCCTGAGGAAGCTGCCTACCTGGGCGAGCTTGAGGTTGAGCTTCGACGGGTCGAGGAGTGGCCCGTGGACTCACCCCTTGGCTTCGTCATACACCTGGCCCCCCGCACGCGCGGAAAGCTCGGAGAGCACTTGGTGGCGAAGATCGCTACCAAGCTGGGAGTTGTCAACGCTCCCTCGGGGAGCGCCGACTACGACTTGGCCATCACCCGGCCATCCGGGCTGACCAAGGTTGAGGTGAAGTTCTCCACCGAAGATCCTCCGAGGTTCCAGCAGGTACGTGATCCGTGGAGGCAGGGAGCGATGAAGTACGACGCCGTGGTCTGCCTGTCGGGCCGACCAGAAGGGCTCGTCTACTGGGTAATCGACGCACCGCACGTGGCAGCGCTCATCGACTCGGGAGCCATTACCATTCAGCACCAGGACAGCAACACCTACTGGTTCTATCCTTCAAGAACTGCCGTCGACCCGTTCTCGGGCTATCGACGAGACTTTGGTCAACTGAAGGAGTGGCTGAGGTCGTAGCCGCGGGTGAGTGGTCTCAGAAAAGCGCAGCTGGGACATCTTCCGGGCACGTGAGATGTTCGCCTTGGACATCGAGGTACGTCATCCCGCTGGTCCCCAGGCGCCGCTGCATAACCGCCAGCGCCTCCGGATTGTTGTCTATAAGGACCGTTCGTCGACCGAGCTGTCGAGCCACAGCACCCGTCGTTCCGCTACCCGCAAAGAAGTCCAGGACCCAGCCGCCCGGCGAAGAGGAGGCCTGCACGACGCGACGAAGTATCCCTTCGGGCTTCTGATTTGGATATCCCGTCTTCTCTTTGCCGTTGGTAGGCACGATGGTGTGCCACCACACGTCCGTGGGCACCTTGCCACGCTCTGCCTTCTCCGGCGTAACGAGACCGGGCGCCATGTACGGGATCCTCTCCACGGCGTCTTGGTCGAAGTAGTAGCGGTCTGGGTCGCGAACGTAAACGAGGATCGTGTCGTGCTTGGCAGGCCAGCGGTTCTTCGCTCGGCCGCCGTAGTCGTAGGCCCAGATGACTTCGTTCAGAAAACTGTCCCGACCGAAGATCTCGTCGAGAAGGATCTTGCAGTAGTGAGCCTCGCGGTAGTCGATGTGGAAGTAAAGGGTCCCATCGTCAGCAAGCAGGCGGCGAGCTTCTTCGAGTCGTGGACCGATGAAGCCGAGGTAGTCATCGAATTCGTCCCCGTAAGACTTACGGCCGGTCTCGACGGTTGCGTAGCTTCGACCGCCAAAGCCGATGCGGTCCCCGTTCTCAGATCGGCGCGTTTGGAGCATCAGGCGTTGCTGGACCTTGCCGGTGTTGAACGGAGGATCGATGTAGATGAGCTGAAACGACTGGTCTGGCAACTTGGGCAGCACGTCGGCGTTGTCTCCGAGTATCACGTAGTCACTGCTTCGTCCGGTGAGGTCGAGCATCGCAGTCCTCCGGGTTAGTCCTGGCTAAGGATGATAGTGCGGAGGTGTGTCAAGGTCGGGGACCGCCGCTTCGCGCCAGCTTGACTGGCCTGACCCGACGAGGCCGACGATGGGGCCTCTCCCTGCTCGTTACGCCTCACCTACTCGGCCGCCGAGCGCTCGGCCAACGCGAAGCAGCACGTCGTCGTAGTTCGAATACGAGCGACTACGGCCCACGAGTTCGACCCGCACGAATCACACCGGTAGCTCTCGACGGGTTCAGTGGGCGTCGTGGTGGTGCTCGTCGTCGGGGTCCTCGCTCGCCAGCAGGACGCTGGCGTCGAGGAGCCAGAGGTTCACGGAGCGGGCCGGTTCGGCTTGACGAGGGCTGCGAAGCTAGGTCCTCGCTGCATGGTGGCGAGGGAATACCCTGAGGGGTATACCTGTTGACACACCACGAGCAATGCAGTACAGGCATGAGCCGTGGACCACAGGACCGTTCCCGGCGATTGTCGTGAAGAGCAGACCAGCCGAAAAACGAGGAGGCAGCAGTGGCGACTCTTACCCTGACCAAGGAGAACTTCGAGAAGACGGTTACGTCCAACGACACGGTCCTCATCGACTTCTGGGCCTCCTGGTGCGGCCCATGCAGGATGTTCGCTCCCGTCTACGAGCAGGCTTCCGAGCGCCACCCGGACATAGTCTTCGCGAAGGTGGACACAGAGGCCGAGCAGGATCTCGCGGCAGAGTTCCAGATCATGTCCATACCGACCCTGATGGCCTTCCGTGACCAGGTGCTCCTCTACGCGCAGCCGGGTGCCCTGCCGAAGGAGGCCCTGGAGGACCTGATCGGCCAGATAGAGGCGCTCGACATGGACGAGGTCCGCCGCCAGATGGCGGCCTCTTCCGATGGCGCTGAACCTGGACCAGCCGCAGCAGACGAGGGTTAGCAACCGCTGAGGCGCGCACCGCCACGCGCGGACAGGAGTTGTGCGAGGCTCACCCGACCGGCCAACCTGGTCGGGTGCCGAGTCCACCGAGCGCTACGCCTGTAGCTGGAGTGAAGCTCGACCATGTAGCCGTGGCGGTGGAGCACTGGGAGCAGGCCTGGCCGCTCTACGTCAGCGAGCTCGGCGGTCGGTGGGCGTCTGGTGGCCTGAACGTAGGCTTCGCACCCGCACAGCTCTCCTACGCGAACGGTGCGAAGATCGAGGTGCTCCAGCCACACGCTCCGGACGCGAACCCCTTCCTGCGAAGGTTCCTCGACCAGCACGGCCCGGGTCCCCACCACGTCACCTTCAAGGTTCCCGACCTCGCCTCTGCGCTCGAAGCACTGCGTGACGCTGGCCTGCACCCCGTGGGCGTGAACATGAGCATGCCCTGGTGGATGGAGGCCTTCATCCACCCCAGGGAAGGCACAGGCATCGTCATCCAACTAGCCCAGGCAGCCGGCGAGTGGTCCACGCCCCCTCCCGAGGGCTTCCCAGCCCCGACCGCCCCGCAGGCGTCGCTCGTGAGGGTCGTACATGCCGTGGCGAGCATGGAGAGAGGGCTCGCCGTCTTCGAAGGACTTCTCGGCGGCAGCCGATCGGCGCCCCAGCCCCACAGGGGTGCCACAGCCGACGGGGAGGAGTTCGAGGCCGTCGACCTCAGCTGGGGTGGCCCCCTGTCGATCCGGCTGATCTCGCCCGTGGAGGCCACCAGCCGCTCGCAGGCGCCAGCGCTGGATCCGGCAGCCCCCAGCGGGCGCGAGCTGTCACTCGGCTCCTGGCTCCTGGACAGGCCGGGCCGGGTCCACCATGTAGCCTTCGCCACCAGCGACCGGGCCATCCTCGAGCGCCTCTCTCCGGTGGCCGACCTACCCGGAGCCGACCCCGGGCGCGAAGCTCTGGTGGTGGAGCCGGCAGAGAACAACGGTACGCGCGTGGTTCTCTACGCCGAGGAGACCGACGCTCCGTGACGCGGCCGGAACGCGAGACACCCCCAGGCGGGGTGGGCGCCACCATCAGGGGACTCGACGAGCGTGAGAGGCTTCTCGGGTTCGTCGCGGCCGGCATGGCAGCCATCCTGTGGCTGATAGTGACCGTGCCCAGCCTGGTGTCACCGCCCAAGCACCCTAAGCCCCACCAGCTCGACAGCACCCAGGTCGCCATCTACCTACTCGTGGGGCTGGTGCTGGCAGGCCTGATCCTCGTCGCCACGATCGTGAGGAGACGGGCCTTCCTCGGCTTCGCTGTCCTCTTCACCGGGGCCTCCTTCGGCGGAGACATCCTGCTGGCACTCCCCTTCTGGGCACTCGGCGGATGGCTGCTCTGGCGTGCATTCGGCGTCCAACGGGCGGCATCTGCACAGCGACTGGCAGCGGCCCGCGAGAGGGCTCAGGCCGGTGGTGCAAGAGACGGCTCGACGGGCTCTCGACCCGGCTGGCGCAAGTGGGCGAGCACACCCGAGCGCGCCGGGACCCTCGGCGGATCCACCTGGCAGGCCGAGAGCGGCCCGCGCAGACCGCCGACGCCCTCCAAGCGCTACACCCCTCCGAAGCCACCCCCCCGGCGCCCGTCGAGCCAAGGACGCTCGGCGCGCACTCGGCACGACCGTGATGCGGAGCCTTGATTCGCCATTGCCGGGGAAGCGAGGAGGGGGACGAGCTGGCAGCCACGGCGGCTAGTGGTCCGATGCCTCATGGCGCCACCCTCAGGGCTCCATCACGAGAGCAGATCTGAGCAGCCGGAGGATCTCGGCACGCCTGCGCACGAGGGAGCGTGCGGTCGGCTCCTCCCCGAAGGCACGAAGCACCTCCACCTCGGCTGCCATGCCGATCACCGTGGAGTAGATGGCCAGCAGCAGTAGCCGCGGCTCGTGCCGGGTCATCTGGCCCGCGTCCATCTCGGCCTCGAGGAAGCTCGAGGCTCGCTCCACCAGAGGATCGAGTGCCGCCACCAGCCTGGTAGCCGCAGGGGCCCCGAGCCGGCTGGCCTCCCGCACCAGGCCGATGAGCTCCGGCTTGGCCGCTGCGAGCCTGAAGACAGAGCGCACCACCGCGTCCACCCGGGACCAGCCGGACCCCGCGCGCGCCAGGGCTGCCTCCAGGGTCTCCGACAGCTCGCCGGCTGCCCTGTCGATGACGGCCTCCAGCAGCGCCTCCTTCGAGGGGAACCAGTAGAGGATGCTCTGCTTCCTCAGCCCCAGGGTCTCGCCCAGAGAGTCCAGGGAGGTGGCCTCGTAACCCCTAGTGCCGAAGGAGTAGAGGGCGGCGTCGAGGATCTTCGCCGGCGTGCCGTCGCCGCCCGTGTTCGCGCTAGCACCGCTCACCTACCATATGGTAGACCAGTTGGATGCGAGGCGACGCCGCAGGCCCGGCGGAGACACCTGCCGGACCCATCGAGTCAGTTGCCACAGCGCTGGCGGGAAAGCGCATCCTCGTGACCGGAGCGACAGGATTTCTCGGCACCGCTCTGGTGGAACGCCTGGTGAGGTCGATCCCCTCCTGCCAGGTAGTCGTCCTGGTGCGACCGACCAGGCGCTCCGACGCGTCGGACCGCCTGAAGCGCGAGATCCTGCGGAACGACTGCTTCGACAGGCTACGCGAGGAGCTCGGGACGAGCTTCGACGGCGTGATGGCCGGTCGCGTCACGGCGCTCGCCGGTGATGTGTCGACAGACGGGCTGGGACTCGAGAGCGCGGGGATCGACACGCTGGCCACCTGCGACGTGGTGGTCCACTCCGCAGCATCGGTAGCCTTCGACGCCCCATTCGACACAGCGGTCGAGGTGAACCTGCTCGGGCCCTCACGGGTGGCAGGCGCCATAGAGGCTGCGGCCACCAGGCGCGCCGAGCTCAGTCCTGGATCGGCAGCCACCCATCTCGTCTCCGTGTCCACGGCGTACGTCGCGGGCACCCACCAGGGCTTCGCGTCGGAGACCCTCGCATCGGAGGCTGTCAGGACCTCTCCGAGCTCCCGCACCCACTCCACGGTGACGACCGAGGTCGACATCCCCGCCGAGATCGCCGCCGCCAGGCGCCTCAGGGCCGACCTTCAGGCAGAGTCCAGACGCGCCGCCCGCCTGCGGGCCTTCGAGGCTGCTGCACGCCGCGAGCTGGGCGCGGCCGGGCCTCATCTCGTCGCGGAGAAAGCCGAGAAGCTTCGGGAGGACTGGGTCCACGCTCAGCTGGTCGCCGAGGGCAGGTCGCGCTCCCAGGCCCTCGGATGGCCAGATGCCTATGCCTTCACGAAGGCCCTCGGCGAGCGGCTACTCGTCGGGGACCACCCGACGGTTCCCCTCAGCGTCGTTCGCCCGTCGATCATCGAGTCCGCCCTAGCCGAGCCCAGACCGGGCTGGATACGTGGATTTCGCATGGCCGAGCCGATCATCGTCTCCTACGCCAGGGGCCTGCTGGCCGAGTTCCCCGGCATCCGAGAAGGCGTTACCGACGTCATACCTGTCGACCTGGTCGTGGCAGCCATCATCGCCGTCGCCGCGGCTGGACCGGATCCCGCTGGCCCCGGTGTCTACCAGGTCGCCTCGGGAGTGCGGAACCCCCTTCGCTACGGCCACCTGGTGGACCTGGTCCACAGCTGGTTCAGCGACCACCCGCTCTACGACTCGAGGGGCCAGCCCATAGTGGTCCCCCAGTGGTCATTCCCCGGGCGAGGGCGCGTCCAGCGCCAGCTGAGACGAGCGACCAAGATGCTGTCCTACACCGAGCGGCTGCTCGGAGCACTTCCCGTGCGCGGCGCGGCGGCCAGGGTCGAGGCGAGGGTCGAGGAGCGCCACGGCCAGGCCGAGCGCGCCCTTGGCTACGTGGAGCTCTACGGCGCATACACCGAGACCGAGGCGCTCTTCAGCGTCGACCGGCTCTTGGAGCTGGCCTCCAGGCTCTCGCCCGAGGACAGGCAGGCCTTCAGCTTCGATCCTGCTGTGATCGACTGGGATCGCTACGTCCATGACATCCACCTGCCCTCGGTGGTGGAGCATGCCCGGGTGCGGACCAGCCCAGGGCGCTCCGCCATCAGGAGCAGGACCGAGCGCGGCCTGAAGGCCGTGCTCGCTCCGGAGCGCCAGCTCGCCGTGTTCGACCTTGAGAACACCTTGATCGCCTCGAACGTGGTCGAGTCCTATGCATGGCTGGCCACCCGGCATCTCACTCCCCTCGAACGAGCGCGCCTGGCTACCAGGCTGGCCCTCGAGGCTCCTTCCCTGGCGGCGCTCGACAGGAGGGACCGCGGGGACTTCCTGCGCACCTTCTACCGCCGCTACGAAGGCGCGCCGGCTGAGTTGCTGCGGGCAGATGCCCAGGAGATGTTCGCCGACCTGCTGATGGCCAAGTCCTTTCCCGCTGGGATTGCCAGGCTGCGCCACCACAGGGGCCTCGGTCAGCGCACCGTGCTGATCACAGGTGCGCTCGACTTCGTCGTGGAGCCGCTCCGGCCTCTCTTCGACGAGGTCATATGTGCCGAGCTCGGGACCACCCCCGACGGGCGCTTCACCGGTCAGCTCCAGCGCGTCCCTCCGACCGGCGAGGCCAGGGCCCTGGTCCTCGCCGAGTACGCGAAGCGGGAGGGAATCGACCTGGCGGAGGCTGTGGCATATGCGGACTCGGCCTCGGATCTGGCCCTCCTGGAGGCCGTGGGGTTCCCCGTCGCGGTGAACCCCGAAGCCCGCCTCGCCGCCATCGCTAGACGCCGCGGCTGGCATGTGGAGCGCTGGCGGGCCTCGGCGAAGGGAATCCGCAGTCCCCTGCCCTTCGCCGCGCGCGAGATCGCAGACCCCGGCGCATGTCGGGCTGCGATCTACTCCCGCGGGGCCGACCGGCAGGAGCCTGTCGGATGAAGGCGCTGGTCTTCGAGAGAAGCCTTCCCCGCTTCGCGGCAGCCCGGGTAGCCCATGTGCTGGGTAGCTCCAGCCGCGCTGCATCGCTCGGACCCCTTCGCCTGGTGGACACCGATCCGCCGGAGCTCCCGGCAGATGGCTGGGTGCATGTCCGGCCACTCGTCTCCGGAATCTGCGGATCGGACCTGGCCACCATCGAGGGTGCCAGCTCGCGCTACTTCGAGCCGATGGTGAGCTTCCCCTTCATCCCCGGCCACGAGGTGGTCGGGGTCCTCGAGGACGTAGCGAAGCCAGACGATCGCAGCCCGGCGCTGACGGCTGGGTCGCGAGTGGTCCTGGAACCGGTGCTCGGGTGTGCAGCCCGCGGCATCGAACCGCCCTGCAGCCCGTGCGCCCGGGGCGAGACCGGCAGCTGCCAGAACCTCGCGTTCGGTCACCTCTCCCCTGGCCTTCAGACCGGGTTCTGTGCCGACACGGGCGGTGGATGGAGCACCGGGACCTTAGTGGCCCATCTGAGCCAGCTCCACGAGGTGCCGGCTTCGATGAGCGACGAGGAAGCAGTCATGGTGGAACCGGCAGCCTGTGCCCTGCACGCGGTGCTGGGTGCCGGCATCGCACCCGGATCCCAGGTGGCAGTCCTCGGAGCGGGAACGCTCGGCCTGCTGGTGGTCGCGGCCATCAGGCAGGTCTGCGATCCCTCCAGCCTGCTCGTCGGTGCGCGTTATCACCACCAGCGCGTAATGGCCCTCGAGCTCGGTGCCGACCAGGCACTCGAGCCCGAGGAGCTGGCACGGGCCCTCAGGAGGAGGAGCCGCTCGATGCTCCTCGGGGTCGATCTGACCGGCGGGGCTGACGTCGTGATCGACTGCGTCGCCAGCAGCGACTCCATCCGCAGCTGCCTGGCGATGGTGAGGCCGAGGGGCAGGGTGGTCCTACTCGGGATGCCTGCGAAGCAGACCCTGGACCTCACTCCGCTGTGGCACCGCGAGATCTCCCTCAGCGGTGCCTACGCATACGGAACCGAGAACGTCGGGGACGGACGCCGCCGTACCTTCGAGCTGGCGATGGAGCTGACCCGCAGCGCTCGTCTAGGCCGCCTGGTGAGCGCCCGCTATCCCATCGACCGCTTCGAGGAGGCCATCGCGCACGCGGCCTCGGCTGGACGCCGGGGCTCGGTGAAGGTGGTCTTCGACCTGGCAGCCCGACCCCCACGATCATCGAAAGGACGCTCGGCATGAGTCCTCGACCCGGTTTCGTACTCGAGGTGGAGCGGTCCACTCCACCAACCCTCTTCTGGCATGGGGAGGGGTTCCGTCTCGAGAGGCTTCCAGCCGGTCGCAGCCGGGTCATATACGCCCCCGAGCCCGCCCGGGCACTCGAGGACCCCAGGGCGGCCATCCGCCATGCCCTCGACCACCCCCTCGGCGACTCCGAGCCGCTCAGGGCCTACCTGAGGCCCGGCATGCGCCTGACGGTGGCCTTCGACGACGTCTCCCTCCCGCTCCCCCCCATGCAGGCGCCCGACGTACGCCAGCTGGTGATCGAGGAGGTTCTAGAGCTCGCAGCAGAGGCCGGCGTCGACGACGTGGTGCTCATCGCAGCGCTCGCCCTCCATAGGCGCATGACCGATGCCGAGCTGCTCCATGCCCTTGGCCGGCGCGTATACGACTCGTTCTCCCCCGCTGGTCGCCTGCTCCAGCACGATGCGGAGGACGCCTCGAACCTGGTCCACCTCGGCTGCACCGACGAGGGCGAGGACGTGGAGATATCGAAGCGGGCGGCCACCTCGGACCTGATCGTCTACGTGAACATAAACCTGGTCGCCATGGACGGCGGGCACAAGAGCGTTGCCACCGGCCTGGCCAGCTATAGAAGCATCCGCCACCACCATAACCCCGACACCATGCGCCGTAGCCGTTCATTCATGGACATGCACCACTCGGAGCTCCACAGCTCGAACTGGCGAATGGGACGGCTCATCGCGGCATCCGGTATACGGGTCTTCCAGATAGAGACCACCCTGAACAACGACACCTTCCCCGACAGCTTCGGCTTCCTCCAGCGCCGGGAGTGGGAATGGAGCCTGCGCGACCGTGCTTCGTTCCTGGCATCCTCGAGTGCCCTCGAACGCCTCCCGGCATCGCTCAGCCGTTCCATCTTCCACTCGATCCGATCCCCGCACGCGATGTCGTCGGTCCAGGCAGGCGAGGTGGAGGCCGTCCACGCTCGGACCCTCGAGAACGTCTACGCGCAGCAACTGGTGGAGGTGGAGGGCCAGTCCGACGTGCTCACGATGGGCCTTCCCTACATATGCCCCTATAACGTGAACTCGATCATGAACCCGGTGCTGGTGGCCTGCCTCGGGCTCGGCTACTTCTTCAACCTCTACCGCGGCAAACCACTCGTGCGCGAGGGGGGGGTGGTCATCATGAGCCACCCGACCCGCTCAGAGTTCCACCCCGGCCACCACCCGAGCTACATAGACTTCTTCGAGCACGTGCTGGCCGAGAGCACCGATCCCGTCGAGGTGGCGAAGCACGAGGAGGCATACGCGACCGATCCCTGGTACGTGCATCTCTACCGCACGGCCCATGCCTACCACGGTGTCCATCCCTTCTACATGTGGTACTGGTGCGCGCACGCGCTCGACCATCTCTCCGCGGTGATAGTGGTGGGAGGCGAACGCGACGCGGTGAGGCGGCTCGGCTTCCGCCCGGCATCCACCCTCTCGGATGCCCTGGAGATGGCCTCCGACGTGGTAGGCCCCAGCCCCACCATCACCCACATGCGCACTCCCCCGCTCCTCCTGGCAGGCGTGATATGACGCCCGCCTCGCGTGCCCTCGCCAGGGTCCGGCGCATAGTGCCAGACGGATTCCCCTGGCAGGCTGCCAGCTGGCCTGCCTCCATCGAGCGCGCCGCACCAGAACGCGGCCTCGGCGTGGACTACGACACCTCCTGGTCGCGGCGCTACCCGGTACGGCTGGCCAGGGCCGTGCTTCTGGACCACATGGCCACGCCTGCGGTGAGGGCGCTCGCCACCCCTAGGGTCGTCGGTGCCGAGGTGCTCGACGGGCTGGACCCACCGGCCATCTTCGTGGCGAACCACGCCAGCCACCTCGACACAGCGCTCATCCTCTCGGTGCTGCCACCTCCGATGCGACACCGCACCGTGGTGGCAGCGGCTGCCGACCACTTCTTCGACCGCCGCATGAAGGCTCATCTGTGGTCCTTCTGCCTGGCCGCGATCCCCATAGAGCGTCACCGGGTCAACAGGAGGTCTGCGGAGCTCGCCGCGGGACTCCTGGAGGAGGGTTGGAACCTCGTGATCTTCCCAGAAGGTGGCCGCACACCCGACGGCTGGCAGCAGGAGTTCCGCGGTGGGGCCGCCTACCTGTCGGTGAGGACCGGCAGGCCCATGGTGCCGGTGCACCTCGACAGGACCTGGCGGCTGCTACCGAAGGGTGGCCGGCGGATCAGGCGTGCCGGGGTACAGGTGACCTTCGGTCTGCCGATCCTGGCGGCACCCGGTGAGGATGCCCGCCGCCTCTCGGCGCGCGTCGAGCAGGCGGTCGCCGTGCTGGGCGACGAGTCCGCCTCGGACTGGTGGTCTGCCCGCAGGCGCCATGCGGCTGGGGCCACGCCCTCTGCACGTGGACCAGACTGGTCTTCCTGGCGCCGTGCCTGGGAGCTGACCTCCCCTAGTCGAGACCACCCGAGCAGATCCGGTGGAGCCGCTACAGGCCCACCTTCAGGTGATCTGCGCTGGGCGCTCACCAGGCAGAGAAAGCCATCCGGCGCCTGAGGCGCTGGAGCGACCTGACGCGCTCGGCTCTGAGGGACTCGATCTCCCCCTCCTCGCCTGGCCCCAGGGGTGGAAGCGTGATACCGGTGGCGACCTCGATCAGGTGGTCCGCGAGCCTGGGGTTGCGAGCCAGGACCGGTCCGTGCATGTAGGTGCCGACGATGCTCCTGGTGAGAACCCCGTCGACGCGGGCCCGCTCGGAGTTCCCAGTTCCCCGAAGGACCCTCGCCAGAGGCGATACGCCCGTGCCTAGCTCGGTGGCACCAGCATGGTTCTCGAACCCGCTCAGGAGGCCGAGACCGGCTGGGATCCCCTCCGAGAGGATCTCGCCTACGGCGCGCCTGGTCATCGGGCGATCCGTGCTGGCGTCCACCAGGCCTGCACCAGCCAGCCGCCGTCCTGTGGGGTCCGAGAAGTCCGTACCGATTATCTGCAGACCGGCACATACGGCCAGCACCACCGCTCCCCTCTCCAGGGGACCCGCCAGCGCGCCCAGATGGCCGGCGGCCTCAGCCTGTGGACCGTCCTCGCCACCTCCGATGCAGTACACATCCCCCGACAGCGGCAGGGGATCATCGAAGCGCGCCATGACGAGCTCGGCCCCCATCTCGCGCCAGAGCGCCCGGGCCGCGAGCACGATCCCGTTGCCGGTGTCACCGTATGTCCCGAGCAGTTCCGGGTAGACCACCACCACCCGAAGCCTCGACTCCCCCCCCGCTCTGCCATGGATAGCGGGTCGAGCGCTGCCGGTGGATTCTCGGCTCGCCGTAGCTGGCACCTCGATTGGCTGGCTGGCCGGACACCCGGTCCACGACGGCCTGTGCGGGTGCATCTCGGGCGGCTCGCCTGGAAGCGGGCTTCGCGTCCTGGAGAACCCCCGGCGGAGGCTGCCTGGCATAAGCCGTGGCCCGGCATGCCGCGATGCAAGTGACCTGCGGAGCTGTTGGAAGGCGGTGTAGTTGCCGATGAAGACGGCATCTCGCGCCTCCAGACGAGACAGGGCCGCGACCTGGTCGGGGATCACCGCGTGCTCCACGCCGGCATAGAGCAGCCTCACGCCCAGATCCAAGCACCTGGCTCCCGTAGCGATAACCCGCCGTCCTTCGAGTCTCTCGAAGGCCACGTCCCAGAGCCACGACGGGTCCCGGCCGTCGGCCACCTCTGCATTGATCCCTATGGCGATAGGCCGGTCGTCGCCCACTACGAGGTCGAGCAGCTCGGCCCAACCAGCCGGGTTCTTCGCCAGCATGAGCTCCAGGCTGGTCCCACCAACGTCTACCCGCTGGAAGCGTCCCTCGACCTGGTCGACGACGGCCATCCGCTCCAGAGCTCCGGGCAGCTCGACCCCGAGCTCCGATGCAGCCACCGCTGCCATCGCAGCGTTCGCGCGGTTGAAGCCTCCGGGGATGGCCAGGTCCAGACGGAACCGACGACCGTCGGCGCAGACCAACTCCTCTCCGTCCACCCACCACCCGAGAGCTGGACGCTCGAACCCGCACCTGCATCCCCAGCCGTCCTCACCTACCTCGACCAGACCTCCGCAGACTGGGCAGCCGGCCGCGTCGGAACGCCAGCCGAGCCCGGTCCCCACCCAGGTAACCCTCCCCGCGGCCGATGCGGCGTAGACCACCAGCGGGTCGTCGCCGTTGGCCACGAGAGCGGGGGCATCTGGCCCCTCCAGCCATGCCCGCCACCGCCTGGCCATCATCCTCACCTCGCTGGTCCTGTCCAGCTGGTCGCGCGAGAGGTTCAGCAGGACCGCCAGGCGCGCAGCACTCTCGGCAGCGACCCCAGGGAGGTATGCCTCGTCCACCTCCAGCACACCAGTCGTTCCAGGAGCGGACCCGGCCAGCGCGGCCACGATCCCGGCCGGCAGGTTCGAGCCCGACCGCGACGAGACGACTCGCTCGCCACCTGAGAGAGCGACAGCGAGGAGCCGGGTGGTGGTCGTCTTACCGTTCGTCCCGCTCACCAGCACGATCTTCCTGCCCCGCGACAGCTCTGCGAGCAGGTTAGGAGCCACCAGGAGACCGGCACGGCCGCCTATCACCGATCCACCTCCTAAGCCCAGACGCCTGGACAGACCCGCCAGGGCGCGGCTGGACGCCAGGGCCACCTCGGACCGGAAGCCGAGCTTCGGGCCCGCGTAGCCGACCGCGGTATCGTCCATGGCGCCGGACGCGCTCACCGCTTGGAAGGTGCCCCAGGTGCTTCGGCACGGGCCAGCTCGCCGGCCGAGGGAACCCGCCTCCGGCGGGCCTCTTCGGGCAGCAGCCCCGCGATGGCGTGCATGAGCCGATCTGTGCCTGCTCGTGCATCACCGCGTCCGAACACCATCGGCTCACCGACCCTCACCGTCACCTCGGGACGCCCCTGCCAGCCTGGCAGCGAGGGCAGCCTGGCGGACCTGGGCCATACATGCTCGGTTCCCCAGATCCCGACAGGGACCACAGGGGCTCCAGTGGCCGCGGCAAGCCTCACCGCCCCCGTGCGGCCCTTCAGGGCGGGATCGAAGAATGCCTTGCCTCGGGGTATCGTCCCCTGGGGAAGGATCACGACCATCTCGCCTGCCCTGAGCACCCTGCCTGCGACGGCCAGCGCCTCGCCAGGGCTCGAGTCGCGATCGACCGGGATGCCCCCGAGTGCTCTGGCCAGGGTTCCCACCACTGGCGCATCGAAGAGCTCCTTCTTGGCCAGGAAGCGTGCCGGACGCCCGATCTCTGCCACCAGCATTGCCAGGGCGACCACGTCGAAGTAGCTCCGGTGGTTCGCCGCCAGCACCACGGGGCCGCTCGATGGCACCCTGGCTGCCCCATCCACCTTCACGCTGGCCAGCGCCATTAGCTCTGGCCTCACCAGCGGTCTGAGGAGGTGGTAGAGCTCGCGGCCTGCGACCGATGCGACGCCTCCAGGCCGATCCCAGCTCTCGATGGGCCACCGCCTCAGCGCGCAGAGAACCCTGAGGCGCGCATCGGGGTTCACCGCGTGAGGCTTGCCGACCGCACCGAGAAGTGGGGCGTCGAAGACGCTGTCGGAGTAGGCCGACGATCCCACCATGGATACCTCGTTCGTGGCTGACCAGAGCCGGACAGCCCTCAGCTTGCCCGGACCCCACACGAGCCCTCCGTCCAGCCTCCCCGTAAGGGTGCCGCCGTCGGCTTCGTACCTGGTGGCCACCACGGCGTCGAAGCCCAGCTCGGCCGCGAAGGGCTCGACCAGCTCTGCAGGCGTCGTGGTGGAGAGGACGACCATGCGCCCCGAGCGCCTCTCGTCTTCGATGGCCGCCAGGGCGTAGGGACGGAGCCTCTCGGCGAGTCCCTCCACGGCCGACTCCGCTGCCCGGCGCACTCCATCCAGAGGCCAGCCACGTGTGAAGGCGGCCGCCATGCGCACCATGGCGACGAAGGGAAGGGTCTCGCCCAGGGACTCATAAGCCCGGTAGAAGGCTCCTTCGAGCGGGAGCTTCGCTCCAGGCTGGATCACGCCCGCGGCCACCAGGGCGTCCGAGATGACAGGGCCGCTGGCCCCGGACAGGAGCGTCCTGTCGAGATCGAAGAATGCCGCTCGCCGCTCGGGCATGACAGGGACCTTACCGGTTCCGAACCGTTCCGGGCGCCTACGCGACGAAGGGACCGGCGGGGGGGCGACCGATCCCTTCGTAGTGACTCGCCAGGAAGTGGAGGGGGAAGTCCTGATCCTGCGGTCTGGATACATGATGCCTCATCTCGCGCCATCAGTCAAACAGGTATTACAGATATGTTGTATCATTGAAACCGATGGAGCTCAGGCACCTCGAGGTCATAGCGGCCGTAGCCGAGCACGGCAGCTTCACCGCAGCGGCCGATGCTCTGAACACCGTCCAGTCGAACATCTCCTCCCATGTGTCCCGCCTGGAGCGCGAGCTGGGCGTGACCCTGGTGAACAGGACCACCGGCAGGCTCACCCCCGAGGGCGACGCAGTGCTGGCGCGCACCTACAGGATCATGAGCGAGGTCGACTCCCTCGTATCGGACCTTGGTGCCCTGAAGGCAGAGGTATCCGGGGTCGTGCGTGCCGGGATGATCGGGACCACGGCGCGCTGGCTCGTCCCCCACCTCCTGGCTGAGTGCTCCGAGCTGCACCCGAAGCTCCGCCTGGTGGTGGCGGAAGGCACCACAACCACCCTCGACCCCCTGCTCGCCACCGGGCGCCTCGACCTCGGGGTCGTCACCCTGCCCGTCCCGGGTCGTGACCTCACCTCCGAGGCTCTCTTCAGGGAGGACCTGGTCCTCGTGGTCGCCCGCGACCAGGACCCCGTCACCGGCATGGAGAGGGTGGGCCTCACGGATCTGGGGCGCATGGACCTCCTCCTTCCCGCGCCCGGAACTGCATTTCGCTCCGAGCTCGACGCTGCCGCGAAGCCTGCGGGAGTGCGGCTGAGGCCGAGGGCTGAGCTGGACGGGGTGAGGCTGATCGCGTCCCTCACCTTCGAGGGATATGGCCCCGCGATCCTGCCTGCCACCGCGGTCCCCCAGCACCTGAGAGATCGGTTCCGCCTGGTCCCCATCGACGGGCTGAGCCCTCGGCTGGTCGGTCTGGTGCTTAGGAACCGAGGGATGCCGTCTGCCTCCACCCTGGCTGTGATCGACCTGCTCCGTAAGCTGGTGGCCCGCTCCGAGGAGCTGCCGGAGGGCATCCACCCGGCAGATCCGCCCGCCGTGGCCCCCAGGCTCGAAGGGGCGACTCGCCGGCTGGGGGTGCCTAACGGCTGAGCCCGCTCGGACCACCCCGCCGCTCGGACTGCCATGACCAGGGCTACGCCGGTGGGCCTTTCGGCTCTCGCCACATCAGCCAGAGGGTGGGTCCTCCCCCTGGGCTGTGCAGCTCATGGGTGACCTCGAAGCCGTGCCGGGCGTAGAAGGGGACGTTCCTCTCCTTCGAGGACTCCAGGTAGGCAGGCAGGCCCTGCTCGTCACAGCGGTCGAGCACCGATGCGAGCAGCATCGAGCCCACGCCCTGGCCCTGGCGGTCAGGATCGGTCCCGAGAACGCCGAGATACCAATGTGCCTGCTTCGGACGGAGCTGGTCAATACTTACCAGTAGCCGGACTGCCCGCAGGGCATTGCGCCCCAACAGGTCTGGTGCCACCGGCAGCAGCCTCACCAGATCCATGAGCCCCGGGCGCGCCTTGTCTGGTGGCGCCCACAGTGAGGCCCCGGCCAGATCATCGGTGGTCCAGACCTCGCCACCGACCATGTAGCTGTGGCGGAGCTGGATGGAGAAGAACTTCCTCAGACCCCTTCGGCGGTGACGATCGCCGTCGAAGAGGAACATGCTCACGGGGTCGTCGTCGAATGCCCTTCCGAGCACGGCGACGATCTCGGGGATGTCGCTGGTGTCGGCCCGCCTGACGCTCCGGCCGGGCTTCTCGGCGCCGCTCATCGCTCCAGGTGCAGGAACTCGCGGCGGTGGAGGTCTATGAGACGGACCGCGTGCTGGGTGGTGTCGATGCGATAGATGACCCTGAGACCTGCCACGACCACGAGATGCCTCCTCGAGAGATCCCCGAGGAGCTCTATACCCGTTCCCTCGGGGTCAGCGACCAGCTCGCCCACCAGCAGGCGCCATACCTCCTTACGATCCGCCTCGGCTAGCTCCACCAGCGCCTGGCGCGCGGGACCCCCCACGACCAGCTTCCAGCGGCTGGCGCCGCCTGGCGCTGGAGCCCCTATGGCAGGAAGCGCCATCATGGCGGCCGAGTCCGGGGCCAGGCCCATCCCGAGCTCCTCGGCGATCTCCTTCTCCGAGAAGAAGTCCCCGGTCTGGACCGCGTGCTCCCCGGTCCTCAGGCGGTCCACCAGTAGGTGGTCGCTCACTATCTCGAAGCTCTCCTCCAGTGCGTCGACGTAGTCCCCGGCAACCAGGGCCACCCCACCGGTGCCTTCGATGGGCACGCGCAGGCGGTCCTGGCCGCGAGCCACGGCAATGGCTACCTGCGGGAACACCTGGTAGAAAGCCTCGTAGGCGACCACTTTCTCCTGCATTATGTGAATGCTAGCCACATACGGTGCTCCGTACCGGCCAGTCACGTACCAGTGGGTAACCTGGGATCTGCTCGATGCCGCACCTGCCCGGCTCGGGTCGCTGGCCGCACCTGCCCGGGTGGCTGGAGGAACCGCTTAGTTCACCGAGGGGTGCGGCGGGAAGGCCGCCAGCATCGCCATGTCTCCGCCCTGGCGGCGAAGCACGTCGTGCCATAGCGCCTCGGGCGAGTCGGTGGTCACATCGGTCTCCTCGGCAGCCAGGACGAACCAGGCTCCCTCCGCCAGCTCCCCGTCGAGCTGTCCGGGTCCCCAGCCCGCATAACCGGTGAAGAGCCTCGCGCAGTCCAGGAGCTGGTGGTCCTCTCCTGCGCTAGGGGGGCTCGCGAGGTCGAGTGCACCGACGCCGTCGAAGAGCCCCACCCAGCCGGCATGGCTCCCGGCGTCGCCAGAGCCTCTCAGGTGCGCGAGGCCTATGACCGAGTTCAGCGCGACCGGCCCACCGTGGAACATGACCGCAGGCGGCGCAGCCTGTGCAAGAGCCTCCCAGCCGCCCAGGATCTCGCCCACCGGCACGCTTCCGGGTCGGTTCAGGATCACCCCGAGGGTACCCTCCGGGCCGTCGTCGAGCACCAGGACCACGCTGCCTGTGAAGTTGGGGTCCGCGAGCCGCGGAGAGGCCACCAGGAGCCGCCCCCTCCTCGAGCTGTACTGGGTGAAGTCCCCGTCTTCGCTCATCAGGTCGCCGCCTTCATGAAGTGGACACCGTCCTCAGGATCGCCCGGTTCCCGGTTCGGTTCGAAGCCTCGGCAGCGCGCTCGGGTGCTCGGTGCGCAGGAAGTCGACCAGGCGCTCGCGCACCTCGCACTGCAGATCCCACGACGCGGAGCTGTCCCTCGCGCTCATCATGGCCCTGAGCTGCATGGTCTCGGTCCCCACGCCGGTGACCTGAAGGCTCCATGCCTTTCCGTCCCAGTTGGACGACTCGAGAAGGATCTCGTGGAACCGTTCCCGTATCGCCTGGACCGGCGCGCTGTAGTCCACCTCCAGGTGCACCCAACCCACGATGTCGGCCCGCTGGCGGGTCCAGTTCTCGAACGGCTGGAGGGTGAAGTAGGAGATGGGAAGTATCAGCCTGCGCAGGTCCCATACGCGGACGGTCACGTAGTTCAGCGAGATCTCCTCGATGCGTCCCCAGTGCCCCTCCACTACCACCACGTCGTCCACCTTGATCGGCTGCGTGACCGCTATCTGGATCCCGGCGATCAGGTTCCCGATCGCCGGTCGTGCCGCCAGGCCGATCACGATCCCGGCGACACCAGCCGAGGCGAGCAAGCTGGCACCGATCGCCCTGATCGGCGAGAAGCTGAGCAGCACCACCCCGAGAGCGAGGAACGAGACTCCGGCGATGGCCACCCTGCGGAACACCTGGATCTGCGTGTGAACGCGCCTGGCACGCAGGTTATCGGCAGCCGTGATGTCGTAACGCTGCTTCGCGACGTCGTCGAACACGTAGGTGAGCCCTATGAGCGCCCACGCGACCGATCCCACGACGACGATCCCGAGACCGTGCGCGAGCGCTGTGCCCAGCATGCCGTGCACCCCCACCACTGCCACCGCTATGTCGAGCGCCACGCTGACGGTCGCGAGCCTGCTGGATGCCCTCAGGCGGTGGAGCACCGAGCACCGCAGCGTCGCACCGCGACGCACCGAGGCGCGTTCGAGCACCAGGAAGACCAGCCATTGGAGCCCGAGTCCGAGAAGTCCTGCACCGACGACGGCCACCGGTGCCACCCATATGCGGTCTGAAGCTGTAGCGAGCATCCCGCTCAGGAAACTACCGCGCCGTGGCGCCCTTCCCCTGACGCGAAGCGCCTGGCCCCTTCGAGAGTCTCCCCCGAACGGATCACCTCGAGGCCGCCGGCAGCCTCCATTCTGAGTGCTTCTGCGAGGCCGAGTCCCCACTGCTCGTAGGACGAACGCCTGTCTGCACGCATGCAGAGCTGCGGGAAGGCCGCTATCTGGAGCGCGAGCTCCATGGCAGCATCGAGAGCAGAGCCCTCGGGCACCACCCGGTTCGCGAGACCGAATGCCAGTGCCTCCTCGGCGTCTACGGCCCTGCCGGTGAGGATCATGTCGAGCGCCCTGGAGTGGCCAATGAGCCGGCTGAGGCGCACCGTCCCGCCGTCGACCAGTGGCACCCCGAAGCGCCGGCAGTAGACCCCGAACACTGCGCCCCTACCAGCCACACGCAGGTCGCACCAGAGCGCCAGCTCGAGCCCGCCCGCCACGGCATGGCCCTCCACGGCAGCGATCACCGGTTTCGCTAGCAGCCTCCTCGTCGGCCCCAGGGGTCCGTCCGAGCCTGGCTCCACACGACCGGCACTACCGCCTGCCACAGCCTTCAGGTCTGCTCCAGAGCAGAAGGTCCCTCCAGCGCCGGTGAGCACACCCACCCTGAGGCTCTCGTCTGCCTCCAGCCTCTCGAAGGCAGCAGTGAGGGCGGTGGCTGTGGCTACATCTATGGCGTTCTTCGTCTCAGGCCTGTCGATGGTGACGAGCAGGACTGGGTCGTGGGCCTCTACCCGAACCATCCGACTACGTCGACTATCACGTTCACCGAGCCGGCATTGTTGAACACGTCGATCTCACCGGAGGACCCGAGCTTCACGACCACCATGTTCGCGACTGTCTCGCCGGCGTGCCAGTTCAGGTCCGAGGAGGAGGGGACCGAGCCCCCAGCCGGGTACGCGGCCAGGAAGCTGCCGGCGGTGGTACCGGTGACCGTCAGGTTCACCACCACCCCGGTAGCCGATGAAGGCACTCCGCCCACGCCGGCGACCGGGATCGTGAGGCTGCCCGCCGGCCCCACCGTGTGGCCAGTGCAGGCATCCGTGAGCCCTGAGAGGCTGGTGGGCCTAGTGTCGCAGATCCTCACGGGAGCGCTGGGGGTGAAGGAGGCACCGGTGGACGCGTAGTAGCCGTTCACATCTACGATCACGTCGGTGGTGCCGAAGGCGTTGTATATGGCCACCTGGCCGTTAGTCCCCACGGGCACGACCACCCGGTTCGGAACCGCGGCACCCAGGGAGAAGTTCACGCTAGAGGAAGCCGGCAGGGTGGCTCCGGCAGGGTAGACCGTGAGGAACCCCCCGTGGGTGCCGTCCACCGCTGTGACGTTCAGGACCACCGCGGACACCCCGGACGAGGGCACGTTCCCCACCCCGGTAACGGTGACCAGCGCGGTGCCTGCCGGGCCGGGAGCCGCCAGGGACTGGTTGGCCGACGGTATGTTCTCGCTCGCGCAGTAAGGCGGAGGCGATGCGCCTGCACATCGAGTGTCGGCGATGCGGGTAGGCGGGAGCGGGTTGAAGAGGCTGCCCCCCGTCCCAGATGCGTCGACGTAGCCCTCCACGTCCACCGCCACGTTCGTGGTGCCGAAGGCGTTGTATATGGCCACCTGGCCCGAGCTCCCGATGGTGACGTCCACGAGGTTCGCGACGATGTCTCCAGGCGAGAAGTTGATGCTGGAGGCCACCGGCGTGGCGGTGCCAGACGGGTAGACCGTGAGGAACCCGCCGTGGGTCGGCTGGATGGCGGTGACGTTCAGAAGCACCGACTCCGCACCTGAGGGCACGGCGTCGGTTCCAGATCCCGTGCCTGTCACCTGGACGTTTATCGTCTGGCCCGCCCCAGGCGCCTGCAGGGAAGTGTTGGAGGACGGAAGGTTCTCGTTGGCACAGAATGCAGGCGTGGGACTCGCCCCGCATCGCGTGTCGGCGATCCGGTAGGGGGTCACCGGAAAGTAGGAGCCGCTGGCCACGTAGACGAAGCCGTCGAGTGAGGTCGCAGGGGTCGTACCGCCCGGCGTCACCACCGTCACGCCCACCAGGCCCGGGGTCGTGGCGGCCGGCACGGTCGCGGTCACCTCCGTGCTCGACACGACCGTCACGTTCGTCGCGGCCACAGAGCCGAAGTCGACAGCCGTGGCGCCGGACAGGGAGGTGCCGTCTATCGTCACCGTCCCGCCACCGGCGAGCGGCGACGACGCCGGTGTGACCGAGGTGACCGTCGGCGGGGGCATGACCAGGTTCAGCGTGGCGGTGTCGACAGCGTCGACGGTAGCGGTTAGGCCCTCTTCGGAGACCTGCTCGCTGCCGTTCAGCTGCACGTAGCAGGTCGTGCACGGGGCCGGAAGGCCCGATGGCACGGTGAGCGATCCCGAGAGGTCACCCGTGGCGCTCTCCGTGGCGGAAGCTCCGGTGGCCGTCACGCACTGTCCACTCGTGGCATCGCATACCTCGATGGTCCCGGTGATGCTGCCACCGGCCACCGGCGAGACCGGCCAGTTGGTTCCGCTTACGCTCACCGTGGCTCCCGCGTACGCGGTCGTGGGACTCACGCTGAAGGTGGGCTGGATCTGGCCGGAGTACTCCACGGGTGCGACGGCCACGGCGGTAGGAGAGAAGCTGGAGGTGATCCCGACGAGCGCCACTGCACAGATGACCCCAGCCTTCTGCTCGGCAGCCGTCGGCGGGCAGGGGTAGTTAGCAGCGTCCTGGTTCGCGGGGTTCCCCGCGGAGTCGGTTCCAGAGTCCGATGAGCCGATGTTCCCGCTCGGAACGGAGTACGGGTAGCTGAGGGTCCCGTTCGAGTAGTACTTCGAGGTCTGCTCCACGACGAACTCGCTGCATCCCACCGGCACGTTATGACCGAACACGCTGTAGGTGGGCTGGGTCGGGTCGCTGTTGCACTCGATGGGGACGAAGTAGGTGTCGCTGGAGGCATCCCAGTTAGTGCTGGTGATGGTCGCAGACGTGGTCCCGCTCGTGCTCAGGCCGGTGCTCGGGGAGACCTGGATCGACGGGGTCCCCGCGCTCGTGAAGACAGCCTGGCCGATGGTGGGCGCAGCCGCACCGGCAGGAAGAGCCCCACCAGCCAGGGAGGCCAGTCCGGTGCCCAGCGTCAGCGCAACCGCGCCGACGAGCGCCACCCCTACCCTCGGGCCGGCCGACCAGGTGCCCGAACGCCGGCGGCCGCGAGGCCCGCCTGCTCGACCAGAACATCCCCTGCTGCTAGTGCTCATCGCTGTCCCCCTGCATCCACGCGGTCCCCGGCAGGAACCGTCCCCTGACAGACCGTCACCCTAATCCACTTCGACAACGCGTTCCAGCCGCGCTAGACCCGGCGGCAACCGGCCGGCCAAGCCGCCGAGCCAGTAGCCCATGGCTCCTGGCACCAGGCGGGGCAGGACCAGGGACCCGACCGTCGCTGCCCCGGCAGATCCCACCGCTATGGTCCAGCCGACGGGACCGAGCGGCGTGCAGCCGAAGAACTGGCTCACGACCGGTGTCTGGACCACCGCCACGAGGACGGCTGCCGATCCGGCACTGGCCGCGAGGACAGCGGGACTGTGCCTGCCGATGACTGCCGTCTGTGCGAGCTGGGTGCCCACCAGGGCCGCCAGTGCCACAGTCGACGCGTGCCTGCGCCGGCCTGTAGCCCTGGCGAGCATCCAGGCCCCGGTGGCTCCAGATGCCGTGGTGATCGCACGGAGGGCTATCTCGCGCACGAGGGCTCCACCCAGGGCAGCATCCGGACCCTCGTGGAGCAGTGCCTCGGGACTCATGCCAGCAGGGGGCCTGAGCGCGATGGTCATGGCGGGAGCCAGGTCCGTGAGCAGGTTCACGAGCAGGAACTGCCGGGCGGCGAGAGGGGAAGAGCCGGCGATGGCAGTGGTGGCGATGCTGAAGGCCACCTCGCCGAGGTTCCCGCCGACGAGGATTCCGAGGGCATCACGCACGGATGACCACATGGCACGCCCCTCGACGATCGCGTCGACGATCGTCTCCAGGCGATCGTCCGTGACCACCAGGTCTGCGGCCTCCCTGGCGGCGGCCGACCCGCGTGCGCCAAGTGCTATCCCGGCATGGGCGAGCCTGATGGCTCCGGCGTCGTTCGCACCGTCGCCGGTCATCGCCACCACGCGCCCCGCTCTCTGGAAGGCCCCGACGACCCGTACCTTGTGAGCCGGGGTCACCCTAGCGAAGACGGACACCTTCCCTGCGATGGACTCCAGCTCGGAATCGCTCATCTGGTCGAGCTCGGTGCCAGTCACCACCAGCTTCGAGTCCAATATGCCGAGCTCTTCTGCTATGGCCTGCGCAGTTGCCGGATGGTCCCCGGTGATCATCACCACCTCGACACCCGCCCTGGAGAGCTGGTCGACTGCTGCTGCGGCGCTCGGACGCACGTGGTCGGCGAGCCCCAGGAAGCCGAGCAGCTCTAGGCGCGAGACCCGCTCGTCCACCAGCTCGCCACCGTTGTCAGCGCGGCGCTCCGCTACGGCTAGCACCCTCAGTCCCTGAGAGGCCAGCCGCTCGACCTCCGACGCGAGCTGCCTGTGCGTCCGGGCATCGATCCGCCTGGAGCCAGCCGGAGCCAGCCAGCTCACACAACGCGGCAGTATCACCTCCGGTGCGCCCTTGGCAGCGACCACCATCCCCTCGCCGCTCCTGCCGATCACCGCGTGGAACCCCCGGGTGGGCTCGAACGCGAGCTCCCCGACCACCTCCCATCCACCCACCAGGCTCCCCGGGGACAGGCCCAAGGCCTGGGCTCCCTCGACCACGGCCCTGTCAGTGGCATGCCACATGGCCCTGTCCGCGTCCGACTCCGGGCTCGCTCGAAGTGCCGATGCGAGCACCGACATGGTGCGCGCGCCGAGTGACTCGACAGGCTCGTCCACCCGTCCATCGGATACCCGCTTCAGTGCGATCGAGCCCGCAGTGAGGGTGCCGGTCTTATCGAAACAGAGCATGTCCACGCGCCCGAGGGCCTCTATGGTGCGGGGATTGCGCACCAGCGCGCCCCGCTCGGAGAGGCGCCGGGCCGCCGAGACCTGTGCGGCGCTCGCCAGCAGCGGCAGGCCTTCTGGCACTGCAGCCACCATGAGGCTCACCCCGGAGCTGACCGCCGAGCGCACGGAAGCCCCCCGGAGCAGCCCGATACCCGTGACCGCTCCACCGCTTGCCAGGGTCACCGGCACGCTGAGCGCGCTGAGTCGGGCCAGGCGGGCCTCCACACCGCTCGGTGCCGGCTCGGGCGCATCTGAGAGCGCTTTACGCGCCTCGGTGGATCCGCCCACCGCCACCACCACCGCTAGGCCACTGCCGGCCACCACGGTGGTGCCTTCGTAGAGCATGCAGGAGCGGTCTGCCACCCCGACCCCTGGCGTAGCCAGAGCCTGCTTCGCCACGGGAAAGGACTCACCGGTGAGCGACGACTCGTCCACCTCGAGGCCGATCGCCTCCAGGATCCGGCAGTCGGCCACCACCTGGTCGCCACCGCTCACCTCCAGCACGTCGCCCACCACCAGCCGATCGTGGCCCAGCTGCACCGTGGCACCGTCGCGCCTCACGCCGACCAGGGCAGCCCCTGCTCCCGCCAGGCGCTCGATGGATACCTCGGACCGCAGGCGCTGCACGGCTCCGATGGCGGCGTTGGCGCCGGTGACTCCGGCCACGAGAGCCGCGTCGGTCAGGGACCCCACCGCTGCCGAGAGGCCTGCGCCCGCGGCGAGCAGCGGGGTCAGGGGGTTGGCCAGCTCCTCGCCGAGCGCCTTGGCCAGGCGCAACGGCATAGGACGCCTCCTGGCCCGGGGTTCCATACGCCTGCGCGCCTCCGAAGCAGCGAGCCCCTCTGGCGACGCATGGAGCGCGCTCAGGGCCGCCTCGGGGCTCATCGCGTGCCAGGCAGGAGCGGCGAGCATGAGGCGCGGTGGACGCCTCTCCAGGCCCGCAGCACGCAGGTACCCGTTGGCCTGGGCTGCCAGGGCCGCCGCATTGACCGCCAACGCAGCCCGGCGACCCGCCCCCACGGGCAGGCCTACCAGCGCCCAGGCTGCTCCGATCCCGCTCCCGGCCATCGCCAGCGAGGCACTCTGCCTGCTCACCGTGGAAGCCTGCTGGAGTGCCTCCACCACCACCAGCGCATCGGCGAGCTCCTCCCCGAGGATCAGGTCGGCTCCCCAGGGAGCCGGCGCTGCCCTCCCCGTAACCGCGACGCTGACATCGGCTGCCTCGAGGGCCCTGTGGGACACTCCTCCGGACACGAGCAGGACTACCTTGCCGAGAGCCTGGAGCGATCGCACCGACTCGTGCAGGTGCCTCCCGCCGGGAACCACCTCGCTCACCCCGAGCTGGCGTGCTGTGGACCCACGCCTGCCCGCCAGGACCAGGTGCAGCCCGGCACGCCGGGCTCCGTCGGCGAGGAGGAGGGCCGCGGGGTCTAGCTCATCCGTGTCAGACATGCGCGCCCTGCCGGTAGTGAGTACCGCCACGTCGAGCACCACCGTGTCGACCCGATCGAGCATCCTGAGGGCGCCACGGTCCATCACTACCGCTCCGCGGCGTGCCAGCGATCGGCCGAAGCGTGACCCGAATGCCTCACGCCCCATCCGGCCAGCCTTCGGGGTGCCAGCGCTGAAGGCTGTGGCCGCCAGGCGGGGGCTCCCGGTGAACCCGAGCACCCCTGCGAAACCAGCGAAGGAAGCCAGGGAGGCGATGTCGGCCCATCGCTCCACCGGACCACGCTTGATGGCGGCTGGACGCGGGTCACGCTCCACCGGTGCCGCCGCGGACCGACCGCGCGCACCGAGTTCCTGCTCGCGCCGAACCCAGACCGCCCGGTTCGCCCCCAGCTCTCCTATCACGTTTCCCCGGTGCGCCATGTCCACCACCAGGCCGAGCGGTCCCTGGGACACTGCCTGGCCCAGGGCGTTCGCCAGGCCGAGGCCGAGGTCAGAAGCGGCTGGACCGAGGTGGGCGTCGAGAAACCGACGGATGCGCGGCTCGGACTCCAGAAGGGACACCACCGAGGCGAGCTCCACGGGCACGGGAGACATCCCGAGCACCTGGCCGAACACCGAGACCCAGAGGCCCAGCACGTCCGCGCCGAGCGCGATGGCGTTCCTGCGGATGGGCTCGGCGTCACCTGGATGCTCCGGCCGGTCGTGACCGAAGCGCTCGGCGTGGAGACCGTGGGCTTCCTCCACCCCTTCCACCACGTCCACCAGGTCGTCCACGCCGGTGCTGTCCGGGTCGAACACGACCACCACCCTGCCGGTCACCGCGTTCACCTCGGCCCAGCTCACCGAGTCGAGCGAGCGCAGCGCGCGCTCTACCTCAGCCGTGAACGCACCGAGGCCCGGACGCCTCGCTGCACGTACCTCTATGTGTGCACGGCCGTCCCTGGCCCACACCCTTCGATGACGCCTGCCGGCGGCGAGCCAGGTCACCTAGCCGGCCTGAGGATCTCGATCACCGGGCGACCTCGATCACCGGGCGGCGCAGACCGGCGACCTGCCAGGATCAGCCGCCTGAGAACAGGCCCGGCGGTCAGCCGTAGATCTGCTGGAAGTTCGGTGTGGATGGCTCGATCCTACCTGCCGGACCCTGACCGAACACCCGCAGGAGATTCCCGGTGATCTTCCTCAGCAGGGGTGCCGGGCACTGGGCCTCGCCGGCAGAGCAGGTACGCATCGAGTAGATCCAGTTATTCGTACCCGAATCGAACACGCCGCCGCCGCTGGTCGGATCGTCGTAGTAGGTCATGTCGGAGTACTGGACCCCGTTGACGGCACCGAGGTCGGTCTGGACCATGGAGAGCTTCAGCGGGGAGTGGCCGAGTATCTCGACGTCACCAGGATGGGCGAGGTTCACGTCGAAACGGTCGAAGTCCGACATGATCACGCCGGGAATGCTCGATCCGGTGGTCAGGCCGGTCCCCTTGAACACCCAGGCCGACCCGTCGGCCACGACGAATGGCTGAGGACCGACACCGCCAAGCGTGTATCCACCGTAGGTCTCGCCGACGAAGTTGTCCTCTGCCCAGTCCGCGGGCGGCGATCCCCAGGTGTTCCCGGTCACCTCGAGCGGGTTCCCCTTTCCGTAGAGGGGATCCTTCAGCGAGTTCCGGTAGTCGACCTCCTCGCGGTCGGGGCCCAGAGGTGATGCCTGGAGCCGCACGTGGCGGAGCATCGGGCTCGCGGCGAAGAAGACCACGTTCAGGCCGTCCGCATGGTTCGCGTTCTCCACTGCCTGGCGCTCGCGCAACGACCAGCACTCGTCGTGGCCGAGTGAGAGGATCGTCTTGTGGTTGGCCAGCAGCGCCGGATGCTGGACGACGGTGAGATCGGTCCAGTATGCGACGTCCAGGCCATGCTTCTCTGCCCAGTAGACGAGCGGGTACTCGTTCGCCAGGAAGTCGCCTGCACCCTCTCCGTATGCATAGGGCCGGTCGAATGACACGATGCGCGCCCGCGAGCACAACGGGTAGTGCCCTGGAGGGCAGGAACCGATCCCGGTGTAGTAGTCGTAGCCACCGTAGGGGTTCCAGGCCTGCCAGGTGAAGATGTCGTTCTTGATTATGTAGGCGGCATGGCTCGAAGGGTCCCATACGGTGAGAGGCACGTAGCTCTGCTGGTTACCACTGCCGACGAGCTTGAACAGGTAGTCGCCCTGCACGAAAGCGCTCGTCAGCGTGACGCTGAACGAAGGCGACCAGTTGTCGCAGGCCACCATGTTCACCCCGGGGGTGACCGGGCAGGGAGGCTGGACCACGCCGTCGAGCTGCTTCGAGGTCCACACCAGGCGCGCGCCGGTGCCGCCGTAGTAGCCCATCCGGTAGGCATACACCTGGTAGGTGGGTGCCTGGCTGGAGACGTAGAAGGTGACGGTCTGGCCGTCGGCCGCGTAGGAGCGGTTCGCGAACCCCTCGATGGTCGAGCCAGCCGGGGCATTCGTGATGCGCCACGCAGTGGTGCCCGGCAGGTGGTTCTGCTGTATCACCCAGCGGGCCTCTACCCCGTCAGGGCCTAGGAAGGTCGCCCGTCCGCTGCTGCCAGCCCCGGCCTTACCCTGCTGGCGCTTCCGAGCGCCGAGAGCCTGGGTGCCGGAGGCATGTGGCGCCCCCTGGCCGTGGATGGCCGAGACCCTCTGGGTCGCCTGGGTGGTCGGCGAGGAGCTCCCGAGCTCCACTACCAGTGCCACCACGAGTACCGCAGCGGCAGCGACTACCAGGATGGTCGCTGCCGCCCGCCGCCGTCGCTGCTTCGACGTAGGGCGCCTCAGGTGGCGCGGGGGCGATACCGGGTTCTCCGATGTCACTCCCGCGATGGTATCCAGGGCGGCAGCTCAGCGCCTGGCACCCGGGCTCAGACAGCCAGTTCGGCCGTCTCGGGCGTCCGGCGCGAGTGCCAGATCCCGAGGAGGACGAGCATCAGCATCACCGCTCCGAGGGCGAAGGCCGCGATGCCCGCGTAGAGGGCTATGGAGCCGAACATCCCGAACGCGTAGGCTTCGAGCAGCAGGCCTCGAAGGGTGGTCCCCTGGAACGAGGTCTGCTCCAGAGCCTTCAGCTTCGCATCCGAGGGATTGGCCATCGCAGCAGCGCTTATCTTCGCGTAGACGCCGTGGTAGGGCATCTCCGAGAGGTGAACCGCGATGAAGTGGTCCGCGTAGGCCTCGGCCTGGGCTCCTGTGAGCACCTGCTGGCCCGCGTACTTGAGCAGGTACGGCCTCATCGACGGAGTTATCTCAGTGCCGGGCTCAGCGTGTGCGAACGCAGATGCCGGTGGGAAGAATATGTCCTGCTCGGCCAGCTGGTTATGGACGCTCGAGCTGGCAAAGCTGGCACCCCACATGAGCAGGCTCCCAGCCACGACCAGGACCACGACCACCAGAGCCCCACCTGCGCTGGCAAGGACGTCGAACACCTTGCGCTTCATACCAGCCTCCTTCCACGCCCTTGGCGGGCGACAGCCCGGCTGCGGTGGTCACCCGAGGACCTTCGATAGCGCCTCGGGAAGGCCAGCCGGTGCACGGGAACCAATGCATACCTCCCTTCTACGCTCCTGGCGTCGCCTCGGCTAGGGCCCTTCGTCACATTGTTACGTAATGATGAACCCTGCCTGCTCGGCAGGTATGTGGCATGCTCTGTCGATGCCGACTCCATCCCTGCTCGGAACCATCGTGAACCTCGACCGGCCCGGCACCTACCTCCACTGGAACATCTTCATAGTCTCGGAGTCGAACCTGGTCCTCATCGGCGTGATGGTGGTCATATTCGGCCTCGCCCTCCTGCTGCCCTTCCCCAGAGGCGAGGGGGCCCCTGACACCGACGAGCACCACGAGGACGCCGAGGGAGTCCCTGGCGCTGGCGAGCACCACACCGAGCACGCCGAGAGCCTCGACGACCCCGACGGTGCAGACGCGACCATGTGGACGGCACGGGTGCGCAGGCGCGCGCTCCGCCTGCTGCCGCCAGGGAAGCTCCTGCCCGACAGCCAGCCCGCCTACGTCGCCTCCTGGGTGTACGTCTTCGGGGTGGCCACCCTGGCGGCGCTCGGCATGGCGATCGTATCGGGACTGGCCATAGCTCTCGGCGGCGTCGACTGGTGGCACACGAACCCCGTAGGCCACTTCTTCAACAGCATGCACCTCTGGAGCGTGGAGCTCTTCATGGCCTTCATGGTGATCCACCTGTGGGGGAAGTTCTGGATGGCTGCATGGCGAGGCAGGCGACGTCTCACCTGGGTCACCGGCGTGGTGGCCTTCCTGGCATCCATCGTCGAGTGCTTCACCGGGTACCTCTCCCAGCAGAACTTCGACTCCCAGTGGATAGCCACCAACGGCAAGGACGCGATCAACGCCACCGGCCTCGGAGCCTTCTTCAACCTGATGGACTTCGGCCAGATGCTGCTCTGGCACGTGGTCCTCATCCCCTTGGTGCTCGTCGGCATCGTGGGGGGCCACATCCTGCTGGTGAGAGTCCGTGGCGTGAGCCACCCGCTGCCCGAGGAGCGGCCACGACTGGGCAGGCGTCACAGGCCAGAGCGTGAGGTGCTGGCCGCTGCCGACGCCGCGCCCTGGCGAGGCCCGAACAGGCGCTACGACATACTGAAAGAGGCCACCGTCGCGTCCTTGGTGGTGCTGGTGCTCGTGGTGCTGATGGCAGGCATGCTCTCCTCCCCCGACATCCCTCCGGTCACCATCGCGAGCTGGGCCAAGGTGGCACCGGCCGACTTCCTCGACACCGCTGCCAGCGAGCTGGCCGGCACCAGCGAGACGGCCACCTACGGCCCGCCCTATGACCATGCCAGCGCCTACGTGCAGCGCATCGGGGTGTCCTGGCAGGAGATCGCAGGCGTGAGGGAGCCGATCAACGCGTCGGAGACCTTCGTCCTCGACCCACTCGCGAAGCTCTCGGCCACCGACCCGAGCCTGTCTCGCGCGCTGGCGACATACCGTAGAGCCTCGCCGGCCCTGCAGCGCTCCTGGGCTGGCGCATACTTGAAGGCGCTTCCAGCCGTGAAGTTCTCGAACGGCAGCCCCGTGCTGCCTCGCGCCAGCTACGGGCCAGTCGCGCTGATGCTCTCCTCCGAGCTCACCCTGGCGCGTAGCGGTGCCCTGGACGCCGACCTCATCGCCCAGCACCCCTTCTACGGCACCAACTTCACGAAACCACTGCTCTTCATAGAAGACGGCCAGTACTTCGCCAACCTGGCCAGCGAACAGCACATGGGTGGCACCCAGTGGGGGGTGATGAACGAGACCGGCAGCTACCCCGGACAGCCATGGCTGTGGCTCTACACCCTGTGGTACCAGGTGCCTGGATTCCGCTCCTCACCTAACGTGGACCTGATAGCCATATACCTGACCGGCGCCGCCACGCTCCTGCTCCTCGGAGTCCCCTTCATCCCGGGCATCCGGGACATACCGAGAGTGGTCCCGGTCCACAGGCTCGTCTGGAAGCGCTGGTACAGCTCCCAGCGCTCCTGACTGTGCCGGCGGGCCTGGGTCGTCCCTGGCGGGTGATGCAGGCTCTCCGACTCTGCAGGTGATGCAGGCGGCCTAGGAGCCTCCGGGACCTCGCTGCCAGGCGTCGACCTCCGGACGTGCCAGCGCGAACACCCCCAGCGTCATCACTGCCAGACCGGCTACCTCGATGACCGAGGATGGCCAGCGGGTGACCATGTGCTCCTTGAACATGAGCTGGCCGATCACGATGGCCACCAATGGCTCGCTCACCGTCGCGATCGGCAGGGACATCCGCAGCTCCCCTGCCTGGAACGCGCTCTGCACGGTGAGCACGCCCAGGGCACCGCTCGCCACCATCGCGTAGGGGGACCACGAGGCCAGCGCGTGAAGGAGCCCGCGGTCGAGCGCGTGCCCGGCCACTGCAGTCACTGCCGAGGCGTACCCCCAGGTGATCCCCCCTGCCCCGGCCAGCAGGAGGGCTCTGTGGGGACGTGCCCAGGTGGAGGCCAGGATCACCAGGCAGCCGACCGCTGCGGCGCTTACGCACGAAAGCGCCACCCACGCGATTCCGGGCGCATCGGGAAGCCCCGTCCCAGGCCGTGCAGCTCCCATGAAGAGGGCCAGCCCGGCCACCACTACTCCCGCAGACAGGTACTCGGCCCGGCTGACGCGACGGCGGGTGAGAAGCGCTCCGGCAGGAACGGCGAATATCAGGCTGCAGACCAGCAAGGGGTTGACCAGCGCCAGCGATCCACTCCGGAGAGCCAGGAACTGGCAGACGAAGCCCACTCCGTCTAGCAGGTTCGAGGCCACCCACGCGGGCTCGCGCAGCAGACCCACGATCAGGCCTGCGCGCATGGACAGCTCCGGGTCCTGGGACCTGGCTGCCCGGTGCTGGAGCACGCTGGCCACCCCGAAGCAGCCTCCAGCCGCGAGGGAAAGGGCGACGATGGTGACCGGCACTCCACTACGCTCGCACATGGACGGTCCAGGTGCCGTATCGATGCACTCGCGCTGGTGATCCACAGAAGGTGATCGAATGGTTCAGGCCGTCGGCCAGGCAGACGAAGATCGGATCAGGTGACTCCTGAGGCGTTCGCGGCAGCCGGTGGTGCCGTGGGGATCGCTGCGCTACTGGGTGTGAGCGACGCGCCGAACTCGTCGGCCGCACTCGTGTCGGCGCGCAGCGGCTCCTACCCTGCCGTAGCCGCGTGGTCCGTCGGGTGGCACCTGGTAGGCGGTCTGCTGGCCGGCGTGGCGGTCGCCCGCACCATCGTGGGGATGGTGCACGTCGTGCCAGGTCTGCTCGCACCGACGCTCGCTGCCGCCTCGATCACGTCGGTGGCCTTCACATGGCTCACCACCAGACGTGGACTGCCCACCAGTGCAAGCGTCGGCCTGGTCGGTGGGCTGGCCGGAGCAGGATTCGTGGCCGGTGGATGGGAGGCGGTCGACTGGGGAGGCCTCGACGGGCTGAGGCTCGTGGGCGTCCTCGGGGTTCTCGGCGGAATAGTGCTGGCCCCGGTGCTCGGTGGCCTCGTAGCATGGGCATTCGACCGGATCGCCCGGAAGATCTCGCTGCACATGACGAGGGCCAGCCGTAGGCCGCTGAACGCGGGGCTCTGGATCTCCTCGGCTGCCGTCGGGATCGCCGATGGCACGAACGACGGCCAGAAGGCCATGGGGATCCTCGCGGTTTCCCTCTCCGGAGGCGGCGTCCTCGCCAGCCACGGTGCCGGCATCTCCTGGACGGAGAAGCTCCTCTCGGCGCTGGTGCTGGCCCTCTTCACCGTGCTCGGCGGCAGGCGCATCGTGCGGACCGTGTCGAGAGGGCTGGCCCGCGGTGGCGCCGTCGACGACCTGGCGGCCCAGAGCGCTTCGGCGGGGCTCATATTCCTGGCTGCGTTCGCGGGGATACCGCTGTCGACCTCGACGGTGGTCACCTCGGCAATGGTCGGCACCGGAGTCGCCACGCGACGCCGGCACGTGAAATGGGCCGGCGTGATCCGGATACTGGTGGTCTGGGCAATAACCGTGCCTAGCTGCGCGCTCGTGGCAGGACTCATCATGCTCGCCTGGCGCGCTAGCGTTGGCCGGTGAGCAGATCGCCTGGCCGCCGGGTCCGCCCTGGGGCGGGACATGGGATCTTCGGGAAGTTCTTCCTCTCGGTGGCACCGGATGTAGTCCACCTGCTCGCCACCCAGGGCGAGCGGAGCCTGGAGGCCATGCATGCGTTCGTCGCCTGGTCATCCACCGGCAGCCCGGAGGCCCTCGACTCGATACGGTCGCTCGACCAGGCGGCCTACGACGCCAGGCGCTCGCTGCTGGCAGCGCTTCGGAGCGCTCTGGCCACCCCCGTCGACCAGGAGGATCTCTACGTCCTCTCCGAACGATGCGACCGCGTGGTGAAGGCCTGTAAGAACCTGGCCGCGGAGGCAGATTCCCTCGCCTGGCAACCCGACTCCTACGCAGCCACCATGGCCGGCTGCCTCGCCGAGGCCATGGGCCACCTGCTGGAGGGCTTCAGGAACCTGGCCAAGGATCCGGACCTCGCGGGCAGCTGCGCAGACCGGGCCGGCTCGAAGGCCCACGAGGTGGTCCGGGTCTACCGGGAGGCGATGCGCGCCATCCTCGGCACCGGAGACCTCGACCGGGCCTTCACGGGCCGCGAGATATACCGTTCCTACGCTCGCGCTGCCGAGCTGGTGACAGCGGTAGGCGACCGCCTGTGGTATGCGGTAATCGCCGAGGCCTGACCGGCTGGCGCTCCGCGTCCAGCGTTCCCCGGCTGCTCTCGAAAGGAGCGCTATCGCGGTCGGACCACGACTACCGGCCCATGGGCATGGGTTGCGCAGTAGTCGCTCACGGAGCCGAGCAGCTTGCCGGTGAACCCACCGTGGCCGCGGCTTCCCACTACGAGCATCGCCTCTCCCTCGGAGGCCGCCACGAGTGCCGGGGCCGGGTGCCCTTCGACCACCAGGCGCTCCACCTCCACTCCGGCATCGCTGCCTGCCACCTCCCCGATGACCCTGTACAGCTCGCTGCGGGCCTCGCCCTCGGGATCGAATCCATCGGGATACGGAGGTGCCCATCCGAAACCTGCCGGGTAGCCCCAGGTGATCACCGCCAGCACGGGGGTTCCCGTCAGGCGGGCCTGCGCCAGGGCCCAGCGGAGGGCCTCCTTGGACCCATCCGAGCCGTCAACCCCTACCACTATCCGTCCACCCGACCGATCTCTCGGAGCCGCCGGCGGCTCAGAGCCACCCTCGCGATCTGCATCGCCACGCATGATGTCCACGCGTCGAGTATGCCAGCCACATGCCGGGGAGTCCAAGAAGACTCTGAACCGGGCCCGGAAGGGGACTGTCTTCCATGCTCACGCGTCTGGCCCTATACTCCCATGAGCCTGCCCGGTCGCAGAACGCACCCCGGACCGGCCAGACGAACCGCAGTAGAGACTGGTTTCTCCTCGGCCCGAGCGCCAGGGGGAGGCCTGAGTAGCCAGCAGGGGGGGGTTATACACCGTGGCAAAAGACGCCACAGATGGGGGAGGCAGCGTGGGCAGAGGTAAGGAGGGACCTGCGCCCAAGCTCGTATTCGAGCAGCCATCGGCTGGCAGGATCGCGCGCCACTACATCCCCGTGGTTGCGATAGCCGCGATCTTCGTCGTGGTCATCGCGACCATGCCCTCGACTGTCCCCACGGGATCGGGCCTGCCGGGTTCTTCGAGCACCCCGACCCCATCTCCATCGGGGATCACGCCGGCCGCCCCGCCGGACTCTCCGGGCATCGCGGTGAGCGGTGTTCACTGTAAGCCCGGTGCACGTCAGGTCACCTGGTCGGACTACGCGCCACTCTGCGAGCCGGCCTGGCACGGTGACAACGGGGGGAGCACCTCGCCGGGGGTCACCAGCAACACCATCACGGTCACCTACCGCTATGCAGTGAGCGAAGCCGAGAAGGTTCTCTACTCCCTGGTAGCCCCGTCCGTGGTCGGCACGAACAGCGGCACCATAGCCACCATGGAGGGCTACATAAAGCTCTTCAACCGAACCTTCGAGCTCTACGGACGCCATGTGGTCTTGAAGCCGTTCACCGGAAAGGGCGACTTCCTCCAGGAGGACGAGGGTAACGACGCCTCAGCGGCACAGGCCGACGCTGCCCACGCCAAGGCCCTCGGGGCCTTCGCGGATGTCTCCCTCCTGGCCTCCACCCCCCTCTACGACCAGGATCTGGCCAAGGAAGGTGTGGTGGCGATAGGCGCGTCCCTGATGACCCAGCAGTGGTTCGAGCAGTACGCACCCTATGAGTTCTCGCCCTCGGCCTCCTGCAACGAGCTCGCCCAGGGGGGAGCCGAGTTCGTGGGACGCTCGATGGCCGGCATGCCGGCCATCTACGCCGGGAACCCGGCCATGCACACCGAGATCAGGCGCTTCGGGCTCATCTACCCGAGCGTCACCGAGTACACCGCGTGTGCGGACACCTTCGTCCACACGATGGAGGACACCTACCATGTGACCCCCGCCAAGGTGGTGGCCTACTCGATCAACCTAGGGGAGCTCGGTCAGGAAGCCACCAGCATCATCGCCCAGATGAAGGCCGCGAACGTCACCACTGTGATCTGCGCCTGTGACCCCGTGTCGCCGATCCTGCTGACCGAGAGCGCAGTGGCCCAGAACTACTACCCGGAATGGTTCTCCTTCAACATCGGTAACAGCTTCGCCAGGCTCCCCGACCAGAAGGAATGGGCGCATGCCTTCGGTGCCGGCACCCAGACCCTGCCACTGTCCGAGCAGGAGGCATACCAGGCCTGGGAGCTGGCCGACCCCGGCACCCAGCCCCCGTCTCCCACCTTCGCGACCGTCTACGTGAACCTCCTGCTCCTGTTCGACGCCCTCCAGGCGGCCGGGCCTGACCTCACACCGCAGACCTTGGAAAGAGGGTTCTTCCACCTACCCGAGTCCCTGCCGGGCGGTGAGTTCGGAACCTGGGTGTTCGGGAAGAACGTGTTCGCGCCGACGGCGAGCACTGGGATCGTCTGGTGGGACCCGCAGGCCATCAGCGTCTCCTCGGGCAAGAAGGGAGCCTGGCTCGCATGCAACGGCGGCAAGCAGTACGGCATCCTGCCAGGGTTCCAGTTACCGCCTGCACACCAGCAGCTCCAGTGCTTCGGCTCGGGATGAGCGCGCCCGCACGCCGGCTGAGCGGCGATAACACAGCCTGGCTCGCAGGCATAGCGGTAGTGCTCGTAGCCGCTTGGTTCGTCGGGTCAGCCCTCCTGCCCGGCCACCTTCCGGCTGGCGTAGCGGTCCAGGGAGTCGTCGTAGGTAGCCTCGACGCGCTCGTGGCGCTGGGGCTCGTGCTCGTCTACCGCGCCCAGCGGATCGTGAACTTCGCTCAGGCCCAGATGGGGGCGATCGGGGCTGCTGCGGCAGTCATAGGTGTGGCGGGCCTCCACCTGAGCTACTACATCTCCATCCTCCTCGGCATAGTCGCGGCAGCCCTGACCGGTCTCTTCGCCGACCGGATCATCTCCTGGCGCTTCTCCAGGGCACCGAGGCTGGTCCTGATGGTGGTCACCATCGGCCTCGAGCAGCTCTTCGGCGCCGTCGGAGCTGTCATGCCCGAACCGTTCCACCTGTCGCCGACCACCTCATTCGGTGCGCCTTTCCGGGTGAGCTGGAACATCGGCCCGATACTCTTCAACCAGAACGACGTGGTGGCCATCGTCGTGGTCCCCGTGGTGCTCGTCGCCCTCTGGTGGTTCCTGGATCGCACCGACACCGGCATCGCCATCAGGGCAGCCTCGGACTCCACCGAGCGATCCGCCCTCCTCGGCATCCCGGTTCGGCGTCTGAACCGGATCACCTGGCTCCTGGCAGCCATCGTGGCAGGCATCGGTGCCATGCTCGCCGTGCCTATAGCTCCAGTGGCGCCGAGCCTGGGGAGCGTGCCGAGCCCCGAGCTGCTCTTGATCCCGCTGGCCGCGGCTGTCGTGGGGGGCATGGAGAGCCTGCCCGTCACCTTCGTGGCTGCCATCGTGCTCGGTGTGTTCCAGCAGGCCTCCTACTGGTCGTACCCGAACCCCTCCTTCGTCAGCCTGGTCATCTTCGCCCTCATCCTCGTAGCCCTGCTGGTCCAGCCCTACTCGCCGGTGGCGAAGTCTCGGCGGAGCCGCGACCACGACGACTCCCTCGGCGGCTTCGTGGGGCTGCGGGAGGTGCGCGCCATCCCATCGGCCCTCGCGAAGCTGCCTGTCGTCCGATATGGCAGGACCGCTCTGCTGGCGGTCCTAGCCATCGCTGCTCTCGTGGTCCCCCTGGCCTTCTCCGGCGAGCAGGTCCTGCTGCTCAGCTACGTCTCCATCTACGCGCTGATCGCAGTATCCCTGGTCCTGCTATCTGGCTGGTCCGGTCACATGAGCCTCGGGCAGTTCGCGTTCGTGGGCGTCGGCGCTGCCCTGACTGGATCTCTCATGGTCCACGCGCACATGGACATGTTCCTGGCCCTCGTGATATCCGGCGCGGCCGGCGCAGTGGTCGCTGCAGGCATCGGGTGGCCGGCTCTGCGCATGTCAGGCCTGTTCCTCGCGGTGGTCACCCTGGCCTTCGCGATCCCCGTGTCGAGCTGGCTGCTGAGCGCGTCTAACTTCCCGCTGCTGAACCCGGGGAACGTGCCACGGCCCGTTCTCTTCGGTCGGATCTCGCTCACCTCTCCGTGGGCCTTCTACGAGCTGTGCACCGTGATCGTCATAATCGCGATGCTCCTTGCCCATAACCTGCGTCGCAGCCGACCGGGCCGGGCCATGGTCGCCGTCCGGGACAGCGAGCGAGGCGCAGCGGCCTTCTCGGTGTCGCCCCTGCGCACCCGCCTGCTCGCCTTCAGCATCTCGGGAGCGATCGCCGGGGTGGCAGGCGGGCTCTACGTGCTGGCCCTGGGCGGGCTGGGCAACGCCGGCATCCCGGTCGAGAAGAGCCTCTTCGTCTTCGCCATGGCCGTGCTGGGTGGCATCGGGAGCCTCACCGGCGCGGTGCTCGGAGCCGTCTACCTGGAGCTCGTCAGCCACTACCTCTCCAGTGCTCTCCAGCTGCTGGCCACCGGCGTGGGCATCCTCATCATCCTCGCGATAATCCCGGAGGGTTTGGCCGACATATGGTTCCGCTTGCGGGACCTCGTCCTGTCGGCCATCGCCAAGCACGAGGAGGCAGGAGGCGATCTTCCGCTTGCTCTCGCAGGCGACGGCGGCCCAGCCGAGAACACCACGCAGCTGGCCGCGATTCGCCTGGGAGCACTCGAGGCCCTGGAGGACAGCGACGGACCGCCGCCTGCACCCGAGGCAGACGTCTCCTACCCTTCGGCCCCCGACCCGATCACTGCCAGCCTCACCGATGGAGCCTCCGGCGACGAGGCCTCCACCCTTCGTGCAATCTCCTGTTCAGACATAGACGCCTCATATGGAAGCCGTCCGGTGCTCCATGACGTCGCTCTCGACGTCATGCCGGGAGAGGTCTTGGCACTGCTTGGCACCAACGGGGCTGGCAAGTCCACCATCCTGCGAGTCCTCTCGGGGCTGCTGGCAGCCGACACGGGACGGGTGATCCTAGGCGGTGAGGACATCACCGGCCTCGACACCGTCGCGAGGGCACGTCGTGGCCTGGTGATGGTGCCCGGTGGCCACGGCGTGTTCCGATCGCTCTCGGTGGCAGAGAACCTGCGGCTCGCCATGTGGATGTCCAGGCATGGCAGGCACCGCAGCGCACCCAGCATGGAACGGACCTTCGAGCTCTTCCCCGTCCTCGCAGACCGTCTCTCCACCCGTGCAGGTCTGCTCTCAGGCGGGGAGCAGCAGATGCTCGCCCTGGCCCAGGCCTTCCTCTGCAGCCCGAAGGTGCTGATGATCGACGAGCTCTCCCTGGGTCTGGCCCCGACGGTGGTGGCCGAGGTTCTCGGTGCCGTGCGCCGGCTCGTCGAGGAAGGCACGACCGTCGTCGTAGTAGAGCAGTCCGTGAACGTAGCCACCGCCATCGCAGACCGCGCGGTGTTCCTAGAACGCGGCAGGGTCCGGTTCTTCGGACCCACGCCCGACCTCACTGCCCAGCACGACCTGCTCCGCTCGGTGTTCCTGCGCGCTGCAGCTCGTGCCGTGACATCCCACGACGCTCCAGCGCAGGTGAGCTCCGGCGTCGTCGATGTCCTGGCCGGCCTGGCAGCCCCTACCCCGGACGCTACTGCCGGCCAGCAGGGCCAGGGGGATTCCCGAGCCCGCCCGGATTCCGTGCTCGTCTCGTCAGACGCCGGGCCCGCGATGACCGTGACGGGCATCTCGAAGTCATACGGCGGTATCTCAGCTCTCAGTGATGTCAGCTTCCAGGTCCAACCTGGCGAGATACTGGGCATCATCGGGGCCAACGGCGCAGGCAAGACCACCCTCTTCGACACCTGCTCCGGCTTCATCGTGCCCGATCAGGGTCGAATCCTCTTCGACGGTGTCGACATCACCACGGAGCCACCGTACCTACGAGCCCGTCGCGGCCTCGGACGTGTCTTCCAGGACGGCAGGGTGTTCCCCTCTCTCAGCGTCGAGGAGGCCATAGCGGTGGCCTTCGAGCGCTTCGTAGAGGTACGCGACCCCCTGCTGTGCTCGCTCGACACCCTCGATGCATCCCTCTCCGAGGCGGCCATCCGGGTGGGAGTCGAGGGGCTCCTCGCCGAGTTCGGCCTCGCACGCTGGCGGGACAACTTCGTCTCCGAGCTATCCGTAGGCACCCGCCGCATGGTGGAGCTGGCCTGCATCCTCGCCCACAGGCCGAAGCTCCTCCTCCTGGACGAGCCATCCTCCGGCATAGCCCAGCGCGAGAGCGAGGCGCTGGGCGACCTCCTGAAGGGCCTCCGGGACCGGACGGGCGCTGCGTTCGTGATCATCGAGCACGACGTCCCCCTCGTGTCCTCGATCGCCGACCGCCTGATATGCCTCCACCTCGGATCCGTCATAGCCGAGGGCTCGACCACCGAGGTACTGCACGATCCAGCCGTGGTGGATGCCTACCTCGGAACCGACCAGACGGCCATCGCCCGCTCGGGTCTAGCCTGAGAAGGAATACACCTCGCTGGCAGGCGGAACGGAAGCGTTCACCGATACCCCGTAACCCGAGACACCGAGTGTGACGTCGAAGTTAGTCGGCACGGTCGCACCGTTCGACGGTGGCACGGAACCGGAGATCTGGAGCTGGACGATCTGGTCACTACCGTTGATCCACAGCTCGGCGCTGATGGACGAGGTGGAGGGAGAGCTCTTCTCGATGGCCTGGTAGATGCTTGCGGCAGCACCGCCTGCCTGAGCAGCAGCCGCCACAGGGACCGTGACGTTGTACGCGTAGGTAGAGACCCCGCCTATGTTCGCCGTCCCAGCAGAGCTCACCTGATCAGCGGGGCTGGAGAAGAGCTGCAGCGCTTCGCCTGGGTTCGACGCGATGGTGCTCGCCAGCGGACCAGCGCTTGGCAGGAGCTGGCTGAAGAGCGGCCCGAGAGCGATGCTCACGTAAGGCTTGCCGCCAGCAGCGCTCGCGAGAACGGATCCAGAGGCTGGCTGGATGTACGCCGTTCCGTCAGCTAGGACTATCGCGTGCGATCCGGCTCCCAGGAGCTGCGTGATCTGGGCAGATCCGTTCATGGTGAGCTGGAGCGAACCGATGTTGTTCGCGAAGCTGTAGGGACCTGAGATGCTGCCACTCAGGGTACCAGTGGATCCGCTGAAGTCCCCCGACACCGTGAAGGAGATGTTCAGGTTCGCGCTGTGCGCCCCGAGAGTGGCGCCTGCGCTCGCCTCCACCAGGGCCTGCGGCGTAGGCAGGGATGACGGCGCTGGCTGGGGTGACGGACTCGAAGACTGGCCCGGTGGCGGACTCGAAGACTGGCTCGGCGCCACCGATGTCGGCGTGCTCTTCGCCGCCGTGGTAGTGGTCACCTTGCCCTTCACCGTCGTCTTCGTGGTTACCTTCGTCGTCTTTACCTTGGCGTGAGCCTTGGCATGCGCGGTGGAGGAAAGCTCCACCTTCTTCGTGGCCGGATGCTTCGCGGCACTCGGGCTGGAGCTGCACGCAGAGGCGATGCTGGCGAACGCTAGAACACCGGCAGCAGCCAGAACGGGGCGAGAGAAACGAGCTCTGGCGGTCATGGGAGGCTCGTAACCGCCTGCACTTCGCTAGCGGGAGGCACGGTGACGCTGACGGGCTTGCCGAAGCCCGAGAAGCCCACGGTCAGGCTGATCGAGGCGCCCTGGTTCCATACCAGCGACTGTGCGAGCCCACTCAGCGAGAGGGAGAGCTGGCGCATACGACCGCTGGCGCCGACCCAGACGTCGGCGGTGAAGTCCTTCAGGGTTGGCGAGCCCTTCGCTATCTCGCCGAAGAGCGTGCCCGACGCGCCCCCGTCTGCTGCCGCCTTCTTCAGCGGCACCGATATCGCGTACTCGGTGGTGGAATGCCCGTTTATGAGGGCCGGACCCACCTTCGTGACGGTCATGGCAGGGCTGTCGAAGAGATCGAAGAGCTGAGCAGGGTTACCGGCCACTGCTGAGCCGAGCGGACCGAGGTTCAGCACGCCAGTAAGCGTGGCGAGCGAGAGGCTCGCGTAGGTCTTTCCTGGAGCCAGCTGGAGCAGACGTGCGAGGGTCGGGGGCGGCGGGAAGTAGCCGGTGCCATTCGCCAGGGTCACGTTCAGGGGACCCCCGATGATGCTCGCCACCGTGCCGTTCAGGACTATGTCCAGCTGGGCCTCGTTCGTCGTGAAGTTGTCCGGGCCTGTGATCGTGCCCGAAAGGGGCGTCGAGGCTGGCTGGCCCGCTGCCGCTGGGTTATGCACGGCTATGTCGACGTGGAGGTCAGCCGTGCCGGCCGCCAGGGTCTTCGTCCCTAGGCTGGTGAGGGTCGAGTCTGCCACCTGGTGGGTGCTCGGCGGTGGGCTGCTGCTCGTGGTAGGGCTCGACGAGCACGCACTGGCTCCCAGGGCGAGAGCTACGGCCGCAGCCCCGAATCCGATGAACTTCCTCATTTCGCAGAACGCCTTTCTGTCCAGGTTAGACGGACCCCGAATACCCCGATGGCCCGGTTGCTCTCTGAAGACTGCCATTCCCGCCCAGCCAGAGTACTCGACCTGGCCGGACTTCTTCACGATATGGTCGGGCAGAGCCTGGGCTGACCAGCTGAGCCAGTGCATGTCCAGCCCTGCCCGACCGCTCGTGCTATGTCATGCAGGCGCGAACCACCCGAAGACGTCCACGATGACGTTCGCGCTGCCCGAGTTGTTATAGATCGAGATCTCACCCGAGCTCGACAGGGTCGCTATCACGAGGTTCGGCGCAGTCTGGCCACGAGACCAGTTCAGGTCCGAGACCGTAGGCATGGTGCCGCCAGGCCACACGGTGAGGAACCCTCCCGAGGTGGTGCTGGTCACCGTGACGTTCGCCACGGCTGCAACCGCGCTCGACGGGATGTTCGCCACGCCGGTGACGTGGACGGTGGCAGTGCCCGCAGCACCTAGCTCGGTGATCGCTGTGTTCAGGCTCGGCAGGTTCTCGCCACCGCAGTATCCCGGGACGAGCGACACGTCGCACCTGGTGTCCAGGATCCTGGCGGGGCTCGAAAGAGCATAGAACTCCGATCCCGTGCCACCAGAGTCCGTGAAGTAACCGTTCACGTCCACGATGAACTGCACGTTACCGCTGTTGTTGAACACGGTTACCTGGCCGTTCGTTCCCACGGGAACGATCACCCTGTTCGGCAGGCTCTCGCCAGCGGTCCAGTTCAGGTTCGACGCGGTGGGACGGGTGCTGCCGGTCGGGTAGACGGTTATGAACCCACCGGCGTGGGTGGCGGTGACCGTGACGTTCAGCACCACAGCGCTCACGCCGGTCGAGGGCACCTTCCCGACGCCGGTGACGGTGACGTTCTCGCTTCCCTGCGGGCCGAGACCGGTCAGCTTCTGGTTAGCCGCTGGCAGGTTCTCGCTCGCACAGAACGAGGGTGCCGGAGATGCGCTGCATCGTGTGTCTGCCAGCCGCGCCGGTGTGAGCGCGTTGTAGAGGCCGGCTCCTGACGAGGACGACGAGGGTGCAGCGAAATAGCCTTCGGCGTCTACCGCGACGTTAGCCGTCGTGTTCGTGACGACATCCACGGCGCCATTCGATCCCAGGCCGACGGTGACGAGGTTCGCTCGCACGTCACCTGGTGTGAAGTTCAGGTTCGACGCCAGCGGCGCTGACTCACCCGAGGGATAGACGGTCATGTAGCCACCAGTGGATGGACCTATGACCGTGACGTTCAGCACCACGCCGGTCACGCCGCTCGAGGGGATGCCGCCGAGTCCTGCCACGGGCACCTGGAGCGGGGTGTTCGCGCTGAGCGGGGTCCCGGAGTTCGCGCACTGGCCGGTGACGCCGCTGATCACGTCGCCAGTACCACCGATGGACGCACTCGAACGCGTGTCACAGAGGCGCTGGGGGCTCTTCAGGGCCGTGTACGTAGAAGCCGTCGGTGCCGGCGGCGGAGTGGAGCTGCCCGAGATGGTGAGCGGTGCGCTGGCGGTGATGGCGTCCGGGAAGTTCGGGTTCGTGCTGTTACCCGGGTCCATGGCAAGCGCGTTCGACTCGTAGAGGTTCACCGTGTAGCTGCCTGCCGGCAGGCTGGAGGGCACCGTGAAGCCGCCCTTCAGCGTCGGGTAGGAAGTGATGGTCCCGGTGTAGGTCGAGGTGTTGAAGTCGTAGACGGGCGGGGTGACCGTGACCACAGGCGAGGTGGCGGGGTTCGGCACCTCGGTGCAGGCACCACCGCTAGTGGGGCAGATCTCGATCGTCAGGGTGACGGCCTCGGTGGTTACCCCGTCGAAGTTCCCACCGCTGTTGGGAGCAGTTCCCACAGGGTCGCCCCACCAGTAAGGGCAGACCGTGCTGGAGCTCGGCGTGCAGGGCTTGTCCGAGACCGACACCGTGCCACCAGGGGCCACAGACGAGGAGCTGAGCTGGAGGGTCGGGGCTGCGGGCGTGGGGTTCGTCGGGTACTTGAGGAGTGCCAGTCCCCAGATGTCCGCATTCGTGTCTGCAACCGTGATGGCACAGGCCGGCAGGCCCATGTTCACCTGCTGCTGGGTAGGCGGGCAGACGGCATTCGGGTCGCCCTTGGCGGTGATCACCGACTGCGAGCCGCCGCTCTTGAACGGGCTCGGCACTGTGTAGCTCGTGTTCCAGGTGCTGCCGCAGCCGAACAGGCACTCCTCGTATACGGCTGCCGATATGTCGGCCTCGTTCTCCGCGAGGGTCTCCTGGTCCGAGCTCGAGCAGGCCGATCCGTTACAGTTCGCTATGAGGGCAAGGGGGCTTCCCTGGCCTGCCAGTGCAGCAACACCCGAGATGGCTAGGTTCGAGCAGCTGATCGAGATCTTCGTGCCCTCGCTGACCGACAGCGATGCGATCTTCGGCGGGGTGAGGGTGGACGTGGAGCCATTGAAGCTGCAGTCTTGCGGATGCGCTGTGATGGCTCCTGCCGGCGACGGCGCTGCCAGCAACGCAACGCCTGCAGACCCCACGAAGGTCGCAGCTACTGCGATGGCTGCGAACAGGACGATCCCCAGACGCTTGACTACCCCTGATGCACTGCGGAGCATGATACCCCCCCTGTGGTGCGGCGGCTTCCCCCTTGCCCGAGCCCGCACCCGGTTCGCGGCAGGGAGCACACCGGCAAGGCGCCAGATGTGCCTGTCCGACACCCTAGACCGGCACTGTCCCGATGTCAACGCGAGTGGGTGACGGAGACGCCACCGACGGCGTGATCAGCCAGTCGGCATGGTCCGGAACTCGTACTTGATGCCGCTTGCCCGCAGGGTGTCCTCGAGGCTCTTACGGGTGATCTCCAGCTCCTTCTCGAAGGCGCCCTTCGGGGCGTTCTTCCAGCCGCCGTACCTCTCGTGGATCGAGTCCTGCACCGACGCCTCGACGTCGTCGATGCAGATGGTGAGCCGGTCGATGTCTGCCAGGGTGAGCGGCCCGTGGATCTGCGCCTCGACGTAAGCAGCGGGAGCGTAGTCGACCTTCTTGCCAGGGTTACGAGCCTTCGCCACGATGGCCCTCACGGTATCGGGCTCAGCGTATCGGATGATCGCTGCCAGGTTCTCCGGTGTGGATACGAACCTCGGACCCACGACCGCCTTGTCGTCGCGGATGTACCTGAGCAGCTGCTCCTGGTCCCAGGGAGTATACGTGGCACGCGCCTTCACGGACTCCTTCAGCCAGGCCACCGATCGGCCGTAGTCGAGCGCGGGGGCAGCTCCCATGGGCGCGTTACCTATGTTCACCCCTGTGGATATAGCCTGCTCGGAACTCTTCGAGAACTTCGTGGTGAGGTCGGTCGTGCCACCGAAGAGAGCCCCCTCCCAGCGCAGGCGCTTCTGCTGGTACTCGTAGTCCATCTTCTCCTTCTCGACCTCTGCCTTGTCGACTCCGACCTTCGCATCGGAGGGCTGGCTAAGTGCCTTGTTGACCTGCCAGTAGTTCCTGAATCCTCCGCTGTTGAAGATGCGATCCAGCTTTCCGTGTGAGAAGTTGATGGTGAGAGGCGCCTGAGCCAGCACGAGGAGGCTCTCCTTCAACACGTTGTCGACGTCGTTCGGGTCGATCCCGAGCTCCTCGGCCAGGCGCTTGCGCGCGCCAGCCATGTCGTCGGTCGCCCGGTGCTTCGAGCGGTACTGGGCCAAGCCAACTGCCACGTTCGCCTCGCCGGTCGCCCTGGACTCTTCCACCTGGCGGGGCGTTCTCACACGCTCCTTGAACGCGGGCTTGGCCCATTCGGCCACGGGGTTCGTGGGCCCGAGCAACGAGTAGGCCGCTGTGACCGACTTCGGCAGCTGGTCCCATGCGACATCGGGCCTGGCTCGGCGGTATGCCCGGATCACCTCGTGGGTGCGGGCCTCGCCCAGCGCCATGCCGGCGAATACCCACGACGGAACCGCCTCACCGGCGCCCGCGAAGCTGTCCCGAACGCGCGCGAGCACGATACCTATGTACTCCTCTGCGGCGAGCAGGTCCGCCAGGTGGGCATCCGGGAACGTCACTCCCCTACCCCTCGTGGCACCCTCCACGGCGGCCACGGTCGCCTCTACCTTCTCGCGCTGGAGGGCAGCCTCCTTGCCCACGCGCGCGCCGAGGGCGGGCGAGCGTGCGATCGGTGATACCAGCTCGGCTACACGGTCGATCTGCTCGGGGGCTGACCGACGGCTCGGCTCTACCAGCGCCTCCGCCAGCTGGCGCATGTCCATCCCCGAAACCGCTTCTGGCCTAGAGCTCAGCTCACCGAGCGCCCCTACGTACTCCTTCTCGATGTTCGCCAGGTGTGCATCATGCTCTTCGGTCAACTGCGTGCGCTGGCGCTTGAACTCCTCCGCAGTTAGCTGATCCTTCTTCCCGAAGAGGTCTTCTGTCCTGGTCCGGAACTGTCCTTCATGTCCTACCAGCTCCCTGCCCTGGCGCAACCGAGCAGCCACGCGGTGGCGTGCCATGGCCACCTTCCAGGTCTCAGAGGCTGAGACGTGGTGCATGGAACGAGTCTCGGAGGCGACCTCCGTGACCTTCACAGACTCGGGACCCATCTGCGCCAGGACACCCGAGACCTCGCGCAGGCGCCGGACCGAGTCGGCATCCTTCGACCTCGCATGGGCAGACACGTAGGATCCGGCCGCGCGGCCCACGTCTGCGAGCCGATCGTGTAGATCCTTCGCCTCCACCTTGGCCTTCGCTCGGTCTGTCGGAACAGGCAGCTCGAGCGACCGGTCATAGTGATCCAGGGCAGCCAGCACATCCTTGTACCTCGTGCTCATGCGCCAGGTGAACATGCCAAGGATCTTCTTGTCCTGCTTGGGCTCCCCGGCTCGTGACTGGAGCTCGGCGGAGGTTGGAAGGAGCTGCACGAACAGGTTCACAGCTCGGTTACCAGCGCTGCGCTGGAGATCGAGAAGATGTCTGGCCTGTCCGCTGCCATGCTCGGCACTCACGCCAGGGCGAAGCTCGCGTGCGGCTTCGGGCCGCTGCTCAGGTGCTCGCGATCGAACGGCTTGACTCACCTGCACGACTCTACCCAGCGCGTCAGCTTCGTGTTGGTACCAGCTATGTCCAGCCCGGATCGTGATCCAATCCTCCTGGACGATGGCTGTCTCGTAGGTGATGGTATGGTTCACCCCGAGGGCCGTTGGCGCAGCTGGTAGCGCACTTGCATGACGCGCAAGGGGTCAGAGGTTCGAGTCCTCTACGGCCCACCGACCAGGCTTACGTCAATCGGGCACTGCGTGGCTCCCGGCGAGAGTGCCCCGTCCGTCTGGGCGGCTGAACCTCCACGTCATCTCGGAGACGCCCGGAGCGTTTACGACGGGGTTGACCCGGAGGTTGGCTGGCCATGATGCCGGATCTCTGGTCTCGACGAAGCGAACGCAGGCTACGTCGAACGCCCGAGCCGCATCGCGGAACATCTGGCGTCCTTGTTCGGATGGTCGCTGGTAGTCGGCCTTGAATGGGCGGCATAGCAGTGTTACTGCATTACTGCATAACGGTAGACATGCGAAGGAGGCAGCTCAGAGTCTGACCGGGTCCACCTCCACTCGGAGCCTCCCGGCGGGACGCTCCAGCGCCGCCAGCAGGTCGAGCATCGGTCCATGATCGGCCGCCACCAACTCCCAGGTTCCCTCGCCAGGCTGGCGCAGCTCGAGGCCGCCAGATCCAGGGTGCTCAGAGCCTTCGATTCCAGCGGCGATCCGCGCTGCATACGCACCCGCTGCCTGCCCTGAGATCCGAGCCAGGGCAGAGAAGGGAGGCAGTCCGAGCGCTGAGCGAAGGGGGCGTTCGGCATCCGCCGAGCGCAGGGGGTCGGCCGTCCGCGCTGCCTGGAGCACCTCGTGGTCTGGCTGACGTGTCTGTACGAGCAGCCGCCCGCCTTCTCCCGCCCTGGACACGATCCTGGCCGCCCTTGCCAGCAGCGCCAGTGCCTCCTCGGATGCCCTGTACCACGGCGCGAGCAGCTCCGAGTCGAAGTCGAGGAACACCACGGCCCATGCGGCCGAGATCCGGTACAGCACCGCCTCGGTACCTATCACTATGGGAGCCATGAGCTCGGCAGGCGGACCTGGAGCCGATGCATTGCCCACTCCGGCGTCCGCGCCGCGAGCCACCTCTGCCCGCGAATCCTGTCCCCCGGCGGAGAGCCGGCGCGACCTGGCAGCTGGACCCCACACCTCGGCGACGGCGCTCCCCGTCAGTGCCTCTATCTCCTCCCTCACCCGGCTGACACCCGCACGGACCACCTTCAGGTGTACCGAGCCACAGGCACCGCACAGAGCCGGGCGTGTCGCCTGGCAGCGCCCGCAGCTGAGCTCGGCCAGCTCGTCTGCGAGCGGCGCCCCAGGCATGTTCATGGGACCACCGCACAGCTCGCAGCGGATCAGCTCACCGCAGACCGCGCACGAGAGAAGCCGTGCCCTCCCGGTGCGGTTCAGGACGCATAGAACCCGGCTCGTCGTCACAGCTTCACCTCTGCCGGGCCCGGCGCCATGCACATCCAGGTTCTCCCCCGACCCATGCTCGTCGTGGCCGGCCGCCCGGAGAACATCGACCACCGGCCGCGAGAAGAGGCCGGTGCGGGGATCCTCGGCGCGTCTGTCTATCACCGACACCTGTGGCCATCCCCGCCTCTCCAGCTCACGTGGTGGCCTCACCAGCCGGCCTGCCTCCAGCAGATCCAGCGTGGGGCAGGCCGTGAGGAGCGCGCATGGGGCTCCCTCGCGTCTCGCGCGCTCGGCTACCACCTGCCATGCACACCAGGTAGGGCTCCGCTCCTCGTAGTAGGTCTCCTCGTGCGCGTCGAGGACCACTGCGGCCACCAGGTTCTCCACCGGTGCGAATGCCGCCGAGCGGGTCCCTACCGCTACACACCATCCAGCACGCGCCCTGGCCCACTCATCGGGAAGGAGAGCGCACGGGATGCCGTCATGGCGAGCCCGTCGCACCAGGCCCGCCGCCATCCGATGGGTGGGCACCAGCACCAGGGCCCCTGGACGCCCTTCGCCCGCCTCCTGTCCGGTGCCGGGGCGCAGTGCGCCAGCCTGCGCGAAGATCATCGAGGCCGCAGCCTCCACCACGGGGTACGGGCTCTCGCCCGGCGGGAGGCTGACTACGGATACTCCCCCGCCGAGAGCCTCCGCCACCAGGTCCCCACCCTGGCCCCATCCGACCTCTCTCACCTGGCCGGACACCAGATCCTCGCCGTCGAGCCTCGCTGTCGCCGAGCCGGGGCCGTGTGCACCTGCGGCAGGGATCTCCCTCACGATGACCGGTGACGAGGCACTGCGTAGGAACCCAGCCCAGGTACCTGCCCATCGCCAGGCAGCCCATCGGGCGAGCTCGACCACTGGCTCGGGTGGCCCTACGGAGCGTATGGCCCGCACCTCCTTCACGGCGACGCCCTCGGGGGGCTCGTCATCCACCCCTACCACCCAGCCCCGCAGGCTCTTCGATCTGAGCGTCGCCCGCACCTCCGTGCCGATGGGAACCGGGGAGCCTTCGTAGGAGTAGTGGAGCACCTTGCGAAGCGACGGCACGTCGAGGACCACCTCCAAGAACGAGCCGCCGCCAGATGGAGCTCTCCCAGGGGATGCCCCGCCAGATGGAGCTCTCCCAGATGCCATCAGACGCTCACGGGAAAGCTGGCTGCTTCAGCGGGAACTGGCATCGCCCCGATGCTGGGCTCAAGGGCTCGGAAGAGGCGGCCGTAAGCGTCTGGTCAAGGAACCGCGGCCACGCCTAGAGCCCGAGCTCGCGCTTCAGATCATCGACCCGCGGGGTGGATTCCCAGGTGAACTCCTTGTCCGAGCGACCGAAGTGACCGTACGCGGCGGTGCGGCGGTAGATCGGCCGAAGCAGGTCCAGGTCGGCGATGATGGCAGCCGGGCGCAGGTCGAACACCGACCTCACGGCGCGCTCGATCGCCGCGGGGTCCACCGCCTCGGTGCCGAATGTCTCGACCATGAGCGACACAGGCTGGGCGACCCCGATCGCGTATGCCACCTGCACCTCGCAGCGACGCGCGGCGCCGGCCGCCACGACGTGCTTGGCTACCCAGCGCGCAGCGTAGGCGGCAGAACGGTCCACCTTCGACGGATCCTTGCCGGAGAAGGCGCCTCCGCCGTGACGGGCCATCCCGCCATAGGTGTCCACGATGATCTTGCGCCCGGTGAGGCCGGCGTCGGCATGGGGACCGCCCAGCTCGAAACGGCCGGTGGGGTTGGCCAGCACCCGCATCGACGAGGTGTCGAGATCGCTCGGCAACAGCGGGCTGATCACGTGCTCGCGCAGATCGGGCAGGAGCAGCGTGTCTATGTCCACACCGGGCTGGTGCTGTGTCGAGACCAGGACGGTGTCGATGGACACCGGCCGCGAGCCCTCGTAGACCACACTCACCTGGGTCTTGCCGTCAGGTCGCAGGTAGGGCAACACGCCCACCCGGCGCACCTGGGCCAGACGCTGCGCCAGGCGGTGGGCAAGCCAGATCGGCAACGGCATGAGGTCCGGCGTCTCGTCACAGGCATATCCGAACATCATCCCCTGGTCCCCTGCCCCCTGGGAGTTCCGCATGTCCTCCCCGCCGGAGCCTTCACGGACCTCGAAGGCGGTGGAAACGCCCTGGCCTATGTCCGGGGACTGCTCGTCGAGGGCGACCATCACCCCGCAGGTGCGGCCGTTGAAGCCGAAGGCGTCGTTGTCGTAACCGATGTCGCATACGGTCTGGCGGACCAGGGAAGGTATGTCTACGTAGCACTCCGTCGAGATCTCGCCTGCCACCACCACGAGACCTGTGGTCAGCAGCGTCTCGCATGCCACCCTTCCTCTCGGGTCCTGAGCGATCACGGCGTCAAGAACGGTGTCGGATATCTGATCGGCCATCTTGTCCGGGTGGCCTTCGGTCACCGACTCCGAGGTGAATGTGTACGTTGTCACTATGGGCTCCTTAAAGCGGTCTGGCGAAACAGCGGCCGTGGCAACGGCGACCTAACCCTGCCCCGGCGCTCGTCCCGGTCCCATGAGCCTAGCCACCTTGTCCAGCACCGCCTCTGCCACAGCGTGCTTCGAGGCGAGAGGGATCTCCTCTACTGATCCGGCTGCATCGATGAGGAGCACCTGGTTCGTGTCTGCGTCGAAGCCCGCTCCTGGCGCAGAGACGTCGTTGGCCACCATGAGATCCACACCCTTGGCCAGTAGCTTCAACTTCGCGCGCTCGGCCACCTTCTCGGTCTCGGCCGCGAAGCCCACCAGCAGCTGCCCGGGGCGTCGGCTCCTGGAGAGCTCCATGAGGATGTCCGGCGTCGGCTCCAGGAGTATCTCGGGCAGGCCGTCAGAGCGATGAAGCTTGCCCTCGAAGGCGGCCTTAGGCCTGAAATCGGCCACTGCAGCGGCCATCACCACCACCTGTGCAGAGATGGAACGCTCCAGGAGTGCCTTCTCCATCTGGGCAGCAGACTCCACCCGCACTACCTCGATGCCATGGGGAACCGACCGGTCGGTGGTGGTGACGAGGGTCACCCGTGCGCCACGCAATGACGCTGCCTCTGCGATGGCATGGCCCTGCTTGCCCGAGGAGCGGTTCGTGAGGACCCGCACGGCATCGACGGCCTCGCGCGTCCCTCCGGCGCTCACCAGGACATGGACGCCAGATAGGCTCGCCCCGGCCTTGCTGTGGTCCCCGGCCTTGCTGTGGTCCCCGGCCTTGCTGTGGTCCCCGGCCTTGCTGTGGTCCCCGGCCTTGCTGTGGTCCCCGGCCAGCAGGCCCAGCACGCAGTCGACTATCCGCCCGGGTTCGGCGAGCCGACCGAAACCCTCGTCTCCACCAGCCAGGCGACCGGGCTCGGGGCTGACTACATGGACCCCCCTCCTGGCCAGCACCTCCAGGTTCTCCTGAACCGCAGGGTGCTCCCACATCTCGGTGTGCATGGCCGGGCAGACCACCACCGGAGCCCGGGTGGCCATGACGGTCGCCAGGAGAAGACCATCGGAGATGCCGTTCGCGTAGGAGCCGATGAACCTTGCGGTGGCAGGGGCCACGACCACGAGGTCCGCACGGCGACCCAGCCTGGTATGAGGTATGGCGTCTGGCTCTCCCCAGAGGGACTTCATCACCGGCTCGCTGGCCAGAGCCGAGAAGGTGGCCTCGCCTACGAACCGCCTGGCATCCCTGGTCATCACCGGCACTACGTGGCAGCCCGCGTCGACGAGCATGCGGCAGACGGATACGGCCTTGTAGGCTGCTATGCCACCGGTTACGCCGAGGACCACCACCTTCCCCGTCATGGCACCGGCTCTCTGACCGGCGGCCGGGTCCGGGGCCTCGTCAGGCACCGGTCGGAGGGGGCTCCTCGGCCAGTACAGCAGCGCCAGCCGGCTGGTCGCCTGCCTCGGATCCCTCGGGCGCTGCGTCCTCTGCGGCCTCTGGCTCTGCCTGGGGTGCGTTCGGATCACGCCTGACGAGCGCTGCCTTGCCTGCGGCCACCTCCTCGAAGGCGATCGTGAGAGGCTTACCCGATACAGAGCTCACCTGGGGAGGCACGATGCTGCCCATGCCCTCACCGAGCTGGTTGTAGTAGGAGTTCACCTGGCGTGCCCGCTTGGCCGCGAGCACGACCAGGGTGAACTTCGAGTCGACCTTGTCGAGAAGATCCTCGATAGGGGGATCCATGAGTGTCGTGGTACGGGTGGGCATCTATACGTTCCTCCGCTTCTAGGTCGACCGAGGCTGCTCACTGCCGCCACGCCGGTGGGAGTCCAGTATATCGAGTACCTCGGACACCACCCTGTCGATGTCGTCGTTCACCACGACATGGTCGGCCAGGGCGCGTCCAGCCTCTACCTCCTCACGCCCCTTCTCCAGACGCCTGGCCACCTGCTGGTGGCTCTCACCGCGACCGGCAAGGCGCTCGGCCTGGAGGTCGACGGATGGCGGTAGGAGAAGAACTAGCACCGAGTCCGGGAACTTCTCCTTTACCTGCCTGGCGCCCTGGATGTCGATCTCCAGGAGCACGTCCTTGCCCCGGGGAGGATCCGGCGTCGGGGTCCCGTAGAGGTTCCCGAGGAACTCGGCCCATTCGAGGAACCCACCCGTCCTGACGCGCTCGTCAAAGGCCTCCCGGCTGACGAACTCGTAGGCGTCGGGACCCTCACCAGGGCGCGGGGCTCTGGTAGTCCACGACCGGCTCAACCAGAGCCGCGGATCCAGGTCGACCAGCCGCTTCGCGACCGTGCTCTTTCCGGCGCCACCGGGGCCGGAGATGACGTAGATCAGGACTTGGAGGTGTGGGCCAGCAGCGACTCGCGCTGGTTGGCCCCGAGGCCCTGGAGGCGGCGGGTCTCGCTGATCCCCACGGTCTCCATGAGACGCCTGGCCTTCACCTTGCCAAGACCAGGGAGCGACTCGAGAACCGAGAGCACCTTCATCTTGCCAATGGTCTCGTCCTTGTCGGCACGAGCAAGCAGAGCAGACAGGCTCAGGGAGCCCATCTTCAGCTTCTCTTTCACCTCGGCCCGCTCGCGACGGACCTTCGCAGCCTTGTCGAGGGCTGCCTGGCGCTGCTCGGGAGTAAGTGCAGGTGGTTGCGGCATGGGGGACACCTTAGCGCCATCGAGCGCTCGCGTCACCTGGAGCGGTCAAGCCGGGAGACGATGACCTGTTGCCCAGGACAGATATCCTGGTCAGACGCCATTTGTCAGGGCGTTCTCCACCTCGTGGAGGATCCCTGCTGCAGCCGCCTCGGGGTCGGAGGCCGCGGTGACGGCGCGACCGACCACGAGCAGGTCGGCACCCTGGCGCAGTGCCTCGGAGGGCTCCGAGGGACGAACCTGGTCGTCCGCGCCGACCCCGCTCGGACGGATTCCCGGAACCACCCGTATGAGCCCGGGAGCCACCTCTCTCACCACCTCGAGGTCGCTGGCAGCGCATACCACCCCGGCGCAACCCGCTGAAGCCGCGCTGAGCGCCCGCTTGCCCACGATCTCGCCCGTGTGCTCCTGGGCGCTGGTGAGCACGGTCACCCCGAGAAGGCAGGGAGTCGGAGCACCGGCAGCCGAGGCTCCCTCGCCGATCCCCTCCACGGCAGCCCGGAGCATGTCCTCACCTCCCGCAGCATGGGCAGTCGCGTAGGCGGCCCCGAGGCCTCCGAGCACCCGAGCAGCCCGCCCCACCGTGGTGGGGATGTCGTGCAGCTTCAGATCCACGAAGACCCGGTAGCCCTCCACCACGAGCGACGAGACCGTCTCGGGCCCCGCAGCGCTGAACAGCTCCAGGCCCACCTTCGCGACACCGAAGTAAGGCGAGAGCCGCCTGGCGAGCCTCAGGGCAGCGACCAGGTCGTCCACGTCCAGGGCCAGCACCAGCCGATCTCGGGCCGAGCTCGCAGCAGAGCTCACGGTCTATCCTCGCCTGCCTGATGCACTGAGCCCACTATGTCACGCAATCTCTCGACGCCGTTCAGCCTGCACCAGCGGTTCAGGCCGTAGAGCACCTTCGCGCTGGCACGGGGATCGGCGAAGGAGGCCGTTCCCACCTCGATGGCATCGGCGCCGGCCCGCATCATCTCCACGGCGTCACGCGCGCAGGTCACCCCCCCCACGCCGACGATGCCGGCCGCGGGGAATGCGACGCGGCAGTCGTGGACGGCCCGGACGGCCACGGGGCGTATGGCTGGACCCGACAGGCCCCCGCCGGCCGGACCCGATCCCAGCCGGTAGGTCCCCGAGACCGGGTCTATCGCCATGCCGAGCAGGGTGTTCACCAGGACGAGCGCCTCTGCCCCGGCATCGAGCGCAGCCCCCGCTATCTCGGTGATGTCCGGAACGTTGGGGCTCAGCTTCGCCCATAGTGGAACTCCAGCCGCGGTCGAGGCCGCGACGGCATCGCGGGTCGCCGATGCCGAGTGCGCGAACATCCTGCTCCTGTCCTCGACATTCGGGCAGCTGACGTTCACCTCGACGGCCACCACGCCAGGAGACCCTTCCAGCAGGCGGGCCGCCCGCTCGTAATCCTCCACCCTGCGACCCCAGATGCTGGCCACCACCACGGCTCCCCGGTCCAGCAGGTCCACCAGCTCGCGCTCGCGCCATCTCTCCACACCCTCACCCTGGAGGCCGACGGAGTTCAGCATCCCTGCCGGTGTGGGCCGCAGTCGCGGTGCCGGGTTCCCTGGCCAGGGCTCCGCAGCCAAGGACTTCACCACCACGGCACCCAGGGCAGCGAGATCCACGTACCCGGCCAGCTCCGCTCCGTGCCCCGCCGTGCCGGACGCGGTCATTACCGGGTTCCTCAGCTCTACCGACGCGACGGAGGTGCCGAGGTCCACCGGAGCGAACAGGCGCCTGGACAGAGCGATGCCGCGGCCTCGCGCCGGCGATGCTCCACGTTCAGCGCGGGCCCTGGCGTGGGCAGCTGCCTTCTGGCTGGCGCGGGTCGCCCCCCGCGTCCTCGTGCGGGGCAGGGCTTCGCTCACGAGCCCGGGGTCCCGGCGGAGGGGCTCTCGGTGGAGTGGCGCTGGTGCGAGCCCGGGGTCCCGGCGGAGGGGCTCTCGGTGGAGTGGCGCTGGTGGTACTCCTGGAGGCTGGTCACCGAGACTGGATGGCGGCGCCAGTCGGCTATACCGGATGCGGCCGCCCTGCCGGCTGCGACGGTGGTGAGGCATGGCACCTGGTTCGAGAGGGCGGCGGTGCGGATATGCAATCCATCCGCCCGCGGTCCACGGCCTCGCGGGGTGTTCAGCACCAGCTGCACCTTCCCCGATGCGATCAGCTCCACGGCGTCGGCCGCCCCGGACTCTCCGACCTTGGCCACCACGGTTTCGACCTTGAGGCCGTTCGACTCGAGGTATGCGGCAGTACCCGAGGTGGCAGCCAGGCTGAAGCCCAGCTCCGCGAAGCGCCGGGCGACATCGAGGCCCGACGCCTTGTCGCGGTCGGCGAGGGAGAAGAACGCCGTCCCGGCGTCCGGGAGGCGGTTTCCGGCAGCGATCTGGCTCTTCGCGAACGCGATGCCGAATGTGGCTCCGATGCCCATCACCTCCCCGGTCGAGCGCATCTCGGGACCCAGCAGGGTGTCCACCCCAGGGAACCTCGCGAAGGGCAGGACGGCCTCCTTCACGCTCACGTATCCGCCGCCAGCAGGCTCTGCCACCAGGCCCTCGGCACGCAGTTCCTCGATGGTGGCCCCGACCATGAGCCGCGAGGCGGCCATCGCCACCGGTATGCCGGTCGCCTTGGCCACGAAGGGAACCGTCCTCGAAGCCCTCGGGTTCGCCTCGATCACATAGGGCACGCCGTCCTTCACGGCGAACTGGACGTTCAGGAGCCCTATGACCTCCAGCGCTCCGGCAATGGCCTCCGTGGAGGCCTCTATGGCGGCCACCACCTCCGCGGGCAGCGTAGGCGGGGGCAGGGCACAGGCCGAGTCGCCCGAGTGCACACCTGCTTCCTCCACGTGCTCCATCACTCCCACGACCAGGACCTCACCCGAGCGGTCACGGAGCGCGTCCACATCCACCTCGACAGCATCCTCGAGGAACCGATCCACGAGAACCGGCCGCTCCGCCGACACACCGCCCTCGCGCCGGAGCGCTCCATCGAGTGCCGTGACCACCTCTACGAGCCGCTCGTCGTCGTATACGATCTCCATTGCCCTGCCGCCCAGCACGTAGCTGGGGCGCACCAGGACGGGGTAGCCCACTGACGTCGCCACGGCCAAGGCCTCCTCGACGGTGCTGGCGGTCGAGCCGGGTGGCTGTGGAATGCCCAGGCGGCCGCACAGGGCCGACCAGCTCCGGCGATCCTCTGCCAGATCTATCGATCCGGGCGAGGTGCCGAGCACCAGCTCGGGCGGGATGGAATGCGCGAGCTTCAGAGGGGTCTGGCCTCCCAGGCTCACGATCACCCCGACAACCCGGCTGCCCGGCAGCGAGGCCCTGGTCTCTGCGTCTATCACGTTCAGCACGTCTTCGGCTGTGAGCGGCTCGAAGTAGAGGCGGTCGGATGTGTCGTAGTCGGTGGACACGGTCTCGGGATTGCAGTTCACCATCACCGTCTCGTAGCCGGCGTTGGAGAGCGCGAGGCTGGCGTGCACGCAGCAGTAATCGAACTCGATGCCCTGTCCGATCCTGTTCGGCCCGGACCCCAGGATTATCACCCGATCCCTGGCGGATGGCTCTACCTCGCTCTCCTCCTCGTAGGTCGCGTAGTGATAGGGGGTGTGGGCCTCGAATTCGGCTGCACAGGTGTCCACCGTCTTGAAGGTGGGCAGGACACCCAGGGTGGTCCGCTCCGAGCGTGCCTCGCCCTCGGTCACAGAGCGCAGGTAGGCCACCTGTGCATCGGAAAAGCCGAGGCGCTTCAGCGCCAGCCAGGCCGACCTGTCCAGATCCTGGAGGTTCTCTGCTTCCATCCGGGCGTCGCTGATCAGCTTCAGCTGGTCGAGGAACCACGGGTCCACGCCGGTGGCCCCATGGAGCCTTCCTGCTGGAATACCCCGCCTTATGGCTGCCTCGAGAGCGAAGAGCCTCTCGGGGCTGGGCCGGGCGGCCATCTCCAGCAGGGCATCGTCTGGCACCTCGTCGAAGAGCCTCTCCGCGGGATCGGCATTCAGCCCCAGCCTCCCCTGCTCGAGCGACCGGACCGCCTTCTGGAGCGACTCGGGAAAGGTGCGACCGAGAGCCATCACCTCGCCGACCGACTGCATACGCGTTCCCAGCCGGTCGGGGACTCCCGGGAGCTTCTCGAAGGCCCAGCGTGGGATCTTCGTCACCACGTAGTCCAGGACCGGCTCGAAGCTGGCGGGGGTGGCCTGGGTGATGTCGTTGACCACCTCGTCGAGCCTGTATCCCACCGCCAGTTTCGCCGCGATCTTCGCTATGGGGAAGCCTGTGGCCTTTGATGCCAGCGCCGAGGAGCGCGACACGCGCGGGTTCATCTCGATCACCAGTCGGCGCCCGTCGCGGGGGTTCACGGCGAACTGGATGTTCGAACCGCCGGTGGCCACCCCGACTCTCCTGATGCACCTGAAGGCATCGTCGCGCATCTCCTGGTACTCCTGATCGGTGAGCGTCTGGGCAGGCGCCACCGTGATCGAGTCACCGGTGTGAACGCCCATGGGGTCGAAGTTCTCGATGGAGCAGACCACCACGCAGTTGTCCGCGTGGTCGCGCATCACCTCCAGCTCGAACTCCTTCCAGCCTGCGATGGAGCGCTCCACCAGGACCTGGTGCACTGGGCTGGCCGCCAATCCCTCACCGGCCAGGCGCGCCAGCTCGTCGGTGCTCGCAGCCGTTCCGGTCCCAGCGCCTCCCAGGATGAAGCTCGGTCTGATCATTATCGGGAAGCCGATCTGCTCCCCTATGGCCATGGCCTCGTCCAGGCTGTGGGCGAAGCCAGAGGAGGGCACCTCGAGGCCTATCTCCTCCATGGCCGACTTGAACCTGTCCCTGTCCTCGGCCGTATGGATGGCCTCGACCCCGGCACCGATCAGGGAAACACCGTAGGCATCCAGGACCCCCGTCTCTGCCAGCTCCACGGCCAGGTTCAAGGCAGTCTGCCCGCCCAGGGTGGCCAGCAGGGCATCGGGGCGCTCCCGCTCGATGATCGCCGCCAGCATCTCGGCTTCGAGCGGCTCCAGGTAGGTGCGGTCCGCCACCGAGGGGTCCGTCATGATGGTCGCAGGGTTCGAGTTTGCCAGGACGACCCTGTATCCCTCCCTGGTGAGCACCCGGCAGGCCTGGGTCCCCGAGTAGTCGAACTCGCATGCCTGGCCGATGACGATGGGGCCCGACCCGATGACCATGATCGTCTCTATGTCCTCGCGTCTTGGCATCAGCGAAGCTCTCCCGACCTATGGAGTGTCGGCCCAGTGCCACCTGCATCGACACCAGAGTCCGCGGCGAGCGCCTGGGTCTGCCCAGCACGCGACGCATCCGCGTAGCGCACGAAGTGGTCGATCAGCGACCTCGCATCGTGGGGGCCTGGGGCTGCCTCGGGATGGTACTGGAATCCCGAAGCCATGAGGCCCGGTGCAGCTATCCCTTCCACGACGCCGTCGTTCAGGTTCACATGCGTCACCTCCACCCCGCGCAGCGAGCCCAGCGAGGCGGCCTCGAGTGCGTAGTTATGGTTCTGGCTGGTGATCGAGACTGCCCCGGTCGAGAGCGAGCGCACCGGGTGGTTACCGCCGTGATGGCCGAAGGGGAGCTTGAAGGTGCGTGCGCCAAGAGCCGTGCCCAGGAGCTGGTGGCCGAGGCATATGCCTAGGAGGGGAACCTTTCCGAGCAGGTCCGATACGATTCCCACCTGGGCATCCAGGGCCGCCGGATCACCCGGACCATTCGACAGCAGCACCCCGTCGGGTTCCATGCCGAGGACGTCCGAGGCAGCGAACCCCGCCGGCACCACCCTGACCCGTGCCAGGCGGGCGAGCATCCCGAGCATCGTGGCCTTCGCCCCGAAGTCGTATGCGACCAGCCGGATCTCACCGCCTCCGATCTCGTATGGCTCAGCCGTGGTCACCTCCGAGACGAGGTCCCGACCAGTGGTCCCGGGCTCCGACTGGGCAGCAGCCAGCAGCTCCTCGGTCGGTGCCGTCCCGAAGGCACATCCCATTGCCCCACGTGAGCGCAGGTGGCGGGTGAGCCGCCTCGTGTCGATACCGGTAATCCATGGGACCCCGTGGCGTTCCAGGTACTCCCCCAGGGACTCCCTGGATCGCCAGCTCGACGCCCTTGGCGACAGCTCCCGGACCACCACGCCGCGACAGTGCGGACGGGGGGCCTCGGCGTCGTCGGGGTTCGTACCGTAGTTCCCGATGTGTGGGTAGGTGAAGGCGACCACCTGGCCCGTGTAGCTGGGATCGGTGATCACCTCCTGATAGCCCGTGAGGACGGTGTTGAACACGATCTCGCCCGTAGCCACCCCCACCGGGTCCACGCCGGCGCTCCCGCCCTCGAAGATCTCCCCGTCGGCCAGCACGAGCGAGGCACGGCGCGACCTGCCGGCAGAGCTGCTCATCGCTGGGCCTCGAAGTCCACCACCACCGGTTCCCCCGCGAGAATCGTATGTCGCGCCCGGCCCCTCAGGGTCCATCCTGCATACGGTGTGTTCCGGCTGCGGCTGGCCATAGCGCTCGGATCCACCACCCAGGTATGCTCGGTATCCAGCACGCACAGGTTCGCTGGCCTACCGGCCATGATCGGCCCGCCCTGATCGCCGCCTCTGTCCTGGGAGAGTCCCGCTATACGCGCCGGTCGCCAGGACATCAGCGCGAGAAGCGAGGCGACCCCCAGGTGCTCGCGCCCGCTGCCTGCCTCCCCGGAGCCACCCCGGGAATCCCCCCCCAGATCCGGCTCCCCGCGCAGATCCGGCTCCCCGCGGACCAATGCCCCCAGCGCCACCGCGAAGGCGGTCTCGAGGCCGATCATTCCCGGCGAGGCCTGGTCCAGTGGTAGGTCCTTCGTCTCACTGCGGTGAGGGGCATGGTCAGTGGCCAGGGCATCGACCAGCCCCGATGCACATCCAGCGCGTGCAGCCGCCACGTCCTGTCTCGAACGCAGGGGCGGGTTCACCTTGAACACCGGGTCATAGCTCTCCAACGCCTCGTCGGTCAGGCTCAGGTGGTGGGGCGTCACCTCCGCGGTGACGGCTATCCCGGCAGCCTTGGCAGCTGCCAGCAACTCGAAGGATCCTGCCGAGGAGAGGTGCATCAGATGGAGCCTGGCTCCAGTCATCCGAGCCAGGATCAGGTCCCTCGCCACCATCACCTCCTCTGCTCCAGCCGGTATGCCGGGGATCCCGAGACGGCTGGAGGCCACGCCCTCGTTCATGTGCCCACCTGCCGCCAGGCGAGAGTCCTCGCAGTGCTCGCCGAGGGTGACCGGGAGGTCGCCCGCGTACTCGAACGCCCGCCGCATGAGGTCGGGATCCTGCACCCCCGCGCCATCGTCGGTGAAGATCCTCACCCCGACCGCCGCCAGCTCCGCCATGGGCACCAAGCGCTCCCCGGCCCGACCCATGGTGATGCATCCGGCCACCGATATCCTGCATGGTGCAGCTTCGCCCAGGGCGAGGATCTCCATTGCCAGGGCTGCAGAGTCCACCGGGGGCTCGGTGTTCGGCATCGCCACCACGGCCGTGTATCCACCCAGGGCTGCCGCGCGTGCCCCGGATTCAATGCACTCTGCCTCCTCGTCACCGGGCTCGCGCAGGTGGGCGTGCAGGTCTACGAGACCAGGAGCGACTATGCAGCCTCCAGCGTCGAGCACCCTGGCACCCCGTGGCACGTCGATAGCCTCGGCCACTGCCACCACGGTGCCTCCGGCGACCAGAACGTCCGCTCTGCGCTCCCCCGTCTCGTCCACCACCACTCCCCCGCGAATGAGCGTCTGGTCCCCAGTGGCCACCGCAGGGTCAGCCACCTACGGGCTCCATCACCTCGTCGCCCGTGCCGCCGGCGTCTGCGCGCTCCACGCTGGCAGCCTCCAGATCGCGGGGGGTAAAGCTGTCCAGGTCGCCGGCCAGCAGAGCCGATGCGTGGGATGCCACCGTGGATGGAGATGGCCCAGAGGCGAGCAGCCAGAAGAGCACTGCCATCCTGGTGGTGACCCCATTGGCCACCTGGCGCCTCACCAGGCATCGGTCCATGGCTGCCACCTCGCTCGATATCTCGAGTCCCCTCACCATCGGACCGGGATGCATGACGAGGCCGTCCGGGCCCATCCGCGCCACCCGGCGGGCACTGAGCCCGTACCGCGCCACGTACTCGGCCTTCGAGGGCACCCTGGCGCTGCTGCCGCGCTCGGCCTGCAGTCGCAGCACGTAGCAGACGTCGCTGGAGGGCAGTGCCTCGTCGAGGTCGTGCGAGGCCGTCACCGGCCAGGAGTCGAGGGACACCGGCAGGAGGCTCGAGGGTGCCACCAGCGTCACGCGCGCCCCGAGGGCATGGAGAGCCATCACCAAGGAGCGGGCCACCCTGGAGTGACGAACGTCACCGACTATCGTCACCCGCAGACCCTCGAAGCCCGCTACGCCATGCTCGGCTGTGCTCTCACCGGCCCTCTCTGCCAGGACCTGCCTGAGCGTCGCACAGTCGAGCAGCGCCTGGGTGGGATGCTCGTGCGCTCCGTCACCCGCGTTCACTATGGATGCATCCACCCATCGGGATGCCTGCAGGGGCACCCCGGCCGAGGGGTGCCGTATCACGAAGGCATCCACCCCCATGGCAGCCAGGGTCTCCAGGGTGTCACGCAAGGACTCACCCTTGGACGCAGAGGACCCCGATATGCCATAGGTGAGAACGTCTGCAGAGAGCCTGCGCGCGGCTGTCTCGAAGGACAGCCTCGTCCTGGTCGAGTCCTCCGCGAACAGGGTCGCCACCGTCTTTCCTCTGAGCGCGGGCACCTTCGGTATGGCCCTCTGCTGAACCTCCACGAATGCGTCCGAGATCGACAGCAGCTCCTCGATCCCCTGCCTACCGAGATCCGATACGGACAGAAGGTGCCTGCGTGCCTGGCCCGGGGTCGCTACGTGGTCCGCCCGCCCGGAGCAATGGCACGAGTGGCCTGGATCTGCCGGATCTGCCATCACCTCTTCACCACCTCGCCCAGCAGCACGCCGTCGAGGCTGACGTCCACCTGCTCGTCGGGTCGCGTGGGGAGGTTCTTGCCTACGTAGTCAGGCCTGATGGGCAGCTCACGATGCCCCCGGTCGATCATCACGGCAAGCCTCACGTTCGTGGCCCTGCCGTAGTCGGAGAGCGCGTTCAGGGCAGCCCGCACCGTCCTGCCGCTGAACAGCACGTCGTCCACCAGCACCACCGACTTTCCTGTCAGGTCCACGGGAATCTCGGTGGCGGCCTCGGGCAGGACCGGCCTCAACCCGATGTCGTCACGGTAGAAGGCCACGTCCAGGGTGCCTACCGGCACCACCTCCCCCTCGACCTCCTCGAGTATCGAGGCGAGCTTGAAGGCCAGCGGGACCCCGCCGGTCTGGAGGCCCACCAGCACCAGGTCAGCCAGACCCCGGGTGTGCTCGGCGATCTCGTGGGCTATGCGCGTAAGGGCCCGGTGGACGTCCTCTGCGCTCAGCACCTGGCCCCGGGGAACGAAAACCCCACCTCGCGGCGGGGTCAACCTGCGTTCTCTCTCGGCCACCAGGGCTCCTCGTCTCTCCGTGCGAGCCTCACGGGACCCGCTTCACGGCTACACACCGAGCATATCAGCCGCCAGCCGCCCAGCAAACCGTGGCACCCGCCGCTGCACTGGCGCTCAGGGCGCCTGGCTGCCAGCGCCATCTTCGGGAGTGGTGCGAACCTGTGCAGCGAGAGTGGAGAGGACCCCGTTCACGAAGCGGCCGGACTCCTCCGTCGAGTACTCCTTCACCAGCTCCACCGCCTCGTCTATCACCACCGCGACAGGAACCTCCACGCGCTCGCAGAGCTCGAAGGCCGCGAGGCGCAACACGCTGCGATCGAGCGCGGGCATTCGATCGATCTCCCAGCCCACCGAGGCGCCAGCTATGAGCGAGTCGAGACTGTCGATACCTGAGTCCACGCCCCTCACCAGGTCGTCCACGAAGCTGTCTGGCTCCACGGCCAGTGAGTCCAGTAGCTCCGAAGGGCTCAGGTGCTTCATCTCGGCCTCGTAGAGCAGGGACAGGGCACGCTCCCGGGCCAGGTGCCGTGGTGCCTCCGACCCGTCAGGATGCCGCTCAGGCACGCGTTATGTACTCACCCGTTCGCGTGTCCACCTTCAGGCGGTCGCCCGGGTTCACGAAGAGTGGCACCTGGACGACCAGCCCGGTCTCCAAGGTCGCGGGCTTGCGCGCGCCGGAGACCCGATCGCCCTGGATGCCCGGCTCGGTCTGCGCGACGCTCAGCTCCACCGCAGCAGGGAGATCCACCCCGACGATGTCGGTGCCATAGACCTGGAGCACCGCAGAGTCCCCGTCCTTCAGGTAGCTCGCGCTCTCGCCCAGCAGGCCGCGGTTGACCTGTATCTGGTCGTAGGAGACGGAGTCCATGAAGACGTAGTCGTCCCCGTCCCGGTAGAGAAGCTGCATCTCGCGCTTGTCGACGATCGCCTGCTCCACGCGCTCGTCGGCCCGGAAGGTTCTCTCTATGACCGCGCCGCTTCGCACGTTCTTCAGCTTGGTGCGGACGAAGGCGCCTCCCTTTCCGGGCTTCACGTGCTGGAACTCCACCACGCTGAAGAGGCCCTCGGGGAGCTCGAGGGTCATTCCGTTTTTCAGATCATTGGTGGTTACGGCCATCTGGATCCTTCGGGAAGCTGGTTAGCGGTCTGTTTCCGGTGGGCGTGATCACCGCCGTGTCCTCGATCCGGACACCACCGACACCCGGTAGGTATATGCCGGGTTCCACGGTGGCTACCACGCCGGGCGACAGGATAGCAGTAGAGCCATCTGCCACCGTCGGAGCCTCGTGGATGTCGAGGCCCACCCCATGTCCGGTGCTGTGCTCGAAGGCCTCCCCGTAGCCTGCTTCGGCGATCATCGCACGGCAGGCCCGGTCGACCACCCCGGCCGCGACGCCAGGCCCCAGCGCCTCGAGCCCCGCCTGCTGGGCAGCGGCGACGAGGTCGTAGACCTCCCGCATGCGATCTGCAGAGTCCGAAAGATCCCGGCCTGCCCGCCGGGGGGCACCTGGGGATCCCACAGCCGGGGCGCCTGCGACGAAGAAGGTGCGCGTCATGTCGGAGCGGTATCCCTCCCAGGTGGCGCCGAAGTCGATCACCACCGTCTCCCCCGCCCGCATCGGGCGGTCACTGGGACGGGCGTGTGGCTTCGCGGAGTTCGGCCCCGATGCCACTATGGTCTCGAAGGCCCTGTCCTCCGCACCGAGACGTCTCATGGCACTGTCGAGCTCTATTGCCACCTCGTTCTCGGTAACCCCCTCGCGCAGCATCCCGACCACCCGGCCGAGCGCCTCGTCGGCGATGGCGCATGCTCTCGCGATGCTCTCCACCTCGCCCTCGTCCTTCACCTCGCGCAGGGTCTCCACCATGCCGCTGGTAGCCACCAGCTCGGCTGGCTCGGTCAACTCGGCCCAGCGCTCCCGCGCCGCCCAGCTCACGTGTTCCGCCTCGATGCCCACCCGACCGGCACCCGACAGCGCCCCGGCTATGGCCTGCCTCTGGGCCTTCATGCCTCCTACGGCCAGCTCCACCGCAGATGCCAGACCCGACGCCTCGAGCTGCTCGCCGGCCTGTGTGCGGTATCGCCCGTCGGTGGCAAGCAGGGTTCCGTGATCGCCTATCACCACTATGCCCGCGGAACCGCTGAAACCGGTCAGGTAGCGGACATTCGCGAGCTCGGTGACGAGCAGGGCGTCTATATCCTCGAAGCTCGCTCGCAGGCGCTCGAGGCGCTTGGCAATGCTCGGCGTGGTCACTCAGGAACCTCCCGTAACTCGGCCAGCAGGCGATCCACGGCCTGGATCGCGAGCCGGTATCCCAGCCCCCCGAATCCTGCGATGCTCCCGTCCGACACCGGCGCGATCACCGATGTATGCCTCCAGGGCTCCCGGGCCGCGGGATTCGAGATGTGCAGCTCCACCACCGGACCATCGAAGGCTGCCAGCGCGTCGTGCAGTGCCCAGGAGTAGTGGGTGAGCGCGCCTGCGTTGATCACGATCGCAGATGCCCTCCCACGCGCAGCATGCACCGCCTCCACGAGATCGCCCTCGTGATCGTGCTGCTGGTGCTCCACCCTCAGCCCGAGGGCCGATGCCTCAGCAGTCGCAGAGTGAATGTGCTCCTCCAGGCTCGCGGTGCCGTACACGGAGGGTTCACGATCGCCCAGCAGGCCCAGGTTAGGACCCGACAGCACCAGGACCAACCCTGGCACGACGGCACCAGGCTGGCCCCCGACACTCCGGTCTACTCCCTCCACGGCACCTCCGCTCATACGAGACTCCGTTACGCTCACCATCAGTATGCCCCGCGGGGACTGCGGCTCCAGCCATCAGGGAAGTCACAGGCCCTGATGGCTGTCCAGCCCGTCCGCGACCGGCATATCGGAGAGGGTTGCCAGGACATCGCCCTGGTCGACGCCCGTCACCAGCTCCACCCCGCGGGGGCCGTCGAGGACGAACGTGAGGTCATGGTGGGCCTTCTTGTCCCGCAGCATGTAGCCGACCAGGGCCGAGGAGTCCCATCCGGCCGGGAGCCTGTAGTCGAGGCCAAATCCCCTGACCACCGCCTCGTGCTCCGCTACCCGCTCACTGCCTATGCGCCCCAGGCGCATGGCCAGTCTGGCCGCGAACACCAGGCCGATGGCCACAGCCTCCCCATGCCTGATGGCGTCATCGCGTCCCCTGGCGATGGCATCTGCCTCCAGAGCGTGGGCAAGCGTGTGACCGTAGTTCAGGATCGCCCGCCTGGAGCCCTCCCGCTCGTCGGCGGCTACCACGCCAGCCTTTATCGCCACGCAGTGGGCCACCTGCTCCTCCAGGGGAAGGCTCAGCATCCCTGCTCCCATCGAGGCCACCCGCTCAGGCTCGCCCGGAGAGGAGAGGAATGCGTACTTGGCCATCTCCCCACGCCCCGATCTCCACTCCCGCTCCGGCAGGCCGGTGAGCAGCTCGGTGTCGCAGAGCACCCCGGCTGGCTGCCAGAAGGCTCCCACCAGGTTCTTCCCCTCGCGCAGGTTCACGCCCGTCTTGCCGCCGATCGCCGCATCGACCTGAGCCAGCAGGGTGGTGGGAACGTTCAGGTACGCGATACCGCGGTGGTAGCTGGCAGCCGCGAAGCCCGCCAGGTCCGTGACGACTCCACCACCGAGAGCTACCACCGCGTCCGACCTCGACAGACCCATCCTGGCAAACCTGCCGCAAACCTCCTCCAGGACCCCGAGAGACTTCGCCCTCTCCCCCTGGGGAACGAGGACGACCTCGAAGGGCACTCCGGGGTGCAGCTCCAGAGAGAGGTGCTCCTGGGTGACCACGGCCACCTTCTCGACCCCAGATGGGAGCATGTCTTCCATGAGGGAGCGCGAGCCTGGACCCACCAGGACCTCGTATTCCCTCCCCGGGATGTCCACTCCCACCCTTATCATCCGTTCAGCTCCCCGACCACCCTCTCGGCGACCTGCTCGGGGGCAAGCCCGTCCACCTCCACGACTATGTCCGAGACAATCTCGTAGAGTCGGCGCCTGGATCTCTCGATGCGCGCGAGCTCCACCTCCCAGGCATCCGGCGACCCGGCGAGCAGAGGGCGCATGGCCGGTGGCCCGCCCTCTGGGGCGGTCTCCCGTAGCCGGGACACCAGGGTCTCGATACCGGCACGTAACCACACCACCCTGCCGGAACCGGCCATGATGCGGCGGTTCGACTCCGAGAGCACCGCGCCCCCCCCGGTCGATATCACCGCAGGCTGCCTGGACCGTGCCAGCCGCTCGATGACACCTGCCTCCTCAGCTCTGAACCATTCCTCCGAGCGTGCCGCGAAGATCTCGGACACGGTCGATCCGACTTCAGCGCAGATCATCTCGTCGGTGTCCACGAATGCGGCCTCGAGACGACCCGCCACCAGCCTGCCGGCTGCCGTCTTGCCCGATCCCATCATGCCGACCAGCCAGAGGTGGTCATCCACCACTGCCTGCCGGCGGTCCCGAGTGGGTGTCGCCGATGGCGGCTATGTAGCCATCGCGGTTCCGGAGCACCTCGGCGAGAGAGTCTCCGCCGAACTTCCTCAGCGCTTCGGATGCCAACACCAACGCCACCATGGTCTCCGCTACTACACCCATGGCCGGGACCGCCGTCACGTCGGTGCGCTCCTTGAACGATACAGTCGATTCCTTCGTCACCACGTCGACGGTGGCGAGCACCGGGCGGTTCAGGGTGGCCAGCGGCTTCATGTAGCACCGGGCCACCACCAGCTCGCCTGTGGTCATGCCGCCTTCCACCCCCCCGGCGCGGGAGGTGCTGCGCCGGTACGCCGCCGCATCGGCATCCCATCCGATCGCATCGTGGGCCTCGGACCCCCGCCTCGAGGAAATGCCCATGCCTTCCCCGATCTCGACCGCCTTGACGGCCTGGATGCTGAGCAACGCCTGACCGAGCAGCCCGTCAATGCGACGATCCCAGTGGACATGGCTCCCGAGACCGACCGGTACACCATAGGCCAGCACCTCCGCGACCCCCCCAAGGGAGTCTCCAGCCTTGGCCGCTGCCTTGATCGCCTGGACCATGCGCTCCTCGAGGCCTTCGTCAGACCCGGGAAAGCACCTCACCTGGGACGAATCAACCGCCTCCAGGTCGGAGGGTTCCGGCCTCTGGTCGCTCCTGGAGACCACGTCCCCCAGCCCCACCACATGGCTGATGACGCTGATGCCCAGGTGAGCGAGAAGAACCTTGGCCAGACACCCTGCCACCACCCGTGCCGCTGTCTCACGAGCCGAGGCCCTCTCCAGGACGTCGCGTGCGTCGTCGAAGCCGTACTTCTGCATCCCAGCCAGGTCTGCATGCCCAGGCCTGGGCTGGGTCAGCACCTTCGACGGCCTTCCAGGGTGAGGCGACATCTCCTGCTCCCACTTCGGCCACTCCGTGTTGGCGACCTCCACCGCCACTGGAGATCCGAGCGTGCGGCCATGGCGCACACCCGCGAGGATCGTCACCTCGTCGGCTTCGAAGCGCATCCGCGGCCCCCTGCCGTATCCCAGCCGCCGGCGTGCCAGCTCGCCATCGATGTCCTCGACGCTCACCGGGATCCCCGCTGGCAGACCTTCCACCACCACCACCAGAGCGCGTCCGTGGGATTCCCCTGCCGTCAGGTATCTGAGCACCGTGCCAATCTAACTTGGCCCGCCGTGACGTGGACGAACCCGAGACGCCGGGGCCTCAGCAGGACTGTCCGCAGCCACTGGCGCCCGGAGCGCTAATGGAGCGAACCGAGCCACAGGCGAGCTATCTGCGCTCCCCAGAGCACCGAGGCCAGGGTACCGGCCGCGAGGAACGGTGCGAAGGGCACCTTCGTCTTCCTACCAGTTCCCTTCACGGCCATCACCACCAACCCCACCACTGCTCCGAGCACGAAGGCCACGAAGAAGGCAACCCCTGCCCGGCTGGCGGCATGCCAGCCGGTGCCGAGCCAGCCACTGGAGAACCCCACCAGGCCGGCCAGCCGGACATCGCCGAACCCCATGCCCTTCGGCTGGATCAGGTGGATGGCCAGGAACGCTGCGAAGCAGGCAACGCCTACCAGCGCGGAGCGCCAGAGGGCATCCAGCCGACCGTCGAGCACGGAGGCGCACGCGAGCAACACGGCCACCGACACGAGGGTCGGGTAGAGAACCCGCACCGGCACCAGATACCTCTCCAGGTCTATGGCGGTGATCGCGAGCAGCCCTATGGCCAGCACGTCGTAGGCAACCAGATCCAGGTGGCCGCCCAGCCGGGCACCCAGCGCCGCACAGAGGACCGCCCCCGACAGAGCCAGCACCAGCGGCCTCCACCTGTGTCCTGAGAGCTCTCCGCAGGCATCGCAGGGGCGCTGCCTGGACATCACCCGGAGGATCGGCACCTGGCCCAGCCCTGGCGATGGAACCCCGCAGGAGCCGCATCTCCACCACGGACGCCTCAGGGTCCGCTCCTGTGGCACCTGGTCGACCACCGGCTCCAGTAGATCGCCGGCGACCAGGCCTCCCAGCGCGCTAAGCGCGACCACCAGCGGTTCCACGCAGAGACCATACATCCCGGGCACCGGGCACATCCCGGGCACCGGGGACTAGGACGTCCGAGAGCGGACGACGGGATTCGAACCCGCGACCCTCACCTTGGCAAGGTGATGCTCTACCAGCTGAGCCACGTCCGCTTAACGGGATCAGCTTATCAACGGGCCAGGCTGCGCGCGGCCAGCCAGCTTCACCAGCTCGGTAAGGGACTCCCGTAGGTGCACTGCCAGGAATCCGATGTCGGGCAGCAGGGCAGGGCAGCCGAGTAGCCCGAAGTACATGGCACCGGCGTAGCTCATGACGGTCACGTTCAGCCCCACCCCCTCGACCACCGGCCCGAGCGGGTAGACACCGGCCAACCTGCGCCCGGCGCTGAAGAGGGACACCGGCGGACCCGGCAGGTTCGACACCACCACGTTGAAGGGTGGTGGTGCCCGATCGACCATCGCGAGGCTCCCCGCCAGCCTCGAAAGCCTCCCCCCAACGGCCGGAACTGCCAGGCCGGCCCAAGCTTCCAGTAGATCCCCTGGCAGCTCCTCGCACTGTTCCTTGGCTGCGGTGCTGCCTTCCCTGACGCGCTGCAGGCGGACCAGGGGATCCTGTATAGAGGTACCCAGCCCTACGAGCATGGCGCTCACCTGGTTCCCCAGATCCCCCGGCACCACCTCGGAGCGCATCGATACCGGCACCAGAGCCACGAGGTCATCGGCGAGAAGTTCATCCCTCCTGACCATGAGGCGCCTCAGAGCACCGCCCACGGCAGCCAGCACGACATCGTTCACGCGGCAGTCGAAGGCCTTTGCAACCTCGCGGATCTCCGCCAGGGAGACCTCCACGAAGGCCGTATTCCTCTCAGGCGATATCTGTCCGTTGAACGGGGCCCGCGGCGCCTCGAAGGGCAGCGGAGGACGTCGCATGCTCCAGTCCAGCGAGAGCGGATCACCGGGGCTTCCTATGTCCCTGAGCACCTCGATCGACCGGCGGGCCAGCGACAGCGCCTTCTCTGGCTCGCGCCCGAGAGAAGCGAGGCCGTGGAGCAGCATCTCGCTAGGGGTGGGGACCGGGTCCGGACACCATTCACGCAGTGGCGGCTCCGGCGCAGGCTGGTCCTCCGAAAGGTCCATGAAGGCCGCCAGCAGTGCGACCCCGGCCACCCCGTCCAGGGCCGCATGGTGGATCTTCACCACCACAGCGACGTACCCCGACTCCAGGCCCTCGACGTAGTGCATCTCCCACAGCGGGCGCCTGCGGCTGAGCGGTCTACCCATGATCTCTCCCACCAGGCTGGAGAGCTCCTCTGGAGAGCCTGGATCGGGAAGTGCACAGCGGTGCAGGTGGGCATCCAGGTCGAACTCAGGGTCCTCGATCCAGACGGGGTGATGTATCCCGAAGGGAACCTCCACCACCCTGCGACGCAGCGGTGGCGCCAGATGGAGCCGCTCGGCCACCATCGCCCTGAAGCGACAGAAGCCTTCCCTGCCCCTCTCCTCGCGAGCTGGCGGCTCGAGGAGGAGGACCACCCCCATGTGCATGTGCATGGTGGCGGTCTCCACGGCGACGAACGCCGCATCCAACCCTCTCAGCTGCTCCAATTCCCTTCCAGTCCACCCGTGCGAGCCACATGGCTCACACCGGGCACCTCAGCGGCCCGTGTGACCGAAACCGCCTCTACCCCGCTCGCTGTCCTCCAGGTCACCCTCGGGCACCTCCATGAAGCACACCTCCTCCACCCGCTGGATGACGAGCTGCGCGACACGGTCCCCTCTGGCAACAGAGTAGGGCATCTCGGGGTCAGTGTTCACGAGCAGCACCCTGACCTCGTCCCTGTAGCCGGAATCGATGAGGCCGGGGGTGTTCAGGCAGCTGACGCCGTGCCTGAAGGCCAGTCCGCTCCTCGGCTGCACGAAACCCGCGTAACCCACCGGTATCGCGACCGCGATGCCGGTCGCCACCAACGCCCTGCCTCCACCGGGTGCGAGTGTGACGTCGTGGCGCGCGAAGAGGTCACATCCTCCATCTCCTGGTCTCGCGTACGAGGGCAGTGGCAGTTCCGGGTCCAGCCGCACAACGGAGATCGTCAGCATCTCCTGACCATAGCTTTCTGTGCCGTTCCTTCCCTCGGCAACAGTTGGCAACTCTGCGTGCCATACGGTGCAGTCTTGGTAGCATCGCAGGGTGCTCGTCTGGATGGACCTGGAGATGACCGGCCTCGACCCGACCCGCGACGTCATCGTGGAGATCGCCACCCTCGTGACAGACGACGACCTCGATATCGTGGCCGAGGGTCCCGATATCGTCGTCCATGCAGACGAGAGCCAGTTGGCTGCCATGGACGGAGTCGTACTGGAGATGCACACCAGGTCCGGGCTGCTCCCCGAGATCCGCTCATCGCCCACCAGCCTCGCCGAGGCCGGCCAGGCTACCCTCGAGTTCATCCGTGGGTTCGTCCCAGAGCCGCGCACGGTGCCCCTCTGCGGCAACTCCATCGGTAACGACCGGCGCTTCCTGGCAGCCCATCTTCCCGAGATAGAGAACTGGCTGCACTACCGCTCCATTGACGTCTCCACGATAAAGGAGCTGGCTCGACGCTGGTATCCCCTGGCCTATGACGCCGCGCCTAAGAAGCATTCGACACACCGGGCCATGGATGACATAAAGGAGTCAGTGGCCGAGCTCGCCTACTACCGAAGCAGCGTATTCGCACCGGCAGCCAGGCCAGGTGGGGCCCCTGATGGAGCCCCCAGCGCTACGGAGGCACATCCATGAGCCCGATGTCGATCTCCGAGGCAGACGAGCAGCTGACCGCGCCTGGCCAGATGTTCGAGGTGGCAGAGATGGACATCCGCGGCATCACCACGCGCGTGTGGAAGAACGCGCCGCCGAACCTGCGAAGCGTGCTGGAGATCTCCAGGTCCCATGCGAGCAAGGACTTCCTCGTCTACGAGGACGAGCGGATCACCTTCGGCCAGCACTACAGCCTGGCTGCCCGCGTAGGCAAGGCTCTCACCGAGCGCTTCGGGGTACAAAAGGGTGACCGTGTAGCCATCGCCATGCGGAACCTGCCCGAGTGGGCTACTGCATTCTGGGCCACCACCGCGATGGCCGGTGCCGTGGTGGTGCCACTGAACGCCTGGTGGACCGGACCCGAGCTGGCCTACGGGCTATCCGATTCCTCGTGCACTGTGGCATTCGTCGACTCCGAACGGCTCGAGCGGATCATGGGGCACCTACCTGAGATGCCGAACCTGAGAGCGGTGGTGGTCACCGACGAGAACAGGCGACCGGGCTGGAGCCCGCCGAGGGCCGATGTGCCGGTGGTCCTCTACGACGAGATCGCAGGCACCGCCATGCACGGTCCTGGCACCGGAAACGCTGCTGACCTGGCAGCAGAGCTGGGTTCAGCAGAAGAGCCACCTGCCCTGGACATAGATCCCGAGGACGATGCCACGATCTTCTACACCTCTGGCACCACCGGCAGGCCAAAGGGCGCCGTCGGCACCCACAGGAACATCTGCACGAACCTGATGAGCCTCTTCTTCATCGCAACCCGTGCAGGTCTGCGGGGCACGGGCGGCACCCCTGATCCCGCTTCCAAGCGTCAGAACAGCTACCTTCTGTCAGTACCCCTGTTCCATGCGACCGGCTGCCATGCGATCCTCGTCACGAACACGGCTGCAGGCGGGAAGCTCGTCATGATGCACCACTTCGACCCGCAGCGGGCACTGGAGCTCATAGAACGAGAGCAGATAACCACCTTTGGCGGCGTGCCGGCAATGGTGATGCAGGTGCTCGACTCGCCCGATTTCCTAAAGCGCGATACCTCCTCGATCACCTCGATAGCCTACGGAGGCGCTCCGGCGCCACCTGACATGGTGAGGCGCATAAAGGAGCACTTCCCGGTCGGTGCCCCTTCGAACGGCTACGGGCTCACCGAGACCTCCTCGGTGACCACCATGAACTCCGGAGACGACTACATCGCCCGGCCTGACAGCGTTGGGCCGCCGGTGCCGGTCTGCGAGCTAGCCGTGGTGCCCGAGGACTATCTAGGCCCCGAGCCGACTCCCGAGCATCTCTCGGCCAGAGGAGTTCTAGGTGAGCTGTGGGTAAAGGGCCCTAACGTCGTGCGCGGTTACTGGGAGAAGCCAGAAGAGACCGCCGCCACCTTCACCGCCGGCTGGCTCCACACCGGCGACATAGCGACCATCGACGACGATGGGTTCGTGCACATAGTCGACAGGGCCAAGGACATGGTGATCCGCGGTGGTGAGAACGTCTACTCGGTGGAGGTGGAAGCCACCTTGTTCGAGCATCCGGCCGTCGCCGACTGCGCCGTTATCGGCATCCCCCACCCCGTCCTCGGGGAAGAGGTCGGTGCCGTCGTGGTTCTGCGCCCAGGCCAGCGCGTGAGCGCAGACGAGCTGGTGCGACACGTCCGCGAGCGCATGGCCGCCTTCAACGCACCGGCGAGGATATGGTTCCGGTCCGACCCCCTGCCGAGGAACCCCCAGGGTAAGGTCTTGAAGCGCCAGCTACGCGAGGAGCTGGCGACCTCCTAGAGGGCCGAGGGCTCTACCGGAAGGATCTCGCCTACCGGTTCGGCTGGGGGGTGAGGCGGAGGTAGGGACGCAGCGTGCGGAACCCCTTCGGGAACTTCACCTTCGCCTCCTCGTCGGGTATTGCCGGAGCGATGATCACGTCGTCTCCGTCGTTCCAGTTAACGGGCGTCGACACCTGATAGTCAGCAGTCAGCTGGAGCGAGTCCAGCACTCTCAGGATCTCCGCGACGTTCCTGCCAGTAGACGCAGGGTAGGTGAGGGTGAGCTTCACCTTCTTGTCAGGTCCGATGATGAAGACGCTCCTCACCGTAAGGGTGTCGAGAGCGTTCGGGTGGATCATGTCGTAGAGGTCAGCCACCTTGTGATCGGGGTCACCGATGACCGGGAAGTTCAGGGCCTGGCCCTGGGTGTCCTCGATGTCCTTCGCCCAATCGCGGTGGGAATCCACCGGGTCGACCGACAGCCCTATGAGCTTCGTGTTCCGCCTGTCGAACTCAGGCTTCGCCTTCGCGAATGCACCCAGCTCCGTGGTGCACACCGGCGTGAAGTCCTTCGGGTGGGAGAACAGGATGGCCCAGGAGTCACCTATCCAGTCGTGAAAGCTAACCGTGCCCTCTGTGGTCTCCGCCGTGAAGTCCGGCGCTACGTCTCCCAGGTGAACTGCCATATCTGCTCCTCCTAGTCATAGTGCGGGCTCCCACAGGGATGAAGCCCGAGAGCCATCTCGGGGCAGGAAGACCATGCATGCTCCCCTGCCTGCCGGCAGTCTAGTCCTGATATGCCCGATTGTCGAGTGGGAAAGTCGGATTTTCTGATCTGCAAGACTGCTGCCGTGACCAGCGCACCGGGCTCTCGGGACACGCCACCGAACACCCGCCAGATCTCCTACACCGCCCCTGGCGCTGATGGGGCCGGCACCGCACCCGTGCAGAGACCCGTGCTGGCCGCATTCGACTTCGACGGCACCCTGACCACCGGAGGCAGCACATGGCCCTTCCTCGCCGCCATGTCGGGACGGCGGCGGCTGATCCTGGCAGCGGCTCGGCTATGGCCGAGGATCCTCTACGGCACCCTGGTGGGCGGTTCGGCGGTCGACTCTGCCAAGGAGGCTCTCTTCACCATGGTCCTGGCCGGCATCCCCGAGGCAGATCTTCGGGTGCGTGCCGCCGAGTTCGGGCGCGAGCACTACCGCCGGAGGGCGCGACCGGACACGAGGTCGCGGCTCGACTGGCACCTGGCAGCGGGCCACACCGTGGTCATCGTGTCGGCATCGCCGGAGTGCTATGTCACGCCCGTGGCCCAGGATCTCGGTGCGTCGGGGGTCATCGCTACGAGGCTCCAGGTGGACGAGTCGGGCCTTCTCACCGGAAAGCTGGCCGGAGCGAACTGCAGGGGCCCCGAGAAGGCCGCCCGCCTGGCCGAGTGGTGGGCAGCTAGCGCTGGCTCAGGCGGTGGGGATGCCGGCGGTGAGCATGACAAGGCCGGCGGTGGGGATGCCGGCGGTGAGCATGACCAGGCCGGCGGTGGGGATGCCGGCGGTGGCGGCAGGCATGAGAAACCCTTCGTATGGGCATACGGCAACAGCGCCGGAGATCGCGAGCTGCTGAGGTCAGCGGATGTCGGAGTAGACGCAGGGCGGCTCGGTCGCCTCGGGAAGCTGCGTTCGTTCAGACGCCTGGCCAGTTTCGCCGATGATATGGCCAATAGCGCTGGCGACGTGGCGAGCAGGTCCTAGCTGGCGCTCAGGGAACGCACTCCGACTTCCACGTCGAGTGCCACGGAACCCACGCTGCGACCGGGATTCATGACCTCGAACCTGCACTCCTGCTCCCGCCAGTCATAGACCGTCCCGCCGCCTCGGTTCCTGATCCCTACGTTTATCGCGTAGGTGCCGTCGAGGAGGGGAACGCTCGGGAACGCGAAGTCCACGACCCCGCCACCTGGCGGGGCGTCGTAGGGCACGTCGAGTATCTCGGTGTCGGTGCCGAACACCATGTTGCCCAACTGGTCGTGGATCTCGATGCTGAATACGACATCCGGGACGCTCATGATGGCGTCGAAGGCAATCCAGAGGCGCAGGGGCTCCCTGGGCATGAGGTACTGCCGGCGTCCGATGCCAGGATGCTGGATCTCCGTCCCGGTGATGACGATGGGACGGGTGCTCGAAGCCGCCTCACCAGTGGAGGTGCGCATGCGGCTGGCGTCGTCCACCAGGATCTGCTCGGCCGGCTCTCCGCCCCCAGCTTCGTCGCCTCCCTCGAGCAGGTGCTCACGGAACAACCGGATCGCCTCGCCCGGAGGCCCCGATCCTATGACCTGCCCCTCCTGGAGGACCACAGCGCTCTCGCAGATCTGACGAACCAGGTCCGCGGCGTGGGTGACGAACATGATCGTCCGGCCCTCCTTCTGGAAGGACTTGATCTTGTCCAGGCACTTGCGCTGGAACTTCTCGTCCCCTACTGCCAGCACCTCGTCCACCACCAGGATGTCGGGCTCGACGTTCACCGCCACCGAGAACCCCAGGCGCACGTACATGCCCGAGGAGTAGTACTTCACCTGGTTGTCTATGAACTGCTCGAGCTCCGAGAAGGCGACGATGTCGTCGAATCGCTTCTCGACCTCCCGGGTGGAGAGGCCTAGCAGCGAGGCATTCAGGAAGACGTTGTCACGACCGGATAGCTCAGGCTGGAATCCTGCCCCGAGCTCCAGGAGGGCAGCCAGCTTCCCACGTACCAGCACCTTGCCAGAGGTCACCTGCAGGATGCCCGTCACGCACTTCAGCAGGGTCGACTTGCCAGAGCCGTTGCGCCCGATGATCCCCATGGTCTGCCCCTCGGGAATCTCGAAGGAGACATCGCGCAGGGCCCAGAGATCCTCGTAGGTCATCCTGCGAGGATGGACGAACCGCTCCTTCAGGGAGGAGTGCTTCTCGTGGTACAGGCGGAAGCGCTTCGATATGTCCTGGACCTCTACGGCGTTCATCCCCGGCATGGCTCAGAGCTCCTCGGCGAAGTTACCTTCGAGGCGCCCGAAGATCACCAGGGCGACCAGGAGGAGCGCCACCGACAGCGCTATCACCACCAGGTTCGCCACCAGGTACCACTTGGCGCTGAAGATGAGCAGCACCACCGTAGGTGCCGTCGCGGCGGTGGTCACATGGGCCATGTGGGCGTTATAGAGGATTCGCTGGAATGTAAGGACGATGACAGTCATGGGGTTGGCGAAGTAGACCCACAACAGGTGATGGTCCACCAGCTTCGCATAGAGCGTCTTGAAGGGATAGACGGCTGGCACCGCCCAGAACCAGGCGATCAGGAGCACCTCGATCAGGTGCCGGGTGTCGCGCAGGTAGACATTCACGGCCGAGAGGAACACGGTGAGCGCCCCGCAGAAGAGCAGGAGCGCAGCGAGCGACGGTATCAGGATCCAGAGCTCTCCCCAGGATGGTGGGTGCATGAAGCCTGCCATGAAGAGGACCATCACGGTGGTCTGGAAGACGAAGAACATGAACGCGGTGCCCACCGAGGCCAACGCCAGCACCTCGCGCGGGAATGCGACCTTCTTCACTATCGATCCGTTGTCCACCACCGCCCCCGTGCCACTCATCATCGCCGTCTGGAAGAGGTTCCAGGGGAGCAGCCCGGCCATCAGGTAGATGGCGAACTGCGGTATGCCGTTCTTCAGCACGATCCCGAAGACCACGTAGTAGACGAAGAGGGTGAACGCGGGGTTCAGCATCGACCACAGAAGGCCCAGCACCGAGTTCTTGTACTTGACCTTGATCTCTTTTCGCACCAGGAAAACGATCAGCTCGCGCGATCCCCACAGCTCCATCAGGCGCTGCCTGAGTGATGCCCGGGTGGCCACCACCCGGGCGGGCTTCGGCCTGGTGGCATGGGTCGCGCCATCGGAGCCCTGCACCCGATCGAGCAGCGGTCTATCTGGACCGGCCAGGTCCCGAGTGCCTGAGCCGGTACCCGATACGGTGCCGTGCGAAGCACCCTGTGCTGTGCCCGGTGCATCCATCAGGCCGCACCCCGGACCGTAGAGGATCCATCCTGCCGGTGGGTCACGGTGCTCAGCTCAGTGCCCTCTCGGTCGCGGAGCGGTCGATGACCTGGTCTATGAAGCCGTACTCCTTCGCCTCCTCGGCGGTGAACCACCGATCCCGGTCCGAATCGGCTTCGATGCGCTCGACCGGCTGACCCGTGTGGAATGCGATCCTCTCGGCCATCATCCGCTTCAGGTAGACGATCTGCTCTGCCTGGATAGCTATGTCAGCCGCCTGCCCCTGCATCTGACCCGATGGCTGGTGCATGAGAATGCGGCTATGGGGAAGGGCGAACCGCTTACCGGGCGCTCCGGCACATAGCAGGAACTGGCCCATCGAAGCTGCGAGCCCCACGCAGGTAGTCCGTACGTCACAGTTCACGTACTGCATGGTGTCGTAAATCGCGAGCCCGTCGGTGACCGACCCACCGGGTGAGTTTATGTACACCGAGATGTCCCGCTCGGAGTCTTCGGCCTCCAGCAGGACCAGCTGCGCGCACACCAGGTTCGCCACCGACTGGTCGATGGCACTTCCGATGAAGATGATCCGCTCCTTCAGCAGCCGCTGGAACACGTCAGCAGAGGGGTCTGGCAGCCCTCCACCAGCCATCTGGACAGCGCTGTCCATGCCGGCGTAGGGGGTTCGAGGTGCGGCTGATCCGCCGCGGATGTCAGCTGGATGGTCTGAAGGCATGCGACGAGGCTACCGGCACCAGAGGGGCTCCGCGTTCATACCTCCGATCTGGCCCCCTGGCAGTCCCTTCGCAGGACAACCCGGCGCACGCAGGAAGCCTCTCCGTGCTCCGAACCACGTGCTGGGCCGCCGGTTACACGCTCTGGGCTCCACACCCGTTAGTGTGGGCCCCGGCTCGATACCAGACGGCTCGACGCCTGAAGGGCAGCACCAAGCGGGCGTGGCGGAATGGCAGACGCGCCGGGTTTAGGTCCCGGTCCCTTCGGGGGTGAGGGTTCGACTCCCTCCGCCCGCACCCACCAGGCGCGCCACGGGCGCTCTGGGGGCCCGCCACGGGCACCCGGTAGGCCCGGTGGGCACCCGGCCGCTCCAGGCCGGCAGCGGACCCCAGGCTACAGCGGACCCCAGGTAGCAGCGGGCCTCAGGTAGCAGCGGGCCTCAGGCAGCCTGCACCGCTGGGCGGAAGACCGGGATCGTGAACCCCTCGCCGATGTCCTGGAAGGCCACCTGCAGTGCCATGCCCGCAGCGAGGTCCTCGAACGCGCAGTCGATCACGTTCGTCATCATCCGCGGCCCCTCGGCCAGATCCACGATTGCCGCCACGTAGGGCACCCGCTCGCCGAAGGGCGGCAGGTCGTTCTGGTGGACCACCGACCAGGTGTAGAGAGATCCAGCACCGCTGGCCTCTTCCCAGACCACACTTGGCCACCCGCAGTGAGGGCAGAATGGACGCGGGTAGTAGTGGGCCATCGCGCAACTCTCGCAGCGACCTATGAGGAGCTTCCCTGCCCTGGCAGCATCCCAGAAGACCTGGCTGTGCTCGTCAGGGGTGGGAAGGTCGAAGCGTGGCGTGGTCTGTGTGGACATATCGGTGGGCAGCTCCCGTCTGTTGGCCCGGAGAATCCCTGGGGCGGCTGTTTGACCATGAGGTCCTGTATCGGCCATGCTGCCCCTGGGAGGTTCCGCTAGTCAAGGTTCGTCATCCTTGGCCTGTAGGACCGACGGTCAAGGAAATCTGCACCCGAGGACCAGGAGCCGCGGGTGCTCGAAGCGGAGGATAGCCCTATGGGAACGCTCGACGGCAAGATCGCCATTGTCACCGGCGCCGGCAGAGGAATCGGCCGTGAGGAAGCGCTGCTGCTCGCGTCCGAGGGAGCAAGGGTGGTCGTGAACGACGTGGGCGCCACACGCGACGGCGGCGGCGAGGACAAGCACCCAGCCCAGCAGACGGTGGAGGACATAAAGGCAGCAGGTGGCGAGGCGGTGCTGAACGCCGATGACGTGAGCTCCTGGTCGGGCGCCGAGCAGCTGGTCGCCCAGGCCGTGGACACCTGGGGACGGCTCGACATACTGGTGAACAACGCCGGGATCCTGCGCGACAAGATGTGCTTCAACATGGAGGAGTCCGACTGGGACGACGTGATCCGGGTCCACCTGAAAGGCCACTTCGCCCCTGCCCACTTCGCAGCGCTCCACTGGAGGGCACGGGCAAAGGCTGGCGAGGAGGTGTCGGGACGCATCATAAACACCTCCTCCGAGGCAGGGCTCTACGGAAACGTCGGCCAGGCGAACTACTCGGCTGCGAAGGCCGGCATAGCCTCGCTCACCTGGGTGCTCGGCCGGGAGCTCGAGCGCTACGGGATCACGGTGAACGCGATCGCGCCCAGGGCGCGCACCAGGATGACCGAGGACCTCTTCGGTCAGATGGCAGAGGCAGAGGAGGGAAAGTTCGACGCCTTCTCGCCCGCCAATGTCGCTCCCCTGGTGGCCTTCCTGGCCTCCGACGCTGCCGCCGACGTGACTGGTCAGGTGTTCGTCGTCTTCGGAGGACACGTCTACGCGATGGGTGGGTTCCACCCTGTGGGCAAGCTGGAGCGCGAAAGCCGCTGGTCACCCAAGGAGCTGGCCGACGCGAAGGGACAGCTCTTCGCGGACCACTCCTCGGGACTGCCGAAGTTCAGCTTCTTCTGATGTTCGCTGGTCCCCGAGTCGGCTAGGACCGGCTGGGCAGGACGGCGGTGGCCTCGCCCACCACCTTCACCTCGCCGTCGCCGTTCGCCAGGCTGCACTCCAGGTCGACCAGGTGCCGGCCTCCGTCCTCGCGCTTGGCGGTTACGACGATCTTCGTGCTGAGCTCCTCACCAGGCCAGGTCTGCCTGCTGAAGCGGACCCGGTAACGGACGACGTTTCCCGCACCGACGAAGTCGGTAAGGGCAGTGCCGAGCAGGCCCATGGAGAACATCCCGTGTCCGAAGACGCTTGGCTGGCCAGAGGCAGTGGCAATGACCTCGTCATGGTGCATCGGGTTATAGTCACCCGACGCGCCCGCGTACCGGACCAGGTCAGTCCTGGTCAGGGTGTGGGACTTCACAGGGGCCTCGGCCCCCTCTTTCACATCCTCGAAGTAGAGCTTTTCCTCACCCATCGATCATCGTCCTTTCCTGAGACCCTGCGGCATCCCCTGGGAGCCGATGCCCGGCGAATGACACTATCGCGCGCCTGGCCCGAATCAAAAGATCCCGAGAAGGTGATCTACAGACCAGACCTGTCCTCCATGCGCTCCGAGCACCACCACCGCTGCGAGGATCATCATGAGATTCTGGCCCTGCTCGGCCCAGTCATGGATCATGAGTAGGAAGTAGAGCAGGTTCAGGAGAATCCCCGCCACACATGCCACCGGCGTGAGGAAGCCGGCGACCAGCCCGATCCCTAGCGCCAGCTCGCTCGCCAGCACCACCCAGGTCATGGTCTTCGGGTGGGGCTTCACGACCGCTTCGAAGCCCCTGGTGACCGCGGCCCAACGGTGCTTCGCGGCGATCTCCTCGGCCCACTTTATGCCTGCCTGTCGCTGGAGCCAGGCCCGGAGGTTCTTGTGCCGGAAGCTCTCCAGCCACCACAGGCCCAGTCCGATGCGCAGGACCGCTATCCACTCGGGTCCGCTCAGCAGTGACGTTCTCACGAGCCGCCGTTATATCACTTCCCGGGGCCCCAGGCGAGAACGCGTTCTCGTTCTCTAGGGGACGCGCCCCTCAGGCCCTATGGATTATGTTCATCCGCGTCGTCACCACCGGCTCCCCGGTGGTCTCGTCGCGCCATGCCACCTCGGTGACCACGAAGGTCATCGTCTTACCCTTCGACTCCTTCGCGTAGGCGTCCACCACCTTGCCCTCGCCGTAGAGCACGTCACCTACCTTCACGGGCCGGTGGTACTCGAACTCCTGCTCGCCGTGAAGGATGATCCCTCCCTTGGCCATGAGCGGTCCTATCACCTCGCCCATCGGGTTACCCCGGGGAGCGTCCTCGGGCTGGATCTCGGCAAAGCGGCCCCAGGTCTCCATGACGAACGGGAACGTAGGTGGCACCGGGATCGCATCCAGGCCGGCTGCTTCGGCTGCCTTGGAGTCGCGGTAGACGGGGTTATGGTCGCAAACCGCTATGGCGAAGTTCGTCACCGGACCTCTCTCTATCACCACCCGCGACTTACTGGTGGGCTTGCCGATGATCGCGCTCAGCGCGTCGCCGTCGGACATCTGCGTACCTCCGAGCTAGTGCCAGAGCGCCCGTCCCCCGGGTGCTCACGTCACGGCGAGCCTAGCAGCCTTGCCAGAGCCCGCATGGCCCTTCCCCGGTGCGAGATGGCGTGCTTCTCCTGGGATGTCATCTCGGCGAAGGTTCGCCCGTCAGCCTCGTCGGGCACGAACACCGAGTCGTAGCCGAACCCTCCCTCGCCCGCCGGCTCCATGGCCAGAGTCCCCTCCACCATCCCCACGGTGTGCAGTTCGGTGCCGTCTGGCAGGAGGGCGAATGCCACGGTGGTAAAGCGTGCACTGCGGGCTCCTCGGCTCAGGGCACCGACCGAGATGAGGTCCGCCAGCAGCTTCTCGACGTTCTGCGCATAGGTCGCCCCGATGCCGGCAAAGCGTGCTGAGTGGACGCCAGGCTTTCCACCCAGGGCATCGACCTCGAGGCCGGTGTCGTCTGCCAGCGCACCGAGCCCGGTAGCGCGAGACAGCGCCAGGGCCTTCAACCGGGCGTTCGCCAGCAGCGTCGCGCCAGTCTCTTCGACATCGGGCACGGAGCGAGGTCTGGCAAGGAGTTCCAGTCCCGGCACGCCGACCTCGGCGAATATGGCCTCGATCTCGCCTACCTTGTCTGGATTGGCGGTTGCCAGGACCAGCTGCATCCAGGACTCACCGAGTGGCCGGTGGCGTGGCCAGAGCGAGACGCTGAGCCTCCAGCAGCTCCGCTATCCCCTTCGAGCCGAGGCCGAGCAGGTCGTCGAGCTCGCCTCGGCTGAATGGCATGCCTTCGGCGGTGCCCTGGACCTCCACGAAGCGACCAGACGCGGTCATGACCACGTTCATGTCCACCTCGGCCCGTGAGTCCTCCGAGTAGTCGAGGTCTAGCAGGGGTGAGGCGTCGACTATCCCTACCGATACAGCGGCACAGGCATCCGAGAGTGGCTGGGTGCTTATATCGCCCCGGGAGACCATCCTGGTAAAGGCATCATGGAGCGCGACGTAGGCCCCGCAGATCGAAGCGGTCCTGGTCCCCCCATCCGCCTGTAGGACGTCGCAGTCCACGGTCACCTGCCTCTCCCCCAGCGCCACCATGTCCGTCACCGCCCTCAGCGACCTGCCGATCAGCCGTTGTATCTCCTGGGTGCGCCCCGACTGGCGACCCTTGGCAGCCTCGCGCCCGGCTCGCTCCGAGGTGGATCCTGGCAGCAGCGAATACTCTGCCGTCACCCACCCTTTCCCGCTGCCACGCATCCAGGGTGGGATCCGATCCTCCACGGAGGCCGTGCAGAGCACCTTCGTCCTACCCATGGAGACCAGCACCGATCCCATGGCCATCACCGTGAAGTCCCGCTCGAAGCTCACCGGCCTCAGCTGGTCCACCGCCCGCCCGTCGGCGCGCCTTGCACGGTCGTCTGCATCTGTCATGGTCCGTACCTTCCTCGCCTCATCCAGAGCGGATGGGGCCGCTAATCGCCCCTAGCCTCGCGTCGGGGGCATTCGTGTGGAGACCATACAACGGAGCCGACCTCACCGATCTCCTCGCCGAAGAGCCTGCTGCCGACCCGCTGGAACCATGCCACATCACCCGAGGAGTAGAAGCGGTGATATCCGGCCTGCCCTGGCCTGCGACCACATCCCAGCCTGTCGAGCATGTCCCTGACCTCGAAGGCAGTCTCGTCTGCCGATGACACGAGAACCACCTCACGTCCCATCACCTCACCGATGGTCCTGGCCAGGAAGGGGTAATGGGTGCAACCCAGCAGCAGGGTGTCCACTCCCGCCTCTCTCAGTGGAGCCAGGAGGCGTTCGGCGAGCACGGCTACCTGATCCGAATGCGTGTCCCCCCGCTCCACGAACTCCACGAACCCGGGGCAGGCAGCGCAATGCAGCTCGGGCGGGTCCTCCAGCTCCGCCACAGCCCGCTGGTAGGCCCCCGAGGAGATCGTCCCCACGGTCCCTATGACGCCTGCCCTGTGGTTCCGGGTCGCCCTGGCCATCGATTTCACACCCGGTTCGATCACCCCCAGGACCGGCACGGCGAGCAACCCCTGGAGATCCTCCAGGGCAGCCGCAGAGGCAGTGTTGCATGCGACCACCACCAGCTTCACGTCGTGCACCTCCACCAGCCATCTAGCTATCTCGATGGCGAACTCCCTCACCTCTGCCAACGGGCGGGGTCCGTACGGGTAACGACCGGTGTCACCTACGTAGACGAGGTTCTCCGCGGGCGCCAGGTCTATCAGGGCTCTGGCCACGGTAAGCCCCCCGAACCCGCTGTCGAACATCCCTATAGGGCGCTCGTCCATCAGGATGCCTCGAAGGGACTGGCGTCTTCAGTCGCCGGATAAGTAGCCAGAATGGGGTCACGCCAGGGGCGCTCAGCCCCGGGGGCAAAGGCCGCCAGCCGGCAGCTCATCGCAGCGGAAGGCGGGGGGCCTGTGCGAGGGACAGCTCCTTGCGCCGCAGGCCCCCCGGTGGGTAAACCCGCTCGGGCCTGAAGCACCTGAGAGATCTTTCACCGCGCCTGCCGCCCAGAACCTCCACGAACTCCTCACCGCTGCGTTCGTTGCGCACGTGAGCCAGGAACGTCCAGGTACCTGTAGAGTGCGCGCCAAGCAATACCTCGACTGGATCTCCTGGGGAAAGGCCAGACCAGGAGGTCGAGCGCACCAGGTGGGGCGGCGGCTCCAGCCTGGTCTTCGAGCGGCTGGTCACCTCTGGGAGACAGCCTGCTCACCGATGACGTTCAAGAGCGTCAGGAGGTCGTCCGCGTGCTCCTCCTCCATCGCCAGGATGTCCTCGATCATCCTGCGCGTGGTCGGATCCCCGTCGCCCAGCCACCGCACTATCTCCTGGTAGGAGGTGATGGCGATCCGTTCTGCCACCAGGTCCTCCCGGATCATGTCGACCAGGTCGACCCCAGGTGCATACTCTGCATGGCTGCGGGCTGCCAGGGTAGCGGGATCGAAGTCGGGCTCTCCCTGGAGCTGCACGATGCGAGCCGCCACCAGGTCCGCATGACCCTGCTCCTCGCCGGCATGCTGGAGGAACTCCTGGGCTACGGGACCGGAGTTAATCCCCTGAGCCATGTAGTAGTGCCGCTTGTAGCGCAGCACGCATACCAGCTCGGTGGCAAGCACCTCGTTCAGCACAGCCAGCACCCTCTGGCGGTCGGCACCATAGGCCTCGGTGATCGGCCCCAGATCCATGTGGGCACGGGCATTTCGCCTGAGAGTGTCTATGTCCGTCAGGAAGTCGCTCATCGACACAGGCTACCGGCAATCAGAAGTAGATGATGCGCCTTGCCCGCTCCACTACGTCGTCTATGTCGTCGGTCCAGGCACCAGTGGACAGGTACTTCCATCCACCGTCTGCCGCCACCGTGACCACCACCCCTGACTCGATCACCTGGGCGCAACGCGCAGCACCAGCGAGGGCCGATCCAGAGGATATGCCCGCGAACACCCCTATCTCGGCCAGCCTTCGCGTCCACTCTATGGACTCCCTCGGACCGATGATCGTCTTCCTGTCCAGCAGATCTGCACCAGCCAAGTCCTGGAAGATGGGAGGGATGTAGCCGTCGTCCAGACTTCTCAAGCCGTCTACCAGCTCACCAGCCGGAGGCTCCACCGCCCAGACCTGCACGGCAGGATTCTGTTCTTTCAGGAACCGTCCCACACCGAGAAGCGTGCCCGAGGTGCCGAGGCCCGCGACGAAGTGGGTCACCTCGGGGCAATCCTGCCAGATCTCCGGACCGGTGCCCTCGTAGTGGGCAAGCGGGTTGGCATGGTTCGCATACTGGTACAGGAACACCCACTCGGGATGCTCTGCATGGAGCTTCATAGCCAGCCGGACGGCCCCGTTCGAGCCCTCCGATCCCGGTGACTCGATTATCTGCGCGCCCCACATCTCCAGAGCCTGCCGGCGTTCGGGTGACACGTTCGTAGGGAGAACCACCTTCAGGCGATATCCCTTCACCCTCGCCACCAGTGCCAGCCCGATGCCCGTGTTGCCGGAGGAGGGCTCCAGGAGCACCGACCCGGGAACCAGCAGCCCCTCCTTCTCTGCCTGCTCCACCATCCAGAGCGCGACTCGATCCTTCACCGAGCCACCGGGGTTCTGCCCTTCGAGCTTTACGCAGATACGGACCGAGGGGTTAGGGCTGAGCGCGGAGGCATCCACCATCGGCGTATGGCCGATGAGCTCGAGCACGCTCGAATAGAGGCTCACCTGCCCCACCGATCCAGGCCGGCTCGACGGAGCGCGACTAGTCGATCAGCCACCGGCCACCGCTGGCAGGATCGATACGGTGTCGCCGGGCTGCACCTTGGTCTGGAGCTGGTCCAGGTAGCGAACGTCGTCGTCGTTCACGTAGACGTTCACGAAGCGATGCAGGCTGCCGTCGTCGGTGAGCACCTGGCCCGACATTCCCGGATAACTCCTCACCAGGCTCTCCAGGACCTCCCCTATGGTGGCGCCCTCGGCCTCCACGACGGTCTGGCCGGCCGCATGGGGCCTCAGGACTGTTGGTAGCCGCACTTCCACGGACACGGGGATCCTCCTGGGACGTAGTAGCACTCCGAGCGCCACCGGGCTATGGCGAGCCCCAGCTATATCTTCGCTGGCGATTCAGACTGCTGGCGATTCAGACTGCTGGCGATTCAGACTGCTGGCGATTCAGACTGCTGGCGATTCATGACTGCTGTGGTCGATATTCTAACCGACCGTCACAACAACCGGTTCCTCCAGGATCTTCCCAGATACGATCCGGTAGGAGCGAAGCGTAGGTCCTACATCCCTGAGCGAGACCAGCACGTAGTGCCATGAGGGGTCCGGCGCCTGGGCTACGTCCGTCGGTGACGGGTAGGCAGGTGTGTGGGTGTGGGAGTGGAACACCCCGATTATCTCGAAGCCGGCCGCCTGGGCATCGCGGTCCGCTCTCAGGTGATCACCTGGATCCACCTCGTAGAGCTTCGCGGATGCGGCGACATTCCTGGTCGGGTACCAGCGTGCGACCCTGCCTGTGCGCGCATCACCTGCTATCAGGCCGCAGGCCTCGTCAGGAAATCCACCCAGGCAGTGGGAGATTATTCCGGCGACGGTGGAAGGGGACGCCTCGATCACGAATCCGAAGCGTAGGGCTCCGGGCGGGTACCCTGCATACCGTGAGTCGTATCGTGGCCGCCGGGCCGGACGCCAGGACGATCTGATGGCCGCCAAGGGACCAGGCAGGCGCGGGCACCGTAGCGCAGCGCGGCCAGGCACAGGGGACTCGATACGCCAGGTGGCGCGCAACCGCAGGGCGCGCCACGACTACGAGATACTCGAGACCATGGAGTGCGGGATAGTGCTCCAGGGCAGTGAGGTGAAGTCGCTGCGTAGCGGGAAGGTGGCCATCCAGGATGCCTACGCCCGCATCGACAGGGGCGAGGCATGGCTCTTCGGCATGCATGTCGCCCCCTACGACCATGCCGCAGGCTTCGGCGCCCACGAGCCCGACAGGCGAAGAAAGCTGCTCCTGCACCGCCGGCAGATCGACGAGCTTCTGGGGCACACCGAGCGGCAGTCCCTCACCCTGGTCCCCCTCTCTGTCTACTTCCGCGACGGCAAGGCCAAGGTGGAGCTCGCACTCGCACGAGGCCGGCGCACCTGGGACAAGCGCCAGGCCATTGCCGAGCGTGACGCGGCACGCGACGCCGACAGGGAGGCTGCCAGGAAAGCGAACAGGAAGGGACCCTGATCTGCCACGACACATAGGCGCTGACAGGGAACTAGAATGGGATCGTTGGCGAGATACGCCAGCCATTTGGGATACCTACACGGGGGTGAAGGGCTTCGACTCCGGTCGTCGAAGCGGGAGAAGCGAGCCGTGGTCCCCGGAGCCACGTTAAAGAGCCGGGACAAAAACAAATGCCGAGCCTCAGCTCGCAATGGCTGCCTGACAGGTAGCCCGTCCACCCGGTCCCGGTCCTACGGATCGGTCGTGGGCGTCATAAGTAGGACTCACCTGGCCGATGCGGCCGACTCGTCGCCAGGGAAATCTTCGTCGGCTGGGTAACGCCTAGGTGCCAGCAGTAGGGCGCTACCGAGACAACACGCTGGCTGCGCTCGGAGAAGTCCCGTTGAGAAGCCGGGGGACGCGGGTTCGATTCCCGCCACCTCCACCATTTGCCACGAAATGCCAACCGGTGTCCCCCTGAGAGGTGGGCACCGGTGGCGCGTCCGGGCCGGGTTTGCCGCTCGGAGTGCCGGTCTCGCAGCCAGCCGGCACCCAGAAGTAGGGGGGGCGTGACGTTCTGCTAGGCCTCCGGGGCCGAGAGAGCCGTCTCCATGGCCGCGAGCCCCAGGACGAAGATGTCGCGCCGTCCAGGTTCGATAACAGCGAACGCGTCCAGAACCAGCCGGTCCGTGAGGGCATCGGCTACCGCGAGTGCCTTCCTGTCGGCCTCGGTCACCTCGGGGGGCTGGTCGGCAGGCCAGCCGAAAAGCGCCAGGTCGTTCGGCCGGCGCATGTAATGGGCTGTCCTGGGCTCGAGGCCTGACGCCAGGACCGCGAGCAGGTGCACGCTGCCCCTGTACTCCCGCAGCACGGCGACCAGCTGCATCGCGCGAGCCGGGAGATCATCTGGAAGGGGCTCGGCCGATATGCCGGCATAGAGCGCCAGACCTGCTGGGTCGGCCGCAGCCACTACGTTCTCGGCGCTTGCACAGAACGAATCCAGGCCGCTCAGCCCAGCGAACCTGCGCCTTCCGAGCTCCCTGCAGCACTCGAGGTAGGCGCGACCGGCATCCCGAGGGGCTACAGTCTCCCGCCCTGATTCCCACATGGTCTTTACGAGCGACGGCTCGAAGTAGCCGAACGCGCTGGCCACCACCCTGGCCTCCACGTCCCCGAGCACCCCGCCCCGCCCGAGAAAGTAGAACCGGAATGGATCCAGACCGAGTGCCTCCCCAGCAGCCAGCGTCTCGGGAACGAAGTAGAACGCGCTCCCGAGGCCGCCGATCCGTGGGCAGGCCGACGCGACAAGCTCTTCAGGTGTCATGCCCGTTAACGCTAGCAAGCGCCAGCACCAGGCGGGTCTACCTCGGAGTGGTCCGCTGGACGGGCACGATCAGGCGCCGAGACGGAGTGGGAACTTCTCCACCAGCTCTGTGGCGGGCACCGGCCTCGAGAACAGGTAGCCCTGGGCAAAGTCGCAGTGGAGCTTCCTAAGCTCCTCCCATTGGGCCTCGGTCTCGACACCCTCGGCGATGACCTGCAGGCCCAGCGAATGGGCAAGGTTTATCACCGCGGCCACTATCTCGGACCCCTCTCCCGAACCGAGACCGTCCACGAACGATTTGTCGACCTTCAGGATGTCCAGAGGGAACCTCTGGAGATAACTGAGCGACGAGTACCCGGTGCCGAAGTCGTCGATCGCGAGCATCACCCCGAGCTCCTTCAGGGCCTGGAGGACGCTCAGGGCAGACTCTGCGTCGTTCATGAGCGCCGTCTCGGTGATCTCCAGCGTGAGGTTCGATGGCGCGAGACCCGTGTCGGCCAGAATGCGCTCTACGGTCCCCACTATCTCGGGGTGGTCGATCTGGCGAGCGGAGAGGTTCACCTCCATGGCACCGCCGTCCCGACCGAACCTCTTCGCCTGCCAGAGCTTCAGCTGGTGACAGGCTTCCTGGAGCACCCAGGCACCTATGGGCACTATCAGGCCGCTCTCCTCTGCGACAGGAATGAACCGGTCGGGAGGCACCAGACCCTGCTCGGGGTGCTGCCAGCGTATGAGGGCCTCTACCCCGATGGCCTTGTCGCCACTGATGTCCACCACGGGCTGGTAGAAGACCCGCAGCTCGCAGCGCTCCAGCGCCCTGTGCAGGGAGTGCTCCGTGGTCATCCGGTCGAGGACCTGGACCCGCATGGCCTCTCCGAATACCTGGTGGCAGTTCCCCCCGTTGCGCTTCGCCTGGTACATCGCCGCGTCTGCATTCGACAGCAGGGTCGTAGCCTCCGTCACGGTGCCCGTGCTCGACGCTATGCCAATGCTGGCACCGAGGAAGACCTCCGAGTCCCCCACGGTGACCGGAACCGACAGAACCTCCACAACACGCTCCGCGAAGGCCACCGCCTTGTCTTCTGCACCTCGGCCTTCGAAGAGAACGAGGAACTCGTCGCCTCCGAGCCGCGCCATCACCTCCGCCTCCGAACCCACCTCGGCCAGCCGGGAGGCCACCGTGACGAGGACCTCGTCGCCTGCCTCATGACCCATGCCGTCGTTGATCTCCTTGAACCTGTCGAGGTCGAGAACTGCTATCGCGACCATGCCGGGCACCGCCTGGTATGCAGAGAGCACGTAGGCCAGCCGGTAGGTGAACATGGTGCGGTTCGGCAAACCAGTCAGGGAATCGTGCAGGTAGGCATTGGCGAGTGCCTCCTCCCCGGCGCGCTGCTCGCTCAGGTCACGAAGGAATCCCCCGATACGAAAGCTCCCGTTCGTACCAACCGCGTAGGCAGCCCCCGCCACTTCCATCTCGTGCCCGTCGCGGTGCATGACCTTCAGCTCCCGCTCTGGAGTGCGGCCAGCTGCTGCAGATCCCAACGAGTGGGCAGCCCGCAGCTGTTCCGTGAATCGCTCCGCGTAGCGCTCTGGTATGAGGAAGGTGGCGATGCTCCTGCCTATGACCTCGTCCCTCGACCAGCCGAACATCTCCTCGGCTCGGCTGTTCCACTCGGTGACCAGGCCTTCGGCATCCGTTTCCAGGAACGCGTCGTGGGCCAGGTCGACGAGGGTGTTGAAACGCTGCTCGAGGAAGCTCTCCTTGGAGGACTTCGACGCCCGGACAGCTTTCGCGTAAGACCCCCTGCCCTCTGCCATATTCTTGCCCTACCCCTCCCTGGTTACCGCTTGTAAACTTGTCCACACGGAACAAGATCGCCAGGCGACAAAAAAATGTTACGACCTGGCCAACCGTGAGTTCAATAGAGCGTTTGACAACAATAAAGCACGGAGCATCACAATATGAGAGGGATATACCACTCTCTGTAGTATGAGTTGCTAGCCAGGCCAGCTCGGGTCCTGGGCTGGTGGGCTGGTGGCCAGCTCGGGTCCTGGGCTGGTGGCCAGCTCGGGTCCTGGGCTGGTGGGCTGGTGGCCAGCTCGGATCCTCGGGTCCTCGGGTCCTGGGCTGGTGGGCTGGTGGGGCCGTTAGCCGGAGCAGCCATGCCGACCATCGCCACGGTGCCAGGCTAGCTGGTGGTTCTAACTCCGAAGGACCTAGGTTCGAGGAATGATCGAGGTAACGGGGACTCTACAGAAGGAGGCATGGGGCGCGGGGGTGCTGCCACCGGTCGAGAAGGTCCGTCCGGGCCTCTGGTCGATCCCGGTTCCCATCCCGGACAACCCGCTCCGCTACGTCCTGGTCTACCTGCTGGAGCTGGCCAACGGCGTCGCCCTCGTCGACGCCGGCTGGAACACCGAGGACGCCTGGCAGGCCCTGAACGACGGCCTCGCCGCAGCAGGCGGTGACATCTCTGACGTCCAGGCCGTACTGGTGACCCACATACACCCCGACCACTACGGGCTCGCTGGACGGGTACGCGAGGCGTCGGGCGCGTGGATAGGACTCCACCCCGACGACGCTGTAATGCTCCAGGCTCGCTATGTCGAGGTGGACGACCTCCTGGCACGTATGTGCACACTTCTAGAGCAAGCCGGTGTCCCTGAAGAGAAGCTTCCAGACTTGAACCTGGCCTCAATGGTCATCCGCTCCCAGGTGACCATGGCCGAACCAGACGTGATGCTCGAAGACCAGTCAGTCGTGGAGCTCGACGGCTGGGACCTGAGGACCATATGGACCCCGGGACACTCACCAGGGCATGTCTGCTTCTACAGCGGCGACCGGCGCCTGCTGCTCTCTGGAGACCACATACTGCCCCGGATCACCCCGAACATCGGCGTCCATACACAGCAGGTCCCGAACCCCCTGGGTGACTTCCTGGAATCTCTGCTGAAGGTCCAGAACCTCGGAGTCGACGAGGTCCTGCCAGCACACGAGTACCGATTCTCCGGGCTCGGTGCCCGTATAGACGAGATCATCATCCATCACGCGGACCGCCTGGCAGAGATCGAGCGACTTCTGCACCGGCACCCCGGTGCCACCGTGTGGGATCTATCCGTGAAGCTGACCTGGTCGCGTCCCTGGGATGCCATCCCTGAGTTCATGCAGCGCGCTGCGGTAGGTGAGACGCTGGCACACATCGTGCTGCTGGAGAACCATCAGCGGGTGCGCCATGAGGGCCAATCACCTGCTCGCTACTACCTGGCTGATGACTAGCCGGCCTGGAAAGCACCCGAGCACCGGGAGACGACGGCTGGGGACTCGTGGCCGGCTGCCACGCTGCTCAGTCGGGGGATGCTGGAGACTCGGGGCCGGCTGGGGCCCGGCGGTGGCGCCGCCACAGGAGGTAGGAGCCAGCCACGACCACGGCCAGGACCACCACCGCGATCGTCACATGTGTGGTTACGCTGGCTGCAGCCGCGAAGGACCTCCCCAGCAGGTCGCCCACCACCACGTAGGTGACGCCCCAGGTCAGGCCACCCAAGAGGTTGTACAGGAAGAATGTCCGGTAGGGCACCTCGCTCATGCCGGCCATGCCGGGCACCAACGCGCGGACTACGGCCACCCAGCGGCCGAAGAAGACTGCTGCGCCGCCATGCCGATCCATTAGCCCGGTGGCCTTGTCCACCCCTTTACGGCCCTTCAGGGGGCGGTGGGCGAACAGCCAGGGGCCAGTGAGCTTTCCGAGCTCGTATCCCACCACCTCGCCGACGACGGCGGCGCCGACGACTATGACGACCATCGCGGCAAGGTTCGCCTCGTGCAGGCCGGCCAGCGCACCACCGACCAGAGCCGAGGTCTCTCCCGGCAGCACGAAACCGAGCATGATCGCCGTCTCCCCGAACACGAGCAGGCCCACGACCACGTAGAGCACCGGTCCGTGGAAATGCATGAGAGAGCGCGTGATGCTGGACATGACGCGGACAGCCTTACAGGGACTCCGGAGCGGGCAGGCTCACCGGCTGGTACCAGCTCTCAGTAGCCGCACAGCACAACAGGTCGAGGATGCGAGACGCGCGCCAGCCCCGACCACGCAGCGGTGCCAATAGCTAAGTCCACGGGATGAGGCTGGACTCGATTCCCGGTCTCATCCGCGCTCCCAGGGCCGCCAGGAGGCGCTGACCCAAGTTCGCCTGCCACAGGCCGGGCAATTCATGAAGCGGGTGTATCCGCGTCCTGGCCTCCAGAGCCACAGCGGCAGGTGGAGAACCAGGTAATCGACGAGCGCCACCTCGGAGCGCTCGCCGCAGCTCGAGCAGCTCAGCTCTATTGGCCCGAGGGGCCCGTAGGTAGAATCAGCCGCTGCATTCGAGGCACCCGGCCCAGCGGCAGCTTCCCCAGCGTGCTGGGCCGAATCAGCCTCGTCTGGCCTGCCGTAGCTACGCCTTGGATGGCTCCCTGCGCTGCCAGCGGTCCTGGCTCGCCCAGGACGGGGCGGAGCGGATCGAGGGTGCTCGCCAGATGCCTTAGCTGCCGAGCGGGTCTTCGCCCGCTTCGAGACCTGACCGTCTCCGATGCTACGCGTACGACCCCTGGCCGGCTTCGCAGTTCTACTCTTCGGCTTCGGCGCCTCAGGTGCCGAGTAGAGGGCATGCCTGCCGAGATCATCCCGGCTGGGCTCACCCACCAGTGGGCCCTCGTCGCGCTGAGCCGGAGCCCAGAAGAGCGCCCTCTTGCCGAGTGGATCGGGGCCGTCAGGCACCACGCCCTCCGGTGGCCTCGAAGGCCTCTGCGATCGCCCGGTAGGCCTCCGCACCTGGCGAGCCAGGGGAATGCTGGATGATCGACTTCCCCTGTGCCGGTGCCTCCGCGAACCTGATCGACTTCCGAACAGGCGGTCCGATCACCGCTAGCCCATAGAGCTCGCCCACCGCTTCGAGGACCGCCCGCGAGTGCAGGGTCCGCCCGTCGAACATGGTGGCGACCACCCCCAGCACTCGGAGGTCCGGGTTAGCGAAGGTGCGTACGTCATCTATCGTCTCCAGGAGCTGGCCGACACCCCGGTGGCTCAGGGCCTCGCACTGGAGGGGAACGAGGACCTCCCGAGCGGCCGTAAGCCCGTTTATCGTGAGGACCCCGAGCGACGGGGGGCAGTCGATCAGAACGACGTCGTAGTCGTCGACCACCGGCCTCAGGGCTCTCTCCAGCACCTGCTCGCGCCCTGTACGGGTGAGGAGATGCACCTCGGAGCCAGCCAGGTCGATGCTGGCGGGAAGCAGGTCCAGCCCCTCCACCCCGGCTACCCGGCGGCGCACGTCGGCCACCTTCGCCTTCCTCACGAAGACGTCGTGCACCGACGAGTCGAGCGAATCGGGATCGATGCCCGCGGAGTAGGTGAGACAGGCCTGTGGGTCCAGGTCCACCATCAACACGCGCCGCGACCGCTCCGCGAGGGCGTACCCGAGGGCATGCACCGTCGTGGTCTTCGCCACCCCGCCCTTCTGGTTCGCAACCGCCACGATCCTGGCCACGGCCACAGTGTAGGCCACACCGAGAAGATAGGGGCCAGCCTTGGTCGAGATCGCTTACGCGGTCAAGTCCAGACGAGTGGTGTAAGGCGACCACCGCACCAATCGTGTTGATTGGCTAACTGACTGCGTAGAGTTCGGCAGTCGTCACCTCCTCGCCTCCAGCGACTTCGTCGGCGATCAGGGTGAGGATTCCCGCTAGTTGGTTAGGCTCCATCTCCTGCCATGCGCCCTTCATGGTACCGCCCACCTCGCCTCGTGCCCCGATAGTCGCCATCATGTCTGGCTCTAACGGAGGCGAGTAGTGGCTCGTCGGTTCTGACGGCGGCGTCTTCACCTACGGCGCTGCCAAGTTCTGGGAGTCGCAGTAGCGGCGGCGCTAGGCTCCTTGCTGGCTCACCAGCACCGAGGCCGGGTGCCCCCTCTTCATGGCATAGCTGACGCTTGCGGGCTCGAAGTGCTCGGCCTCAGCGCAGCTCGGCAGGTAACCACTCCGGCAGCGCGCCTGCTGGGACCATGCGACAGGGACCGCTCCAGCGATCTGGCTTCTGGTCGATGCCAAGGAGGATGATCGACCAAAAGCGTGCCATTGCTGGCGCCAGGAGCTCACGATTCGCTGGCTCGGCAATCCAGCCGGCAATAGCGTCCCAGCCGTAGGTGGCAAACAGCCAGTCCCAGTCCTCTACGCCGCCCTGGTCTAGCACCGAGGGAATGATGATGGAGCGGTGGTGCTCGGTGTCCAGGCGATCTGCGTGGTAGCGGTAGCAGAGGCGTTGGATCGACTCCGGCAGCTTCACAGCTGGAGCCCTCCCTCCATTGGCACCTCAGCTTCGCGGTGAAACCGGAGCGTAGACCACTGCTTCACGGCTTCACGCAGTTCGGCAAGCACAGCATCGACACTGGTTGGCTTCACCAAGAGGGCCAATGCATCATCCCAGTCCGGTACATCGTCCACATAGGTGAGCTGCTGGACGAACAAGCGCGGGGAGAACGCTTCGCCATAGGTGTCACGGGCCCAGTCCAGTAGGTCGTCCATGCCCACCACGTTCTGCGCCAAGAGGGCGCCAAGGTCCAGGTAGTCGCGGGCCTGGGCACGTCGCCCCAATGTGTAGGCCTTCTGGGTGGCAATGTCCCGTGGGTCAGCTACCGACAGGCCTCGCCAGGACCAGAGCGCGAAGCGATGGGAGAAGGGGTATGCGAGGAAAGTTACCTCCACCCCGTCGATCCGGCACCGCATCTCCGCGGGAGTGCTCAGTTCCCACTCCACGGAGCGAAAGCGCGCCATGACGGCATCGACATCGAGACGCGCTGGAAGCCTGTTCCTAGGGTCGCGAGTAAAGAAGTCCAGGTCATTAGACTGACGGTGGCCAAGATGCAAGGCCAAGGCAGTCCCGCCAGCCAGATAGAACTCCTCCGTCACCTCCCACTCGGCCAGTAAGTCAACGACCTCCAAGGTTCTCTGGGGCAAGGCGGCGTCATGCACCACCGGCTCTCCTTGCTGTCTCGAGCACAAAAATGCTTCTGGATCCAGCGATTGTGCTTTTTTTCATAATAGCCTTACCGTATGCCCACCTCTTTCCCCAGGCCATCCTTAGCCCCAATGTCGTTCAGCTAGGGGCCCCTGATAGTTGCGATTGGCGGTCCAGTTGGCTGGGTCCAGTCGGCGTCCGGCCAACCAGGACCCCGGCGTCTCGGCCGTGGCCAACGGATGGGCAGCCCGGGCGAAGAGCTCGCGCACGGGCTAAGACCCGAGGCGGGCTCGGGCTTGGAAGATGTCCGACTTCGAGGGCAGCGACCACGACTCGGCCCACCCCGACGTCCATGACAGCCCGTCGGTGAGCTAGGAGAAGACGTCTTCGTAGGAGCCCTCCGAGTACAGCGCCATGGCGATGGCGAAGTACGCCATGACCCTCGCCGTCAACGACCGCCGGCGTCGTTCGGTCCGGCCCTCCTCGGCAACGACCGCGTCGACGATGTGGGGAGCGAACACCCGCGTCAGCAGCCCCACCGCCACCAGGTCCTACAACCGCCGGTCCGAAACCGGCTTCACCCACCCGCCGCGAGGCACTCCACCTAACTACACCAGTGGAAGCTTCACCAAACGGTATTGGGGTTAGGCAATCAACACGATTGGTGCGGTGGTCGTCTTACACCACTCGTCTGGACTTGACCAAGTCTGACCGGCCTAGACGGGGGAAGAGGCAACATGCCCATTGACCTGGGCACATCCCAGCGCCCCCGGCAGGAGTCGAACCCGCAACCTGGTGGGTAGAAGCCACCCGCTCTATCCAGTTGAGCTACAGGGGCAACGCGCTTGGTCACGAAAGGCTATCAGCCTGTGGCGGGCTCTCCACGATGGCCCAGCCAATGCAAGCGCCGTCGACCGTTGGTGCGATCCGCGGGCTCGCGGCACCCACCTGCGCAGGAACGGTATGGCGAACCTCCCGCTGCAGGTGTGCCATGCTGTAGTTACCTGGCGGCCGTAGCTCAGGTGGTTAGAGCGTCTGGTTGTGGCCCAGAAGGTCGGGGGTTCAAGTCCCCTCGGTCGCCCTTAGATCGCCCACAGCGGGCGCAGCACCCAGAGGTCCCGGTTGGCACCTCCGCGGGGCTATTGGTCTACGATGCCAGTGCGCCCCTAGCTCAATCTGGCAGAGCAACGGACTCTTAATCCGCAGGTTGGGGGTTCAACTCCCCCGGGGCGCACTACCAAAGCCGCGGCGCAGTGCCCCGGCCTTCAGGCCGGGGAGGATGTCAATGCCTCGAGAGCCAGTTACCCGCTGCCGACCCGGTAGGGCTAGGAGCGTGGGTCAGTATCCACCAGTGAGCCGTCCGAACTGATCGAGGCGGGTTCGGCGCTCGGTAGGGCTGTTCGATTCGCGATTTCCCAGCGCATGGGGGAGAATTGGCCCATGTCCAACGATCATGTCGGCGAAGCCCTCTTCGAGACCGGAGAACCCGAGGTTCGGGTCAAGAAGAAGACCCCGGCCGGGACCCAGAAGACCTTCCGCCACTACGACCCGTCCCAGACGTTCTTGTTGCCGCCCTCGCTCGACGACTGGCTCCCCGAGGACCACGAGGCCCGCTTCGTGGCTGAGGTGGTCGACGAGCTGCTCGATCTCTCGGCCATCTACGACAGCTACGTGGAAGCCTCGGGCGCCCCGCCCTATGACCCTAAGATGATGCTCAAGCTCTTGGTCTTCGGGTACTCGACCGGGGTGACCTCGTCACGCGAGATGGAGCGGCGCTGCCATGTCGATGTGGCCTTTCGCTGGTTGAGTGCCAACCAGGCCCCGGACTACCGCTCGATCTCGCGCTTTCGCCGCCGACACGTAGAAGCCCTCGACGACCTCTTCGTCCAGGTGCTTCGCCTGTGCGCCGAGGCCGGACTGGTAAAGCTCGGGCGCATCGCTCTCGACGGCACCAAGCTGCGGGCCTCAGCGAGCAAGCACAAGGCCATGAGCTACGACCGCATCGTGCCCAAGATCGAACAGCTCGAAGCCGAAGTGGCTGACCTGTTGGCCGAGGCCGAGGCCGCGGATCGAGAAGAAGACGCGGAGTTCGGCCACGACCACCGCGGTGACGAGATCCCCGCCGAGCTGGCCCGCCGGGAGACCCGCCTGGCCACCCTGCGTGCGGCCAAGGAGGCCATCGAACAAGAGGCCCGGGACAAGGCAGCGCAAAAGGCGAGGCAGCGGGCCACCGACCAGGGTGAGGCCCAAGAAACCGCCGATGCAAACGCACATGAAGCAGCCGAGCAGGCGACCCCCGAACCACGAGCCCAGCGCAGCTTCACCGACCCCGAGTCCCGCATGATGAAGACCAACGACGGCTTCCAGCACGCCTTCAACGCCCAGGCGGTCGTAGACGAGGAGGCACAGGTCATCGTGGCAGCCCAAGTCTCCAACCAGGCGAGCGACGCCGGCCAGTTGCTGCCCATGATCGCCGTCACCGAGACCAACCTCGATGCAGCCGGTATCGAAGAGGACTTCAGCGTCTTGTTGGCCGATGCCGGCTACTGCTCGGAGCAGAACCTGAACGAGGCGAAAGCAGCCGACGTCGACGTGCTCATCGCCACCGGGCGCATCCGGCGTGGCGAGCACGTCCCGGCGTCACCGCGTGGACCGGTCCCAAAAGACGCCACCGCACGCGAGCGTATGGGGCGGCGGCTGCGGACCAAGAAGGGGCGTGCCGACTACGCCCGCCGCAAAGCCATCGTCGAACCGGTCTTCGGCCAGATGAAGGTCCGCCAGCACGCCGGCTTCCTCCGGCTTCGTGGTCTCGACGGCGCACAAGGCGAGTGGATGCTCCATTCGATCTGCCACAACCTGCGCAAGCTCGCCCAGGCGGGTTGAACGGCCCCGTCGGGCTCTCGCTACCCGCCACCGCCCTCCCTGTTGGCGCCCAAAGAGCGTTCAGCGAGCGTCCGAGCGGCGCGAGGATCGTCCAGTGAAGGCATGTACCAACCTCAGGCGTCAGATCCGGCCGGTTGGCCGGTTCCGACCCACGCTCCTAGCCGGCCATCGGCCGCACCGAGGCGAGCCGCCGTTGACTCCACTGCGCACATGGAGTCTACTGACTGGCGTGCAGCATGTGCCGACAGTGGCCCCGGTGAGGCGCGCATCACGATGAAGCATCCAGGCATCGACCGTCGAGACGACATCGGGAGCATCCGATCCGCATCCAGGTCGCTCCTGGCCACGGCCATGCTGGCCATAGGGTTCCTCGCAGTGGCCACCTACGCGGTCGGGTCTCAGGCTGCCTATGGCGCCCATCCGCCGATGGAGCTCCGCGCAGCGAGCACCAGCAGCGTCTCGCTCTCCCCGTGGTCTCTCGACCCTGGCCTCTACGCCGTGACGGGAGCATCGAACACCGCCGTACATGCCTGGGGCATGCGCGAGACCTCTGGTGCGTGGGGCACCGGCCCGGTGAACTACGAGTCGGGTGCCACCACCACCCACCGCGCAGGTGCCTCGGGCACCCTGAGCTTCGACCTGAGCGGCACCTACTGCCCTGGTGGCCAGTGCAGCTTCGGGTCTGGCACCGGTTACAAGGCCTTCGTCCAGTTCTGGAACGATCCGGAAGACTACGTAGCCTTCGGCCTCATACACGATCCGGGCGTCTCACCGGATGGGACCACGATCATGGTGGAGGGTGCCGCTCAGGGCCAGCCCATAGGCGGCTACTGGCCACCCGGAGCAGTGCCAGGGGACTTCCACCAGATCACCGTGAGATGGTCCTCCCAGGGGGTGCTCTTCGAGATGGACTCCAGCGTAACCCTCGGCTACTACCCCATCACCGTGACAGACCCGTCGGTGTCGTTCATAGCCGCAGGAAGGACGACGGGGGACATAGTCGATGCGACCTTCACCGACATAGCCTTCGACTACACGAGCCCCCCGGTCACCGACACAGGCATACTGCCGCCAGAGAACCCTCCGGCGAACATCCCCCCGAACCCGAACTACGACAACTGCTCGGGTACCTTCTGCAGCTCCGGCCCGCCCTGCTACTCGGCCCAGTATCCCTTCTCACCTGAGTTCTCCGCCGGCGCGTGCGTAGACGCCGAGGTGGCAGCCATAGACAACGCCAGGCAGGACGAGGGGGTGGCGCCACTTGCGCTCCCCTCGGACTGGACCAGCCTTACCCCAGACGAGCAGGTATTCGTCGCCATAGATCTCGAGCGCGTGGCGCGGGGCCTTACCCCGTTCGCCGGGCTGAACGCCTCGCTGGACCAGGTGGCCCAGCAGGGTGCCGACCCTCCGGGCGAACCGGCAGGCTACTGGGGGGACCCGATCCTGCCGGCAGGGTTCTCCTTCGGGGGGTCTACCGAGCTCGCCTGGAACTGCACCGCCTCGGGTGGCGGCTACGAGTGTCCCGGGGCCGGGAACCCAGGTGCATCCATAGCTGCCGGCGGTGCCATAGGCGCGCTCGACGCCGACTACGGGTGGATGTACGACGACGGATGGGGCGGCAGCACCGCTGACACCTACAACGTCGACTGCACCTCACCGGCGGCAGCCGGCTGCTGGGGACACCGCGACAACATCCTCGGTCCCTACCCCACCAGCTCCCAGTTCGTCTCCTCGAGCTATGGCAGTGGCCTCAGCGAGCTGGCTGCTCCGGAGCCCACGACCCTCGTGATGGGCGCCGGCGCCTATGCCCCACCGGGATACGGGGGCACCATGGACCTGACCGCCATCTTCGTGGCGGTCATCGGCCCCCCGCCCCCCCTCGTCTACACCTGGGACCAGGCTGTCGCAGCTGGGGCGGGCGTCTCCTGACCGACCGCCCACGGGCGCGCTTCGCGACCGCGCACGGGCGCGCTGGCCCGGGTCGACTCGTTCAGGGCGGTGGCTGCATCCACCAGCGACCGCCCACGGGCGCGCTGGCCCGGGGGACCCAGGTGGCCCAGGTGGCACTTGCAGAGCACGGCTGGTAGCGCGACCGTACTGGCGTGCCCAGACTCCTGGTGGTCCACCACACATCCTCACCCTCCATGCACGCGATGCTCACCGCCGTGCTCGATGGCGCGGCCGACCCAGAGATAGTGGGAGTGGAGGTAGTGGCCAGGGCGGCCCTCGAAGCCAGCTCAGTCGATGTCCTGGCCGCGGACGGATACGTGCTCGGCACGCCTGCGAACATCGGCTACATGTCCGGGGCACTCAAGCACTTCTTCGACCAGATCTACTATCCGTGCCTCGAGTCCACCCAGGGTCGGCCCTACTCGCTATACGTCCACGGCAACGACGACACCGCGGGAGCCGAGCAGTCAGTGCAGGTGGTCGCCCGCGGGCTTCGCTGGAGGCTTGCCCAGCCACCGCTCAGCGTGGTCGCGGCTCCCGACAGAGGAGACATAGAGGCATGCAAGGAGCTCGGCGCCACCGCAGCAGCACTTCTGGAGCTCGATTCATGACGAGGGCCCATCACAGGGCTCCATGCGCGAAACAGGCGCTTATCGCTCGGCGCCGTTAGAATTTCCACGAGGGGGAAACATCATGCCTGCAGACGAGCTAGGCGCAGTCGACACACCGGGCGTGTCCAGACAGCCGGAGATCGTGTACCCATCGGCGTCGAAGCCAGCGGAACGTCGCCCGGGCGTCATAGACCCCCTCACCGCTTACCGCCTCCGGTCGGTCCGGGTCGCCATGGGTGCATCCCTCATGATCCTGGTCCTGCTGGTCATCTACTCGGTCCTGCCGGGTCGGGTACCGATGGACGGCCTCGCCTTCTACCTGCTCGTAGGCCTCGCCATAGCGGGGACGCTGATGGTCGCCTTCGTGCCATGGAAGCGCTTCGCCGAGGAGAACCGGCCCGCTCCGCTTCTATACCTCTACACCCTCTGGGGGATTGTCGACGTCGGCCTGGTGTCGGCAGGCGTCGCGCTGACCGGTGGGGAGCGTTCCGATGTCTACCTGATCTATCTCGCGCTCTGCGTGTTCCTCGCGGGCGCCTCATACCCGAGGCGCTACCGGGCGGTGCTCACCCTCATGATGCTCGCCGGATACCTCGCGGCGCTCGCGAGTGCCGGCTGGGGCATTGCCGCAGCGCCCCTGGTGCTGCGCCTGGGCATGATCACGGTGACTGCCATATCGGCAGACTTCCTGGCCGACGAGATCACCAGGGAGCTGCGCTTCCACCAGAGGGTTACCTCAGAGGCAGACCGGCGGGCCGCGCTCTGGAGCCGGGTGGCAGCAGTCGGCGGGGACGCCCAGCAGGGCGTGGACCAGATACTCTCCGACGCCGTGGACGCCGTGGTCGAGCTCGGGTTCGAGGCATCCAACATCGACGTGTTCGAGGATGCAGCCAGTACCTACCGCGTGGTTCAGCCTCGCGGCGTGCCGGCATCCTTCTCCGCGAACCTGCATCCGGTCTCCCAGGGCATACCTGCGCTCGTCCTGCGGAACCAGGGCACCGTGGTGGTGACCAACTACGCGGAGATGGACGCCGGGGTTCCCGACCTCCAGGATGAGGGGTTCACCACCGTCGTGGGTTCTCCGCTCTGGGTCGACGGACAGCTATACGGGGTCCTCGTCGGAGCGACCCGCCTCGCGCGCACCGTCACCTCCGAAGAGGCTGACACCATCGACCTACTGGCCTCGCGCGCCGCACGCGCCCTGGAGGCTGCACGCGCCCTGGAACGTCAGAGCAGGGCAGCCAGGCGTTTCCGCTCCCTGCTCGAAGGCGCTCCCGACGCCATGATCGTGATGGACTCGAACGCTCGGATCGTGGAGGCGAACGACGAGGCAGAACGTCTGTTCTCCTACGAACCCGACGAGCTGGTGGGAAAGGACGTCTCCGTGCTGGTCCCAGAACGCCAGCGTCACCTGGTCCAGCAGTACAAGGTCACATACGCGAAGAGCCGGGCCGACATCCAGATCGGCGCCGACGACGAGTTCTTCGCCGTGCGCAAGGACGGCACCGAGTTCCTGGCCGAGGTGCTGCTCGGGTCCATAGACACTCCTGAAGGCCCCCTGGTCACCGTGGCGGTACGCGACGTGACGGCTCGCCGCGACCTCGAGCGCCACCTGGCCCATCAGGCATCACACGACCAGCTGACCGGCCTTCCGAACCGCTACGAGTTCGTCGACCGTCTGGGCTCGTTGCTCGCTAGGAACGGATCCACTTCCGACCTGACCACGGTCTGCTTCCTCGACGTCGACCATTTCAAGTACATAAACGACAGCAGGGGCCACAGGGTCGGAGACCATCTGGTGGTTGAGATAGCCCGCCGGCTCGAAGCAGTGGTGAGGCCCGAGGACCTGGTCGCGCGTTTCGGAGGCGACGAGTTCGCTGTCCTGGCACGGGGAATCGGCGAGCGTGACCGCGCCACCGCCTATGCGTGGCGCCTCCTGTCGGTCTTCGACAGACCGTTCGACCTAGACGGTGTCGACTGCTACATATCGGCCAGCGTCGGTGTCGCATTCGCGACCGCCGCCGATGGTCCTCACGAGATAATGAGGGCTGCAGACGCAGCCATGTACCACGCGAAGCAGACTGGCAGGGCCCGCGTCGAGGTCTACGACGAGGAGCTGACCGCCAGGGCCGAGGAGCGCCTCGGCGTCGAGAGCGACCTCCACAAGGCGTTAGAGCGCGATGAGCTCTTCCTCGTATACCAGCCGGTCATATCCATCGAGACCCACGAGGTCGTCGGCATGGAGGCCCTGCTGCGCTGGCAGCACCCCGAGCGCGGCCTCGTGCCACCGCTCTCCTTCATACCGGTGGCAGAGGAGACCGGGCTCATCCTTCCCATCGGGCGATTCGTCCTTCACGAGGCCTGCAGCCAGCTGGCGGAGTGGAGGGCGCGTCTGAGTGACTTCCCGGACGTGTCAATCGCCGTAAACGTCTCCAGCCGTCAGCTCGAACACGACAGGCTCGTAGCTGATGTCACTGCCGTCCTGGACCAGACCGGGCTGCCTCCAGAGCTGCTGGTGCTCGAGATAACCGAGAGCTTCTTCATCCGGGATCTACCCGCTGCGCTAAGGCGCCTCGGTGCCCTGAAGAGCCTTGGGCTGCGGATATCGCTTGACGACTTCGGCACCGGCTTCTCCTCGCTCAGCTCGCTGTCGAGGCTCCCGATCGACATAGTGAAGATAGACAAGTCGTTCGTCGATGGCCTCGGCACTCGCTACGACGCGGTTATAGCAGCGGTTATAGACGTAGCGAGGGCATTCGATCTCCAGGTAGTGGCCGAAGGCATAGAGCACGAAGAGCAGCTCGCACATCTCACCCGGATCGGGTGTGGATATGCCCAGGGTTACTACTTCGCGAAGCCACTCATGGTGGCGGACCTGGAGACCTTCGTTACATCTCCCCCTATGCCACCTGTGGACAGTCAGGAAATGGCAGAGGCCTGAGCTGCGAGCTGGAACTTACCGGTTTGCTGCCCAACCCCTGGAATGAAATCCACCGGCCTGGCGTTGTCAGGAGTGTAAGTACCGGGGAAGTGACCGGATGAGGGAGGGTGTAGCCCGGCAGGTAGCCCTGCTACCGCTTCCACTCGTGGGAACTTCTCCAACGAGGCGAAGTTGCCTTGGATAACTAGGAGGTTGGCATGCACGTATTCGCAGTATTCGTGTTCTTCTCCTTCGGCGTGATGGGGCTCACCATGTTCGGCGAGCGCTACCTCCACCACACCCGGGACCGCTGGGTGGCCACTGCCGCCGTCATCGGCGTGGCGCTGGCATGGCTGGCTGGGTTCGACATGTGGACTCTGTGGCATGTCGGCCTGCGCGCAGACTGGATCGGCACCACGCTCACAGGCCTAGCCCTGGGTGGAGGGGCGACGTTCCTGCATTCAGTAACCGTGTTCTTCACCGGCCTGCACCGCAAGCTGGATGACCAGGCAGAGGTCATGGAGCAGCACGAGTTGCGCCGGGCCGCGTAGTAGTCGGACGTGACCCGCTAAGTCTCCGGCACCATACCGGTAATCGAGAGCCCTGCCGCCGGGATCCCATCCGGCGGCAGGTGCGCGCCCGCCCGAGGTCTCCGAGGCGCTCAGCCGATCACGAGCCCCCATCTCCCGGTCCACGAGGCGCCCGGCTCGATAGTGATCACGTCCGTGCCGGAGCGAAGGGCATTCGGCGGACAGGTCATCGGCTCGATGGCGATCGATGCGCGGCGCCGCTGCGGCGGGTCCAGCGTGTCGCCGGTATAGGCCATGAAGTACGGGAATGAGGAGTCTGCCCACATAGTGACACTGCTCGGGCCGGGCCGCTCCAGAGCTACCCGTGCCAGCCCGTCTTCGCCACGGGCGAGGTTCGTATAGGCGGTGTCGAGACGTGTCGAGCCAACGGCCCGGGGGGCGAGGAAGTCGTACTCCGTCCCTCCTACCGTCGCCTCCCCAGTCGGCAGCCCTCTGTCGTCGGTTACCAGCCGTGTGGATCCAGGCAGGTGGAGTCTGCACTCGTCTACGCGACCCGTCCCCGCCGAGATGTAGGGATGAAATCCCATCCCGAAGGGAATCGGCCTGTCCGAAGGGTTACTCGCGGTCGCCGTGACGCTAAGCCCGTCGCGTCCCAGACGGTACTCCACCCCTAGATCCAGCCGCCAGGGATACCCGGGCTGTGGCTCCAGCGTGCACCCCATTCCGAGCACGTTCTGGGCTCGGTAGCGGACCTGCCAGGCGAGCCAACGCACCAGCCCATGTATGGCGTTGTGCCTCTCGGGCTCGTCGATAGCCGCCCGAGCACTCACCCCGTCGTAGTCGTATCGCCCCTCGGCCAACCGGTTCGGCCACGGAGCGAGCACCTGACCCCTGCCGGCACTGCAGATCTCGTCCTCGTCGAAACCATCCACTACTGCCTCGTCGCCTACGTCGTAGCTCCTGAGGGTGGCACCCACCCCCGCGATCACCACGCGCTGGCGCCCGAAGGCCACCTCATGCTGCTCGCCTGAGGGTCTCATCACCGTGCCTGCGCTCTTCATGGTCTCCTGCTCATGGTCTCAGGTCTCCTCCCCCTTGCGCCACGGGTATGGTAGTTGGCGCGATGCGGATCCTGGTCACGAACGATGACGGAGTCGAGGCACCAGGCTTGGCCGCACTGGCCGCAGGGGCTGCCGGAGCAGGTCACCAGGTGATCGTGGTAGCGCCCGACCAGAACTACAGCGGTGCATCTGCAGCCGTGGGCCCGGTGCACGAGCGCGAAGGCGTCGCCTACGAACGCAGAACACTCGACGGTCTGAGACTTACTTCCACCGACCTCCAGCTCGAGGGCATAGACGTGGGCCTCCTCGATTACATCGACGCATTCGCCATCGACGGCCCCCCTGCCCTGGCGGTCATACTTGCCGGGATAGGAGCTTTCGGCCCACCACCAGAGATGGTCCTGTCGGGCATAAACCACGGTGCGAACGTCGGCCGCTCGGCACTCCACTCGGGCACCGTGGGCGCAGCCCTCACTGCAGCCCAGCTAGGGGTGAGTGCGCTGGCGGTCTCCATCGTCTACTCCGAGGACCCCCCTCCATGGGGCACGCCTGCGCATCTCGGCGCCTCCCTCCTGGACCACCTCGCAGCAGCACCGGTCCCCACGGTGTGGAACCTGAACGTGCCCAGCCTGCCCCTGGCGAAGCTCTCGGGAGCACGCCGTGGAAGGCTCGGGCGCGCGGGCACCATCCGCTCCGCCGTCCACCACGGCCCCAGCCATACCCACGACGGCGCCCACATCCCCCTGGAGCTCGGACCATCGGGCATGCTGCGCCTCGACCTCGCCATACCAGCCCCGAGTGCATCGGCTGACGCCGACACCGACGCCGGCCTGCTCTACGACGGCTACGTGTCCCTGACTGCCCTCGTAGGCGTACACGAGGCCGACCCCCCTGAAGCTCCGGAGCTCTCCATGGGGCTCAGCACCCTGGAGAGCATCCTGTCCTGAGGGTCCTGCCCGGGAGTCCGCGCCCGGGAGTCCGCGGCGGCACCCTGGCCGGCAACCCCGCTTGGGTTGCGCCTTCCGAGCGCATCGGCTGGCTCTCCCGGCCTGCAGGAGAGTCCCAGGTGACTCTCATATATTGCGAACAGGTGGCGAAAAGATTGCATCGCGCGCGCAGATGTGTCTATGGTGATGCCACCAGATGCCATCGGCTGGTGGCGACCACTCGACAGCGCGGAGGCTGTCCGGCTCCTTAGAGGTGAGCCAGAGGGTGGGTCGTCCCCGGTAAGCCTTCTAGGCAGCCCCATTGCCTACTGGAGGACCCGTCGCCGAACACCCGGCCCGAACCTATGACACACGCGCCCACACGCCTCCACAGAGACTGCCTCCAGACTGCCGCCTCCACGGTCAGTCGGGATTCCAGGTCGACGATGGGGCTGCGTACCTGCTCTAGCCATCCAGGCAAGCCCCGGAGAGCCAGGAGATGGAAGGAGGCCGCTAACGACATAGACCGTGGGTAGCTCCGTCAGCACCTCGTAAGGACCCGACTGAAAGTCCAGGGCCGCCTGCCCTCCCCGGCAGCGGCTCCGCGAGCAGCATGCTCATACGACGGACACCCGCATTCAGAAGCCCACCTGGAGCCCTCCGGGGATTCCGTGACTACCAAGGAGGCAAGAGATGCGGAAGCACCGACTCTATGGCGTTGTCGTCGCCGCTTTGCTCGGCATGGGGGTTATCCTCCACAGGCCGGGAGTTCCCGATCACGAGCATGAAATCCAGGCACGCACTACGCGCCTGGCCATGAACGGTAAGGCGCTGTCGCTAGCCGCCTTCCACCGGGCAAGTGACCCCCATGGGTCCTACCTGCCCACCCGCATGACACCCGCGGTGCTGCCTTCCACAGGCGCACCCCTCGGCGACGTGATGGTCGCCCTGCAGGAGCTACGGCTGCCCCCACCCCCGGCTAGCCCACCGCGGCCGGCTGCGGTGCCAGCCCCACGACCTGCGCCCGTGCCAGCACCGGCTCCGCCTCCCAGCGTCGCGCCGGACCCTGCGGCCGCTGGCGGGGAAGCATGGGCTGCGCTGCGCGAGTGCGAATCCGGTGGAAACTACGCCACCGACACCGGGAACGGCTACTACGGGGCCTACCAGTTCTCACTGGCTACCTGGCAGGCGCTCGGCTACTCGGGTCTCCCGTCTGAGGCACCACCGGCCATCCAGGACCAGGCAGCCGCAGAGCTCCAGGCCAGAGACGGCTGGGGAGCCTGGCCGGCATGCTCCCGGGAGCTGGGGCTCTGAGCCTGGTGTGTGCTCCTCCGGGCACAACCGAGGGAACCATGCGCCGCTGACTCCATCAGAATGCTCCGACGGGCACCTCCCTAGGCAACCGTGTCGAGTGGCCCCGAGAAGCGCTCGTCCAGCCAGTCGTAGATGACCTGGGCTGCCAGCCGACGATTCCCGGCCTGACAGTGGGCTTCTGCTCCCTCGTCCTCGCCGAAGCGCCGGAGCGTGAAGTGCGTTCCGAGCCTCTCGGAGACCAGGCGGGCCTGGCTGGACACCTCCTCGCCCTCGATGCTGCCTACTAGGCCCAGGACCGGGCAGGCGATAGCTGCTACCTGCTCACCGAGTCGAAAGGTCTCGAGCAGGTCGCGCCACTCGTGGAAGGAGCCGACACCGAACCTCCGGCACACGGCGCGGATGCCCCACGCCACCTGCGGAGGCAGCAGGTCGCTAGGCATGCCGGTTACGTCATCGGGACGCAGGTTCTCCGGGGTGGAGAACAGCTCGGAGCCCAGGAAGGCCCGCATGTACGCGTACAGGTCCACCACAGGAGGGTCCAGCACCAGGGCGTCGACCGGGCAGCCCCTGGCTGCAGCGCAGGCAGCCATGTAGGAGCCCATGCTGAGCCCGGCCAGCGCCAGGCGCCCTGGCTCGTAGAGTCCCATGCGGGCCAGCTCCTCGATGACGGCCCCGAAGACGACCTCGTAATCCGGCCGGTAAACGAGGCGCTGGTCGGCGCCGATGGCTCCACCCTGGCCAGGACCGTCGAAGACCACCACTCGCCAGCCGCGCGCTGCTCCGGGCGCGCCGAGGGTGAAGTAGAGATCCTCGGCAGCTCCGTCGAAGCCACCAATGGCCACCAGGGTGTCAGGTGTCCGGCCTGCCCGGATGGTGCCAGGCTGCGGATCGACCACGTAGCCTGGCAGCAGCGCGCCTTCGAATGGCGCCGCCAGCGCTCTGATCGGTGGATCGAAGAGCGCCCCAGCCCGGCTGAAGCACGACCTGCCAGCCTTCAGGTGCTCATCCCTCAGCACCGGATCGAACTCCGAATACGCACCTGCGGCCCGGTAGTAGGTAGAAGCCCTCAGGAGCTGATCCCTGGCGCTCACCAGATGGCCTCCAGCCATGCAGCCTGCGGCAGTCTGCTCCACGGAGGCCGCCAAAGCGCCGAAGGACCTGACCCAGCTGGCGGGGTCGCCACTGGCCACGGTCGATGCAGCCGCCAGCGTCTCTCCCACCGAGGACCCTCCGTACTCCGCCAGCCCCAGGATCCGCAGAAGCTGGTAGTCGAGCTCCTGGTCCCTCAGCCCTCGCACCCGCGTGAGGGTCCTCGTCAGCTCCGATGCCTCGAATACCAATGTCCGGCCACTCCTGTGAAGCTGCGCGCCCTGGGCAGCACGCTCGCAGTGCCGATCATAGGTATCTAGTCGGGATGGGAGTAAAGCCTGTGCCTGTGCCTGTGCCTGGAGCTCGGCCACGCATGCGTAACCGCGAGAAGGCGGGACAGCGGAGAAACGAGACCGCTGGGTGCCCCCAGGGCAGGAGAAAGACGCAAGGAGGCACGGCACCCCCCCTGACCCGACCGGTGCAGCCTTCTCGAGCACCTGCTACCGGGTGGTCGCCCACCCGGTAGCAGCGCCGTCAAGCGACGCGCCTGAGGCGAGTGGGCATCGCGCCCCTGCCTCCTACAGGCGCTGCACCCGAAACCGGATCCTCGCCATGCCTCACCTTCATCATCGGCACACGCTGGTCAGATCTTTACCGGAATGTTGCGACTGGCCACGAGAAATCCCGCCGGGCTAGGGGACCCTGAACGAGTAGGTCAGGTCGGCGGACAGGCGGGACCACCAGCCGCACCCAGGCCGCCTGGCCCCACTGAGGAAGGCAGCCGCCTGGCTCATGGCAGCACCCGATGTGGGAACAGCTCCGTGCGGAACGAGCACCGGGCAGCCCGGGACGATGCCCTCGAAGGTGACCGGCCTTCCCACGACGACCAGGTCGAACCAGGACTGGATGGCTATCACCCTGATGCGCCTGGGCACCCGCCGGGCCAGGAGGGATGAAGCGTAGCCAGGCACTGCCAGCAGGGTGCGCGCTAGCGGCTCGCTGGGCCGGAAGGTGGTGAAGTGGATGTCGCGGCCGAGACGCACGATCAGCCTCATGCCGGCAGCCCCGGGGAGCCCAGGGGCCTCGACGCCTGCCATCGGGTAGCCGATGGATCCCCAGAGCGGGGCGAGCAGCACGACCCGGGTGACCGGCAGGTCCCTGTCGTCGAGAAGCGCAGCCCAGAGCACCCACGACCCCGAGGAGTGGGTGACCACAGTAACCGGGGACCTCAGTGCCCTCAGCTGTTCCACGAGATACTCGGCCAGCACCCCGAGGGGCCTGCCGGTGTCTGTACGGCTGTAGGGGGCTCCACTCCTTATCGGGCACACCGCCTGCTGCTGGGAGGCACCCTTCCCCGGCCCCGCGTAGGAGTAGTAGACGGTATGGCTACAGCTGAAGCCGAGCAGCGCGGGGTCGATCTCGAACGCCGAGCCGTGCCCGCTGGAGGTGTCTATCCCCGGCACCACGAACAGGGTGCCCGGGGCCCGGCCAGCCGCTCTCGTCCCGCTCCCTGGAGACCCCGTGGCACGTGACACGCCAGGGGGGGCCTTAGCGCCCACCAGACCGGCAGCCACCAGCGCCACGCATAGCGCGCCCATCACCGCGACTGTGGCCAGCCTCGCCGGAGCCACCGGTGTCCTCGATCCTGCCATGTGCCTCGCGGTGAGGACGCTGAGGGCCGCCGAGACCAGCACGCCGGCCAACTCCGCGGGCTCGCCACCCCTACGCACGAGGTACCCGAGAGCGCCCATGGCCAGCAGGTAGGCAGCGACCGTAGGAATGCAGGCTCCCCTGCGGATGCTGCCGGCGGCCCCCGCGAGAAGCCCACGCTCGGATCGCCACGGCAAGGCGGCCATGGCGAGGACCGCCAGCACGGCGACCCCTATCCCCACCCAGGCAAGCACCGCGTAGAGGATGGCCTGGCCGCTGTAGGCCAGCTCCGCCGATACCAGGGCTGGGACGAGAGAGGCGGCCGTGAACTCCACGGCGAGCCGGATCCGCCTCATGCCCCCGAGGGCAGCCGCCAGCAGCCAGGACCGCACCAGGACGTCCAGCACCGTACCGAGGGCGAACCAAGCCCAGGAGCTCGACTCAGCCAGCAGCACCCGCATGTCGGCTACCTGGTCGAGCGGCCCGATGCCGGCCTGCTGGACCAGGCCGGGCCAGTGGGGAAGGATCCCCGTGATCGCGAGCAGGCACACGGCTACAGCCGTCAGCCAGAACGGCCAGTACCGAAACCCGAGTGCCGCTCCCGGCCCGTCCAGGCCGCCCTGGGAACCTCCGGGACCTCCGCGAGGGCTGACCCAACGCTCGGAGGGCGGTCGCACGCCCCAAAGGCTATTCGTCGCGGTAGCATTCCCGCTCGTGCGCCGCCATGGGTCAGGTCGTCCGAGAGCCACACCGAGCATCGCAGGGCTGTTGCTGGCAGCGTCCGTGACCCTACCGATCCTCGCGTCCGGCCCCCAGGCGTTCGGCGCCCAAGCGGCCGGCTCACCGCCGACCGGGAGAGCCCGGATCGCGAAGGTTCTACACCCCGTATCCGTGTCGGTGAACGCCTCCGCCCCCGGGGCTCCGGTGAACGAGCACCTGATCGGCTTCGACGGGCCTGGCGCCCCAGGCGCATTCACGAAGATCGCCGCCCTGCACCCCTACTACATACGCACCGACGTCTCCTTCGAGGGCACCTACGACGGCCGGCCGGTATACGACTGTGCCACTGGCGGGTGGAACCCAGCGCTCACCGACTCCAGGGTGCAGCAGATCCGCGAGGAGTCGGCTCGCCCGGAGCTCATAGTGGACTACATGCCCGACTGCCTGGCCTCACCGGCGCCCCCTGGCATAAACCCGAACTACGAACCGCCTGCACCGGGCGCCAGCACGACCGCCTGGGAGAAGCTGGTGGAGACGATGGCCGTCCACGAGATCTCGGTAGAGGGCGTCCGCACCTTCGAGATATGGAACGAGCCCGACTGGGTCTTCTTCGCCGGTGGACTGAGCGGCTACCTACGGCTCTACCGGATCACCTCCCTGGCCCTCGAAGCCGCCGCCAAGGTCACCGGCCGCCGCATAGAGGTAGGTGGCCCCGCACTTGCCGATGTCTATGGCACCCTCGACACCTCGTTCCTCGATGCCCTGCTGAGCGAGGTGGTCCACGACCACCTCCCGCTCGACTTCGTCTCCTGGCACCTGTACGCGAACGACCCCGACTCGGGACCTCAGCACGGTGTTGGGCCCCTGTGTATCTACAGCGCGGACCCCGCCACGAACCCCTGCTATTACAACCCCAGGCTATCCGCGGGCCTCTATGCGAAGGAGACCGCTCAGGCGAAGGCTGCTCTGGCCCGGTACCCGCAGCTCCACCCGAAGCTCTGGATAGACGAGTGGAACGTCGGCCCCGAGTACGACGCGCGCCAGTCGGGGCCCTACGACGGAGCCTTCGTCTCGGCGGTGCTGGATGCGGCTCAGGGTGCAGGGGTGAACCGCATGTGCTACTTCTTCGTGGCCGACTCCTCGGATCCCTACGGGAACTGGGGGGTGCTGAACGACCGCTACCAGCCCCTTCCCTCCTACTACGCCTTCGACTACTGGCACCTCCTCGCAGGCGACCGGCTGGCCACCAGCATCGCCGGCGGTGGCAACCCCTTCGGGCCGGGCAGCGGCGGCGTGGGAGCGGTGGCCTCCACCACGCCCGACGGCACCATCCACGTCCTCGTCTACGACTTCATGCCTTTCGACCCGAGTGGCGACTACGGGACCCACCTGCCCACCCCCACCGGTGCCGAGGTCCACCTGGAGGTCTCTGGCCTCACCAGCGCCACCTACGGCGTGCGCGGGTTGTCCATGCAGAGCATCGACGACGCAGCCCTGCTCAGCTCGCCGGGTAGCAGCGGCAGCTCCATGAGCGCCACGGTGACCCTCCCCACCGAAGGGGTGGCCCTCCTCACCCTCCATCCCCTGGGACCACCACCGCCGGCCCACGACCTGGCGGGATGGCTGCTGGCTCTCCTGGTGGTGATCGCAGTGGTCATCATCGCGGCTGTAGTGACGTTCGTGCTGCGGGCCCGCAGGCACGGCGCTGCCTCGGGTGCTCCCCCAGCCGATCCCGCCAGCGAGACCGCATGATGGCGCCTCGGTCCTCCTTCACATCGGTCTGCCAGGCGAGCTCGCCGGATCCGCTCACGTCGAGGCGCCTATGAGCCAGCGTCTCGACTCCAAGGCGGCCCTCGTTACCGGCTCCTCGAGCGGCATCGGTGCTGCCATCGCACGCCTCCTGGCCGCGAACGGCGCCTCTGTGGTGGTGAACTCCTCGTCCTCCACAGAGTCAGGCATGGCTCTCGCGTCGGAGCTGCCCCGAGCGCTCTACGTGCAGGCAGACATCGCGGACCCTGTTCAGGCCGCCTCGCTCGTCGACCAAGCGGTGGCTGCCTTCGGGCGCCTCGACATCCTGGTGAACAACGCCGGTACCACCCAGGTGATACCCCATCACGACCTCGAGGCGGTGACCCCGGAGGTGTGGCAACGGATTCTCGGCGTGAACGTGATCGGCACCTGGCAGGTGACCGTCGCAGCGGTGGAGCATCTGCGCTCGACGGGAGACGGCTGCATCGTGAACGTCTCCTCCTGGGCAGGAGAGCGGCCCGGTGGCAGCTCCATTCCCTACGCGGTCTCCAAGGCTGGGGTCAGCCACATGACCCGCCTGCTGGCCGGTGTGCTCGGACCGCAGGTCCGCGTGAACGCCGTCGCACCCGGCCTGGTCGACACGCCCTGGACAGCCAGCTGGGACACCGTGCGCGCCCATGTCCATGCTCAGGCGCCCCTCAGGCGCTCAGCGACCCCCGAGGATGTAGCCGAGGCAGTCATGGGCCTCCTAACTGCCTCCTACGTGACCGGCGAGGTGCTCCTCGTCGACGGAGGCCTGAGCCTGCGCTGAGCCGGTGACCTCGGCTGGCCTCGGTCGCCATCCCATGGCTACCTCGCTGGGCTCGCCCGGCTCGACGCACCCGGCATCGAGGGCCTGGCTAGATTCCATCTGGTGATCCGGCCCATGCAGCGCTCCGATGTGGCCGCTACGGCCTCCATCCATCACGAGACCATGCCCGAGGTGTTCGTCACCCGCATCGGTCCGCGCGCCCTCATGCGCTACCACCGCGCCTTCGCCGAGAGCCCATTCGCAGCCGCCCTGGTCGCCGAAGCCACGCCGGACCCGGCCGCCGGGAACCATGCGTCCGGGGTCGGGCCGTGCGAGATAGCAGGCTTCCTGCTCGGAGCGATCGACCCGCCTCGCCACTACCGCTACATGCTCAGGCATCACGGGCTCGCGATGGCGTTCCTCGTCTCCTCTTACGCTGCCACGCACCCGTCTCTGGCCCTGGAGCTTCTCCGCACCCGGGCCAGGCGTTACGCGTCGGGGCTCGCCCGCATGCTCGCCCGCTCGGTCAGCCAGCGACTCCGCCGGATGGCCTCATCGCCTCCAACATCGAGTGCCACAGCTGGAAAGGCCGGCTCCGTGTTCGGTTCCGCCGATGGCCCAGTTCATGGAGATGCCCAGACCGCAGAGCTGGTCGACGTAGCCGTACTTTCCCGTTACAGATCGCACGGATACGGGGCTCGGCTCGTAGAAGCCTTCGAAGCTGCAGCCCGGCGAGGCGGTGCCTCCTTCGCGGAGCTGGTCACCCCCCCTGGCGAGTCGGGTGCCGGGAAGTTCTACGATCGGCTGGGATGGCAGCAGGTACGAGAGCTCACCAGCCGCAGTGCTGAGTCCTTCGTTCTCTACCGACGCGTCCTCTGAAGCCGGTCGCTGTGTGCCGGTCGCTGTGTGCCGGTCGCTGTGTGCCTGCGGCAGCTCACCGCTGCCAGATGTGTTCGAAGAATATGAGGCAAGGATAGGAAAATGAGCGATAGGCAAGACCCCGGCAAGGACTCCTCACCCGAGCGTGTCTCGGCTACCGTGGACGACGGCGTCGCCCTGGTGGTCGTGGACAGCCCGCCGCATAACTTCCTCACGGAGTCACTGCTCAGAGAGCTGGCCGACGTGCTCGGATCCCTGGCAGGCCAGTGCCGATCGGCAGTCCTGGCCTCGAACGGACGCTCCTTCTGTGCGGGCGCGAACTTCCGCTCCGACGATGCGCCCGACCCGGGAGCTGGGGGGAGCTTCGAGTCCTCTGCCCGCCAGTTCTATGCCCAGGCCATCCGGGTCTTCGCTGCGGAGGTTCCCTTGGTCGCGGCGATCCAGGGTCCCGCGATCGGGGCCGGACTGGGCCTGGCACTGGCATGCGACATGAGGGTCATGTCCGAGAAGGCCTGGGTACAGGCCAACTTCGTCCGTCTCGGCATCCATCCTGGCTTCGGCATCAGCTACATGCTGGAGCGACTCGCGGGCCTCGCAGGTGCCTCTGACCTCCTTCTCACCGGGCGCCGGGTAGGAGCCGCCGAGGCGCTCGGTATGGGACTCGTGAACCGCGTAGCAGCGGAAGGGTCCGAGCTCGAGGTGGCACTGGAGGTAGCCGGCGAGATCGCCGCAGGCGCGCCGCTCGCCGTGTCGGCTACGCGCGCGACGCTGCGAGGCGGGCTGGTGGAAGCCATCCGCCAGGCACTCGACCACGAGCTCGCAGAACAGAGCCTCCTCGCGGGCAGCGCCGATGCTCTCGAAGGCGTCATGGCCATGCTCGAGAAACGCCGGCCGCGCTTCAAGGGCTCCTGATCCAGGAGCCAAGTGTCCAGGCAGAGCCGCTGCATGACACCGCCGCCACCATACTGATTGACATGTCAATCTCTAATGGGCGATGATCTGGAGGTACCCGATCCTGCTGCGGAGGTGAGCATGAAGTTCGGCCTGCTTTTCGAGATCCAGACCGAGAGGCCATTCGAAGACGGCAGGGAGGCCGCAGCATGGCACCAGGCCATCGAGCAGGCAGCCATGGCCGAGGAAGCCGGCTTCGACGCAGTCTGGGCTGTCGAGCACCACTTCCTCGTGGAGTACGCCCACTGCTCGGCACCGGAGATCTTCCTCACGGCAGTTAGCCAGAGGACCTCGCGTATCAGGCTGGGGCACGGCGTTGCCATAGCCCCTCCCCCGGTGAACCATCCCTTCAGGCTGGCCGAGCGCGTGGCTGCGCTCGACATAGTCTCCAACGGCCGCATGGAGGTGGGATTCGGGCGCGGCTTCAGCGAGCTCGAGCAACGCGGCTTCAACATGGACCCCGAGCACACCCGCGAGATGGCAGTAGAGGCGGTGCGCGCCCTGCCAGGCATATGGGCCCCAGGCGAGTTCCCCGGCTACCAGGGCAATTTCGTAGACCTTCCTGCGCGTACCGTGGTGCCCAAGCCGCTCCAGGATCCCCACCCACCGCTGTGGTGGGCCTGCACGTCGCCCGCCTCCTTCACCCTGGCAGGTGATCTGGGGCTCGGCTGTCTCTGCTTCGCCTTCCAACCACCCGAGGAACTGGAGGAGAGGATCGCCCAGTACAGGGAGCACGCGGCTGGCGCCAGGGACCCTGCAGGAGCCTTCGTGAACAACCAGGTGGCCGGCTACACAGTCGCGCTCTGCCTGGAGGACCGGGAGGAGGCCCAGCGCATGGGCGGCTACGGGTACCTCTTCAACCTGCGCCGCTGGATCGACTACATACGTCCCTTGGCCACCCTGCCCTCTCATCGCTTCTACGCGGAGCTCCTCGACAACCCCCTGCTCGAGGCCCTCGACTCGGTAGACGATGCGACCGAGGCGGGTCGGATAGGTGGGATGCTCGCCGAGCTCGGCTACTGCGCGGTCGGGGACCCGAGTGACTGCATACCGGTCGTGAAGAGGCACGAGTCTCTCGGAATCGACCAGATGCTGGTCCTCATGCAGACCGGCGGAGTTCCCCACGAGAAGGTCTGTGAGTCCATACGCCTTTTCGGCTCCGAGGTGATACCGGCGTGCCGGACCGCGAGCTGACCACAGACCTGCTGCGCGAGCAGGCACGCGACCGACCCGGCTCGAAGGCCGTCGCGGTGGACGGCGGCCGGGCCCTCACCTTCGGGGAGCTCCAGGACAGGTCGTCCAGGCTCGGGCGCGCGCTCGTAGCTGCAGGGGTATCGGCTCAGGATCGGGTGGCCATCCTCGCCTCGAACGACGATGCCCCCGACGCGGTCGGCGCGCACCTCGCCATTCACAAGGCCGGGGCAGTGGCGGTCCCCCTGAACACCCGCATGTCACCGGCGGAGCTGGCCGTCGCCGCTCGCCAGAGCGCCAGCCGCCTGGTACTGGTGAGCGCGAGCCTGAGAGGAAGCCCACAGGCCGACGCGCTGCACGAGGTCGTCGACCTCGGGGTGCACGAGGCACCGGGCGCCCCCCGGGAGTGCCTCGGCTGGACGGGACCGCCAGGCGCCACCACATTGCTCGGCCAGGCCACCCAGGGCGGGAAACCGGCAGACCCGGGCGCGAGCAGCGGAGAGGACCTCCAGGTCAGGATCTCCCCAGACGACCTCGCTGACCTCCTGCCCACCTCCGGCACGACAGGGAACCCGAAGTACGTGGGGGCCACCCACCGGGATGCCCTCACCCTGGTGCGCTCACCCCTTCCCTTCCCCGGCACCACATACCTGCACGCCGTGCCCCTCTTCACCTTCACCGGCGCGCAGGCCCTCACCCTGGTGCCCCTAGCCTCGGGCATGTGCCAGCTCGTCCAGTCGCCTTTTAGCCCCACCCGCTTCCTGGAGCTGATCGAGGGGGCCCACGCAGCCTTCATGGTGCCTGCCATGGCAGTGCTCTGCGCCAAGGATCCCCGCTTCGAGAGCCTCAGAGCACCTGATCTGAAGGTCATAATGCTCGGCACCGCCGCCACGCCGCCCTCCGCGATTTCGGCCTGGACAGAACGGCTTCCCGAGACCATCATCGTGAACCTCTACGGTCTGACCGAAGGCGGCGGTGCAGTCTGCGCGATAGCAGGCCGTGAGCTGGCAGAGCACCCGAGCGCTGCTGGCCGCCCGGTCCCCCCTGCTGAGCTTCTCATCGTGAGGCCCGACGCCAGCCCCTGCGATCCAGGGGAGATAGGGGAGGTGCTGCTCCGCCAGCCAGGCGTGAGGCGGTCCTACGTAGGTGACGCACCTGCCTCAGCCACCACCTTCGACACCGACGGCTGGGTGCACACCGGCGACCTCGGCTACGTCGACGACACCGGCCTCCTATACGTGGTCGACAGGCTGAAGGACATGGTCATACGCGGTGGCTTCAACGTCCCCTCGGCAGAGGTGGAGAACGTGCTCCTGGCCCACCCCGACGTGCTGGAGGCAGCCGTAGTAGGGGTACCCCACGAGGTCCTCGGAGAGGACCTCGCCGCCTTCATAGTGCTGCGCGGGCAGACCGAGGTGCATGGTGAGAGACCTGGTCCCGGTGCCGAGCTACTGGACGAGCTCAGAAGCCATGCTGGGGAGCATCTGGCCGACTACAAGGTGCCACGCCGTATCTGGATCGTCGACGAGCTGCCGCGAAACCCCACCGGGAAGGTGAAGAAGGCCGAGCTTCGCGCCGAGGCGCGAAGACTCGCCGAACTGGAGTGGACGCCCTCGGCCTGAGCCGGCTCACGCCGAGGGTGACCCGAGGGGCAGCTCAGGCCGACGGGCCGAGCACCCCCACGACGTGCTTGGAGACCACCCTCCGCTGTATCTGCTGGGTGCCCTCCACTATGTCCATCGCCTTCACGTCCCGGGCCAGCTTCTCCACGAGCGAGTCACGCAGCACCCCGGCCTCGCCGAGCACCTGGGCTGCTGCCTGCACAGCCGCGAGCGCGGCAGGGGGCGCATAGAGCTTCGCCATGGAGGCCTCCAGCGCATTGGGCATACCGCAGTCGAGAAGCCACGCTGCCCTCATGCACATGAGGCGCGCCACCTCGATACGACGCCGGACCTCTACGAGGGTCTCCAGCGCCCTGCGGCGTCTGTGGAAGGCATGTGGAGCGAAGTCCTCCTTCAGGGTCCCCGCAGCGATGTCGTAGGCCGCTCGTGCGATCCCGACGCCCATGGCCGCGATGATCGGCCGCGTCGCGTTGAAGGAGGACATGGCACCCTCGAAACCGCGCTGCGAGCTGGCCTCGTAGTACTCCTGGCCGCCGAGCAGGCTCTCCTCGGGAAGGCGGCAGCCGTCCAGGGCGAAGGTGGCGGTCTCGTAGGCGCGCAGGCCCATCTTGTGCTCCACGCGCAGGATCTCGAAACCGGGCGTGTCCCGCTCGACGACGAACGCGCGGTGCCCATCGCGTCCCAGGGCCGGGTCCAGAGTCGCGAACACCACCACCCACTCGGCGCGGGGCGAGTTAGACGAGTACATCTTCTGGCCCGTCAGCACCCAGCCGTCGGCGTCGCGGACGGCCCGGGTGGTGATACGGGCGACATCGCTGCCTGCACCCGGCTCGGTCATGGCGAAAGCTGCCCACACCGGGCGCTCGCGCTGGCGAAACGGTGCCAGCAGGCGCTCGCGCTGGGCCTCAGTCCCCATCCGTAGCACCGGCGGGCCACCGAGACCGGGACCGGGCAGGGACACCATGGCTCCGCGGTCCCAGTAGGACCCCTCCTCGGCCACCAGCACGTTCCTCAGGGCCGATCCCCTGGACCCTCCCCGGCGTCTCGACCCGCCGCCACTCGCGCCCCCAGCAGGTGCGCGTTCGGATCCCGAGGACCCCCGACCCTCCGAGCCGAGGCCCTGGAGCATGTACCCAGACTTCGCCACCAGCTCGTAGAAGGGATGGTCCGGCGGTATGGGCCTGTTCGTGCGGTCGGCCTCCAGGCCGAGCGGCCTCAGGAACTCGCGCCCGATGGTCCTCACGAGCTCGACAGCCTTCAGGGTTTCCTCGTCGATCTGGATGTCCATGACGGTCCTCTCTCACTCGTCGGCTGCCGGTCACACCCATAGGAGACCGGGGCAGCGCCCTCCGATCGCCCTTATGCCGGAATCTCCCGGGAAGACCATGGCGGGCAGGCCAAGCTGATCTCCTTGGTCACCCTGGCACCACCAGCGGATCGGCAGAGGTGAGCACCTCTGCAGCCAGGCAGTCCAGGGCACCGCCCTCGCCACCCCAGAGCAGCGAGAGGGCGCGGACCTCACGCCAGTACTTCTCCACGGGTTCGTCCACCATGTAGCCGTGACCTCCTAGGAGCTGCACCCCGAGGTCCGTGGCGACGAGCGAGCTGCGCAGAGCCTCGAGGTATGCAAGACCGGCCAGCCACGGTCCTCCAGCCGCGTCGCTCGGTCCTGCCATTCCCAGCCGCCACGCGGCCGACCTCGTGGCCAGACGAGCCGCCTCTACGCCACTGTATGCCCCCGCCAGGTCGAAGGCATTCGCCTGGTGGCCAAGCACCGGCGTGCCGAACACGATCCGGTCCCTACCGTATGCCACAGCGTGGTCAAGCGATGCCTGGGCAATGCCCAGCAGGACGGCGGAGCTCCATGACCATGCCCTGGCGCGGATCGCGAGCGACTCGGATGGGCCTATCGCGACCATCTCCGCAGCCCTCGGGTCTCGCACCTCGACCCTCATCCCCCCGCACGCGTCGAATGCCCCCGCGCGCGTGCTGGAGACCTCCAGGGCATCTGGTGGGTACATCGCTAGCGTCGTGGACCCCAGGACGAAGAGTGCCTCGGGAAGCCCATCTCCTGGGGCATAGGGCACCACCAGGCCCCCTGCAGGTTCGCCTGACACACCAGTGAGCTGTTCGGAATCCCGTGCTGGCTGCTCAGAATCCCGGGGTGGCTGTTCGGGGAGGGTGGCTCCGGTCTGCTCGGCCATGGCCAGGACCAGCCGGCCCCCACCGTAGGAGTGGCCTCCGGAATGGCTCTGCCAGGCAGCCAGTGCCCCGCCAGCCGGGCCCACCTGGTCGAGCGCCATCAGCGCTCCCGCGTCTCCCCATGCCACTGCCTCGAGAGCCACCACGGCAGCCAGAGCGTCGGCCGATCCCCCCAGGGACTCCGGCAGCATCAGGCCCGATAGACCCAGTGAGTCGAACGCGGACATCACCGCCGGGGCCAGCTCGCCGGTCTGCTCCACCTCGCGCTGGCGAGGCCGTAGCTGTTTCTCGGCAAACCTCCTGCACTGGCGCTCGAGCTCGGCCAGCTCTTCGGGAATCGAGAAGTCCACCTCAGCCTCCGCTCCCAGGACGTATGCCTACCCTGCCTACGGCCACGCCCTGGCGTGCGAGCGCGTCTGCTGCCTCCATGGCTTCGCCTACTCGCTCCAGTGGGTAGACAGCCCCCACCAGCTCGTCCACCGGCGCAGTGGTGCTGTGCAGGAAGTCCAGTGCCTCCATGAGAGCCCGATCCGGATAGAGCGATACCCCGAGGATCGACTGGTTACCCCCGACCAGCATGGAGGCGTCTATCTCGGCCCGGTCGCGCGGCACGATGGAACCCATCTCCAGATACCGGCCACCGCGTGCGAGCATCCGCAGACCCTCGGGTATCACTGCCGCCTTTCCCACGACCTCGACCACCACGTCCGCGCCGTAGCCACCGGTGAGCGCGCGAACCGCCTTCGTCCTCTCCTTCGGCTCGGCCAGCTCCGAAGCCGACACCACCTCGTGCGCCCCGAAGCGTCGCGCCAGATCCAGGCGCTCTGGCACCCGATCCACCGCTATGACCAGGCCTGCACCGAGAGACCGCGCCAGCGCGATCGCGTAGAGGCCGAGGCCTCCACAGCCCTGCACCGCCACCGATTCGCCACTGCGTAGCCCCGCCTGGGTGAAGCCCTGGACCACCTGGGCAAGCGCGCAGTTAGCACCTGCGGCCACGCTCGCATCCAGTCCCTCTGGGATTCGAAATCGCGCCTGGCCGCGACCGACCAGGTAGTGGCTCGCGAAGCCGCCTACCAGGTAGGGCGGCTTAGATGCAGGCCGCAGCACAGAGGCAAGCGATCCAGCGCACTGGTATCCCAGTCCCTTCGCGCACGTCGGGCAGTGCCCGCAGGACTCGTAGTAGCGATAGGCGACTGGGTCGCCCGGCGCCAGAGCCCTGCCGGCCGAGTCGCGCTCGGCACCAGGACCAGTCGCCACCACCCTGCCTGCCATCTCGTGACCCAGGATCACGTCCCTGGGGAACCCAGGGGCCATCTCGCCACGCCACAGGTGGAGGTCGGAACCACAGACGTTCGACTGGACCACCTCCACCAGCACCTCCCCCTCTGCCGGTTCCGGCATGGGGACGCTGCGCAGCTCGAAGGGCGCGCCCGGCTCGACCATCACGGCGACCGTGGCCTCCCTGGCCTCACTGGTCATGACTTCCTCCTCGCTGTCGCGTACACCCGACCACCAGCCTGCTCAGTGGAGGTCGAGGTAGACATTCTTCACCTGGGTGTACAGATCCAACGCATAGTGGCCACCTTCCCGGCCCTCTCCGCTTTCCTTGAAGCCGCCGAAGGGCGCAGTGTGGGGAACCACGCCGTAGCTGTTCACCCAGACCGTACCTGCCCTGAGGCGCGCAGCCACCCTATGGGCCCTGCCCACGTCCCGGGTCCAGACCCCGGCAGCCAGGCCGTAGGGCGTGTCGTTCGCTCGCCTGATGGCCTCATCCTCGTCATCGAAGGGCAGGACTGCCACCACGGGACCGAAGACCTCCTCGCGTGCGAGCTCCGAGTCGTCGCCAACGCCGCAGACCACGGCCGGGCTCAGGTAGTAACCCGCCGACAGGTCACCTCCCGGACGCTCTCCGCCACATAGGACCGACCCGCCGGCACCTACGGCCCTGGCGAGCATTGCCTCTACCCGGTCGCGCTGGTCTGCGGTGATGAGGGGTCCGAGAACGGTACCGGGTGCCATGGGATCGCCGACCGGAAGCGACCTGGCGGTGGCCACGATTCGCTCCGAGACCTCCTCGGCTATCGACCTCTCCACGAACAGCCTGCTGCCTGCCACACATGCCTGACCCGTCAGGGCGAACACACCCAGAGCCGCACCCGGAGCCGCCCGACCGAGATCCGCGTCGGCGAAGACCAGGTCGGGGGACTTGCCGCCCAGCTCCAGGGCCACCGGGGTGAGATTCGATGCAGCCATACGGCTCACCTCACGGCCGGCATCGCGCGAACCGGTGAAGCTCACCTTCCCCACGCCGGGGTTCGAGACCAGGGCGGCTCCGACATCTCCACCGCCGAGCACCACGTTCAGCGTGCCGGCGGGAATCCCTGCCTCTGCAACCAGCTCTGCGAACCGCAGGGCTCCGAGGCTCGCGAGCGGCGAGGGCTTCAGCACGACCGTGTTACCGGTAGCCAGCGCCGGGCCGACCTTCGATCCGAGGAACAGCGACGGCGTGTTGTATGCCGTCAGCACCGCTATCACGCCATATGGCTCCCGTGTCGCATAGTCCAGCGCGCCGCCAGAGGTGAGGGGCACCACCTCGCCCCCCATCTTGTCTATCCACTCCGCGTAGTACCGGAGGTTCTTCACCAGTGCGGCCACCGAGAACTGCTTGACTATGCCGAGCGGCACCCCGTTGTCGGTGGTCTCCAGCTCGGCCAGCTCATCGGAATGGGATTCCACCAAATCTGCCAGCCCCAGCAGCATGCGCTGGCGGCGACCCGGCGAGATCGAGCTCCAGGCGCCCTCGAAGGCATCGCGCGCCGAGGCGACGGCTGCCTCCACCACCGCCTCAGGACTCGCGGGTAACTCGCAGATCACCGTGCCGTGCGCCGGGTCGGCCGTAGTGAAGGGCTCCCCCTCCTCCACCAGCTCGTTCGATACCCACGCACCGGCACCCGGCAGATGCACGCTCATCGGCAAACCCCTCCGATGACCTCACCGCTCCAGCCAAGTCCAGACCTACAGAAAATCATCGGCTTCTCCTTCAGAGATGGCATCCAGGGCTGAGCCTGCCTAGAACACAGACCCTCTCGGCTGCGACCCACTGCACCCCACTGCACTGCCGGCACTCCAGGCTCACCTTACTGACTGATATGTCAATCTGTTCCTAGCATGAATCTATATGCCTTCCCTGAGACCAGCAAGCCCAGCCCGAGTCCTCCTCCCATCCGACTCCAGGAAACCCGGTGTGTCGGTGGGCGGTGTCGGTGGGCGGTGTCGGTGGGACGCGGTTACGCTCGGCATATGGAACACATTCCCGACTATGGCCCCGCTCACCCGCCTTCGCTCGTGAACTCAGGACTTGCTGCCGGAGCGGGCAGAGTTGCCATGGGCCGGGAGGAGATCTGATGGAGTACCGCCATCTGGGTCGCAGCGGCGTGAGGTTCTCCGCGATCGCATACGGGAACTGGATCACCCATGGCAGCCAGATAGAGGCCGACCAGGCCGCCGCATGCGTCCAGGCAGCCCTGGACGCAGGGATCACCACATTCGACACGGCAGACGTCTATGCACTCGGGGCCGCCGAGTCCGTCCTCGGCAAGGCCCTCACTGGTGTGCGACGTGAGTCGATAGAGCTTGCCACGAAGGTCTACTGGCCCACTGGTGATGGGGCCAACGACCGTGGGCTGTCACGTAAGCACATCTTCGAGTCCATAAACGCCTCCCTACGCAGGCTCGGCACCGACTACGTAGACCTCTACCAGGCCCACAGGTTCGACTACGCGACGCCTCTGGAGGAGACCCTTAGGGCTTTCGACGACCTCGTCCGCCAGGGAAAGGTTCTCTACGTGGGCGTCTCGGAGTGGCGTGCAGACGAGATCTCCGAGGCACTGCGGATCGCGGACGACCTGGGCTTCGACCGCATCGTCTCGAACCAGCCCCAGTTCTCGCTGCTGTGGCGGGTGATCGAGGGAGAGGTCCTGCCACTGTGCCGTGACGAGGGGATAGGCCAGATCGTGTGGTCTCCCCTGGCACAGGGAGTGCTCACCGGGAAATACCGTCCCGGGCAGCCGCCGCCGGAGGGTTCGCGTGCACTGGATCCCCAGGGATCGGGGTTCGTCCGCGGATACCTGCGCGACGAGGTGCTGGAGCGCACCTCCAGGATGGCCAGTCTGGCTGCAGAGGCCGGCCTGACCCCAGCCCAGCTGGCACTGGCCTGGGTGCTGCAGACCCCCGGGATCACCTCCGCGATCATCGGTGCCACCCGCCCCGAGCAGGTGACCGAGAACGCTGTGGCATCCGGCACGGTGCTCGACGACGATCTGGTCGAGGCAGTAGAGGAGATCCTCGAACCAGTGGTGATCCGCGACCCCGCCCTTACACGCAGCCCCGAAGAGCGGCCATAGGCTTGGCCCTGCCGCTACGAGAACCCATAGGAGAGTCCCCGCCTCATGACGCCACAGACCGCTAAGAAGGAGATGGCTGCAACAAGCGCGACTGGGTACATAACGCCCCAGCCCTTGGGAGGGATCTCCCCTGCTCGCGAGCTGGTCGCACGGTTCTTCCGCGCGTGTGGGGATCCCACGCGCCTGGCGCTCCTCGAGTTCTGCGACGGCGAGGAGCGAACGGGTACCCAGTGCGTCGAGCATGTGGGACTCTCCCAGGGCCGGGTGTCTGCACACCTGGCCTGCCTCGTCTCCTGCGGGCTCGTGTCCTCACGCCGCCAGGGCAGGTTCGTCTACTACCAGGTGACCGACCACCGGGTGAGGGAGCTGGTGGCGCTGGCCAGGGGCATGGTGGTCGACCATGCTCAGTCCATAGCAGCCTGCACGCGGGTGATCGCCCGAAGCTGATACCGCCCACCCGCCTACCGGGAAACCGCCCGCCCGGGCTGATCCCGGCCAGGTGATCCAGTGGCTCGACTGCCTCACCCCGGCTGGCTGCGAAGTGCCTTGCGCCTGTTGAGCCGTCGGTACCCGAGGAACAGGGCAAGCAGGACCAGCACGAGAAGGATCCACGGCAGGTAGCTGTGGGCGACCGTGTACCAAAAACCGTGGGAGGCGTGGCTCGTGATCGAGCCAACAGCCCGGTGGGCGCTCCGGCTGGCGCTCAGCGCCACGCAGCTTCCCCCCTGGCATGCCCCGGCGCGCTTCGCCGTGCAGCTCGCTTGCTTGCAGGCGGGCTTTCCAGCGATCCCATATGCCGTCGAGCAGGTGGACCCAGACGGACAGGCCTTCGCCCGAGGCACCACAGCGCAGTTCGTGGGGCAGGAGCCAGGCGAGGTGCTCCCGCCAGGCGAGGTGCCCGACCCCCCTGGCGAGGTGCCCGACCCCCCTGGCGAGGTGCCCGACCCCCCTGGCGGCGCGCTTGGCGGGGCGGATGCCTCGACAGCGGCAATGGGGCCGTAGTCGGAGTCTGAGTAAGGGTTCGGCATGTAGTCGCCTGCTGCGGCACATGAGCCCGGCCCCGCGCACGACACGGTCCGAAGGTTGGCACTGCTAGGTACGCCTGGGATCGCCAGATAGGACCACGAAGATCCCTGCAGCTCTGCGATGGAGGCCGCCCCGATGCTCACAAGGCAGCTTTCCGCTGCGGGGCACGAAACACTCGTCAAGACGCCAGAGGGAGCCAGCATGGGGGCGATGCTCCACGACGACCCTCCCCAGATCTCTGTAGTTCCCCCTAGCTCACCGCTACCCGCGCCATCGGTTCCCTCGGGCGCAGAGAAACCAATTGCGAGGCACCACACAGGCGTCGGGCACGAGACCGCACTGAGCTCGTTGGTGGAGCCAATCCCTGTCTGAGCGTTCGGCACGGCTGGCGACGACCACCTGCCTGCCTGGTAGATGGCGGCGAAGGCATATGTCGAGTTGACGGGTCCACTTGCCGACCCGTCATCGCCGACGGCCATGCAGAAGCTCGAAGAGGGGCAGGAGACCCCGAGGAGTTCGTTCACCGCACCGCTTCCTGTTGCGGGATCTGGGGTGGGTGTGATCGACCATGACGACCCGTTCCAGGTCTCGGCCAGGCTGAGCGTCCCTCCACCTGAGCCATCCTCGCTGTAGCCGACCGCCACGCAGAAGCTCGGAGAGGCACAGGAGACGCCGTCAAGCACTCCTGCGCCGCCAAAGGGCGTGGCACTGCCGCCCACGGACCACGCCGAGCCGTTCCAGGTCTCGAGCAGTGTCGCCGTCGCCTCGTACCCAGGTGCGCCCTCGACCGGAGCAGAGCCCACCGCGACGCAGAAGCGAGCGGAGCCACAGGAGACCCCCATGAACATGCTCCCGGACGGAACGCCGGGGGTAGCCATGGGACTCCATGACGACCCGTCCCAGAGCTCGGCCAGAGGAGCAGCAACCCCTCCGGGGGGAATGGTGGCCGAAGCGTAGCCGACCGCGATGCAGAATGAGCTGGACGCGCACGATATTCCCTTAATGAGCGCGCCCGTCTCGTTCGGAGCAAGGGAAATCGGCGTGGTCTGCCAGACAGCCGAGGTTGACGCGCCTGCCATCTCTGGCATGGTGCAAAGGAAGATCAACACGGTCGCCACGACGAGGGCGACAGCCCAGGCGCGCCTCGAGGTCGAGGCGATCACCGACCATGACGCCTTAGCCGGGCAAGAGATCAGTCCCCCGCACGTAACCCCATGGATGAAGCCAGGGTGTTGCCCTTTCACGTCACCCACTGGGACGGCTGCTCGTTATCGAGGTCGATGACCATACGGATGGCCCGCTCCCGCATCTCTGTCATGTAGGACATGCGCCTCCGACTTGTCTATTCTGAGATGGCTCCATCCTCACACAAGGTGTAGGAGGTCAATCTCCCAGGGCGTTCATATTCTAGCGCGTCGTTCTGTGCGATTCCTGGAGTCCAAGTTTTGTGAGGCTTGCCCTGCGATGAGGTGCTCAGTCGTACCCGCCCGGCTCGGGGTGAAGCCCGGCTCGGTGAAGCCCGGGAGTGAGAGGATTCATTGATGCGAACGTCTTGATCCGTCATCTGACCGGCGATCCGCCAGAGGTTGCTGCTAGCGCCACGCAGTTCATCAGTGAAGCCGAGTAGTTGCTTCTGGCTGATCTGATCCTGGCCGAAGTCGTCTACGTACTCGAATCCTTCTATCAAGTCGAGCGGTCACTGGTAGCGGAGATGGTCCGTGCCATCGTCACCTTCGAGGCCATGCGGGTCGTAGACGCCACTCTATTGCTGCGAGCCACGGAGATCTACGAGATCGACTGGCTCGATTTCGTCGAGGCGTATCTCGTCGCCAGTGCAGAACGCAGAGGTGTCGGGATCGTGGCCTCTTTCGATGGAAGCATCGATAGGGTTGCTACCGTTGCTCGACTCGAGCCGGTAGCATGACTCCCTCCTATCTCAGGTGTCAAGCCAACGTAGGGACCTTCCAGATTTTCCACGCGAAGGCCCTGGCCTGCGAGCCCTCGACACCGTTGTCAGAGATAGCACCGCAGCCGCCCTCTCCAACCTCATCGCGGCCTCGCCCGCTGCCCCTCGGCTAGTCCAGTAGGCGTTCCATCCCTATACCTCACGCCGGTGATCGTGGTCCACGTCCTGCGGTGCTGTTGAAACACACCAGCCCGACAGTCGACACAGAGCTCAGAGGTTGCAGTCGACGGCGACCTCGAGCGCCTTGCAAAGCTGTCGCATCCTGACGTCAACAAGGCGACCAAGCCGTTCGGTGAGCACGCCGATGGCTACGCTCTCGAGCGCGTCCAGGTTGGCCACGCAACGCCGCGGTACGGGATCCTCGGCTGGTTCGAGGACGACTTCGCTAGGCAGGCCACGGATGGTCGTGGTGCACGGAGCAACAACCGCGCGTCTGAGGCGGGGAATGGCCGCGTCGCGGGACAACACAACGACTGGCCTCTGGCCGATGTCAGGGAGTTCGCACCACCACACTTCGCCAGGGGCAGGCAAGGAGCTCAAGACGCGGCCCCAGGAGCCCGAAACGACGCGAGGTCGCCCCATTCGTCGCCTTCCTCGAGCGGGTGGACGTCGTAGGAGGCGTACGCTGCGTTGAACTCTGCTGCACGGTGCCGGGCTAGGAGCGCCGCCAAGGCCGCATCGACGAGTACTGAGTCCGGCGCACGATCGCTGCCCAGGACCAGGTCGGGCGTGCCGCTCAGCACGACCGCTCCAGATGCGAGGCGGGCCCGCATCGCCACCTGGGACTCGAAGTTGTCCGGGGAGAAAATCGGCCAGCTATCGAGCAGGCCACCGACGCGCTCGGCTGCGTTCGCGACGAGCAGCTCCTTGGCGAGCGGGCCGAGGGCACCTAGGAACCTCGCCAGATCCTTCCCCTCGCGCTCGGCCGCCGCCCCGGAGAAGCCCCGGGCCGTGTGCCGCGCGACATGTGGATCTACCGCGGGCCCCGGTTCACGTCTTGCGCCCAGGGCCATGACAGGTCAGAATAGTGACCTATGGCAGACACGTTGCCGTTCTCTGAGGCCAAGGCCCACCTGTCCAAGCTTGCCGAGCGCGTCGAGCGTGAGCACGAGCGGATCTTGGTGACCCGCAACGGACGACCGTCGTTCGTGCTTGTGAGTCCCGACGATCTCGAATCCCTCGAGGAGACACTGGACATTCTGCGCGATCCTGACCTCGTCGCATCCCTCGCCCGATCGCGATCCGAGGCCACACGCGGCGAACTGCTCCCGTTGCCTCCCGCCTGAGCCGGCGCCTGAATGGCGTACGAGATCCGGATCACCCCGGAAGGTCTCCGCAACCTCGACAAGCTTCCAGCAAAGGTCCGTGATGCCGCCCTCACCGCGCTACGGGGACCGATCAGGGAGAATCCCCACCGACTCGGCAAGCCGCTCGTTGGAGGGCTCGTCGGCCTGTTCTCCGCCCATAGAGGTGACTATCGGGTCATCTACAGCATCGACGATGCGGCCGGCGTCGTGACCGTGCACCGAATCCAGCATCGACGCTCCGCCTACCGGCTACGCTGAATCCCGTTTTCGACCACGAACAGCCCCGTAGCCTCCCAACCGTTGCACTTTGAGTAGGCATGAGTTGCACGACGCCTCTCATGCGACCTCTTGGTGCAGAGGAGGCGTGACCGAAGCCACGCCACCCTCGGTCCTTCGAGCACATTGCTCGCCGGTTGGCGCTTCAGGGAGGACCTGGACACCGGCGAGTGTGCTCGGTGTCGAACTGTCCCCTCCACGCCCGTTTATCGTCCTGGACGCCACTCGCCCGGACACTTGGTAGAACTGCTTGTGGAGAACC